>JADGAN010000023.1 GCA_015231955.1 Oligoflexia bacterium | reverse complement strand
TAGAATCATTTGAACTGGAAATGATCGAGACCATAGGTAAGTCTGCCTTGCTAAATGCCGATGAAACCGGCATCTCAATCAATGAGCAAACATGTTGGTTGCATGTTCTTGCTAATTCAAAATCTACATTGTTTTTTGCCCATGAAAAAAGGGGTAAGGAAGCCATGGACGAGTTGGGTGTTATAAAAAACTTCAAAGGAGTTCTCTGTCACGATCATTGGAAACCTTATCTTGGTTATGATTGTCAACATGCTCTCTGCAATGCTCATCATCTCAGAGAACTTCAATGGGTTATTGATTTTACCTCTCAAAAATGGGCCAAATCGATGAAGAAATTTCTTATAAAACTAAATGAGTTCGTTGACAAACATGGAGGATTGCTTTCTGAGGCAGATCAACAAAAGCAGATACGCCGATATCGAGAAATTCTCAGAAACGCTAGAGAAGAATGCCCTATAATGGCCAGAACTAAAGGTAGTTGTCAAAGAGGAAAAACCAAGCAAACTAAAGAGCGAAATTTATTAGATCGATTAATCGATTTTGAGGATGAAGTTTTGCTCTTTATGAAAGATAGGCCCGTGCCCTTTACAAACAACCAAGCAGAACGGGATTTACGGATGGTGAAAGTTCAGCAAAAAATTTCAGGACAATTCAAATCCATGAATGGAGCAAAATATTTTTGTAGAATCAGAAGTTATTTGATGACTATGAAAAAACGAGGATACTCTCCATTTGATAAACTGAATGTTCTTTTTTATCCAGAACACGCTGAATAGATACAAATTTCAAAGATTACGGGAGTGCTATTTATTTGCCTAAAGGGAGTAGGATATTAGCGCCACCGCCGGTGCCACCACCAACAACTGTTGGTGTTTTTCCATCCCACTTCTCGACGATTTGTAGCTGAATCAGTGCGGGATTGTCACGAAGTGCTTGGCCACGAACTTGGATTGCTTGCGCTTCTCCTTTTGCTCGAATGATAGCAATGTTTGCCTCTATCTCTGCCTTTTGCTGGGTGAATTTTGCCTTGGCCGCCTCTTGCTCCTGAACCATTTTTGCTTCAATCGCCGCCTCTAACTCGGGAGTAAGTGCGATATCTTCAATGACAATATCTTCAACAGTTAGTAAATTCCCAAGTTTTTGTCTCGCAGATTCTAATGTTTTGGCTTTGATGTCGTCGCGTTTTTTAACGATCATTTCTGCGCTTTGAAGTGCAGAAACATCTTTTAGCGCCTCAGTAATTCTAGGAGCAATTAAAGTGTCAAAGGGGTCTCCTGCATACTCTTGATAGATTTTTACCACCGATTGCTCTGGAGTTCGAAAGAGGATTTTTAGTGAAACGTTGACCTGCTGGAGGTCGGAGGAGTAGCACTCGGTTTTTAAGGCCTGTGTTTGCTGCCTGATAGGAAAAGAGATCACGGAGGTAAGGAGCGGCATTTTAAAACCAAAGCCTTCGGGGGCAAATTGGGGATGTACTTTTCCCATGGTAATTAAAACACCTCTGTGCCCAGGGTCGATGATGTAGGAAGAGGTGAAGACGATTATAAGGATAATGACACCGATAATACCAAGAGCGAGAAGGCCCCCCATGGCCTTGAAGTCAATATTCGGGGGACGACTAGTACCATAACTCATAGAAAACTCCTTTTTAATTGTGGTAGACTAGGTTTTATGAAAAGTTGCATGCTATCTCTATTGCTATTCATAACTCTAGGAACACTGGTTAGCGCAGACACTAAATTATACTCTGATCAAGGCATGATATCTACTCCAAAATACAATTACTACTTTCATCCTAAAAATCATCTCCTCTTGGAAAAATTGTATTCTTTGGGGCAGCAACAAAAACTAGTGGTGCGAGAGGGTAAATTGTTGATGCGCCTAAATATTAAAAATTTTTTTAATATGAACATTACCGAAAATGATATTCAATCAAAAGTTCTTTTTGTAGAGAAAGATAGCGGTGGGAATAGTATCACTGAAAAAATTAATTTTTTTTATAAATTTTTATTTTTTAAAATCAATATCCAGATGAATGCAGTGATCGTTTTCTTTGAAGACCGCGCAACCATCACCATGACTGCTATAGCACCAGCGCGCGCTGATCGTTTTGTAAAGGGTGGAAGTGGTATCTTTTATCATTGGCAGAAACAGGAGGGCATTGAATTTCTATCTGAACAATTTCCGCACTACGATGAGGCACTGGTCGCGCGTACAATAGGTAGTGAGAATAACGATTTACAAAAAGTAGGTCTTAAATTCTGTAAGGACACATCGTGTGTTTACACTATTACTAGTAAAATTTCAGAGCAACAAGTGGACTTACAATTTAAAGTTCCACGCACGATTGTAGAGCGTGGTTTTTTTCCTATGTTGATTCAAAACTCGAATAAGATGGGAATTTATTTTGAAATTTCCGGATTAGATGAGGGAAGCTTTACGTTTGAATCGATCATCACAATAAGGTAAAATTTTCCACCAAAGCAATTTTCTGTTTTTTTCTCTCTTTTAGTGAGTAAGGGCCGATATCTCTTAAGTGTAAGTGTTTAAAACAGATTTTAAGGTTTGAAAAAGATGCATTTTTCTATTGGGCGGATCTTCGTGTTGGCAGCGCTGATGGTAATCAGCAGTGTATCTGCTTATGATAAGATCATTGAACTTGGTGCTGTGGCCGGTGTGCCGCAACTGATGGGACTGGAAGCGGCGTTTGTAGGATTGCCATACACTTCGATTGGTGCAGCAATGGGGACTTTTCCCATTAACAGTATTATGCAGAAGAAGCTGACACTTCCGAAAGTCTCGTTAGGATCCGATTTTGAGGTTCACCCAAAGGCCACTTATGAGTTAGGTGGGCCATCTTTTTTTGCAAGATTTTTCCCTCTGAGTAACGCTCACGAGGGCCTTTTTTTCCAGCTGGGAATGGCCATGTTGGATTTGACTGCGAATGTAACAGGGGATCTTTATAGTAAGTCACTAAGGAGAGTTTTGGTTTCTAAAGTATTTACGGGAAAAGGAGAACTGGATGAAAAAGTATATGCTCTAACCGTGGGATACCAATATGTATTTTCTAGTGGCATTTTTTTCAGTGGCGGTGTGGGAATTGCAAAATTAACTCGTCCTACTTATACGGTTAGTATTGGTGGTGAGTATCTGTTGTTCATGATGTTTCTTCCCTCGCTTAGGGCAGAGTTTGAAAATGCCAAGAGGGAGCTTGAGGCAGAAATTGCCAAAGAAGTTGATGAGTTCTATCAGGAGTATAAATATATCCCCTCGATCTTTGCATCGCTTGGGGTGCGATTTTGATTCTAATCTATTTTGCTCCAGTTTTTTGCTGTTGATTACCAAGAGGAATGATTTAGGATTGTAATTATATGGAGTGTTATTTTTTGTTTTTTTACGGGTCTTTATTTAAGTTTGATGACTAACTTTTAGAGGAGGATTTTTATGAAGAGCAAGCTTACGTTAGCAGCAGTGATTTTGGGACTAGTAGGATCAGTACAAGCGGCCAGCGACGGGAAACAATCTGATATTATGTTCATGCCTAAAGCAGGTGGCTTTCAGTATTACGGTAAACTTGATTATGCTTTTGGTGATTATGAGAACAACTATTCAAGATTAGGGAGTGCAAATGTAACTCAAACTACCAGTAAATTTGATACGGAAAGATGGGTTTTGAAAAATTCACTAGATTATGGACTAATGGAGAGATTGAGCCTTGGCCTTGATATTAACTATCAAATGACCAGCACTGTTGAGAACAAATCTGGAACAACCAATGGTGTTGCCGATACAGGCAATCAATTGGAAGCAAAAACTGATGATAAGGGCCTACAAAATATTGGACTTAATGGTCGCTATCGTGTGATGGAAGAAGAACCAGTAAACTTAGATTTCCAACTGGGTTTTGATTTTCGCTTAGGTGATGATGAGAAATCATATAGCTATGCTCCTCAGACAGGCGGCAACAACAAAGCTGACGAGGGCAATGCTTACTCTGCTCATGCTATGAAACTGGGATCAGAAGTGGGAACTAATGTCGGAAAATTCCAGTGGAAAGGTCTCTTAGGGCTTAACTATATGTTCGAGCACGATGTGTATCTGTTAAAAGCAGATACCAACGCTGCCGGACAGAATGTTAATTTAAAAGAGAAGCTCAAAGCACACAATGACATCGCTCTTGGTCTTGCAGGAAACTACTTCTTTATGCCAGCTTTCTCCATGGGTTTTGGAGCAGATTTTCTTTTGGTAGGTAAGAGAGAGTACACCTATGCAAGCGTGATTGCACCAACGACAACCAATACCTTAACAGAAAAATCTCATACTGATATTGCTCTTGGTATTGATGGCAAGTATGAGTTTACCAAAAATGTGATGGGATCACTTGGTCTTGGTTATACCTTTGGTGGCGAATACGATGTGACCAATGTAACTGCAGGAACTACAACAAGTCAGTATAAGAAAAAAGATGTCAATGAAACAAAAGTTACTTTTGGAGTTGGAGTTCTCTTCTAATCGAACCTAATCTAATCTAATCCCATTCAATCGATTATTTCGCAAGCATTTTCACTTTATCTTCTTCATAAGATGAATTGTATTCATAATGTTTTACCTTGCCATCATTATCAAAAAGAATTACCAGGTCTTTGGTTTGAGTATCAGAGAAAGCATTGTAGGTGTAGTAGTTGTAGCTCCACTGGAGGGCACCGCTATTAATACCTACACGAAAGGGAGAACCATAAAGTTTTAGGACATCACTTTTGCTGGTTTTACCAAGCTCCAGTTCCCTCGAACGATTGTATTCAAAATTTTTTCCAACAGTAGCACAACTGGAGAAAAGTGTTGAAATGAGTAGGGCCATGATGCTTACTTTTACGGGTGTCATAAATACTCCTTGTTTAATAGAAAATTAAAGTAGCTCAAAATTTGCAAATTTGGCAACTTTTTAGGGCAGAAAAAAAAAGAATCAGCAGCTAGATGCTTGAAATTTGGTGCAGTAGAGGAAAAATGGCGAGTGGTGGTAAAATAACGAACTGTAAATTAATGAACTGCTTTTCAAAGGGAAGGTTGTGACTATGAAAGTTTTTATTTTGATCTTAATTTTGATGTCGCTGCTTCTAGGAAGTGTTCTTCAGGCAAGAGCTGGAACAGAGGGGGAAAGTGCTGCTGCACAAGTAAATTCTGAATTTGGAAAAAGTTTGTTAGATATGCTCAGTGGTGGTGATCTACTAAAGGTCTCAGATGGCCCAGGCGGGAATCCAGATCAGAGCTGCCAAGAGGTCAAAGATTTAGAAAACACCAATTTCTTTTTAAAGACGGTTTTGGAGCAAAGTAAGCAGGTGTTAAGGCCGATGGTCTCGGTCTGTAAAAATTTTAAAATCGCAGTGGATGATCAGCGTGATCAAGTAAGCATTAAGCGCGACTACAATTTGTATCAGGCGATTAGGTTTGTAAAAGTGGACATTCATCAGGCGATTCAACTTATCATTGATGGAAAGGTACAACCCGATGAGGAGGTGTGCTCAGCAGAGTTTTCCAAAAAATGGCGAAAACAACCAGCATTTCAAGCAGAACTCAAACGAAGTTTACAGGTGCAACAAAAATGCTTGAAAGATTTTATTGAAACCTCAGGGATTTTAGAGCGCTACTATATGCCCGTTGCCAGTACCAAAACGGGTAATAATGTTTATGCAACATTGGAGGAGCTTTTAAAGAAAAAGTATATTTCGATTGAGGAGGCGCTGATTAAGTTTGAGGATGGAAGTGTGCGTGCTTTTAAAGATAACCAAAATTTTGATTATAAGAGTAGGGCCAAAAGTATCGATGAGCAATTTGCCTCTAATTTTAGTGGCAATATTGTCCACTCCTATGTGACCTCTTTTATCTTTAGTGCTGCTCCTTCCATTGCAGGAACTGGGGTCAATCCGGTGGCGGCAGTTACAGTTACACCAGGATATTTTTACAACAAAGATGGCAATAAATACTTTTATAATCCGGCAAGGGGACTAACCTTAAATGCTAATTTTTCACCGCTCGATGAACGCTCTCACAACGCTGGTGCGACTGTTGACAATACTGGGCTTACCATCTTTGGAGGTGTAAATACTCCCGATATGGCCTTTGGTGGATGGGCCTTTTTGATGCCTGGCTGGTATGGTGTTGGTGGAAACTTTTCCCACAACTTGGATGAGGAGGGGAAACATGTGGCGGGAGTTGGTGCCGCTGCTTTTATTGAGAGAGATGCGGTTGGAGGAGCGCTTACTGCTGGTGTCACCACACCCTCTTTTGCGCTTGCTGCAAAAGGGATAGTGGCGGTTAGTAAAGATCGTGAAGTGCAATGGTTGGCGCAATACCCTGAAGATGGTCCTATCAAAGAGCTGCGAGGAAAACATCAGCTGAATGTAACGTATAAAAATGGGTATATGGTCAGAGGTGATTTAGGAGTTAGTCCTGCTGATGCAGGAGTTCCCGTTCCGATTGCTACTTCTGTAAGGCTTAAGTATCAAAAAAATAAAGAGCTGGAGCATACACTTTGGGTCGATGATAGCAAAGAGGCGAGGGAGTTTAAGGAGGAAAATCAGATTCATGCCTTCCATAGAATATTTGAAAAGATTAATGTCGATCGTGAGTTTGAGAAATTGGATGTTATGCACCCCCTGAAATTTGCTCCAGGAGAGAGAGTGAAGATGTCGGTGAGTGGAACACTTTCTGGAGCGATTGTCTTGTCGCTTGCTGCGATTACAGGAATCGATGTGGCCCAGCTTGGATATGCCAAGGCCTTGCATGGGGAGTTTGAGTTGGAAGTTACTCGCTTAGGAGATCGCAAAGTACTAGTGGGGATTAGTCCGACCAAGTTAGAATCTTCCGGGATCTTCTTGGTGGTTGCCAATGCATTAGGGGTAAGCTATGCCAAGGAGCTCTTAAAATCGCTGCAATACAATTTTGTCTTTGATTTTGATAAAGAGGAGACAGAAAACTACTATAAAGATTTTATAGAGACCGGGCGAATTCCTTATCTTGCCGATATGACAGACCTCTCCAGCAGTAACCAAAAAAGTATGAATGAGGCGATTCGCGTGCTTGGTAGCTTAAGAAAGAATAAACCCATCTTGGATAAGAAGGGGATCACACAAACATTTTTTTCTAGTCAAATTAGCCCTGCTACTCGCGTAACTGGATCGGTGATGATTTCGCCATGGCACGATTTGCAAAAAGGTCTTTTGAAAGCGAAGCCTACTATTGTGACCACCAATGGTAATGAGGCCATTGAATATAAAACCTGGCAGATGGAGATTTCCAATGACAAGATCAGGAAAGGTTACCGTAAGAAGGCCATCTACGCCAGTGTGAAGACTGTTTATCGCCAGGATATGAAGGAGGGAATTGAAGAGACGATCAGCTATCCGGATGGGATTACCTTGAGGGCAGAGTTTACAGAGAATAAGGTTAGAGGTGAAGAGCATAATGCCATTATCGATGAGGTTAATACCAACTTTGGCCGCGTGCTTGATTCGTTTAAAACATCAGGGCATAAGCAAGATTTAAAGATCACATTAGAGCGGACGATTTATCCGAAAGATATTGAAAATCTTTTGCAGAAAAATTCTTTCGGAGATGGATCGGATGCGATTCGTGAGGCGGCCACCAGAACTGGGCTTGATGAGGCCATTCTTACTAAACTTGTAAGTAAATTAAATCATCAAGGGCAGGATGCACAAGCAGCAGAGCTTATGAACTTTATCCACTCGTTAGGAAAAGATGGTCTCAAAGGGTTTGCGGCCATTCACACCCTTTTGGGTGGTAAAAGTAACGATTTGATTATTCGCTCAAGAGATAGTGAAGTTGTTGATGCAATTAGAGAGTCCACGGAGTTTTTACATATTGCCGATCCGGGAACAAGCAGCGATACTCAAAATTCCAAAGTGAACGCTGAGGTGGTGAAGGGGTATTACAAGAGTGCGAAGAAAAATATTGCAGAATTGGTTGAAGGCATTCGTGCAGTTGTAGATAACCCAACTTTAATTCAAGTAGAGGAGAGGAATCCAGAGTATCTCAAAGAAAAGAGGGATTTTGCAGCACCAACATTAGAAAATTTGGTGCATAATTTAAATGCTGTAGAAAAGAGAAAAGATGTGGAGATAGAAGATCTCTCCTTGGAGTGGATTAAAAAGAGCGAGAAGCAGTTAGCAACTATTTACAGCAATATTGCAGATGATGATATTGATTTGCTTCAAAAGGTCATCGTTTTGTATAGTAAGCATCATGAGGTTTTGACCAAGCAAAGTGCCGATGCGAAGGTGTTGGGATTTATTAGCTACAAACCTAAACAATACAAGAAGACACAAAAACACTATGAAGAAATCATGCGAAAAGCAAAGAAAAGAAAAACGGAAATTCAGAAAGAGCAAGAGGAGCTGAATTTGAGTGAGGATGCTAAGTTACTTGCAAAGCATGCACCGGAAGTGGTTCATCGAAGACAAAAGCGTTTGGATTTGGCCATGGAACTTATTGATACCATTTTAGAGTTAAAAGATTTATCTAAAGAGGAGTTAAATACCATCAAAGAGCATTATGGATTTAAGTCATTATCGGAAAAAGAGATTTCTGAGCTTAGTGGTCTCCCATTAGAAACCTACACTACTATTGAAAATGCACTAAAAAAATTTACAAAATAAATGAATAGGCCCATAAAGCTACTTTTCTTGATGGGGAATCTATGTTAGACGAATTTAATTATTTTTATTGTAACTTTTAGATGGAGTAATTCTATTATGATGAAGGAAAACAAAACCTTGGGCAGTGCTTATCTTGAGAGTTTCGTGGCCAATGAGGGTGGAATGAAGAGTGCTTCGGGCCTTGCCTATAAGATTATTGCAGAGGGTAGCTCTAAAAAACCCAAAGCGTCAGACACTGTTGAGGTACATTATCGCGGTACTTTGATCAATGGGAATGTTTTTGACTCATCTTACGATAGAAATCAGAAGATCTCCTTTCCGCTTAATCGCGTGATTAAGGGATGGACAGAGGGGCTACAGCTTATTGGAGAGGGCGGCAAAGTGATGTTAGTGATTCCCTCTGATCTTGGCTATGGTGACCACGGGATGCCACCCGTGATTCCTGCTGGCGCAACCTTGGTCTTTGAGGTAGAGCTTTTCAACATAAAATAGTGCTAGATTAACAATAGTTTTATTGTTAAAAAGTTGTAATGAACAATCCAAAAACAACGTCATTATCATCTTTACCTTCATTTTCAAGTGACTATTTTCAAGAGGTCATTCGTACTGCAAATGAACTCATTCAAGCTTCTCCGGTGGTGGAAGCAGTGGTGTCCACGCTTGATGATTTACGATCACGCGGTGGGAGACTCTTTTTTCTTGGAGTAGGTGGTAGTGCCGGAAATTGCGGCCATGCTGTCAACGATTTTCGTAAGCTTTGTGGGATCGAGACCTATGCACCGACTGATAACGTCTCTGAGCTAACCGCAAGAACCAATGATGAAGGTTGGGACACCATCTTTATTGAGTGGCTAAAGACCTCCAAATTTTCTTCAAAAGACGCTATTTTTGTACTTTCGGTGGGTGGCGGCGATTTAGAGCGGAATGTAAGCCCTAATATCGTTCGCGCAGTCATGTTTGCCAAAGAGGTGGGTGCTGATATTTTGGGAATTGTTGGCCGTGCTGATGGGTTTACCGCCAAATCCTCGGAGAAGGTGATCGTGATTCCCATTGTCAATGACGCTCATCGAACTCCTCACTCTGAATCGTTTCAATCGGTGGTATTGCACCTTTTGGTCTCTCACCCTACATTAAAAAATAAGAGCACGAAATGGGAGAGTCTTCGCTAATGTCGAGGCCTGCTATTTTTTTTGATCGTGATGGTGTGTTAATTGAGTCGATCGTTCGCGAGGGCAAACCGTTTGCTGCTACTATGAGGAGTGAGGTAAAGTTTATTGCCAGTGCTGCTAGCGTCTGTGCACACTTCAAGAGTGCTGGCTTTATACTCATCATGTTTACCAATCAACCCGATGTTGCTCGTAAAAAGGCCAATGCTGCTGAAGTTTTGCAGATTAATGAGATGGTCAAGCATGAACTGCATCTCGATGGATACTATTGCTGTACTCACGACGATGTCGATCGCTGTGAATGCCGTAAGCCTCTCCCGGGAATGTTAAAGATGGGGGAGCGAGATTTTGATATTGACCTCACAAAAAGTTTTGTCATTGGTGATCGGACAAAAGATATGCAAGCGGGGAAGGCGGTTGGAGCTACAACTATCTTCATCGATTATGGTTATCGCGGAGAGAGTGAAGGTCAAGCTGTGGGCCGTGATTTTGTAGTAAAAAGTCTTCATGAAGTTGTGAAAATCATCACAAAAATAGAATAACATTTGAGGAATACAAACTATGAGGTATTTTGTTACTGGCGGTGCTGGCTTTATTGGCTCCAATATTGTGGATCGATTATTGGCCCTCTCTGATCAGCATGAGGTTACCTGCTACGACAATTTTTCCACTGGGCTTAAGGCCTATTTGCAACCAGCACTTAAAAATTCTCGCTTTAAACTTATCGAGGGCGATCTTCTCGATGAGATGAAACTGGTTCGAAGTATGGAGAGGCACGACTTTGTTTTTCATATGGCCGCCAATGCCGATGTCCGTTTTGGTTTACAGCACACACGGCGCGATCTTGAGCAAAATACCATCGCTACTTATAACGTACTGGAGGCGATGAGGCATTGTGGAGTGAAAGGCATCGCCTTTTCTTCTACTGGCTCGGTCTATGGAGAGCACCCACAAATTCCCACTGCAGAAAATGCCGCTTTTCCCACTCAAACCTCCCTCTATGGTGCTTCAAAACTTGCAGCAGAAGGGATGATTGCAGCTTATGCTGAAGGTTTTGGGATCAACGGATTTATCTTTCGTTTTGTATCGGTGTTAGGGGAGCGCTATGGCCATGGCCACGTTTTGGACTTCTTTTTTAAATTAAAAAAGAGTCCGCAAGAGTTGCATATTTTGGGCGATGGCCATCAAAAGAAATCGTACATGTATATTCACGATTGTATTGATGGAATGTTTTTGGCCATTGATCAATTGCATACGAACTCCAAGGGGAAAACACATATCTTTAATCTTGGTACCGATGAGTATTGTGAAGTCAATGATTCCGCCCGCACCATCTGTCGCTCTCTTGGCGTCAATCCTAAATTCACCTACAGTGGTGGTGATCGCGGATGGGTTGGTGATAATCCTTTCATCTATTTGGATACAAAAAAAATTCGTGAACTCGGGTGGCGCCCGAAGTACAAAATATTAGAGGCCGTCGAAAAGACCGTCGACTTTTTAAAAGAAAATCACCATCTGTTTGCTTCAGCTTTTAATAAGGAATTATAATGAAAATTTGTGTTGTAGGACTTTGGCATCTAGGTTCAGTAACTGCGGCAGCACTGGCGCATCTAGGCCATCGAGTAATGGGACTGGAGGGTGAGCAAAAAGCGGTAGAGGAGCTGCGCGGTGGTCGGGCCCCGCTCTTTGAACCAGGCCTAGATGAGATGATTGCTGAAGGACTCTGCAGGGACAAGCAAGAGCAACTCAGCTTTCACTCCATCAAAGATCACACGGCGCTGGTGGATTTTGCTCCAGAGGTAATATGGATCACCTTTGATACTCCGGTGAATGAAAATGATGAAGCAGACACAGATTTTGTTTTTAATCAAATAGTGATGCTCATGCCCTATTTCCCAGAAGGGGTGCGTGTGCTGGTCTCTTCTCAAGTGCCGATTGGTTTTACCAGAAGGGCCCAAGATCATTATAAAAAACATTATCCTTCGAAGCGTGCACACTTTGCTGTCTCCCCTGAGAATTTGCGTTTAGGAAAGGCGTTGCAAGTTTTTTTAAATCCCGATCGTATTATTGTTGGTAGCAACAGTAGTGAAGTGGAGTTGTTTCGCCCACTCTTTGAAACCATTGTGCCCGCAACACGCTTAGAGTGGATGAGTATCGAATCGGCCGAGATGACAAAGCATGCGATCAACTCTTTTCTCGCAACCTCTGTGGTATTTGCTAATGAGATTGCGCTTTTATGTGAGGAGTATGGGGCCAATGCTAAAGAGGTTGCGCGTGGGCTTAAGAGCGAAGAGCGTATTGGCCCTAAGGCCTACGTTGGTGCCGGCACGGCCTTTTCTGGAGGAACACTGGCAAGGGATATTCAATTCCTCAAGGGTTTGGCGGCATCTGCCAATATCCCTTTAAAGCTCATTCCTTCCGTAAAAGAGAGTAATGATCGTCATAAAAATTGGGTAAAGGAAAAGTGCGAAAAGGTTTTAGGAACACTTTTTGGAAAACGTATTTTAGTCTTAGGATTAACTTATAAGCCCAATACCGATACACTAAGGCGTTCTCTCTCCATAGAGCTGATCAAGAGTTTGATCGCCTCTGGAGCGACCATCTCTGCCTATGATCCTGCGGTAAAGAGATTGCCATTAGAGTATTTTGATCTTTTTAAACTAGTGACCAGCGTGCATGATGGTGATCAGATTGAAGGGTGTGATGCGATTGTGGTCTCTACAGAGTGGAGTGAGTTCAAGGAGTGGGGAGATGAGGTGTATCTTAAATTAAAAGATAAAGTCATCATCGATCCCAATGGCTTCATTGAGATGCCTATGAGAAAGGCCGGGGCCACTCGTTACTATGCTGTAGGGAGGAGGTAATTTTATGATGAACTTAAGTTTAAAAGCAAGGAAAGCAATTATTACTGGGGCCAACCAAGGTCTAGGTCTGGAAATTGCCAAAGAGTTTTTAAAAGCAGGAGCAGATGTTGCTCTTTGTGCACGCGATGAAATGAGATTGAATGCGGTTAAAGAGTCACTCTCTACACTTTTTCCTAACCAAGCGATTATTACCTGTAAAGTTGATGTAGCTTCCGAAGAAGAGGTTAAAAATTTTATTTCCCAGGCAATTTTTAAATTAGGACGGGTCGATATTATCGTCAACAATGCTGGTATCTATGGGCCCATGGGATTACTCGAAGAGGTTTCTGTCAAGGAGTGGGTGCAGGCGATAGAGATCAACCTTTATAGTGTTCTCTACACTCTGAAATATTTACTCCCGCACATGAAGCAAAATCGCTACGGTAAAGTGATTAACCTTTCGGGTGGAGGTGCTACCAATCCACTTCCTCGAATTAGTGCTTACGCTGCTTCGAAGGCCGCACTGGTGCGTTTAACCGAAACGCTGGCCTGTGAGTGTAAAGATGACGGAATCGATATCAATGCTATTGCTCCTGGAGCTTTAAATACACGCCTTCTCGATGAGGTGTTGGAAAAGGGAGCAGAGAGTGTCGGAAAAGTGTTCTATGAAAAGGCACTTAAACAAAAAGCGGAGGGTGGTGCACCGATGGATCGTGCGGCCGAGCTTTGCGTCTATTTGGCATCTGCAGAGAGTGATGGGATTAGTGGAAAGTTAATTAGCGCGCTCTGGGATCAGTGGCCTCGCTTCCAGGAGTTTAAGGAGGAGTTACTCTCCTCTGATATTTATACACTTCGAAGAATCGTTGCCGAAGATCGTGGTAAACAGTGGAGTCTATAGTAAGAATGAGAATGAGAAGGGGTATCGTTAGATGAATATTGCAATCATTGGTTGTGGACTTATTGGTGAAAAACGTTTGTTAGCTTGTGATGTAAACCATGATCATCTTTTAGTTTGTTGTGATAGTGATCCTGGGAGAGCAAAAAAGTTACAAGAACTCTGGAGAACGAAATCGAAAAAATCGCTAAACTACGATACGCTAGTTACCTCCTCTGTTCAAGAGGCGTTAGACTATCCTGGAGTAGAGCTTGCTGTGGTGGCAACCACCAATCAACATTTGGCAGAGATTACCATCGAAGCACTTAGACGCAACATCCATGTGCTCGTGGAAAAGCCTGCTTCCAGGAATTTAAAGGAGCTTTTACAAGTCGAAGCGGCCCTCTTACACAGTAGTGCCAGCGTAAAAATTGGCTTTAATCATCGCTTCCATCCGGCGATCTTAAAGGCGAAAGAGATTGTTGATCGTGGTGAACTGGGAAAAATTATGTTCATTCGCGGTCGTTATGGGCATGGTGGAAGATTAGGAATGGAGAAAGAGTGGCGCTCTAATCCTACCATCTCCGGTGGAGGGGAGCTCTTGGATCAAGGGTGCCATATGATCGATCTTAGTCGTTGGTTTTTAGGAAATGAATTTCAAAAAATTTCTGGAAAAGTTGGAACATTTTATTGGCCGATGGAGGTTGATGATAACGCCTTTATGACTTTGGAAACCCATGAAAAACAGCTAGCATGGTTGCATGTGAGCTGTTCAGAATGGAAGAATATTTTTTCTATGGAGATTTATGGACGTGATGGTAAACTGATGATCGATGGTCTTGGTGGTAGTTATGGTATGGAACGTTTAACCTACTATAAGATGCTTCCAGAGATGGGGCCTCCAGACACTACCATCTATGAGTATCCTCGTGGTGACAACTCGTGGAGAGAGGAGCTGAAGCACTTTAAAGATTATTTACAAAAAAGTTGCATTGAACGGGCAAAAGTAAATAGTGAGGGAATGCTTTTAGGAGGTGTTACTGATGCCATCAGTGCAATGAGAGTTATTGATCAACTTTACAAGGATAACGGGTATGATTATCACTAGAAGTCCGCTGCGTATTTCTCTTGGAGGCGGAGGAACCGACCTTCCTTCTTACTATGAAAATTATGGAGGTTTTTTAATGGCGGCCGCCATTAACAAGTATGTGTATATTACCATTCATGAAATTTTCCGGCCGGGATTTATCATTAAGTATTCAGAGATCGAGCGTGTTGAGCAGGTTTGTGAAGTTAAACATCCAATTATTCGTGAAGTGATGAGCTTAAGCGATGTTGGAAGCAGCATTAAAGGAAAAGATTTAGAGATTGTCAGTATGGCCGATATTCATTCTGGCACCGGGCTTGGCTCCTCTGGAAGCTTTACTACCGCGCTCATTAAAGCATTTTATACCTTTGGGAGAAAACATATTACTACTCACGATCTTGCCGAGTGTGCTTGTGATATTGAGATCAATAAATTAAAAGAGCCCATTGGCAAGCAAGATCAATTTATTGCTGCCTATGGAGGAGTGAGTGCTTTTCATTTTAGTCCTAACGGTGAGGTTAAGGTAAGAGCGCTGGAATTAAATCAAGAGACTCTGTATACGCTTGAAGATAATCTAATGCTCTATTTTACTGGCATTGAAAGGAACGCTTCCGATGTGCTTCGTGATCAACATAAACGAAGTTTAGAGCTCGATAAGAGTATGCTAGATAACCTTCATTACACCAAAGAGATTGGCATAGAGAGTGAAAAGGCCTTGTTAAATGGGGATCTTCGCCACTTTGCTGAACTGATGAATACCCATTGGCAACATAAGCGTGTGCGTTCTAAAGGCATCAGTAGCGAGCGTGTTAATGAGATTTACGATTATGCTATGAAAAACGGGGCCCTTGGTGGAAAGCTTATTGGGGCTGGCGGTGGTGGATTTTTCCTTTTCTATGCTGAAGAGAAGAGCCGACTTCGTAGTGCCATGGCAAGCGCAGGATTAAGAGAGGAGCGTTTCCGCTTTGATTTTGAAGGAACCAAGGTGGTCGCATCATGAATGAGAACACTTCCGCAAAAGCTTCCATGGCAACGGTGATTATTTTAGCGGGAGGGCTGGCAACAAGACTTCGTCCAATTACAGAAAAAATTCCCAAATCCTTAGTGGCCGTCGATGATCGTCCCTTTATTTTACATCAATTGCAGCGTCTAGCAATGATGGGATTTTATGATATCGTTATCTCCACCGGATATAGAGGGGATATGATTATGCGCTTACTTGGAGAACGAGGCAATTCGCTGATTGAATTTCCAAACGATGAGGTGATGAAGTGTTTTAAGATTCGCTACATTAACGACGGCGATAAACTTCGAGGAACTGGGGGCGCCGTTGGAAAAATCTTAAAAGAAAATGAAGTGAGCAATCCCTTTGTGGTGATCTATGGTGACTCTTATTTACCGGGTGATTACTGCATGATGATTGATGAATTTATAAAGCATACGCAGATGGATGCCCTAATGTGTGTCTATGAGAACCAAGATTCATTTGATCGTAGTAATGTTGAATTTTCAGAAGGAAGAATTGTGGTCTATGATAAAAGAGAAAGAACACCCCAAATGAAACATATCGATTGGGGACTTAATATTTTTAGAAAAAGCGCTTTTCAGGAGTTTGAAAAACAAGATGTGTATGATCTGTCAGAGGTGTTTTCAACGGCACTGATGCGAGAACGTCTTTTGGGGTATGAAGTGTTTGACCGCTTCTATGAAATAGGTTCCCATCAAGGGCTTGAGGAGTTAACTCTGTATCTTCGGGAAAAAAGAGGCAACTGATGAAACAGATAAGTGTTGTTGTTCCTGTCTATAATGAAGAGGAGAATGTCCCCATCTTTGTCTCTCGCATAGAGAAAGTGTTTGCTACGATTCCAAAATTTGATTATGAAATTATTTTTAGTATGGATCCTTCAAGTGATGCTACTGAGGCAGTAATTTCAAAAATAAATCAACAAAATCCACGCATAAAATTAATCAAGTTTGCAAGGAGATTTGGACAACCCATGGCCACCTTTGCAGGGATCGATTACGCTTCAGGGGATGCTGTGGTCGTGATCGATGTTGACCTGCAAGACCCACCAGAGGTGATTCCTAGGCTTATAAAAAAATGGGAAGATGACGCTTACGATGTGGTCTATGCAAAACGCTCTTCTCGCAAAGGAGAGACGCTCCTGAAACGCTTTGTCTCCTTTGTTGGTTACTACATAATTGGCAAGATCACCACCCTCAAAATTCCTCGCGATACGGGCGATTTTCGCTTGCTTGATCGCCGTGTGGTTCGCGAAATTGTACGTTTTAAGGAGCAAAACCCCTTCCTACGTGGGCTTACGGCCTATGTGGGTTTTAAACAAGGGGAAGTGGTTTACGATCGTGATGAACGTTTATCGGGAGAGGGAAAGTATAACCGCTTCTTAGGATCGCTCACGATTGGCCTTAATGGGATTTTCTGTTTTTCTCACTATCCACTCCATGTTATCTCTTGGGTAGGAATAGCGATTTCTGCTGCAAGTTTTTTATTAGCACTTCTCTACCTGATACTAAAGCTTGTGGCCTATCCTATAAAATGGGGAAATCCTACACTGGTGATTTTAATCTCCTTTATCGGAGGCATGCAACTGCTCTCTTTAGGAATTATCGGACAATACCTTGCGAGAATTTTTGACTCTGCGGTTGCCCGCCCACTCTATATTGTGGATCGCTTGTATGGACTAGAAAGAAAAAAGTGAGGACGTTGACCAATGCAAAAAATCTTTTGGATGATTGCTCTTCGTTGGGTGGTTTTTTCCATTATCTTTATCGTAGTTCCTCTCATTCTCTTATTTAAAAACGATCTTTTTATTCCCAATCTTTCTGGAATTTACTGGATTTTGGCCATCATGCTCTTGGGAAATGCAATCTTTACTATCTTCTATCGTTTCTTTAAGCAAAAATATAGGGATGATGAAGACCGCATCATCCTTCCTTTTCTCTTTTCACAAGTGGCCTTAGACTATATTTTGGTTTCAATCTTTCTCTATCTTTATGGTTTTACGCCGATCGATTTTGCTCTCTTTTATCTTCCTCATATTATTATTGTCTCTATTGTGTGTGAACGCATTAGCATTAGTTATGCGATCACCGCCTTAGGCCTAGGGCTTACCTATCTTTTTATGTTTTTGCACCGGGCACAGATAGCACACGATTTTCAAGTCAGTATCATAAATTTAGAGTTGCTGCCTGTTGCTTTTCTGATTCGTGCTGCCTTTTATACTATGCTCTTTTCACTGGTGAGTTATCTCACAAAAATTTTGGTACAAAATTTAATTCAAATTAATCAACAGCTAGTAAAGCTTGATAAAGAGAAGCAGAGCTATGCCCTTCGCGCAACTCACGAGTTAAAAGCTCCTTTTGCGGCCATTCAAAGCTATGTGCAGGTGATACGTGCTGGGTATGTAGGAGAGGTGTCTCCTGCAATTAAAGATATTTTAAATAAGATCCATGCTCGTTGTGAGCTTTTAACTCAAATGATAAAGAATATCATTCAACTCTCTAACCTTAGAACCTCCATCTATGCAGGAAATAGCTTTGTCGAGATAGATCTAGAAGCGTTTCTTGGTCAAAAGTTAGTTGAGATGGAGATTCATGGGCGGGAGAAAGGGATTACTCTTTCTTTACAATCGGAGAGAGTGCAAGAGGGCATAAAAGTATGGGTGGTGAAGGATCTCTTTTCTATCTTAGTCGATAACCTCATCTTGAATGCGATTAAATACAGTGGTGAAAAAGGAAAAAAAGTGGAGATCTTTGTTAGCATGGTTGCCATGACAAGTGGATCGTTAGTTGCTCTTGCTGTAAAAGATGAGGGTATTGGGATTCCGGAAGAGCACTTAGAAAATATTTTCAAGGAGCACTTTCGTTGCAATAATGGAGTGGAGAACAATCGCAGTGGTAATGGAATGGGACTGGCGATTGTGAAAGAGATTTCACGTATCCATCACGGTTCTATTCAGGTGACAAGTACACTAGGAGAAGGGAGTTGTTTTGTTTTTACTTTCCCGATAAGGTGCTTTGAATAAGAGAGATTAATGCTGCGGGGTCAATAGGCTTTTCAATAAACTCTTTTGCTGGTAATGGACCACCTTCTCCTGCAAAATTTTTATTAAAACACATATTAAAACGATCATTAATAGCAGATAGAATAAAAACAGGGATTTTTGTCGTTTCGGGTAGTTTTTTTAGCTCGCGACAAATCTCAAACCCTGCCGTGGGATTTTCCGGGAACATCACATCGAGAAGAACGATATCGGGTTTTTCTCTAATCACAGCAGCGACCGCTTTCTTCTCAGAAATCTCATAAACCACTTGAAATTTATTGGCCTCTAACGCTATCTTTGCTGCTTCAATGAGATCGAGATCATCATCAATAATCATAATTTTAGGTGAAGTCATGGCCGCTATCTCCTTTTTTCAATGTTTACGTATTTAAGATTTCTCTCTCCAGTGTAGTGGCAAATAGGACGGAAAATACGATTATCTTGCCACTGTTCGCATACATGGGCACACCAACCAACCACTCTCGACATTGCAAAAATTGGAGTAAAGAGCAGTGGATTGATCGCAAGACAATGGAAAAGTGTTCCAGAGTAAAAATCAACATTAGGATATACCTTTTTGTGTTGCTCTTCAAAGGTTCTCGCTAAGTAATCTTCAATTTTTTCCAAGATGGCCACTTTTTTACGAGCATCTTCGCTGTCACTTGCTTGCTTTAAATATTTTTGCAAGATAATCGCACGCGGATCCTTGGTTCGATAAACTCGATGGCCCATGCCCATCACTTTTTTTCCAGTAGCAAGTGCTTTATCTAAGTAAGGCACAACATTACTCTCTTCCCCAATTTCATAGACCATTTCCAGCACTTTTTCATTGGCACCACCATGAAGTGGTCCAGAGAGCGAGCCAATCGCCGCCGAAAGAAAAGCGCTCACTGGTGCTAAGGAAGATGCCACTACTCTTGCGGTAAAGGTGCTGGCATTAAGATCGTGCTCCATATGTAAGATGAGGGCCTTATCTAAAAGTGAGGTCTCTTTTGCTGTTGGAACTTTTCCTGTAAGCATATAAAGAAAATTTCCTGCATGAGAGAACTCTTTGTGAGGGGTGATTATCTCTTGCTTGTTGAGAATTCTCCAGTAGGCGGCAATGATTAAAGGAAATTGAGAGAGATAAGCAATGCAAATCTCTTTGGGATTATCAGTCCCCTTATTATCCCAGATCCCGCCCAGGGCCGCAATAGTAGTTTGTAGTACTTTCATGGGGTGACAGTTCTTGGAAAGCCCACGAATAATTTGTAAAAGATTGCTATGCAATTTACGATAGCTTAGAAGTTTTTCATTAAAATGTTTTAGCTCAATTTCATTAGGTAGATGACCTTCCAGGAGTAAATAGGCGGTCTCTTCAAACGTTGAGTGTTCTGTCAGTTCTGTAATATTATGGCCTCTATAATAGAGGCCCCCCGATACAGGATCGATCAGGCATATTTTTGATTCGGCCGCAATGACATCCTCTAACCCTTTTTTGTAATCAATATTTTCCATATCTCCATCCTTTGTTATCTTATGGTTGTTACTGTTCTTTGCTACAATTCATTTATGGCATATCGATATCGGTTACATAGGAGTGTGCTTTCATCAGCAGTTCCGATTTAGGACTAATTCCCAATCCTTTTCGAAATACTTTGATTGCACTTATGGTATCACCTTTTTTAAGGTAAAGATTTCCTAATTGGTAGTAAGCAATGGCATTGGAGGGGGCCCTTTCTACCATGAGTTCAAAGCAGCTAACTGCCTCCTGGATTTTCCCGGTGTGCTCATATGCTGTTCCTAAATAGGAGAGGAGTGATGCCCACTCTGGAAAGTGCCTCATTAGTGGTTCATGCATCTCAATGACTTTGGAAAAATCGTGAAGGCTAAAATAGCAAAGTCCCAGCCAATATTTGGCCATGTGGTAATCGCGATCGAGCTCTATAACGTGAGTGAAATTATGGATGGCCTCATCGTAATTGGCCTTATAGTATTCGCAGATACCAAGTTCAAAGTGTGCTAATACATTGTTAGGATCTTTAGAACCAATGCAACGAAAACCCTCTGCCGCCACCTTAATATTACCCTTTAAAAAATTGATTTTGCTTAAGGCAGAATGGATACTAGGATCGTCATGTCCTTCCTTCAGGAGTCGTTTTAAAGTTGCAACAATTTTGTCAGAGTTTTTGAGAGTTAGAAGTTCGTCTAGTGTAAGACCAGAGAGCTTGGATAGATCAATCATAGTTAAACCCCTTTCTTGGATTGGCCAAAGTATACTTAATATCTTTAAACTATAAGCGTAAAGTATCAAACAGGAAATAACTATTGGATAATAAGTCGTCTTGGAAAATCTCTTATTCTGCTTCAACAATCGACTTGTAGAAACCACCTTAAATTGTTAGCATGTCGATCGTCAACGTCTCAATACAATACAACAAAAAAATTGCCATGGATCACAAACAAAAAATTAAAACGACGGGAGTTATTCTTGCAAGTGGAGAAGGTTCAAGGTTAAAGACCTTGAGTAAAACCCTGGGCGTACCCAAGCACCTCTTTCCTATTGGCAATGCCACAATCATAACTCGTATTGCAAACGAGTTACACCAATCTTGCGATGAACTCCTCTGTATTACCAAGGAGAGCTATCTTCCGCAGTATAGGGAGGCCTTCAAGTTGCTTCCCTTTGCAATTAAAGTGATCAGCAAAGAGGCCCCTGGGTTTCGTGGCGACTTTATGGCCACCAAGGAGGCCAAATATGATCATATCGTCTTAACTGTCGGAGACCTTATCTTTCCAGAGGGGGAGCTTACACGTTTTGTGACTCTCGCAAAAAGCAAAGATCCCAAGGCCCTCATCTGCCTAGATCAAGGGCAATTGAAAAAACTAGACATGCGAATTATTATGGCCTCCTATCCGAAATCCCTGCTCTCAGAGGTGCTACCCTTAAATCCAGAGTCGCTTGCCTCTATGTCCTTTGCCTTTCTTAAAAATTTCTTAAGGGATAGAGTGGCACTTGCTTTGTCTAAAACACTTTTCAATATTAACACCGAAGAGAGCTATCAAAAGGCCAAAGAGTTTTTTTCGAGTAATAAAAATAAAAATAAAAAGGGAGAGTGATGCTGATCCTAGACCTACTCTATTTTGTCGACTTTTTGTTTTTGATAAGCGCATTAGGAATGTTGATCCCCGTTTCCAACAGGAAATATAAAGACCGTTTTTATGTTCCCTTTATGGGGCTTGCAATTACCGCCTTTGTCGCAACAGTAAGCTACACAACACTGCATATGCCACTCACCATAACCTGGGTAATCTTGCATATCGTCGCCCTACTCACGCTGCTTTGGAAGCGACGTTTTGACCATTGGCCGTTACAAACTTGGAGTTATCTGTTGGCAGTTTTTCTGCTCCTCATGTTGCCCAAATGGATTTTAGGAGCAAATTATGCTGTTTTTCAAGGGAACCAATGGGATCACTTTGGTTATTTTCAATCAGCGGTCATCTACTTAACCAAGTCCTACTCCTTTTTACAAAATTTAACGACAAAAGATGTTTTGCAAAATTCACTCTATCTTATTGCTAAAGACAACCTTAACGTTAGGCCTAGCGTGCACATCTTATTCGCTTTGAGCGGGGCCTTTAAACCACTTTTACTCTATAAACTAAGCTACACTTTTTTGGCCACGCTCTTTTCATTTTCTGCACTCGTGGTTTCAAGACTATGTTGCAAATTGGAGCTGCAGAAGAGAAGCGTTCTTCTTCCTTATTTGGTCGGAGTGGTGTTTGTCGTTGGCTTTTGGGGGCAATATATTTTTGATATCAATGCGTGGAGTGAGATTGCGGCCTTGCCCTTTATCTTACTGATTGTGGGAGAGCTTTTATGTTTTGAAGAGATCTCCTACTTTCGACTTTCAGCATGGGGAGTGGCCACCCTTTACCTCTATCCAGAGATTTTGCTCTTTTACTCCCCTGCACTTTTGCTTGTGGCCATATTGTTACGAAAATCGATTGGGAAAAAGGTACTCTTGGCCGCAATCACTGTCGTGGCAAGTGGACTCTTCTATCTAGACGGGACGCTGGCCTTTGTTTTTAAACAGGCACGCTATGGGGTAGGTGGAGGTTCTTTTTTTTGGACCTATTTTCAAAAATTCTTTTTTGGCAAGGGAGACTTGGTGCTAGAGCTTAAGGCAAAAGCTGATAGTTATCTTCTAGCGATGAGTCCTCTTGATAAAGGGGCCGCTGTGGCCAAGGTGAACTGGTTTTGGTTCTTTAAAAATTTCTTCCTCAGCGACGCTTCGGGAATTCTTATTATCTTTTTTATTGTAGTAAATATTTTAGCGGCATTTTCTGGCCACTATTTTTTGACCCCTATGCGAGGTATCTCCTTTTCGCTTACGACTCTATGGAGTCTTTTATTGCTTTTCTATTTAGCGGCCCTCTACTTCTTTGCGCTCTCTTACCTTTGGAAATCGCTCTTAAGGCCTAAGTACCTTAAGTACAATGATAGTAGTGATAGCAAGGAGAAACGTTTCTATCTTACACTCATCATTTTTATCTCCTTGGCCGCCATCGCTGTGTTGGTTTTAAAGCAGCAATTTTGGTCAGCAGGGAAGGCGCTGACGTTTGTCTCGCCTCTTTTATTAATTGTCATAGTGCTCTCGCTTGCTGATAAGGGAGGTTTGAAGAAAGTTCTATTGGTTATTTTCATGCTTCATCAACTATCCCTGGCCCCTTGGAGAATTCTAAGTGGGCTCTCCAATGATTTTGTGGCAAATGTTCCCTATGCAGGAAACTCCTATCCCGCAATTCTAAAAGATGCCATTCAAAGTAAAACCCACTACTCCTTTGCCATTGATGAGACGCTTGCAAAAATTCACACTCACGGTTGTGATTTGGTGATCTTACAGATTAAAGAGCTTTGGGCCCGAGAATACTGGAAGAGTGTTTTAAGCTTGACTCCACAAGTACACTTTTATAGTGGTGGCCGAAAGGTGATGAGCTATTTCGATAAAGGTGACTTTTTAGGGTATGAAGAGCTCCCGCGTAAACTACCCTTTTATCGACCATGTACGCTTGCTGACGATCTTACGCTGTCCTTTGGTAGCGTAAAGTAAAAACTCATTACGATTGCTTTGGAGTTGCTTTTTAAGAAAGCGGACAAACCCTAAAGACTCTAACTCTTTGATGATCCTTGGAAGTTTATCCATTGAAAATTTTTGAGTAAGCTTTACTGTAAAGTAGAGCGATCTAATCTCAGAGCAACTTTTTACGGAGGTAAAAAGACGGCGAATTTCATGCAGGACAAAGAGAGGATCAAGGTTGATATCCACCACCATGATTTTGAAAGGGTGGTTTCCAAATTCAGGCGCTCGCACCTTTTCAATGGGAAGAGCGATATGTTTAAAGCGTTTGTGCATTAAACACTGCTTACTCATTTCGGCACTATCAATACCCACAACAAAGGCATCGCGTTCAAGGAAGTAGTAGCTAATCCCTCCTGGTGCCGACCCTACATCTAAAATATAGTCACCACTTTTAATCTCCTCTTTCGTGAGCAAGAGCGCCTCACGTATCTTATGATAGGCACGAGAGGGGATCGTGGTATTCTCTCCTTCTGCTACTGCTGCATAAGCATAGTCATTGATGATGGTGCGATTTTTGCCATAAAGGTGTGATCCAAAAAAATACTCATCCTCATCCACTTTGATGATGTTTAAAACCACACTTTGCGCTGAAGCTTTATTGCCTTCGCTGATTATCTTAGGGTGTGCTTTTAAATACTCGCAAAGATTTAAGTGAAAATCGATATCGACATAAGTATTTAATAAAACCTCCCCCTTCTCCTCCTTTAAAATGGACTCGAGTGTAGAAAAGAAGTTCATCTTTGAACTTTTGCCTAAGCTTTTCCCATAGGAATAAGCAAAGATAACCTCTAGGTTATCGATCTCATGATCTGCAGCTATTTTATAAGTGAGAAATCCTGCTCGTGAGTAGGCATAACGAAGCTCCGGATAGCGTAAAGCAATCTCTTGTTTTAAATGGGATTCACACTCTTTGACTGTAAGAAAATAGAGAAAATTTTTCATTTAAATTTAAGCTTAATTAAAAAGAGTAGGTGATAGAAGTTCGCGTAAGCACATTCCCAAGTGAGAGCACTCCTTTCTTGCCAGAGGTAACTGCAGCATTATCTCCAATGCCAATAAGTCCTTCGATCTTGAGTTTACCAAAGATCAAACTAGCACCACTGTTCACATTGGTGGTGTTGCGTTCGCTTCTATTTTTCTTGTCGTTATTATAAAACTTCGAGAGCAGCGTTTGCGAGATGGCCCCTCTTAGTGCTAGCCAATCTTTAGCTTGCACCTCTAACCCAAAGGTGATGGGAAGTTTCCAGTAATGGGTATAATCTTTTACACCAGCACCGGCGGCAGCAGTGTTGTAATCGCGTTGCGACTCATTCCAAATATAGTGAAGGTCATAAAACATCTTGGCACGCTCACTTACTTGCACTGATCGTCCGCCTCCTACCGTCAGTGATTTTGTGGTATAGCGACCATCTTTTTGTCCATCATCGCGGCGATAGGTATGGCCATCAGAAGCGACTGAGCTGTAAAAAATAAAATCGCTCCAGATATAGCTTGCACCTGCGGTGGCGGCAAGATCATTCCTAAACTCCTCGGAAGTGGTCACTCCTCCGAGCGATTTATCGTAGATGTTTACATTCACATAACCTTCTAGTCGTTTCATGATAGTACCAAACTTCACCGAGAGGGCCTGTTGTGTTTTTTTCACTCCTTGTTCGTCGTGATTTTGACTGATTTTGATGGAGGCGCCCCACTCATTTCCTAGGTTACCTCCAATGAAAAGTTCTACAGGATTATCTTGATAAAGAATTGCTGAGTTGGTGCCAGAAGTTGCAAGCGCACGGTTGCTGTGGCCATCTTCATTACCAAGGTAGATGCCATAGATAAAAAAATCCCCCGACTTATACACGCCACCTTCCCCTTTGGGGCCAGTAGCACCACTGTCGGCACTATCGGTGTCGTTGCCCCATTCAAAAATGAGAAAATCTTTAACGATATTGATATAGGCCGGATTGATTAAGATATTACGGGAGTCATCAAAGTAATAGCGTGCGCGCTCTTCACCACCAAGCGAATCCATGCGTGCTTTACTGGCATAAGAGTCAGCAGCAAAGAGCAAGGAAAGGACAAAGATCAGAAGAGCAAATAAGGAGTAGTGTTTCATTGTTGGTGAACCTCAGCGGAAAATTGTTGATAGGAGAGAAGCTCTCGTTCCAAAAGCTGGGATTTGGCATATTGAGAGGCATACTCTGGGTTTAAAGGTGCATCCATACTCATAAAATAAAGGGAAGGAGCAATACTTCGCAAATTGATAAAATAGTCGTCCATCCCTGATGCTATAGGCGAGGGTATAAATTGTCCAACGTAGATATTCTCCTCGACTTGCAGTTGCACACAGGCACGCTCATAGCGAGGAAATACCTTTTGTAACTGGCGCTTTAAATTCTTAAGTGCCCTGGTGATCTCATCACTACTGGATTCACTTTCACTAGGAAGCCAAAAGAAAAAGGCATTTTGTACTCCTTGCTCTAGCGAAAAGGGAGAAACATTTCCGATAAAGTGGCCAAGCTCGTGCGTGAGCGATTTGGGAATAAACAGCGTGCCCTTTTCTGTAAACACCTCTTGTTTGGTCGTGAGCTTTAAGAGCACCACGCTTTCACGCTTGCTAGTCCCTAAGCTGGTCACTAAATCTTCAGGGAATAAACTCTTGTCAGTTAGCAGCTGAAAAAAACGCTGAGGACCAATAGCGACAACAAGTTTCTTTGCAATTAGCGAATCACCATCATGAAAGGCCACCTCCCATGATCTACACTCTTGTAAAAAAGAGATGGATTTAAAGGAGCGTTTAAAGTGATTCACTGCTTTTTCTGAACTCGTTAAATTCAAGGAGTAAGGCACTCCACACTCCATAAAGTAGTGCTCGTTAGCAGTCAGTTTAATATGAGGCCGTAAGCGATCACTAATGGGGCGAAACAGATGATCACGATAATATTTTACTTCAAGAGCTTCTTCCGCTATCTGCAAGGTCAAGGCCATGCTGTTTACTTGTTCTAAGCACTTTTTTACCTCTCCCCGAAAGAGCAATAATCCTTGGTTAATCGTATGATTCACCAGGAAATCTTTCTCTTCTGTCACTAAGGCAACACTGCTTTTCTCTTCATCACCCATTTGATCCAAAAGAAGTGCCATTGCGGTATTATACCCAAGGATAAGAGTGGAGTAAGTGGGTGTTGATTCATCACGAGCATGAGACAACATATTGTCTTTGGAATCTTTTCCCAAACGTCGGCGCAGCAAATTCATAATTTAATTCTCAAGTCTTAGATCTCAAAGATCTCAAATTTCGGAGCGAATTGGTAACAAGATAATATCGCCTCTTTTTATTTTTTTTTCAAGAGGCATATTGTTGATTTGCGAGAGAATATGGGCATCGATATTCAATTTATTCCCAAGGTAACGGAGAGTGATCTCATGCGATTCTACCAACATTCTTTGAAAAGAGTTGAGTGCAGCAAAGTTAGTGCTGTTCTTACAACATTTGTTCCAGACCCTCCCATAACCTAGAGGCAATCGTAAAGGATAGTTGCTGCCAGTAGTAGGAGTAAACCAGCGCTTTAATTCTGGATTATACTTTTTGATTTCATCATAACTAAGGGCCATTTTAAACGCCAATTTTTTTAAATCGGTGCTAGCAGGCACTAAAACTTCATCAAAATCGAGTGGGCTTTCAAAATCGATATGACTAAATCCGTAGGCCTCTAAATTTTTTCCAACAATGGCCAGTGCCATAATTTTGGGAATATGCTCTCTAGTCTCACTATGAAGTGCACCAGGAGTGGCCGCCAGCTGCCAGAAGTTGTGCTTTTTAAACCTACGAATGGAGTCCCAAACTTTCCCCTCTCCTGCATTGTAAGCGGCAAAGGCAAGCTCCCAGCTTCTAAATTCCTGGTGAAGCTTTTTGAGGTAGCGGCCGGCAGCGATGGTGGATTTAATAGGGTCTTGCCTCTCATCAACGAACCAATTGATGGTAAGACCATACTGTATTCCAGTTCCGTTGATAAATTGCCAGGGGCCAACAGCATGAGCACTCGATTTTGCGCGATTAAAAAAACCTGACTCTGCCATTGCTAGAAAAATTAAATCACCAGGAAGATTTTGTTCTTTTAATATATTGCGAAGAATGGGGGCATAGCGGCCACTGCGCTTGCCATAACTAATGAAGGCACTTCGTCCTTCATTGGTGAAATAGCTAATCCACTTTTTAACAGCGGCATTGTAGACCACTGGAATATCAAAATGGTAGTTGCTGAGGGCGAGCGACTTTGCTGTCGCTTTAGGCAGCGAGTAGATTTGAAGTTTATTTGTTAGCGTTGTATCACTTTTTAGAATGGAAGCAACTGCGCCATCCTTATGCTGGATCAGTAGAATTAAAAAAAGCACAACATAAATACAATAGCTAATCCTCATCATATTTAATTTTCTAATATAAATCCCATCAATCATCAATAGACCTTGAAGATAATTCTTGAGTTTAAAGCTTGGATGATCCAAATTTAGTACCCTTTTTCCCTCTGTGGCATAGAGAGCTATTTATGATCTATTATAAAGCATTCTGCTGTGTATAAAAATAGGGGGAAAGGTATGATAAAATTTATTCTGCTCTTTGCAATGCTCCTTCCGTTTTCTCTATCCAATCTTTTTGCTGAAGTCAAACCCCCTAATTACTCTTTTCAGTTGGAAACTCTTGCACCTAAGTTATTAGAGGGCCAAGAATTTCAAAAATTAAGAAAAGAGTTGAAAAAAGAGAAGTTGATGGCCTCGAAAGGGGGCCATTCCATCTACGCTTTTGAACTTTCCCACTCAACTTTTAAATTTACACTACTTGTCCAAGTTGAGGAAAAAAAGCAAAGAGTGACCGACTTCTTTATGCCACTGCCTTCTTACTTTTCTCACGACGTCTTCTTCAGCGACCTCGTAAAGCTTTTTAAGAAACAAAAGGAGTATTTTCGTATTGAAGAGAGTGCCATTTATATTTGGAAGGATGATTCAAAGCAGATTATTTACAGTGCTACCTGCACGATTCTCTGTTTTCCTCTCTATCTCTCCGTGGCCTTTCCTGTTACTACGGTTGCTACAGAAGAGGGTGAAGAGAATAGCTATAAATCTATCCACGATCAGATGGTGCTTTACGAAGAAAGTAAAGGAGAGACACCCCTGCAATAATCATGAGGAAGCATAGAATTTGTCCCATGGTAAGAAATTCACCAAAGTAGTATCCCATCTGCATATCTGCCTCTCGAAAAAATTCCACTATAAAGCGAATAATTCCATAGCCAATAAGAAAAACGGAGATCAAAATGCCATCGCGCTTGACTCTCCCTTTTAAAAACCACAACACCATTGTAAGGATGATGCCTTCACCGATGGCCTCATAAAGCTGTGAAGGATGACGAGGATAAGGACCACCCATAGGAAAGACTATTCCCCATGGAAGATCAGTTGTACGGCCATAAAGTTCACCATTGATAAAGTTGCCGAGCCTTCCCCAAAAAAAACCTTGGGCCGCACAGAGGGCGGCCGCGTCTCCAAGATTCCAAAAGGCAATTTTCTCACGTCTAGAATAGATATAAGTTGCCAGCACAAAACCGATAAGGCCGCCATGAAAACTTAAACCTCCGTGCCAGACGGCAAAGATTTCGAGGGGATTTGTTAGCAAATCCTCTAGTCCATAGACAAGCATGTAAAAGCTTCGAGCGCAAATAAACATACCTACAATGAGGTAGAGTACATAGACATCTACTTTTTCTGGCATAAGCTTAAGAGTTCGTTCACGTGCTAGTTTTAGCAACATGCGACTACCCAGAATAAAGCCTATGACATACATGAGTCCATACCAGCGTGCTTGAATTGGACCTAAAGAAAAAATTACTGGATCAAAATTATGAGTGAACATGATGTGGTCACCTTTTTGTATTTGTTGCTATCAGATAATCTTACAGAATCTTAGATAATCTAAGGTAACTCACTTTATAAATAAAATCTAGGGTTGACATTAGAGCTGAGGTAATCTAATAACCAATGATGTAGAGTCAAAAATAATCTGTGGTTCACAATTAATTTACACTTTACGAGATCACTCCTTTTTGTATATAAGGACTATGATTTATAATTTGTTATTTTCGAAATTTATCGAGATAAGGAGAGTTTCATGTACGGAGTAGTGGAGATTGCTGGGCATCAGTATAAAGTTGCTCCCGGCAGACTTGTCGATGTTGAGCTTTTGAAGGCAGAGGTTGGATCCTTTATAGAGCTTGATCAGGTGCTTTTTATTGGTGGGGATACTCCGGCAGTTGGTTACCCAGTTGTGAATGGTGCCTCTGTTAAGGCAAAAGTAATTGAGCATGATCGTGGGCGCAAGATTCTTATGATGAAAAGAAAGCAACGCGTTGGTCATAAGAAAAAAGGTCACCGCCAAGATTATACATGCCTATTGATTACTGAACTTAAAGATGGGCGTGGTAATAGCGCTATCATTGATGCAGAATCAAAAGAAGCAAAGAAATATTTGCAGTAATTGTTCAGTAGTAAAGAACCAATAAAAGAGATTTGATAAAAGGAGATAATATATATGGCACATAAGAAGGCCGGTGGTTCCACCAGAAACGGACGAGATTCTAACCCCAAAATGCGTGGTGTGAAAGCATACGGTGGGCAAAAAGTGACGCCAGGAAACATCATTGTAAGACAAGTTGGAACGCGCATTCATCCTGGTAAAGGTGTTAGCATGGGTCGCGATTTCACAATCTTCGCAATTACCGAAGGCGTTGTAAAATTTGCTAATTTTACCCACAAAAGAAAAATTGTCTCTGTACTTCCCGCATAAATAAAGTTAAATCATCTCAGACCTAAAAACCACACTCTATCTCTTTTGAATTGTTATTTTTATGAAATTTATTGATGAAGTTACAATTACAGTCCTGGCCGGTAATGGCGGCAACGGTTGCATCGGTTTTCGTCGCGAAAAATATGTCCCTTATGGCGGGCCTGATGGTGGCAATGGCGGCCGAGGTGGCAACGTCTATCTGGTTGCCAATCAAAACTTAAACACCCTGGTAAAGTTTCGTGGCCGCAAAGTGTATCAGGCGGAGCATGGGGAGGGTGGGCAAGGCAGTCAGTGCGATGGTAAATCAGGTGACGATCTCCTCATTCCTGTCCCTGTAGGAACTATTATAAAATATGACGGAGAGGTCATTGCTGACCTTACTCTCCACGAACAACGTTTCAAAGTTGTCTCTGGAGGAATGGGTGGGCTCGGCAATATGGCCTTTAAGGGACCAACCAATCAAGCGCCGCGCTATGCTCAAGATGGAAAGCCAGGAGAGGCCAAAGAGATTACGCTTGAGTTAAAGCTTTTAGCAGATGTTGGGTTGATTGGCTTACCTAATGCAGGAAAGTCGACGCTGATTTCAGTTATCTCCAATGCTAGGCCTAAAATTGCTGACTATCCCTTTACCACACTAGTGCCAAACTTAGGTGTGGTGCAAGTTGGAAACGAAGAGGATGGTGGCGGTTCCTTTGTATGCGCGGATATTCCTGGGCTAATTGAGCACGCCTCTGAAGGCAAGGGTTTAGGAATACAATTCCTAAAGCATATAGAAAGAACCAAAGTTCTTGTGCACATTATAGATCCTGCAATGTGTGTTGATCCCTATGAGGCCTATGAGGCCTATGTCACTGTCAGGAGTGAACTTGAGAAATATAATGAGTCACTCTTAAATAAACGCGAAGTTGTTTGCCTCACAAAGATCGATGCTATGAGTGAGGAGGAGATTTCGAATTATCAAAACTATTTTGAAGAACAATTAGGCCGCAAGGTACTCCCCATATCGAGCGTATCGGGGAAAAATGTTGAGACTCTAAAAAGATTAATGCTAAAGAGTATTAGGGAGAGTGAAGGATGAGTTATTTAAGTGATGTCAGTCAAAAAAAGGAGCAGCATTCTGCTCGTAAAAGCAAGAGCGATTACTTGGCCTGCGAGTTAGATAAAATCTACACTTCAAATGAATATACGGCCACAGCGGCTGAAGGCGATTCGCTAAACCTTGCCATGGCCGTGAGCTACCTTCTGCTCTTTTATAAAGGATTAAATGTTAAAATTTTAGATATGAAAGGAATTTCTCCTCTTGCTGATTACTTTGTTATCGCCGATGTCCAAAATTCAGTTCAGGCCAGCGCTATTGCCAGTGAGATTGCCTATCAAGTAAAACGTCTGCAGCGACAGATTCGTGGAGTTGAGGGTGGGAGTGAATCTAATTGGACACTGATTGATTTAAATAGTGTTATTGTTCACCTCTTTATTGAGAAGTCACGTGAGATTTATAATTTAGAATCGCTTTGGCCACATGCTATCCGTATTACTGTTCCTGATGCCTTTTATTACAATTCTCAAAACAGCGCCAGCAAGTATCTTGAGCATAATAGTGCTGATAGCGAAAAAGATTACTATTAAAATTGTGCGAATTGATCTCATCATTGTTGGAAAATTAAAAGACCCCTCATTAAGTGCCATTGAAAGCAACTACATCAAACGTCTAAGCAAAATAAAGTTAAATATTATTGAGGTAAAAGCAGCTCAAGGCAATGTTGATATTGAAGCGGCAAGTGTTGTAAAAAAATTAAGCGACTTTACTTCTCCCTACCATCTTGTGTTGCTTGCAGAGAAAGGAACACTCTATCAAAGCAGCGACGATTTTTCGCGGGCTCTCTTTGCTATGGCGGAAAAACATACAAATAAAAAAATTGTCTTGGTTATGGGAGGTGCTATGGGGCATGGTAAGGCCCTCTATGACGTTGCAAAAGAGATGATCTCTTTATCTCCGCTCACCTTTCCTCATAAGCTAGCAAGAATCATTTTAATTGAGCAGCTCTACCGGGCAGATACGATTGCATCTGGACACCCTTACCACCACTAAGTGAAATTTACGGGCTAAGAAAAATCACTAAGCGCATTGCCCTCAACTTCGCTTAAGAATTTAATTTGAATGCGTAAATTCTTAGGTCCCTCTACAACATAGGGAATACTGTAGTGACGGCTAATACACGATATGATGGGCTCCTCCGTCTTCTTTTCATGGCCGCTTTGGCTGTAGATACGGTAGATGATTGCCTTGAGGTTTTTATCGTTGACGCGCACATTTTGAGGTGTCGTGCTGATTCTCTCCAGCACGATATAGTTCATTTGGGGCGGCCCTTGATATTCGAGGAGATTGTTGGTTACTAAAATGTTGTAATAATTGCGACCGGTGGGATCGTACTTTTTAGAGGATATGAAGAGAAAGGAAGAGACAGTGTTATAGGTGGCAATCTGATATTTGGGAGGCACTTGCAGCTTCATTACCTTTGCCTGATTGTTCGCAATAAACTGGTAGGTGAGTGTGTTCTTTTTGAGATCCATCTGGTAGATCTCGGTGGCATTTTGTTTGCCTACTTGTTTGTTGATAGTAACTTCGAGAGGCACCCAATTTTTGTTGATGTGATAGCTAAGCATTACTTTTAAAAACTCTCCAGAATCAAGCCTAGTTAGTAGCTCACTATCAAAGATCATAGAGTTGTCTTTACTATTTTTATAGACTAAAAAATTCTCTTCAGAATAAATTTTTTTATGAGAAGTGTATTCATAAGATCCTCGAAGCATCAGTTGCAGATTTTCAATGCCTTGATACTTTTTTGCTCGATCTCGTTCCGGAATGGTTAATTCCATTGATATCTTAACTCCTAATTATGGGTTACTTGAAAAAGAGATTCCAGATTTTTTCAAAGAAAGAGGGCGATTCTTCAAGAGGTAGATCATCCCCAGAGTCTGCTGATTTTGTTGCCGGTTTTTTTAGCTTAAATCTACTTTTGGCGCTACTGGTACTCGCGCCAGTGTTGCCGCTAGTAACATTCGCTGGCGACTTCTTTTTGAAAATACGGCCGATTAATGTCTTTTTAGGAGGAGCGCTATCTTTGGCGATGTTAGTACCTGTTGCGAGTGAACTTAATTGCATTTGTTGTTGGCCAGCAGGTGGGGCATACTTACTACCCCAGCTATTCTCAATTTTTTCTTTGAAATCGTTAAAGTTCCAGGGTTTTACTACATAATTGGAGCAACCGGCATTAATTGCATCCAGCATGTAGGTAATTTCATTTTCGGTGGTGGCCATGACAAAGGGGACACTATTAAATTCTTGGAATTGGCGGATGCGCTTTAAAAAATTGAGACCAGTATCATCTGGGAGGTTCCAATCAGAAACGATGAATTGAATTTTCTTATTGGAGTTAACATTCTCTTGTACAAGCTTAAAGGCCATCGCTACATTTTCTGCTTCGAGAGGAGGCGTCTCTATTCCTAGCGCGATTAAATCTTTTTTAAAAAGTTCACGGATGGCGGTCATATCTTCTAAATGTAAAAAAAGTGTATCTTTGGGGATCATAGCTAGTCCTTTTTAAAGTGATAACTATAGACTATCAAAGCTACAAAGTGGACTAAAGCAGGCAAAAGCTGCTAAGGGGCCTTTGGCCCTCAAGCAATAACTTGATTGATCCACTCGAGATAAGCGGCATTGGCCCCACTGAGTTCTATCGAGGTAATACAAGGGCAGGTATAGGGATGAATTTTACTCACTTCATTTTTTAACAATTCAAAATGTCGTTTGTGAGTTTTTGCCAGTACTAAAACTTCAGAGGACTCTTCTAGTTTACCCTCCCAAGTGTAGATAGAGAGAATTGGATCGATGATGTTAGCACAAGCAATAAGTTTTTTTTCCACAAGATATCGTGCGCTTTTTAGCGCGCTCTCTTTGCTTGGATGAGGAATATAAACCATGATGTAATCCATTTTACCACTCCTTGATCTGCAGATATTTTTCACACTCCCTAGAGTCGTTTTGCCTCTTGATATTGTCAATAAGATACTGGTGCTTTTGTCATTGAAAGGTAGTGTAAGAAATTTTTATAAAACATTCTCTTTTCGTACTCATTTGTAAGCTTTTGTAAAATAAATTTACAATTTAAAGGCTAATTTTTTTTCCTGGTTTTTGCATGATCTATCATAAGGATGACTGCTCACAAGGAGAAAAAAATGAGAGCGAATAAAAAAACATTCAGAACGTTTACGACAGTTGCTTCTTCTCTTTTTATCATGCTCTTTTCTGTTGCCTGCGGAAAACAAATAAAGGATGAGATGCAAAGAAAAGTTGAACAAGAGGAGAGTTTGAACAATGAAACTTCCTCTAAATCCATTGTTGGTGCTTTAAATTGGGTAGGGATTGCAAATGTAACGTATAATGCAGAAGTGGGAAAGAATCTCCAAGCTGTAGGATTAATCGATATTCCTGCAGAAAAGTCTCGATGTACTGCCTTTCTTATCAGTGAGGATATGCTGATGACGAACTGGCACTGCTTTCCAACTGTAGTAAATACCAGGGGAGCAAAGTTCTATCCTACCTATATAGAAGATGGGGCGGAGAAAGGTGAAGCTTATGCATGTGAGGAGTTGGTTGTGACTTATGAACCACTGGATGTGGCGGTTTTAAAATGTTCTGGTACTCCTGGTAAAAAATATGGAGTGGTGACTTTTGAGTATCCTGGAAAAATACATGAGGTGAATGAGAGTATCTATGTGATCCATCAAAATTGTGACTATTGGAACGAGAGTGAGTGTGCTCCCACAAAAAAATACTCTCCAGGAAAAATTGTCACTGCGGGCAGTGTGCCTGCTCCTGCACGAGAGTTAGACCTCTTCTACGATGCGGATACGCTTGGTGGTTCGTCCGGTAGTCCTGTATTTTCGGCCAACGAACATAAGGTGATCGCACTTCATCACAATGGACATGGGCAAAATTACAGCAGTAAGGGAAGGGGGGATCGTAACTCTGGAGTAGCAATTGATAAAGTAATCGATTACCTTCGTGCCAATGTAGGGGCCTTGAAAAATTTAGGAGGAGTATTTGTCAGCACTCCTTTGTTAACGGCAAAAGGGGAGATTGCAACAGAAACAGAGGTGGATTATTATGATCTAACTATCGCTAAGGCCAGCAAGATCAAGATACTCTTAACCTACAGTGCAAATATTGGAGACTTAGATTTGTATGTGACAGATAGAAATAAAAAAGTGCTTGCAAAGAGCGAATCTTCCAATGACAGTGATAGCATCAGTGGTACCATCCAAGCAGGTCGTTACTATATTGCGGTCAAAGGATACCAAGGAGCACGAGGCACTTACGATCTAACCGCCGAATAGTCTTTTCACTCGCATCAATCTACAGATAACAGTTAAAATTTAAAACCACCAACACCAAAACTGGTGAGAAATCCATGAGTATCTCCAAGCTCTTCGAGAGCAGTAGCACTTGCAAGTTCAATGGAACCCGTGAGCGAAAGGTTTTTTGTACGTTCATATTCAAGACCGATTAACATCGCTTCGGCCGAGCAACAAAAAGTGGTACCTGGTTTTGTGTGGGAGCTGATCACAAAGTCATTTTCTCCAGGTACAGGAACAGTGCCAAAAATGGACATTACTTTGACATTTTTCATCTCCCAAACTTTTGCAGAAACCGCAGAGGGCACCGAGAGGTCGGCGATGAGAATATCGCGACTAGTATCGATGTGGTGAGGGTAGATGAGTGGTTCATTGGTGTTAGTAACGATGGCGATAAGATTACAGCGATTGACTTCGTTAAGATCGGTAGAGATTTGCAGATCGAGTTCAAAACCACTGCTCTTGGTTCGTTCTAAGATTTCGTTTTGCAGCTGCCTTAATTTTAGTTGGTCTCGTGCAATGAGTAGTGCCTTTTTAAATAATTTTTTCTCCCCTAAGAGTTGCCTGGTAAGACTTTGGCCAATATTGCCAGTTGCGCCAACAATGGCGATGGTGTTTTGAGGATCGTCGAAGATGACACCCCGGCGTTTACAAGTGTCAATGATGTTACGAACACCGACAACGCTGGTGAAGGTATTACCAGAAGTGATCTTCATTCCTGGAGGCGGAAGAATGGCCAGTCCATCTTTAGTCATGATACTAGTGTAGCCTCCAAGTGCAGCAGCTTTGCAGCCATGTTTGGCCGCTAAATCGATGGCATCTTGGATGCGTTCCGTTTCTAGGTAAAGACTTCCCATTTGATGGAGATGACCTAACAAGGATGCATCAGCGGGAATCACCACCGATAAGAACCAAATTTTTCCACCGAAAAGATTTTTTGCAAACCCAATAAAAGGCTTTAATTCGTAAAATTGAATCAGTTTTTCAAAAAGCATCTGCCTTTCGGTAGCGGTGAGTCTCTTGAGCGAAGGTTCGGCCATCATCAGTTCCTGGTCGGGAATGGCAAAATGGTTAATGAAGCCAACACGGACGGCATCGGGAGCGGGTGGTTCAATGATGGTAGAGTAAGCCGGTGCTCGACCATCTTCTGTTTTGGATTTGGAAGGTATTTTTTTTGGAATATCATCGCTTATAAGAAAGGATAGAAGGGTTGCATAATCTTTCTGACGTAGAATAGTGGCAAGATTTTCAAACGCCTTCATCAGTTTGCTGATAGAACTCTTTTCAATATAAGCGCTCGGCTCAATTCTTAATGCATTCGGGGACGAGAGCGTGGGAAGCAAGCGAATGTTGAAATTATTCAAGAGATAACCGGAGCAGAGAATACCAAAGAACTCTTGTTCATTGACTGCTCTCATAAAGGCAGAGTCTTGAAGGTTGTCGCTTCGAAGTTCAATGGCCTGTAAAAGCCCTACTCCTCGTGCCTCCTTGAAGATGTCAGGATATTTTTTCAAGAGTTTTTGTAGTTGCTCTTTAATATGCTCACCCATCTCTTTGCAGCGTTTGGCAATCTCGTCATTACGAATAACCTCCAAAGTTTTTTTCATCATGGTAGTGGAGAAGACATCACCTGCAAAAGTTGAGGAGTATAACTCGTCAAATTTATCAACATAGCGATCTTTTTCAATTAAGAGTGCCGAGATTTTAGCAACACCTCCGCCAAGTGCTTTGGAGAAAAGGTAATAATGGCCATGCACCCCTTCTGAGGCAAGAAAGCTCCCACAACGCCCAAGTCCCGATTGAATTTCATCGAGAATAAGCGGAAAATCGTAAGTACTGAGTTTAGAGAGCACCTCTGGATTAATGATATTTACACCACCTTCACCTTGTACAGGTTCGGCAATGGCGGCAATGATGCCAGGTATGGAGATTGATTGCTCCACCACCTCTCGTCCTTGCTGTACTAAAATATTTATGCTCAAAGTTTCACGCGCCACAATCTCAGCAATTTGTGGATATAAATTTTCATCAAGGAAGATTGCCTCCATGGCAGTCATCGGTTCAAATTTTTGTCTTTTATTGAAGTTTGCCAAGACAGAGCGCGCGCTTAGGGAGTGACCATGAAACCCTTTTTTTAGAGCGATAATTTTTGGTGAATTTTCTCGTATCAAGCGCCTCATGTTATGTTCAATTTCTCGTACCTTTTCCGGCATAATAGAGCCAAAGCAGCGCTTTTGATCGCGAATGATATTATGAATTTTTTTATCGCGTTCTAAGAAAGCGTGCGCTAGTGCCATCTCCACGGCTTCAGCACCAGTAGAACCAAAGCGAACGACATAAACACAATCGGTATATTTACCAACTTCCAGCGATAACTCTTTAGCGCATTCACCGAGAATGGGCCGCTCTGATCCTTGATCAAAAAGGAAGATCTCTTGGCCTTTTAAGAAACGATTGGCCTCCTTTAATATTTTGGGATTTCGATGTCCCAGTAAATTACCACCAAAACCACCAACAAAATCGAGAACCTCACACTCCTTTCCTTCTTGGTGAAGGTAGTATAATTTATCACCTTTACCGCGAATGTAACTCTTATCCAAATTGGCAACGTGAAGCAGTTCCCCTCTTCTGGGGCTGGTAAAGCGAGTGGTTTCAGAACGCATAAAACGTTCGCGATCGATTTTTACTACTTCTGAGACTTTTTTATAATGGCCGGTTAGTTGCTGTATCAGTTGAATTTTTGCCTTTAGGAGATCGTTAATAAAGGCAGAGTCGTAATCAAAAAGCCTTAAGGCACCTGAGGTAATCACTTTGATATATTCATCAAGCATGCAGGCATTGACTTTAAGGATAGCAAAGCGCTCGATAAAATAGTGCCGAAACTCACCCTCTTCAATCTCCACTCGTAAGCGCTCTAAGGTGGCCTCAATGGTGTTTTTGGTAGCACTTAAATATTTTTTATCTTTAACCACCCGGGAGACCCCCCTGGTAATACTATTATTTTTATCTGGAACAAAGATAATCACTCCTAGTCCAGGAGTGTTTTTAAGAGAAAAGATCTCAATGAAGGCCGCCTCTTTGTAGAGTTTTTTATAGTGGTGGTGAAAACGTTCATAAAAAATTTTACTGCCAAAGTTGTCTTTTATAAAATCATTGGTGTAACGATAAACCAAGTGCAGACCACCATCTTTTTCTTCCACCAGATCACCGGTATGTAGCCACTCATTTTCATCGTGTATTTGAATGTTATCAATAGGAGAGAAGGGCAAGGTTTTGCCAATAAAGGGGGCCTTAAGAAAAACTGTGTATAAAGTGCGAGCACGTCCTTGAATATGCACTCCATGTGTAGGCAGATTGATGTCAATTTTATCAGGATCAAATTTTTTAAGTGCAATACTTACTCCTGGTAAGGGATTACCAAGGGCGCCAGCACTAGAATTACTAAGCTCTCCAGCAATAAGAGTATTCATTGCCATTAAAAAGCTATGCCCTGTATAGGCGTTAGATGGATAGAGTTTAAACGCATTTTGTGTGCGTTTGGCAGTCGTTTGATCAAAGCGGGAGCCATTAATATTTAATGCCTTGAGAGTTTGCAGGCAAAAATCTTTGAGCTTAGGAAAAGCACTGATGAGATCCAAAAGATTTTCAAACGTCGCATTGCTGCCTAAAATATGCTCTGGGGCCATCTTAACAAAGTTGGCCTGCGCGTGAGTCGGCAGTTCTGTAAAATACTCATAGGAAAGGATGCACATGGTGTGAGCATTCCAAAGAGCATTCCAAAGTGAGATGACCGGAATAATAGGAGTGAAAGAGAGAAAGAGGCCTTTACTACCAAAGAGTGATGGGGTAAGCAAACCTGCATGATACCAGCTTTCACAACTTTTGAGGAGATGCTCATGAGTGAATATGCTCATAAACTTATTATTATCAACGGTGATAAGGCATTTATCACTACTCTTGACTTGAAAGGCATCTTGCATGCTGGATAAATCTTCTCGCCATTGCTCGTGTGAAAATTGATATTGCAAAATCAAAGGGATCTTTAAATCGCGAGCGAAAAAATAGACGGGCGTGCGTGGCCTAAGTTTGGCAATATCTTCAAGTAAATTACTCTCTTTGGTTTCTCGACCTTGAAAAGTGTATCCATCTCGGCCCATGAAGATGCACTTAAATGGAATATTTGCCTTGAGTTCTTGAAGTTGATCGAGATGCAGTTTAGCGATAAAAGTGACTGTGGTTCCGAGTGAGGTAAGCGCTATGTAAGTTAGAGCGCAATAGATATCATTAGAGTGAGAGGGGCGAAGTAATAAAACGTGATCACCTTTTTTAATTTGTAGGGAATGAATTTTTAGCATCAATTGCGCGGTGATGTTACGAAGATAAGTTAAGTCAATGGAAATGGGGCGCCCATTACAAACACCCATGAGTAGAGGGTGATCGCTCTTTGCAGGAAGCTCTCTTTGAAAGAGCAGATCAGCAAAGTTTTTATAAGAGGGAAGATTGTGACTTTCAGGAAGTTTTTGTGTGTAAATTTTTTGAAAAATGTTTTCCATGGATGCACTCTTTGCTTAAGAAAAATTAAAAATAAAAACTTAAAGATCAGAAAAATATAAGAATTATATTATGTTGAAGATAAGCTATCAAGGAGAGCATCTGCAATTTCTTCATGAAAAGAGATTCCAAAACCATGCTCTTTGATTGGCCCTGTGGATTTTGTCCAAACCACACTGGCGTTACCACTTTCTAAAGTTTGTAGATAATGGTTGATAATTTCAAAGGAGATCACCTCCCCTTGCTTGGGTAAAAAGGGCGTTTGGATGAAGGCCCCCCCTTTGCTGATATCTGCAACTTTGGTGGTGTAGGCCCCTGACTTAATGCTGGTATAAACTCTAAATTCACAATGTACTTTTTTTCTGGGGTGTTTGCGCATTTGACTCTCCTTGCTCTTGCTAATCTTTGATTCTTTAAAACTTAAATCCTCCGGCAACCATCATTAGACTTTCAGAGTATTGATTATTTCCTCTCGTGGCGGTTGTCTTTTGTACGCTTACTCCAATTTGCATTTGGCGGCGCCAGAGCACTAAAAGTATTGCTGCCTTGGTTACATTAATACTTTCCTCTGACCCTTCACCGCTCCCTGAAGTAGAGAGGGCCTTTGCTTTTTTGTTGGCCCTTGATGCGGTAACGATAACGCCATTTAAACTTCCAATAAAAAGCTTGCTGATAAAATCGTTTCCAAGATAGACCTCTCCACCCATAGTAGTGTCTTCTGTTGCCTGATGAAAATTGGTGGCCGCTCCTTCACTTGTTCCCGCTGCAACACTTTCTGGTGTTTTGGCATAGGAGACTTCGATTTTCCAAGAGAAGGAGAGATCGATCCCTTTGATGCCTACACCGGCAATACCATAAGTCCAACTATTATCCTTGGTATCTTTTTTTTTATTGCTGACTAAATAGTAGGCACCACCGATGGAAAGAAGATCTGCAAACTCAACTACACTGCCACCACCCATGCGTGTGGTATCGTCGGTTGTAGAGGAGAGCTTCACTTGATTTTTTGTATATCCAGCACCAAGGGATAAATAGCGAGTAAAGGAGCTGGCCACTGCCAATTGTGTCTCCTTTTCTGTACGATCGGTTTTGAAGCTGCTATTACTGGCCCCTTTTTCTGTGATGCTATCTTTGCGACTAAATAAAGAGTAAGCTTCTGCACCAAATTGAGAGGCATTTATGGCCGCCACAGCTTCATTAAACGTGATGTCTCGGGACTCACGATTTTTTCCTGAAATATCGGTACTCCCCGTTCCTTCTCCCATCCTTCCTGCAACTGAAAATTTCCTCTTATGATCGTTGATTGAGACAATGCCAGGATTTATACTTTTTTCCGATAAATCTAAACTGGGTGATGTTACTTGAGACAATGTATCTGTTGCATATACCATAGGTAAGCCTATGAGTAAGTAAATAAAAAAGTGTTGCCGTTGCTTTCTGGCAATTGCCACACTGATTAGAAGTAGCGTGCAAAGAAAAAAAGTCAAAGGGGTGATTGGATGTTGAATAGAAAAAATTAGGGGAGAGAGGATGAGAGTGCGCACCAGAAATTTTAGTGTTTCATGTTTTTCAATAATCGCTGCATATTGGGGAGCGTGGACATAGTACCACTTAACAAAGCTCTTGCCCCAAGTGTAATTTAGTAGAGTGTGATCGCGAAAATCGCGTAGCACATAAAGTCGGCGATCAAGTGGTGTTCCATAGGCGGCGGTGGCAATAAAGCAAGGTGAAGCTCCCGCCTTTTTTTCTGCTGCTGCTTCACAGCCGCTAGTAACATCGGGAGAGTAGTCGCTAGTAGCAGTACGGTAGTTGGCGGCAATAACCCGAGAAGCATTCAATGCCTTGGCACCATCAGCGATATTTGGAATCCCAAAGGGAATTCCCTGATAGACAACTCGAGGGTTGGCAAAGTATCCAATGCGTGAGCAGGTAAGTCCGGAATCAGAGCACTCAGTGTTATAGGACATAATATCTCGCACTTTTAGAGCAGTGACCACAAAGCCATAATTACCGCCTAAACTGGTGTTGTACATGGATGCTCGACTTTGATAGCGATCGTGTTGTAGTGTTAAGTTGTGGCCAATTTCGTGTGCGCTGGTTGCTGAACCACAAAGGCGTAGCTTTACGGAATAACCGTAAGTTGAGTCCATTACATTAAGAGGAGGTGCCCAGCCAATTCCACAGTAGTCCATATTGGTTTCTACCCAGAACTGAACAATGTCAGCAGCGTAAGTATCACGTGCGCTTTGAATCGCAGTCGCTGCATTTAAATTAGTCTGATTTCCGCAATAAGCGATGTCGGGATAGGTGATGCAGTAGAGATCGTAATCCATATATCCATATTCAGTGTAGGAGACCGTTCCGGCAAAGACAAGGCGGTAGCGTGTTTGAACACAGCTCTTGGCGAGTGCTTGATTAGAATACTCAATATCGGTGTTGATTTCGGCGGCAATATCGGCAGAGGCACTGGACACCTCGTCACTAACAACGATCATTACATCAATAAAGTTTCCCTCTAACTCTGAGGGCGATGTTGATGGTTGCTTGGTAAAGGTGTTTAGAAGGCCCTTGTTCTTAATGGCAGAAGCGATCTTTGCCACATGCTGATTATCACTATTGCTGTCAGGAACGATGAAGTCATCTTTATCCGATTTTAAATCTTCATGATGGGAGTTCTTATACTCTTTTACGATATGCACGCCCCTGCCCATTGGCCGAATGGTATAGGATGTTTTAGTTGTATCAATCTGTGCTGCGATATTTCCTTCGTGCATGGTCAATATAACCATGCTCAAATCGTCACCATCGATGGATCCAATCCAAGTGAGATCCCTTTCTCCTCGGCGTACCACGCGCTCTTTTCGTGCAATGATATTGGCATCCTGATCTTCCTTAAAAAGGTTCAGCTCAATGGTCTCTGGTTCTGCATAAGTATCTGTGCTCTTTTCACTCTCTTTGGTCTGCATGTTAAACGATTCTAAATCGAGAATAGCAATGCGATGTCGTCCTTGAAAAAGAGCAGTATTAGCATTGCCAAAGGAGCTGGTGGCACGCTCTATTCGCTCATAGACATCTTGTGGGTATTCAACACTACTATCGCTGCTGCTATCTTCCTCTAGGAAAATTTTAGGAGGCATCTCGAGTGCAACGGCCGAACTAACAAGTGACACTATAAGTAAGACCATAAGTGTAATTAAATAGTAACGGCAGTGGATCGCACTAAGCATTCTCAATTCTTGCTCCTAAAAGTTGCAAAAGACATTTGCTATGCTTTTATTCTAAACTGAATTTATGAAGAGAAAGAAAAAAATTTAAAAGTTGAGCAGTTGAGTTTTTTATTGTTATTGTTTTTTTTTGGGGGGAGAAATAAAAAACCCACTGCAAAGAGCGGGTTTTTTGTTTCTTTAAAAACTTTTATTTTTTTTAATAATTAGTTTCCGGAAGCTGCTGGTGCTGCTGGTGCTGCTGCATCTGCTGCTGGAGCTGCTGCTGCGTCTGCTGCTTTGAAGATAGCTTTTACGTTCTTATTCGCATCCATAACAACTTGAACCATATTGGTTGTGCCAACAATATCACCTTCCCAACGGTCAAATGCGAAACCAGTGTTTGCAGTAGCGTTTAGCTCAACAGTTGCGCCTGTATCGAAAGCGCCGTTAGCTGGAGCGATAGTACCTGCATTTTCTGGCTCAACAACAACATTTAAAAGATAGGTTACCTTCTCCGCTGGTTGTGCACCTGCCTCTGTGCCAGGAGTTGTTGTAGCTTCTTCTTTTTTGCTACATCCAACAACTAAAACAAACATAAGACCTGTGAGTAATAGAACTTTTTTCATGATGATCCTCCTAAACTCGGAACAAGATTAATAATAATGAAGTAAACTAAAAATTACCAAATTAATGATTAGTTACATAAAAATGTGCTATAAAACTAAAATCCTTTATCGATTTTGTCTACATTTTATTTCGATCTATTTTAAATTAGGCCCTCTATAGAGAGGGTGGAAGTCTTCAGCATTATAGAATCCTATTGCGATGAAGTAAAGAAAAGAGTGCCTTTTCTTGAGAGAGGGCATTTTGTTGCTCACGAGCACGCTCACGTCCAGCTTCTCCTAGGCCAAGAAGCTTAGCAATTTCTGCTTCGCGAATAGCAAGATCACTCTGATGCTCTTTGAGAAGACGCTCTATAAACTCTTGCTGCTCATAGGGGAGGTACTGCATGGAAGGAGATTCTACCACCAAGGAGACAGCTTGCTTGCGAATAGAGTAAGGGGTCAAGTTTTTAGGAAAGATAAGATCATAAAGAAACGCTTTAAGAGAATCTATATAAGCGATGCTTGCTTGATACTGGAGTGGGTGGGGAGGATAAGTGCTATGAAGTTCAAAGAGCTGGAGCAGTAAGAGCTTTTGCTGTAAAATCTCTTGATCAAAAAGTTTAATGTATTGAGCGAAGAGTTGGCGAAGAGCACTCTCTTCTTTTTTAGAGAGAGAGGGAATTAATAGGTCAATTTCATGGTAAATTTTTTTAGCAAGAGTATTTCCAATAGGGGGAAAAAGCAATATTCCTAAAGATTCGTCTTCTGGAAGAGCCGATGAGAGCAGATCGTAGGCAGATGCCTCACTCTTGATACTCTTTGCCATAGAGGAAAAGAAGTGAAATAGGCGAGAGTGGTAGTTGAATATTTTTTTTGCATCATTGATAGGAAAAAGTTTGGTTGCAAGGATTGCCAAAGAGCGATCAATTGCAGCGCTCTGCTTTAAGTAGGCAACTTGTCCAAGCACTCTTTTTGTAAGCATCACTAAAGCAGACTCTTGATCGCGAATGGCCCCGAGGAGAGGATTTGCCAAGGAATCAAATTGAAAACAGTCGTAAAAAGAGGGACGCTTAAAGAAATTTTCAAAGTCTAATAAGTCTGTCATGGATGAGGCATTGTTATCAGAGCAAAAGAGGGTTGTAGAAAGATCGAAATTTGTATCGTTGCTTTGATACCCCCATGCGATTGCCTTTCTATCATAGGTAAAATGATCAGCACCAATATTGCCTTGTTTGATCAGCTCTCCCACCAAAGAGGATTCTTGTAAACGCAGGTAATCCATTACCGTTGACGAAGGATACTCCTCTAAACTTCCTGCAAAGTTATGCGCCAGTCCAAGGGCGTGCCCTATTTCGTGAGCAATGAGAGTGCGAAAATAGTTTTGCTGATGTTTATTTGAATCTTCCACAGAGGCGTGTGAGAACTTGATGGGATAGATACAGCGGTGAGCGGGAACAAATTCCTCCGGATGAATACCTAGAGGGTGAACAGATTTTTGCTGACTAGCGGTGAGATTAAGGAATGAGGAGGGAATGTAGATTTGCGAGGAAAGAATTTCTCCCGTAAGCGGGTCAGATTGCACATCGGTGTAGGCATAATCCATTGCATTGGTGTCTATCCACTGGATCTGATGAGCACTTAGGGAAAACGCTTTTAAGGGGCGTGTAGCAATCTCTAGTGTTAAGATCTCTTTTTGAAAAATCTGATTCCAGTAGTTGATTCCATCGCGAACTGCCTCGTGGAATATCTTGGGAGTATTCATGGAGAGGGTAAATTTTATTGGCAGATCCAACTTTAAAATGTGTTGAGAGGGCCAGGGTGCTTTTTCATCAAAAATTTTTTCACCTAAGAAAAAAGGAGACGGGGCCTGCGCCTGTTCTTGAACCTGTATTTTTTTACGAGTGAAACTATTTTTGGGTTTGTAAGGAGAGAAGGAGTAGATCACCTCAATATTCTTTCTTGTATTTTTTTGTTCAACCAAATAGAAGAGGTCAATGGTGATAACTGCGTTGTCACTTACATTGATCGTGTTAATATACTTTGAAATAACGTTGATAGGAGCGTTCTTATCATCGATAAGTGACCCAATTCCAGACTTGAAGTCAAAGACGATTTCTAATGGACTTTCCTCGATAATAGGAAATTCTGCAATTAAGGTGATGATTGGGAGCGAAGGGGTTTGCAGCTGCCCACTCGTATGCTGAAAGAGGTAGAGCTTATGCTCTCGTTGCTCAAAGTAAACCACTTTGCTGGCAAGCGCTTCGCCAAGAGGTAATGGAACTCCGGCCATAAGAGCACTTTGCATTAGTAGTGGCGATTTTAAACCACTCTTCTGGAGTGTGATCACCCACTCTTTGGATTTATTGAGTGCAGGCAGGGGAGGGGTGGTGATAGTAGGTGAGAGGGGGTTCTCTTTCAATCCTTCGGAGGGCGAGAGCGGCGGCAAGGAGTGTACTGCTTCTTTGGGATTTATCGGTGGGTTAAAGGGGCCACAAGCAGTGGTGACCATAAGAGCAATGAATGAGCATAGGAGTAAACAGAGAAAAACAAAAGGAGTTGTTGACATACTATAGGACTCTTTGGTTAGAGATCTTTATTGCAGGGAGAGCTATCTGTTTTAGTGAATTCTGTCAATGGCCTGTTATTTTAATGTTAAAAAAAATAGGAAGTGTTTTTGGTGAAAAGGCAGCAGCAGCAACGTCCCTTACTCTTGGGTGATTACGAAGAGGTGTATGAACTTTTAGCGACAGAGAAAAATCGAAATGAGCAAGAGTTGTTAAGACAAGTAAAACACCTTCAGGAGAACTTTGTTGGGAGTGGAGGAAAAGCTTTCACCTACGATGAGGAGAGTGCTTCTGCATATGGCATCTATTATATGCCGACTAATTTTCAAAAGTGGCGTTCGCTTTTTGAAAGAGTAGCTATTGAGGAGGAGTGGCAGTGGCAGCAAGGAACATTTATCGATGTAGGCATGGGGCCTGGAACCTATACGCTTGCTTTCTTAGACTCACTGGATGCTAGCTTTACAGGGAAAGTGGTTGCCTTAGAGTCATCTTTATTTATGCAACAAATGGCCCAAAAGTGTTTTCACCACTTTTTTCCTCGGGAGACCAAAGGGAGTTCTTGGTATGCCCATTTACGAGAGATTAGTGAAAGAGAGGTGATGACATGGCCTTCGCCTAAAATTCTTTTTTTTGGGAACTCTATCACCGAAATGGGGACGGAGGCGGCCCTTAAAATAGAGAGTGTGATTGACCCTGATTTCCTCTGTTTTATTGAACCGGGAACAAGTGATTTTTTTTATCGCTTTGCTCTGCCTCTTCGTAGTGTGCTGTTGCAAAGAGGTTATCACACGCTATTTCCCTGTACGAAAATAGGGGGCACCGCCTGCCCTTTTCTTCGTCAGCAAAAGCAGATGACTGCAAATCGCTGGTGTCATCAAGTTTGCCAAACAGAGTTACCGCTACCATGGCAGCGACTCTCTCAAAAATTAAAAATTGACAGAAGGTATCTTCCCTATCAGGGACACCTTTATGCAAAAAATGCAAAAAAGCAGATGAGAGACTCCACGTCTTTAAGTTCTGGAAGGCCACTACGTTTTCTTGAGGATCAAAAAGGACTTACCACCTTTCAACTCTGTAGCAAAGAGGAGATTCTAACTGTTGAAGTGTTAAAACGAGGCCTATCTAAATCTGCGGAAAAGAGATTAAAGCGACTGCTCGTAGGAGATACTATTCTCTACTCTTTAGATAAAATTTTCACTAAAGGTTCTATGCAAATTTCCAGAATCAATATTCACTCTATCAATGGTGAGAAACTAAGTGATGAAAATTAAAGTTGTGCAATCTTTTTGCAATGATCCCTACCAAAACCTGGCCTTAGAACAGAGGCTCTTTAAAGATTTTGATGCCAAGAGGGAGTTAGTATTCATGGTATGGATCAACTCTCCTTGTGTGGTAATCGGTCGATTTCAAAATCCACTTCTTGAGTGTAATCTTTTAGAAATGCGTCGCCACGCAATCCCACTGGTTAGACGCTGCACCGGAGGAGGGACTGTTTTCCACGACTTGGGGAATCTCAATTTTTCTTTTTTGTCGCCCAAAGATGGCCACAACAAGGGTGAATTTTTAGATTTTGTTGTGGATTATTTAAATCAGCTGAGTGGTGGCCTGGTGACCGTTTATCGCTCTTCCCGTGATGACCTAATGGTGGATAATTGTAAGTGCTCGGGGAGTGCTTTTCGTATGGTAAGAGATAAGGTCATTCACCATGGGACACTTTTGATTTCTGCTAACTTAGAACTCCTTCGGAGTTCGCTTAAGGTGCCTCGAGAATGGGAGAGTGTGATTGTTGCTAAAGGGGTGCGATCGGTTCGTGCCCCAGTTATCAATTTACAGGAGGTAATGCCAAAAGAGATGGCGATTCAAACGATTGCTGATGGAATGGGTGTGTACATAGGTGAGCGCTTGGCCAAGCGGTTTGCAGGAGAGTGGGAGTATATGAACCGCGATGAAATTGGAAGCTTAGGTGAAGACGAAAATCTTTATCGTAGTAGAGCGTGGATTTACGATGAAACACCCAAATTTACGGTTGCCGATCATGATGACAATGATTTAAGGCGAGCTTTGCAGTTATTCAGAGGCGAGTAAGACTACTTATTTGGAGTGGCCGTGCGAGCGTACTTTTTACGGAATTTTTCAATTCTTCCCTCAGAGTCCATAATTTTTTGTTTACCTGAGTAGAATGGGTGGCATGACGCGCAGATATCTACTTTTGTTAGTTTTGCAGTGCTTTTAGTTTTCCATGATGCTCCACAGACGCAATTAATAGTAGTCTCTTGGTATGGAGGGTGAATCTCTTTTTTCATTTCTATAACCCCGAAGTTGTCTTGAACAATTAATATCACAAGTAATTTTAATCTAAGCTTAAGTCTAATATGAACAATTAAGATACGAATGAATCTCAATCTTGATCCAAACAATGTGCACTAGCGATTGTTTTCCGTCAAGCACTGTTTTTACGAGCAGCTCATCAAATATTTCTGTTGTCGTCTCTTGAGAAAAAAGGTAGTAAACTTAAAGTTTAGATTATTCATTTAAGGGGTATTTATGGCAAAAGGTAATAGAGTTATTATTCATCTGCAGTGCACAAGTTGTCCAACAAGTAACATGCCAGGTGTAAATCGCTACTCAACAACAAAAAACAAAAAGACGACGCCAGATCGTTTGGAAATGAAAAAATATTGCAAGTTCGAGCGCAAACATACAGTTCACAAAGAGTCAAAATAGATATTTTTGGTTCCTTGCGTAATTCACTACGTTCCGCTCTTTAAATCCGATTTAAATTCTTGGTTAATAAAGTAAGCAAAATCATAAAAACTATCGCTCTCCATTAACTCTTCTACAAATAAGCCGAAAAGCTTGGAAACGCTTATCGTGTTTTATTTCTTCTAGCAGAGGGAGAGTGGCCATGGCCATCCGAATTTTAGTTGCTGATCCAGATATGGAGAAGGGGAAAGAGCTTGCAAGTTTTCTTGTAAAGCTAGGCTATGAAGCCGACTCCTGCATGAATGGGCGAACGGCCCAACTCAAAATGTATAATAAACAGTTTTTTGCTATTATATTAAGCTTGGATATTCAAGAATACTCTGGAGGGCAAGTTTTAAAATTTATTCGCACCAATCATCCCTCCACAAAAGTTATCCTCACCATGAAGAGTGAGCAAACCTTGGCAGATGCAGGTCTTGATCGAAACACTTTGGCCAAACAAGGGGTGTTTGATGTGTTTATTGGGGCCGAGGTTGCTAGTAAAGATATTCAAGGTGCCATTGAGGGGCATCGTGACTATCGTACACTCCTGGTGCAGGCAAGTAATGAAGGTGCCTCAGAAGAGCAGGAGATGGATCTCTCTGATGATCGTTTTGTGCAAATTAGAATTGAAGAGTTTGTTTCGATCAAGGCGGTTCAATTTGATATCTTTATTCAGTTGAGATCTGGTCGTTATGTTAAAATTTTGCATGCAGGGGATACTTTTAGTAGGGAACGACTTGATAAGTACAAAAATGAAAAGAAGGTGGAGTTTTTATACTTCCTTAAAGAGGACAGGATTAAATTTATTCGCGTACAAAATTTTGTTGCAGAGAAGGCCGCCGCTAATGCCAATATTTCTCTTAATACTAAGGTAAGTGTAGTCAAAGGACTCTCTCAAGTATTTGTTGAAGCGGTTTTTACCGAAGGTCTAAAGCCGCTTATTTTTGATCAAGGCAAAGTTCTATGTGATAACGTCTATGAAATTATTCATAAAAACGATGATCTTTTTAAGCTGATGCGAGACTACTCGGTTTTCGATCCTTCTCTCTATACTCACTCTTATTTGGTAGGTCTTTTTTCAGGAATGATTGTAAAGCAATTTGAATGGGAATCAAGGATCATCAATGAGACATTGGTGATGGCCGCGCTCTTTCATGATATTGGTTGTACCAAGCTTGCTCCTGAGATCCGCGAGATGTCCTACTTAAAAATGACTCCAGAACAATTAGGACTATATAAGGCCCATTGTGAGCTTGGTGTACAGATTTTAAGTGAGCAGCCGGTGGTTCCTCAAGCGGTCAAGCAGATTGTGCTTCAGCATCATGAGCGTATCAGTGGAGAGGGTTTTCCTTATGGTATTCGTTCTCACCGCATTCTTGTGCTTGCGCAGATTGTAGGACTTGCTGATGAGTTTACAAGGCATATGGTTGATAATAAGCTGCAGCCACCAGCGGCGCTTCGGAAAATGCTCAGTGATCCCTCTTGTGTTAAACGCCATAGTGCTGTTATTTTAGAGAGCTTTCTTAAAGTGTTTGCCGACCCAAGAAAAATAGCACAGAACATGGGGCAGGCCCATGAAGAAAATAAAGGAAAATAATGCTTTTTATCGGGACGTATTTTCGAGGATAGCAATGTTTTTGTAGAGGTCAGCGTTGACAAGAATAGGGGCGGTAATAGTAGAAGAGGAGACGATAGCGCTCTTGTCTAAATCTTTCACTTCGCTTAAGCGCTCAGAGATGAGGGTAGATATACTATAGGAGGAAAGCTTTTTATCAATGGTGGTAATATCGATAATGTATTGGTGAGAATTCAAATATTTTTCCATAATTTTTTTTAAATCTTCACTCGGGCGATCGAGAATAAGCGTTCCTTGATATGCTAGCGTGTTGTCAATTAATGGGGCAATTACTTTTGATGGAATGACCTTTGGAGTTGTAGGGTCAGCATTGTTGATCCATTCCTGGTTGTTAGGATTTTGAGTAAGGGATAGCAGTAAATTTTTTTTATCTCGCTTTTGGTTGTAAATTTGTAGTTGCTCGATGTTGCTTACGGTGATGGGGATAATCCTGGCATCAATGAGCTGTCCAGTTGTGAGTGTTTCCAACGGAAATGTCGGAATGTCGATTTGTAGGATGGAATTTTGAGAGGAGACAAAAATGTAAGCAGTATTATCAATGGAGTTCACTAATCCAATTTTAATTTGCAGACTCTTTTTGTTCGCATTTTCTAGTGTAAGTGTTATTGCTGGCCGATCGATAGAAAAGTTAGTGATATTAATTTTATCAAGATGAAAGTTTTTTCGTACTTTTAAGTTTTTTAATGCCAGCAGAATATTATTGATGTTTTTTGGGTTTGCTAAAGCTTCTCGTGGTTTTTTTAATTCCCAAACAGATTCGCTGGGATTCGCAGCGCTGTTCGTGAGTTCCAGGTGAATAGTTTCTTGTTTGTTTTCGAGAGTGATTTTATTAAGGCCCACGAAGAGATCGCTGGGAATAGGGCTTTGGTATAAGTTACCGCTACCAATATAGACAAAGGGAGTATGGTAAAAGTCGCTTAAGAGTGCCATGAGTGAGGTAAAAAGAGCAAATACTATAATAAACCAAGTGGATTTGTTGAAAGAGAAAAGCTGTAAAAGCAAGTTGGAAAAACCCATTCTATTGCCCTATCGATGGATTAAGTATATCCTAGTATTATAATCTTGAGGTTTTGAGTACACATTGTCGAGATTAATTTTGCTCCTTTGTGAGCATCAAAGGAAAAAACATGGGACTGATTGCATTATTTAGAGATGGTGGAATTATTATGTATCCACTTCTCTTTTGTTCACTCATTGTATGGGCGGTGATTTTTGAAAAAGTTTGGTCTCTTTCCAAATTTCGAAAAGAGGTTAATCGCCTTTATGCGAAGGCCTTAGAATTTTTAAAAAATGGAAAAAAAGAAGAGGTGAAATTTATTTACGCAAACTCAGATGAATTGATATCCGCTCCACATTTAGCACTTTTTGAGAATGCTCACCTTGCTAGAGAGGTGCGTATGAGCAAGGTTGCAAGACGCTTGCAGGAGACACAAATAGGGTTAAAGAGATTTTTATGGATATTAGGAACTGTAGGGTCGATGGCCCCATTTATTGGGTTGTTTGGTACAGTTAGCGGTATTATTCGCTCCTTTGAATCGATTGCTGTTACAGGTAAAAGTGGATTTTCAGTGGTGGCGTCAGGACTTGCAGAGGCACTGATTGCAACCGCTGCTGGGATTTTTGTAGCGGTAGTTGCAATTATTTTTTACAACTATTTTCAAGTGAAGGTGAGTAATTTGGGAGTGGAGTTAAAAAATAAATTAGAGGATCTTGCTGATCTCCATGCCGGAGAGGATGAGGCAAGCAATAAGTCTGCACAAAAAACTTTGCCGGAGAAAAGGGAGCTTTCTAATGGCATTACGCTTTGATAACGATACCAAAGAAGATATCTTAGCAGAGATCAACATGACTCCGCTTATTGATATCATGCTAGTGTTGCTGATTGTTTTTATGGTGACCTCGTCGATTACACTTGAATCGGGGCTCGATATAGAGCTTCCCAAAACCTCGGCCAAAACGGAACAAAAATCCAATAATGTTGTCATTATTTCACTTGATGCCGCTGGTACTGTTTCTATTCAAGGAAAAAAGATCGAAAAAAAAGATCAGGTTGATTTAAAAGCAGAAATTGCAAGTGCATTGACCAGAGAGAAGAGTGATGAGGTGATTTTTGAAGGTGATACCTCTTCGACGGTTGGAAAGATGATTGAAATTATGGATATAGCAAAATCGGCAGGGGCACAAAAATTTGCAGTGGCCACTGATACTGCATCTGGTGCGGCGCCAGTGAATAATGGAGCAAGCAATTTAAAATAATAAAAATGATCAAGCAGCAGCAGCTGGATCTGCTGCTTGATCTGCGCTTTTCTTGTTAGGTCGATCTGGTTCCATTGACTCAATAAAATTTCGAAGCAGTGTACGTTCTCCTTTGCGTGTAAACACAAAAGATGCATGAATCCTAAAGGGAGGTCGGTTGGTGCTAATGATTCGACTGTGAATGTTGAAATTTTTACAAGATAGAACTTCTGCTCCCACAGAAAAGGTGTGAGGTAAATCGAACTCTATAATAATATTTTGTCCAATGAGATAAGGTTTGGTAGAAAATAGCCCAATATTTGCAATATTGATATCGGAGATGAATGTTTTTCCATAAGCAGTCTTTTCCTCTGGAATTAAAGGATGAATGGGAATGCCAAAACTCATTTGGATAGGACCATCTTCATTGTTGTTTCCTTTGTTTCCTTCTTTATTGTTTTTATTTTCTTCTGGATTTTCTTTGACTGCAGGAAGTACCGTTTTGTCTTGAATCACATGAGGAAAGTGTTCGATAAGATAGGTATCTTGATAGTATTGATTGAAAAGTGCATTTAATTCTTGAATTGATAAATCATCAACTTCAATGTTTTTAACATAGCCTTTGATAAATGCTTCGAGATAACTCCTCATGGAGAAAATCCGCAGTGAGATTTTTTTCATCTCGATGGGATCGTTACTGTTTTTGTATAGCATAAGTGGTTTTTATCCTCTCCTACTGATGTGCTGGAAATATTTATCTACATGATCGTTTCATATTATTTATTCTCTCTTAACTTATAAAATTTTCAATCTGGGTAACATTGAAGTAGGAATGATAAGGTGGATTTCTAATAAATAAACTTTATTGTGGAAGATTATTCCTTCAATAAGAGGATACAATTATTTGTTATAAAAGAAAGAGAGAGTGTACAAATTGCAGATGCGTTTGTTTGCTTATTTACTTCAAACGATAGGAGTGTCAATGAAAAGTCGAAATTCATGGAAGAGTGTGATGAGAACGCTTTTAGTGTCAGCGTTTTTATTAAGTAGTTTTGGTGCTTACACTAGCGATAAAGGCAGTGATTTTCCATCTGATGGATTGCTCATTAAATTAGATAGCAATAAGAGTGATTGGTTTCACAAAAATCAAGATCAATTTGGAATAAGAGTTGAGCGTAAATTAAATACTATCGATCCAGATATTTATCTTGCCAAAATTACTGTTGAGCGCCCACTACTTGAAGTAATAAATAAGTTAAAGGCGTCTCCTGCAGTAAGAGTGGTAGAGCCAAATTATATTGTCTCTATTGTACGCCCTAGCAATGAACGAGTGTTAACAAAAGCAGAGATCAAAGAGATGATGACAAAAAATGATCTCAGTATTGATCTGTTTGATCCTTCTGTTCCAAGTGATCCTATGTTTGCAAAGCTATGGGGATTAAAAAATCTTGGTAATAATTCTCCTCGAAAAGGAGTTGTTGGTGCTGATATAGATGCACTTCGTGCGTGGGAAATCACTAAAGGAAGTCGTGATATTAAAATTGCGGTGATTGATACTGGTATTGATTATACTCATCAAGATTTAAGTGCAAATATGTGGGTAAATGTGGCCGAGAAAGAGGGTAAGACCGGTATTGATGATGATAATAATGGATTCATTGATGATATTTATGGCTACGATTTTGCCAATAGAGATGGAGATCCTATCGATGATCACAGTCATGGAACACATTGTGCTGGAACTATCGGTGCGATTCATAACAATGGACTAGGTGTAGCAGGAGTAATGGATCGAGTAACTCTGATGCCAGTAAAATTCCTTACTGCTGGTGGGAGCGGTTCTTTAGAAGCTGCTATTCAGTCCATTGACTATGCAACCATGATGAATGTGGATATTATGTCTAACTCTTGGGGAGGTGGCGGATACTCTAAACTTTTAGAGGATGCTATTATTCGTGCAAAGGATAAAGGAATTGTTTTTGTGGCCGCTGCTGGCAATGATGCTGCTGATAATGATCGTTCTCCTCACTACCCTTCCAACTATCCAGTAGAAAATGTGATTTCAGTTGCTGCTCATAATATAGATGATGTGCTTGCCAATTTTTCTTGTTATGGACGAAACACAGTTCATGTGGCCGCTCCAGGACAAGATATTTTATCAACAGTAAAGGGGAACGGGTATGGTATTTATTCAGGCACATCCATGGCCACCCCTCATGTCTCTGGTATAGTAGGCCTGCTCTTAAGTAAAGAGGGAAGAATAGATTTTGCATCTTTAAGAGAGCGTATAATGGCCACTTCAGTTCCAAGTGCTGCATACAAAGGGAAGTTAATCTCTAGAGGAAGAGTTAATGCTTATAATTTGCTGACAGATACAAGACCACCACGCAGTGAACCTAACCCTAGTGATTGGGTCAAATATCCACTTGCTGTCCCTTTCGAAAGCACACACCCCTATAAGGATAATGAGAATTTCCAAAAAGTATTCTCTATTCCTGGTGCAAAATATGTGAGAGTTCAAATTAAAAAATATGATCTTGAGAGCGGCTACGATTTTGTTCGCTTAGTTGATAAGAAAGGTGTGGAGACAGAGAAGGTTAGTGGAGCTGGCGAGAATTATGTGAGTGATTACATTGAGGGTGACAGCGTTACTATTAGATTTACCTCCGATTCTAGTCTTACAAAATGGGGTTTTATTATTGAGTCAATCGAATATATTCCTTAATGAATAAGGCCAGATCCACCAAAAAGGTATCATCAGTCATGACTTCAGCACTTATTAATAGAAGATCGGTAAGAAGGGTACTTTTTATCACATCAAATGAAGGGTTTCGTGATTCATTCTCCTCTTTTTTGAGGATGAACGATTTTGACGTAGTTCAAAGTGGTCATGGCTTTCAGGCGCTCAATCTGCTAGAGAACTCGCCTATCCCAGTAATGATTGTCATCATTGGGCCAGATATTCAAGTGCTAACTGCACCTGAAGTGATCTCTCTGATTCGAGCAAGGTATGCGAAGAAAGATCTCCCTATTATTCAGGTGCTGAATGTTAATGACAAAGAAGAAGGCATTGATACAGTTACCAAGAGCTTTGTTAATGAGTTAATTAAAATGCCACTTGCGCCTATATGGTTGCTTAAAAAGATTCAAGAGTGTTTATCACTACAAGAGGAGTTTAAGGAATAAGGTGGGCGTATTTGCGTACAAATTTTGAGAGTGAACCGAGCTTATCTAAAGTACGAATTGCTCTTGTTGACAATCTAAGCTTCACTGTTTCGCCACTTTCGGGATCGAAAACGCGCTTAACATGAAGATTAACCTGTTGAGCCATTTTCTTTTTGTTATTAGCATGTGAAACTCTATTTCCAATTAATCTTCTCTTTCCTGTAAGATCACAAATCTTCGACATAACTCTGCCCCAGTAGTATTCAAAAGTAATAAAACCATTCTTTAATATGTAATAATCGATGGAATGTAAAGAATTCTATTTACTTCCATTATAAAAGAGAAGAGCTTTCTTCCTCATGAGCAGTAAGAACAGCATGGCCCCAATGATTAGTGTTATTATACCCACCCATAATCGCGCCTTGACAATTAAGCGGGCCATCGATTCGGTGCTGATTCAAAGAAAGCACTACCCAAGTCTAGAGATTTTAGTTGTTGACGACGCCTCAAGCGATGAAACAGGGGAGCTGCTTGCTTCTTTAATGGAGCGCTGTGATTGCCTGACAGTTCTTCGCGTATCCTCAGCTTCTCCACTAGGAGTAAGCCATGCAAGAAATCTTGGGATTAAGAAGGCCCAAGGGGAGTGGTTGGCGTTTTTGGATTCTGATGATGAGTGGCAGAAAAGGAAGTTAGAGCGCTTGATGCTGTTTGTAAGTGAACACCCTGCGCTTCGGGCCTTTCATAGTAATGAGGTATGGGTTCGTAATGGGCTGCGTGTTAATCAGATGAAGAAGCACCAAAAATACGGGGGACAGATCTTTGATAAGTGCTTATCAATGTGTCGAATCAGTCCTTCTGCATCGCTTATTCATAAAGAGGTTTTTAAGACTATTGGTTTTTTTCGTGAAGATTTTATTGTGTGTGAGGATTACGACTTTTGGCTGCGGATGGCCCTCTATTTTGAGGTTGGTTACTTGGATCTTCCTTTGATTATTAAGTATGGAGGGCATGAGGATCAACTTTCTCGCCGTTTTGTGGCCATGGATTATTGGCGGATTAAATCGATGGTGCTCCTTTATAAAGAGCATGGGGAGAGACTCTCCTTCGTGCAAAAAGTGCTGGTGCGAGAGGAGATCGCTCGCAAGGCAGAGCATTTGTTATTAGGGTATAAAAAGCATAACAATCTTGAAAAACTAAGAGAGGTTGAGCTGATGTTAACGGAGCTTTCTTAAAATAACCCCTTTGATATAGTTGCCTTCTGGGAAATTCTTGCTAATAGGACAATCTTTACTCATTGAAAGGTATTTTACTTCGCTAAAGTGCATCCCTTTTGCAGCGATCGCCTTTGCAATTTTTGTTTTAAAAGCGTGAAGGGTGATCTTGTGAGTGTTAAGAAAAAGAATTACGTGCCCATTATCCGTTAATAACTTATGCAAAAGAGCTAGGGAATCGATTTGTGAAGCAATGGCCTTAGATAGCTTACTACCATCACTTGAGCAAGAGGAGGGATCTGATATGATGAGGTCGAAGCACTCTTTTTTATTTTTTATTGCAAGCCTAAGATACTCCTCAACAGAGGTACAGCGATTTTCGTGAGTGTTGCCTCTGGGTATGAGGAGATCTGGGTTTAAAGATAAATTCTCTTCGAGTGCCTTAAGATACTTTTTAGAGAGATCAACGGAGACGACTCGTTTTTTTTCTCCACACTTTAATGCCAAGAGTGAAAAAGCACCTGTGTGTGCATAAAGGTTTAATATATTTTGGCTCTCGCTAAAATAGGGAAGGAGTTCTTGGCGGATTGAGGACATATCGGTATAGATTCCAGCATCGACACTTAAAGAGAGATCATAGTAAAGGCCTATGCCATATTCCTTAATAATAAAGCGTTCTTTTGCAGCAGGATTATTAACATCTATTTTATTTTGCAGGCGATATTGAATGAAAAGAGAGAAGGTTTTTTGCGGCCAAAATAAGCACAGCACTTTTTGTAGATGAGCGGTCAAGATTTCTCGATATTTTTCCCAAAAGAGAGCATAGATTTGGATGAAAATTTTATCCTTTACATGGAGAACTTTCAAACCTGGGAGTAGATCTATCTCTGAAAAGATCAAGTAAAAGTTGTCTCTCTCACGTTGTAAATTTAAATCGATTCTTTTCTTGATTGCGCAAGATATTCGCTCGAAAAGTTCTAGAGAGAATTGTTCTTTAGAAAAACTCTTTTCTAAAAAAGGGTGCTTCCACACCCTTCCCTTTATCAATTTATGGTGAGGATCATGTAGAAAAAGGGTATTGCCTCCGAGTAGGAAGTCCTCTTCTACTGGGAATTTATCGGTGAAGGAATCTTTGGTGATCCAAGGGTGGCCTTGACGTACTCTTTTTTGAGTTTCTGGGTGCAACTCTACTTTTCGAATCATCTTAATCATTAGCATTTTTTTCGTTGGCCTTGATAGCAATTAAGCCAGAGACATCTTGTAGGCGATCAAGTTCGGCCATGTTTTTCATGACTTGTCCCCCTTTAAGCTCAATAGTAAGCACAGGAACACGTCGATCTTTCCACATAAAGCGTCCGAGGCTGCCCGGAAAATTTCCAAGGCGAATCCAAGGCAACCCTGAGTATTGAGGGTACTTAAGTTCCGGTCCATCAAAATCGAGCACTCCCAGCGGTGTGTGAATGGCAACAATCAGGTGTGGAGAGAAGTCGCTAATTTGCTTCATAAGGCAGATAGTCTCTTTCTCACTCGCGGCAGATTTGCCGGGAAAGCGGCGAGGGTCTTTATTGCTACTTTTCTTCCAGTAAGAGATGGCCTCAACATTCCAATTCTTTGAGGGAAAATTACGGTTAAGATCTACCCCCTTTTTATTGGTGCGAGTGTTTGCTTTCATACCATCTGGGTTGGCAATGGGAATGATTCTCCAACTATTCCTTGGTTCGATATCAATAAGTCGCTCTATCCAAGAGCGGGCCACACTACCACTGGCGTGCTCATCTCCATGCACGACTCCAATCACTAGGATTTTTAGTTTGGATTTATTGGCCAAACGGTCAAAGTGGTAGATAGGAGCATCTTCGGTCGAGGAGCAATCAGGGAGTTTGTTGACCTTTGCACAAGCCTGTTGTAGCTTTGTTATGCTAAATTTTCCAGGCAGGAGTTTTAGTGTTTCGGTACAATAAGAGGTAAGCTCTTCGTTGGGTAGAGCGGCCGTGGGTGTAGGCATAGGCGGAGGGAGACCTATGTTTTTCGCTTTGCTTTCAGATTTAGATTCATCGGGAGGAGTGGAGATGTTTTGACAAGAGGTGGTTGCCAGCAAAAGGATTGAAAGGAGGAGCATTACACTAAAAGTAAATGAACTAGTTTGCATTTTATGAGCTACTTGTAACAAATGAGTATGATTATCAGAAATAGTTTTAATTTAAGCGAGAAGGTAAGGTCAACAAAAATTAGTAAGGATAGAAAAGATAGGAGCGATTATGACTGTGGAAGGCTTAAAGCCAGCACTCTTTTTAGATAGAGATGGTGTTTTGATTAAGGATGTTCCTTACCTTCATGATCCTGATAAGGTGGTTTTAATGGAGGGAGTTGTAGAGATTATCCAACACGCACAAAGAGCGGGATGGGCCGTGGTAGTGGCCACTAATCAATCAGGTATTGCCCGTGGCCTTTTTACAGAGAGCGATTGTATTCGTATGCATCAGCATATAGATCACTTGCTCGCTGCTTTAGCGGTAAAAGTTGATTGCTGGTACTACTGCCCTTATCACCCTACCAAAGGAATAGGTTCTTACCTCAAAGAGAGTGATTGGCGAAAGCCCCATCCCGGAATGTTTTTTCAGGCAGCAAAAGATCTACAACTCGATTTAGATCGCTCGATCATGATTGGAGATAAGCTTTCTGATGTTATTGAGCACCAAGGGATCAAGAGCTATTTAATTCAAGGGGACTACTCGCTAGGCGGAGGGGATAAAAAGATCATTTTTGCAGACCTGCGCTTGCTGTTGCAATATATTATTATTCACCATTGGAGTTAAGCTAAATTTAAGTTACCCCCACAAGGAGTGGCCGGCAATGTTGATCGATAAGATTAATCTAAATCATTTAAGAATCTTTGAGAGCGTTTGTCGCAATCGCAGTATGACTAAGGCAGCCGAAGAGTTACATATGACTCAATCGGGAGTGAGCCAGCATATCAAAGTTTTAGAGGATATGTTAGATGTGACTCTTTTTGATCGCATTAAGCAACGGCCAGTGCCCACACAAGCAGCACTTACGCTTTATCGGCAGTGTTCAGTGGGACTAAATCATATTGAGCAGGCATTAATGAATCTTAAGGGCACAGAGAGCGTGCTTAGTGGGAATATTGCGATAGGACTCCCTATTGAGTTTGGCAACAATTTCATTATCCCTCTATTAGTGGACTTTGCGAAAAGGCATACTTTGGTGAGTTATTCAATAAGATATGGTCTGGCATCGGAGATGGATCAGGCACTTTTAACTGGTGACTTGGATTTTGCCATTGTTGATGATTTACCGATGGATAAGGCCATTAAAATTTCTAAAATTTATGACGAAGCGTTGTGCCTTTGTTGCTCGAAAGAGTACATGGAAAACCTTTCACAATCACAGAAAAGTTATAAAACAGAGGATGAAAAAACTTTTTTTGAGTCACTTGCCTATATCGATTATGCCTCCCATGCTCCATTAATTCTTGCTTGGTTTAATTTTCATTATAATAAGCAAAATTGGATTCGGCCCTCTCTGAAATCAATAATGATGGATGTGCAAGGAATCGCAAAAATGATTATTTGTGGGATGGGAGTAGGAGTGCTGCCATATCACCATGTAAAAAAATTGGAAGTTGAAGGGCACGAATTACATATTTTTCCTGGTAGTTCTAAGAAATTGTTGAATGCGATTAGTATTGCCTATGTTGAAGAAAGAAGTATTCCCACTAGAGTGCGTGTTTTGATGGATCAAATTGCTATCTACTGTCAAAATCTATCTTGAACGACTTCTTTGGCTAAAACAAACTTTGTAACCTATTAAAATTACAAAAAAATTTTTATGTAAATGGAAACTTTTAAAAAGTTGTACAAAAAGATTAAATTTTATTTTTTTTTTGGCGAAAAGTTGTGGGAGTAAAACTCAAAAACACTGAATGGAGTATATTTGGGGGTTTTGAGAACTTAATTTTAATACGGGAGGATCCATATGTCATATAAACCTAACATGAAAGTTTTAATCGTAGACGATATGTCTACAATGAGAAAAATTATCAAGAATATGCTAACACAACTTGGGTTCAAAAATATCATTGAGGCAGAAGATGGGCGTAAGGCCATTGAGGCAATAGAATCGGCTCACAAATTAGGAGAGCCAGTAGAGTTTATTCTCTCCGACTGGAATATGCCAGATGTTAATGGTCTAGAATTTTTGAAGCTTATTAAGGCCAATGATGCCCATAAGAATATTCCTTTTCTCATGATTACTGCCGAAGCTGAGCAAGGAAATGTGATGACCGCAGTTAAGGCCGGTGTGGATAATTTTATTGTTAAGCCATTTTCAGCACAAGTATTAAAAGAAAAAATTGATAAAATTTTTGCCAAAAGAGCTGCAGCTGCTTGATAGATGCCTTGGGTTTTTATCATCCATGTGAATTTGGAATAAAAAGTATGAGCAACGAAACAGAAGAATTATTAAAAGAGTTTTGTGATGAGACGACAATGCTCATAGGAGAACTCGATACCATTCTTGTAGAACTAGAAGCGGATGTTGCCAAGCTTGATAAATTTGATCATTTCGGGCAGGTAATCGATAGAATTCGAGGCAGTGCTCGGTCTTTTAATGCTGCAGAAATTTGTTCTTTTTGTGAGCTTGGAAAAATAATTGGAATCAAGGCCGCACAGGTAAAAGACGAAAAACTTCTGCAGGTGGTGGTAGCAGTACTTTTTGATGCCGTTTATATTTTGGAAAAGATGGTTAAACATCTGCGCACAGGTGATCGCAATGTTTTACAGGGTATGAACACGCAGGCATTTATTACAAGGTTGAAATGGCTTTCAGAAAAATTTAAAAGTGTGGATATTAGTAATAATTTATGTGCTAGTCAAAAAGAGAAAGAGCTAAGCCAAGCTTCAATTGACGATATTATGAAAAGTTTGGGTTTTTAGCGGCAATCAGATTTACTAGCCTTTGGAGAGAAAGATCATGGGTGCACAAAGATTTATTGAATTCTCCAGGCCCTTTGTTCAGGCATCGAAGGTCATTTTTGAGACAATGATCGCAACGAAGATTGAAGCAGGAAAGCCTTCTATCAAAAAAGATCAACGGCCGAGAGGGGATATAAGTGCTGTAATTGGGCTTACTGGCATGTATGAAGGCAAAGAAGGAGATGGCCCTATTCGAGGGATGATGGTTATTTCTTGGCCAATGTCGACGTATGTTAAAATAGCAAATGCTATGTTGATGGAATCGTTTACCGAATATAGTGATGCTATCTCGGATACTGGGGCAGAAATTTCTAACATGATATTAGGCAATGCTAAGAGAGATTTAAAAGCATTGGGATATTCGTTAGATATGACAATTCCATCGACAATCAGTGGACAGGGACATACGATATCCTATCCTATAGATACCACTGTAGTATTAATTCCCATCATTAGTGCTCATGGTGAATTTTATATGGAATTATGTTTTAAATTTTAACGTTCAGACATTAATTAGAGATTGAATTTTGCATAGGGGAGATTGCGATTTCCCTCCCACACAAAGAGATTGTGATCTAATATTTTTCCAAAATCATTTTCATCGGGTTCAATTGTAATTTGGGCATAAGTAAGTCTGTGACCATCTTGCCTGCGGGAAAAATCCAGGTGAAACATGCGAACCCAGCTACCAGTATTGATAAAAGAAGTACCGTCGGCAAAAGTGCGAAAAACAGGAATATGGGTGTGTCCTACAATGAGAATTTTTAACTGAGGATCTTTGATGAATTCTTCTTTTGTGAGTGATTCATAATCTTGAAAAAGTTTTGTTTCATTGAAACTTTTCTTGAGGAGTTGTAAATAATTCAATTTTAATTTCTTCTTTTGGCGAAACATACTCAAAAAAATAACCATGATGAAATAGTAAATATTGGCAAAGATGAATCTAAGTGTAAAAAGTGTATCAAAGATGATTCCATAGATAACGAAAGTTCTTATAGGCCGGATGGCATTAATAAAACGTCTTTCATCTTTAAAGCGATTCAATACTCTAGTAACATAATAAACCCCCCAAGGTGGACGAAAGTAAAGTTCACCAGAACTTCCTTTAATAATGGATTTTCCAATTTTAAATGAATGAGCAGATTCATAGTCGTGTCCATGTTTGATTAAAATAGAACTAAGTGGGGAGTAGCGGTTGTGCTCTAAAGGGAAAATTAGTAAATGAGGCCGATTTTCCAGAGAAAATTGCTCTGGCATTATAGTTTTAATAAAATACTCACGCACTCTGGGAAACAACATCTCTGCATCATGATTGCCAAAGAGATAGACAATCTTTTTATTTGGACAGAGGAGGAAATTTTTTAATTTATTAAAGACCAATTGATGAGCTGAAATGATAAGTTTTAATTTTTCGATAGAAGCAGATTCCTTCCAGTATTCATCATCGAAGTACGGGACAAAAGGAATGGCAAGGAAATCTAAAAAATCACCATTGATAATCAGTTCTACTTCGGTATCGTAATAGCTTTCCGAAGAATGATAGTCGATAAATTCAGAAAATTCTTGATCGAAATCAAAATCTTCGAGTAGATTCTTCCTGCTGTTAACCAAATGACCTGCACCGAGATGTAGGTCTGATACAACTAAAACAATTTTATTCTTTTGAGGGGACATCATAGCTTTCTTTTCCAAAAGATAATTCTACTTCCTGTAGTGCAGGAGCTAGCGGAACAAAAAATAGTTTTTCTGTTTTTCCACTTCTGCTTTTCCAATGATAACTAAGGGTGTTTTTTGAATTTGGATACAGTAGAAAATGTAAGGGATTGTTATTACTTGTGATCGCAGTATCGATCTTTGCGGCCAACTTGACCATCGTTTTATTAATAATAATAATTTGTACTTCTGATGTCTCTACTTTAGGCGAGACGACATTGATTTTATTGTCAAAGATAGAGATCACAAAAGGACTAAATGAAGTAGATGGTGTTGCTACTGCCGTTGCTTGAGAGCGAAGTTCTTTTTCAACCTTTATTGTTGAATTTTTATAGGCAGCAAGCGCATAGCTGTTATTGAAGGTAAGGAAAGTAAAAGTGATAATTAGAAAAAGTGTAGTCTGTAGCATTTTAATATCCATGTTAATTATCTTTTAAGATAACTTTAATTATAGTTCTGGAATGCAGACAATGAAATAGTATCATAATGTAATAGGCAGAAAATTCCATATAATGTTGTGAAAATTTAAAAATAAATTTTATTAGAGAGTGAAAAATTTCCAATCATAACAAATGTCTACGCTTTTAAATAGTGAAGGCCAACATTTCCTTACAATAATGATCAATAGTTAGACTTTTTTTTTAATAGAGTTGAAAATTATCTTATGGAGAAGAGTTAAGTGTTTTTCTAAAAACTCAAGGAGGAGTATTTAATGAAAAAAGTTTATGCTAGTTTTATTTTCACAGCGCTACTTGCTTCAAATGTTGTTACAGCAAAAGTGGATCAACGATTTGTTGAAGAAAATGGGCTCAATATTCCTGTGGGTGTAAAAAATGCCAACATCACGAAAGAGGTGTTTAACAAAGTTATCACTGATGTAGAGACAATTTATGTTCCGATAGTTAGTGCAAAAGGTGGAAAACTTGTCGTTAATAGGAATTGGGATGATGGCACAGTGAATGCTTACGCTTCAAGATCTGGCAATACTTGGAATGTTGCAATGTTTGGTGGGCTTGCAAGACATGAAACAGTCACTCCAGATGGTTTTGCATTAGTAGTTTGCCATGAATTAGGACACCATATTGGTGGCGCTCCTAAAATTCGCTATAATACATGGGCCAGCAATGAAGGGCAATCAGACTATTTTTCTTCGCTGAAATGCTTAAGGAGATATTTCGAGTTTGATGATAACGTAGCAGTTGTAGCTGCTCTTAACGTTCCTGTAGCTGTACAAAAGGCGTGTGATGAAGCTCATCCTAATATTTTAGACGCTGCAATTTGCAAAAGAAGTGCTATGGCCGGTAAATCGGTTGGAGACCTCTTTGTAGCGTTAAGTAGAGGACGAGCGATTGAGTTTTCAACTCCAGATAGAACTGTTGTGACTAGAACAAATGATGCTCATCCAGCTGCTCAGTGCCGTCTTGATACTTACTTTGCAGGAGCTCTATGCGAAGTGGATAAAGAAGAAGATGTAAGTAACACAAATGTAAACACTGGAACTTGTACAACTGCTAATGGACAAAAAATTGGTCTAAGACCTCTTTGCTGGTATAAGCCATAAATTGTAATTTCATTGTAATAAAAAAGGCCAAATTAATTATTAATTTGGCCTTTTTTAATTGAAAAAAATTATCCTTGCTTTTTCTTGCCTTTCTTTGGTTGCTCTTCTGACTCTGATGGAGTTTCTGCCTTATCTTGTGGGGCCACAGCAGGAGCTTCTGGAGAAGCAGCATTAGTAATCTTAAAGAGTTCAATTTCAAAAACAAGGGTTGCTCCACCAGGAATTTTAGGAGGAGCACCATGATCGCCATACGCTAATTCAGAAGGAATAACTAACTTGACCTTTCCACCCTCTTTAATGAGTTGTAGGCCTTCAGTCCAGCCTTTAATAACACGATTTAGAGCAAAAGTTACTTTTTCGTTTCTTTCATAAGATGAATCAAAAACGGTGCCATTGATCAATGTTCCTTTATAGTGAACTTCAACCACATCGCTTTCAGCAGGAGTCTTGCCTGTTCCTGGAGTTAGAATTTTATAGGCAAGGCCGGAAGCTGTTTTCGTTGCCCCCTCTTTTTTGATGAAATCTTCTAAGAATGTAGTACCCTCTTTACGAGTGATTTCAGACTGTTTTTTTAATCTTTCATCAAAGAGTGAGCGAATTTTTTGTTGATAATCTTTGATATCTACTGCAGGCTTTTTGCTCTGAGCAGCATCCCTGATCCCTTGGATCAAGAAATCAAGCTCTTTGTCAGTTAGCCTTAAGTCTGCCATTCGACCACCAAACATAATCCCCATCGAGTATAGAGCACGATCGTCGTCGGTCTTAAAGTTTGTTGAACCACCTCGGCTACAAGAGACAACCATTGCCAAAGAGGCAAAGGCAAGACATAAGGAGATAACAATTGCTTTTGAATAATTTTTCTTCATAGGCCCTTTCCTTTTAAAAGTTGAATTGTTTACGAACTAAAATAGTCTTCAATTGGTATATTATTAGTTATTTTATGCTATTTAAGAAATAATATCAAAAAAATAGGATAATTATAATATATTTTAATAGTTAGCGATTTTTAGAAGCTCTGTAGAGAGCTTTTCCTGATCTGGTATTTCTCTGTATCGCTATTTTTGTCTTTGATGCTTTTAAACATGCTGCTTTCCCAATCTCCATACATTGGGTTGGGAAAAACAATAAAGCGTTTGCCAAATTCTAAACGTAAAGAGTCAGTCTCTTTAGCACGATCAGCAATATTTTTATCCTCAAACACTTTAGAAAAGTCGTTTAAGTTGTCACCAAAAAGTAAAACAATGTTGTGAGTGTTGCTTACTTTATTGCGTCTCTCTTCTTTGCTAGATGGTCCATTTCTTAAAATCAAATGACCGAGTGGAAGATTTTCTTTTTTTAGATTTTCAAGGGTGGCCACCTCTTCATCACCTTTGCGATTGGTAACGTAGAAGATAGCAATCTTTTTTGATTCGGCATATTTCAAGAAATCGGCTGCTCCAGGAAGTGGTTTTGCTATGGCCTTTAACGTCCACTCTTTCCATGAATCGGAAGAGAAGGATTTATTGTCTTGGATTAATTTTGCTTGATAGGGACTATTATCCAATACGGTTTCGTCAATATCTAAGACGATGGCCAGTGGTTTTTTTGATTTACTTTTGCGATGTTTGGCAATTTCTTGGTCAAGGCGATCTTTGGCGAGATTATAGGCCTGATAGGAAAGTGCCTTGTATTCGGCACTGGTTTGAAACCACAAAACAGCACTTAAAAGGTGGTCTTGAGAGCTCCCCCCAGTACTCTTGGTGGTGTTCGTAGCGCATCCACTAAAAGCTAGTAGCGATATGGCCATAAATAATAGCGTTACTAGTAAATTTTTGTTTAAGCTCATTGGTAAGTAATCTCCTGTTCTTGATGAATGTTTGGTTCTTTTGTCAGATCAAACTTCTGACACTAGGCCCCTCTGATAGCACATTTTACTAGTGCAAGTCTATTTTTTTATGATACTTCTCTCAAAAGAGGAGTAGGAAATATGAGTATGAGAAGATATGCATTGGTCACAGGTGCCACATCGGGTATAGGGCTTGCGACTGCTAAATTATTAGCAGAAAACAACTTTAACTTAGTGATTTGTGGACGAAGAAAGGAGCGATTGGCCCTCTTAGAAAAGGAGATCGTTTCAAAAAATAGTGAGTGCAAGGTGTCTTCGCTCTGTTTTGATGTGTCTAAAAGAGAGGAGGTGGAGCAGGCAATATCGTCACTTTCAGCAGAGTTTCAATCGATTGAACTTCTCATCAATAATGCTGGGAATGCTCACGGGCTTGCGAGTATTGAGAATGCGAGTTTGGAGGATTTTGAGAAGATGATCGATACTAATCTTAAAGGTATCATCTATATCTCCCAAGAGATCATTCCCAAAATGATTGCAATGGGGCGTGGACAGATTATTAATGTGGGATCTATTGCTGGAAAAGAGGTTTACCCCATGGGAAGTGTCTATTGTGCCTCTAAACATGGTGCTGATGCGCTTACCAAGGGTATGCGCATGGATCTTAATAAATTTGGTATTAAAGTTAGCAGTATTAACCCTGGCTTAGTAAAGACAGAGTTTTCTTTAGTTCGCTTTAAAGGTGATCAAGAGCGTGCTGATTCAGTCTATAAAGGATACACTCCTTTGGTCGCGGAAGATGTTGCAGAGACCATTTTATTTATGGCCACAAGGCCTTTGCACGTAAATATTGCCGATGTGATTATTTTTCCAACCGCCCAAGCTAGTAGCACTATTGTCAAAAAAGATTTGTGATTTGTATTCACTATGATTATGCTTCTTTCACAGGCCCTTAATGCTTTCGTCTTGAGATGCTAAAGCAAGGGAATTGTTTTTTTCACATTCATTAAAGGACGTTTCATCGATATAGACACAGTTTTTAACTTTCTCAAGTAGATCATTTAAATCATTTTCAAAATTAGCGAGTTTTTCATTAACCTTTCTTTCATAAATGTGCACTGTTTGCGTTTGATCGTCTACTTTCTCTAGTAGACTATTCATCGTGTTTTTTTCAGGGATTTTTACATTCTTATTGACAGTGATTTTTAGAAGGCCAATATCATCATAAATTTTGAACACATCGTAGGTTCTTGTTAACTTATATAATTTTTTTGCATGATTCTGAATGCCTCTAACATGTTTATTGAGTTTTGTAATTTCAATGTTTTTTAGACGAGAATCCTCTTGGTGCTTTTGTTGATTTGTCTCAATTTCCGCTTTTAAACTTGCAATCTCTTTTTTTGCGTTTGCCAATTCTTCCTCTAGGCGTGCAATAGTCGCAGTTTTTTGATCAATATTTTCTTGTTTGTATTTGTTATCCTCTAAGAGGCGATTGTTCTCTTCTGAGATGTTTTGAATTTGCCTTTGCAGTTCTTCAAGCTTTGTGCTTTGTTCATTTTCAAATAAAGAGTATTTATCGGCATATTTTTTATCAATGTTTTGCAGTTTTTCTTTTTCTTGCGAAAGTTCTTCTTCTAATGCCACCAATCGTGCATCAGCATTGGCAGCGATTTTAGCAGATTTTGAAATCTCATTTTTGAGTTCTTGTCGGAGAGAGTCGATTTGTGCTTTGGCATAGGTAGCATCTTTTAATGCCTCTAGCTCCTCTGCGCTTTTGGTATCAATAGCACTAGGAACTGCTTGTGCCTGTACAACTTGAGGGGCCTGCATGGTTAAATTTTTAGTTCTTTCTCGCAGTAGCTCACTTTGAAGATAGGAGATCTCTGCTCGACTTTCGGCCGCAACTCTGATTGAGCGCTCTTTTTCTGTATCGAGTTTTTGTTTTAAAGTTTTTGCAATCTGCTTGTAGCGAAGTCCAACTTTGATAATTTTTGCAAGTTGTATTTGCGATTTTTTTTTGAGAGAGGCAACAATAATACGATGCCGCTTAACGAACTCCGAGAGTTTTTTTCGAAGAAGAGTAACTTGTTGCTTTAGGGATTGTTCTTTTTGCATGCAACACTCTGCTTATTTATTGCTACTAGAGCGAAAATTATTTACAAGAGCGAGCAGTTGTCTTTTGTTGAATGGCTTTGATAATTTTCCTGCAATATTTACATGCTGAATTTGTGATTGGATTTTTTCTAAATTGTCGATGGACATTAAGATTATTGGAGGAATTTCATGGGGTAACTCAGATAGCTTTTTTAAAAAATCGGCACCATCCATTACAGGCATATACCAATCCAGAAAGATAAGCTCAATGCTTTGGTCGCTCTTTAATTGGGAAATTCCTTCTTCACCATTACAGGCCCAAATGATGTTAGCAGTAGGATCGTTAAGCATAAGATCAATGACTTCTGCTACACTTCGAGAATCGTCAATGATAAGAATTTTCATAAAAAAATTACTCCATTGATTCGTGAAATTCAAAAAAGCACATGCAGACTTGTCGGAAAATTTTCAATTAGGATAAGGAAAATCTTAGGTAGGCCCTTATTTTGAGTGGCAAGGATTTCGACTTGTGATTGTGGTAATGAGGTAAAGATATCACCTATTTATAGAGATCAAATAGTGTTATAAAATCTAATAAAGTCTTTTTATTTTTCTTGTTAATGTTATAGGGGGATAAACAAGAGTAAATGAGTAAAGTTCTTGTGATTGAGAGCAATGCAAAGTTAGAGAGCATTTATACCCTAAATCTTCGAGTATTTTTAGACCTCGAGCCTGTCACTAAAAGGGCCGCTCAATTTGCTGTGAAAATGCTGGAAACGGAGAGTGATATATCGCTAGTGATTACTCGTGCAAAAATTGCAGAAGAAGACACTGCAATGATGATTTTTAATTCACTATCTAAAAAACAGAAAAAGATTCCGATGATTGTTGTTGGCAATGTAACTGATTTGACACTAAAACAGTCGAGTATTGTTTTGAAAGGAGGAGTTGATTTAAAGACGTTGATCCGTCGATGTGCTCAGGCAATCAATATCACTGCGCAAATTATGGCATCGAAAGAGGTTCCTAAATATTTTACTATTCCCGCTAATTACTTTTTAGAATTAACTACATCAAACTGTGATGTTTTTAGAGAAGATGTTAATGACAAAGGTGAGAAGATTTATCCTAAAGTTCTTGCTGCCGGAGAGGTGTTTGATGCGGAAAAAGTCAAAATTTTAATTAGCTCCGGTGTAGTCGATTTTTTTGTCATGAGAGATAAAAGACTGGAATTTGTTAATCAAGTAACCAATGAAATGATCTCTAAATTGACAGACAAAGAGATTGAAGAGGGAGACAGAGTTTTAGTTGGTAAAATTTCGATGGAAGTATTAAGTGGAAAAATTGGAGAGATCGGAATTACTCACGAAACAGTGGCACTTGCAAAAAATGCCATGAATACTATCGTAACCAGTGTGGTAGAGACTCCAGATATAAAAAAGTTGATGAAAAATTTACTCGATAATAAAGCGGGATATCTATTTCAGCACACCCAAATTTTAACCTATGTGGTTTTACATTTAGTGAAAAATATTGATTGGGGAAGTAAAGAACATGAGGAAAAATTGGCCTTTGCTGCCTTTTTTCATGACATTGTGCTCAGAGAGGATGCGTGGGCAAGAATCTCTTCTAAAGAGGAGTTAGTTAAGGCCAATTTAGATCGCACTACTGCGGAGCTTGTTAGTAATCATGCAAGAAATGCTGCTGATCTTATTCAAGCTTATCCGAATGCACCTTCAGGTGTAGAGCTGGTGGTGAGGCAACATCACGGTACGCTTAATGGGATAGGATTTGAGGAGTCGATAAACTTGAATCTCTCCCCACTGACAATTGCTTTTATGGTTGCAGAAGAGTACACCAACCAGATTATTGACGCTGGTTCAGAGAAGTTAAACAAAGTAATGGTTTTAGGGTACCTGAAGCGAAAATTTCCAACGGCAAGATTTAAGAAAATCATTGATATTTTAGAAAAGATTACAATTTAGTAGCAATCAGTTGCTCATCTCTTGGACAATTCTTCTCTTGATTCCAATAAGGAGATATTTTACGTAAATTAGAGATGATCTCTGGAAATACTTTAATCACATAATTGATATCTTCTTCGCTGTTGTAGCGCCCAAGGCTAAAGCGAACCGATCCATGAATGGCGGTAAATGGGACATTCATGGCGCGTAGGACATGGGATGGTTCCAGCGAGCCAGAGGTGCAGGCAGAACCGCTAGAAGCAGAGATGCCATGAGTGTCTAGTTGGTAGAGGATACCTTCTCCCTCGATAAAGTGACAGGAGATGTTCAAGGTGTTGGGTAATCTGTTTTCGTTGGAACCATTGATTTTAATAAAAGGCACCTTTTCGATTAAAGCGTTCTCCAGCTTGTCCCGCAAACGACGAATTTTTCCCAGTGTTGGTCCTGCTTGGTGTTCCCATACTAGCTCTAGTGCACGCCCAAGACCTGTTATTCCTGCAACATTTTCTGTGCCTGCACGCCTTCCTTGTTCTTGGTGCCCACCAATAAGATAAGGACGCCAGCAACTTCCTTTACGAATAAAAAGAACTCCTGTGCCTTTAGGGCCATGGACTTTATGTGCGGACATGGAAAGCATATCAACATTGATAAAGTTCTCATTAAGATTAATGGGTAACTTTCCTATGGATTGAGTGGCATCACTGTGAAACAAAATCTCTGCATCGGTTTCTTTTGTAAGACGAGCAAACGTTTCTACAGGATAGATCACACCTGTTTCGTTATTTGCATGCATAATAGAGACAAGCAGAGTCTCTTTAGGGCGGAGTGCTTGTACGAAAGCACGAGTAGAGATTTCTCCGTTAGAGTCGACAGGAAGAAAAGTCACCTCTAGTCCCATACGCTTGGCCTCTTTGCATACCTCTAATACGGCAGGATGTTCAATAGTGGTTGTAATGATATGGCGACGACTAGGGTTTGCCTTGATGGCCCCAAAAATGGCAGCATTGTTACTTTCAGTGGCCCCTGAAGTAAAGAGCACCTCTTTAGGAGAGACGTTGCCAAGAAAGCGGCAAACAATATCTCTAGAGTGTGCAATTGTTTTCGCAGGGATATCTGCAAATTTATAAGAGGAGCTGGGATTATAAAACTCCTCTTTTAAAAAAGGAGACATTGCTTCGAAAACTTCGCTTGCAATAGGTGTAGTAGCATTATTATCGAGATAAATTTTTTTCATACAGAAATTACTTTGATTCTTTGATCAATATCCTCTTTGAGTATTCTTTCAACCATCATTTTTAGAGTCATTTGAGCACCCATACAGCCACTACAGGCACCTTGTAGTTGGCAGTAGATAATGTAATCTTTAATGTCCACGACTTCAATATCTCCGCCATCACGCTGTAGTAGCGGACGAATTTTTTCTGCAATGACATTTTCAACTTTTTTTCCCAGTTGATAAGGGGATGCCTCTACTTTTTCTTCGCTATTGTCAGTGCTATGTTTGTGGTCTGGATGGTGACTCATGCTCTCTTCCTTTGTTGTTTTATTGTTGTTTGCATTAGTAGATCCCCATACCTCGTTTAGGATGTCCTGGAGCCCACCTGGTTTATATTTACATGCTTGGCAAGCACCACCTGCCTTTAGCGAGTGGGTTATTGCATCTAATGTTTGAAGATTAAGCTCTTTTATTTTTCGCTTTAAGTAAACGTCAGTCAGGGAGAAGCATTGGCAAACCAAGCGCCCCTCGTCAATCTCTTCGTGGGTTCCAATGTTAATTCCAAGCGATCTTAGATCAACACCTCTCTTTTGGGCCCAATCGATGACGGCAGCTTCAAGTGCCTCTGCACCCATTACAGAACAGTGAATCTTTTGTTCAGGCAATCCGCCTAAAAAATCGACGATATCTTGATTGGTGATTTTTAAAGCATCTACGGGAGAGAGGCGCTTTTGCTCAATGATAGAACAAAGGGCCTCAGAGGAGGCAATGGCAGAAGTGCAACCAAAAGTCAGGTATTTTGCCAAAACAATAACGTCTTTCAAGGGGTCAGACGCATGTTTGTCTACTTTGAAGGTAAACTTTATAGCGTCTCCGCAAGCAATAGAACCGTGCTCACCTAGGCCGTCTGGAGAAGGAATCTCACCAAGGTGGGTTCCTGGTGCACCTTGAACTGCATCCATGAAAAGTTTTTTAGTTTTATCAGAGTATTGCCAACCCATAATTTGCCGCCTTCGAAATAATTGTCATAGATTGTACTTTTATTAAATATTAAACTGAAAGTCATTACTAAATATTCCTATGATCTTATAGAAATGTGGTATAAAAAGTTTTATTCTTGCCAATATAGTCGTATGACGTGTAACTAATTTAACCCTTTAAAGACGAGAAAAGGATAAACTGATACTATGAAAATCCTAACGCTGAATTGCGGGAGCTCCTCGCTTAAGTTTGATGTGATTCATACCACCATTGAAAAAATGCAAAGAAATGAAGATTCAAGTCTTGTTCGAGGTATTATTGAAAAAATTGGCTCCAATGAAGCCATTGTGCGTTTTAAAACACATCATGGGCACGATTCTAAAGTGAAAATGCCGGTAAATGATCATAAAGAGGCGCTGAAAAAGATTATTGAGATTTTAACAGGTGATAACCCAAAGATTTTATCAAGTTTGGAGGAAATTGCAGGAGTAGGACATAGGGTAGTGCACGGAGGGGAAACCTTCACTAAGTCTGTTGTTATCGATAGTGCAGTGAAAGAAGAGATTGTTGCATGCTCTGACTTTGCTCCGCTTCATAACCCACAAAATCTTATTGGTATTCAAGTTGCCAGTGAGTTTTTTCCCCATATTCCTCATGTTGCAGTCTTTGACACTGGTTTTCATCATACAATGCCGAACTACTCTTATATTTATCCACTACCTTATAATATTTATCAAAAACATAGGATCCGCCGCTACGGGTTTCATGGTTCTTCTCATCGTTTTGTTTCAAAGCAAGCTGCAGAACTTCTAGGGATTCCTAGTGAAAAGAGTAAATTGATTACCGCCCACTTAGGCAATGGTTGCAGCATTACTGCTATAAGAGGAGGCCGCTCTGTTGACACCTCGATGGGGCACACTCCACTCGAAGGATTAATGATGGGAACTCGCTGTGGCGATATCGATCCTGCACTGATTTTACATATTATGAATAAAGAGGGGCTAAGTATTGCTGAAGCAGATGCGATGATGAATAAAAAGAGCGGACTTCTTGGAATTTCACAGCTTTCAAACGACCTAAGAGAGATTGAAGATGCGCGGGATAAGGGGCATGAGATGGCAACCCTTGCGCTAGATATTTTTTGTTACCGATTGAAAAAATATATCTCATCCTATATGGGCGTGCTTGGTGGTGCCGATGCCTTGGTTTTTACCGGTGGCATTGGAGAGAACTCCTGTATTGTGCGTGAACTGGCAACGAAAGACCTCGATTTTATGGGGATTAAAATCGATCAAAGTAAAAACACCATGAATAATGGGGTGCTTGGAAAATATGAACGACCAACCGACATTAGTGCGAGCGATGCTAAGGTGAAAACATTGGTAGTGCCAACCAATGAGGAACTGGTGATTGCTCGTGATACAGTTCTTTGTATTGAAAAATTGCTTTAAAAAGTTTTCAAATTACAATTTTAAACTAGTCTATTTAGGAGATCTAATTTATGTCAAATGCATTTATTGATAGCATTCGTAGTAAGGCCCAAAAAAATAGTAAACGCATTGTGCTTCCTGAAGCGATGGATGATCGTATGCTGGAGGCAGCGGCAGTTTTAATGAGAGAAAAAATTGCACACGTGACTCTACTTGGGAATGAAGATGCCATTAGAAAAAGAGTTTCCGAATTAAAATTAAATATTGGAGAAGCTGTAATTATAGAACCAAAGAGTGCAAAGAACTTTGAAGAGTATGCAAATGAGTATTACGAACTTCGAAAACAAAAAGGAATGACTCTTGCAGAAGCAAAAGAGAAAATGTCAAAGGAACTCTTTTATGGCGCGATGATGGTTCGTAAAGGTGTGATTGATGGAGGTGTTGCTGGTGCTGTAAACTCCACCGGTGATGTAATGACTGCTGCTTTTCATTTGATTGGTAAGGCAAAGGGCACTTCTATTGTTTCAAGTTGTTTTTCTATGATCATCCCTGAATACCTCGGACAAAAGGATGTGAATATCTTTTTTGCAGATTGTGCGATCATCCCAAATCCAAATGCCAGTGAGCTTGCAGACATTGCTATTGCAACAGCAGACACTCGTCGGGCCTTAGTAGGAGATGAACCTAAAGTTGCCATGCTTTCTTTCTCAACTAAAGGAAGTGCAAAACATGAAATGGTGGACAAAGTTGTAGAGGCCACCAAGCTTGTGCGCGAGCGTAGACCAGATCTTAAGTTGGATGGTGAGCTTCAGGCAGATGCGGCCATAGTCCCTAAAGTTGCCAAGAGTAAGGCCCCAGATAGTGTTATTGGTGGCAATGCCAATGTTTTGGTCTTTCCTGATTTAAACGCTGGAAATATTGGTTATAAACTGGTTCAACGCCTGGCCAATGCCATCGCTTTTGGTCCCTTATCACAAGGACTTGCAAAGCCATACAATGACCTCTCTCGTGGCTGTAGTGTGGATGATATTGTAAATGTTGTGGCCGCTTGTGCAGTTAAAGCGCAAAACTAAAGAAGATAAAGAGAGGTAACTATTTTTTCTTGATAATTTTGCGCTTCTCCGCTTCTTCCTTCGCTAAGATCTCTTCGTAAAGTTTTTTCTCCTGCTCCTCCCCCTCTGACAGTAGATCTGCAAGAGCTTTCTCTTGTGCACATTCTCTCTTGAACTCTGCAAGCTCCATAAACTCTTTAGTGTTAAACTTATCATAGCTCTGTTGTTCAATAGCAATCTCTTTGGCGCCTTCCTCATCTTCTTTGCTAAAAGCAATTTCCTTGGACTCTTTTTGAGCTTCTTTAGCGGGAGGGGTATCATAAGAAGATGCCTCTGCTTCTGTAAATGGATCCACATTTTTAATGACGAAGAGATCGTAGAAGATTTTTCCGAGAAGAGAGACATTGAGAGGGCGAATGATTGGGCCATCAAAATTTTTATAGGATAGCTGTAATTTCAGTAATGTATCTAGCTCGACATCTTGAGGAAAAATGTAAAAGCAGAGAACTTCGCTCAGCTTCTCCTTGATTTGCCGTCCAAGCTCGAGTGTTTGCTCACCATAATTAAAAATGATCAGAGAGACCTCTCCAGCTTGAATGATCTTATCTAAATCTTCAATGTTTATGATGTATTCAAAGATAAATTTTTCATTGGTATTAAATTTGGTTCTAAGCAATGCGAGATCTTGTTTATCTTCTAAGCAGAATACAATTTTTACAAGATTCATTTCTATGGCCCTCCTATCTATAATTATACTATGACATCTTTTGCTCACAATATAGGAGGCATCCTTGTCGCAAAAAAAACCACTCCCAGAGAACAATACTCCAGATTTTAACCCTGATGAGACCATGCAAATAGAGGTGAATACCGTGGGGCATGGTCACTCTAGCAATGGGGAGCAAGGAGAGAAACCGAAAAATCAAGAGGTGACATTGACTAATAACAAGTATGAGAGAAAGTATGATGCTCATGGGAAGTTGATTAAACAAAATCGAAAAGGAGAAAAGGAACATGTCGAGGTAAGAAAAGCAAAGGCCTCTCCAACTGAATTAGAGAGTGAGGATGATGATGAAAAAACGTTCTATCTTTGCGTAGAAGGTATGGAAAACTGTGAAGAAAAGCGTTTTTTTAATGTGCAAACTGCGATTGCTTTTGGATGTGGTGAACACTCTCATATCGTAGTAAACGACCCAGATGGAGTATTGCGCCACTGCAAAGTGTATTTGATGAACAACTATCTAGTTTTAATGTCACAACATCAAATGCGTGGAATTACTGTGGGTGAAAGAGATATTTCTGCAGGAAAATTGTGGGTATTGGATACCTCTTCTAAGATTAGTCTTGGTGGTGTGATGATTTCAGTGACCAAGACGAGACCTTTGATTTTAGAGGAGCCAAGAAAGGTAGATCACGCTTATAGAAAAAAGGTCACAGAAGCAGAGGCGGTGAAAAAAAATAAAACATTATCAGAACAACTGGCCGAGTTTTGGAGCTTTTTATGTAGAGAAGGGATTCGGCTATTAAAGAAATTCAGCTATGCAAATTTAGAAGGTAAAGGAATTGAAATCGTAAGTAGGAAATTTCGATTTCTTCTCTTTTCTATAGATGTGATGATCTGCTTTTGGGCAGATTTTTTCCTGCGGTCATTAAACTCTTATAATCTTGTATGCACAGATATTATTCATGCGATAACCGAAGGGTATGGATTTTTGCTAGATCAATGGTTTTCAAGTAACTCGATTATTTTCTTTTTTCTGGAACGTTTTTTAGAGGCATTTCCGATTACGACTTACCTCTTTTGGACGCTATTAGGAGCACTCTTGTACGGAGTCTCCATCCCTGCTTACTTATTAAGAGTGCGTGTATTAAATGATCCTATTACTCAAAGAATCCTGCCGCCACTAAAGGCCATTTTTGGAGCAGTTACGCTACCATTCTTTGTGCTTGAGATTCCACTGATTATGGGATTACCTACAATCAAAGAGATGATTTTTCGGTCTTGTCTTGTCACACTGCCTTCGCTTGAGATGATGCGACTAAGGAAATTAAGGCGACATAAAAGCAAAGATAATAAAGACAAAGATATTGATACAACCTATGTAGATATTGTTTTAGAAAGTGTTCATGGTGAGGCAAAAAAACTCTCTTTCCGGGATCGAATAGCAGAAGCGCTATCTGCTTTGTTTGAAAAAATCATTGCAAAGATTAAGGCCATATTAGAAAAAAGTGCTCTTTATCGCAGATTGGTGCGATGGATTCGCATCCTCTTGATGTTGCCGGAACGTGATTTAGCAACGGGTTTGCCCATTTATTTAATTCCTCGTTGGCGTAGGAGGAGTTGTGCTTTTGCCATTGATCTTGCAATAATCTTTGCATTTACGCATTTGCTTGGAGATTTTTTTCCCATAGTTAATGAATGGGATCGCCTCTTGTTTGCAAAAATGCTTTATGCTTATCAATACGTGCTCTCTGCCACGGGTATTAGCGGTGATATTGTGTTCATCTATATGAACATGAGTTTTTCTCTTTTGGAAAAAATTTCATTTTTGCTCGCGATATTTTTTTTGTTGATGATTCCTCTATTGTTAGGTTCGACTCTTGGGCAGTTCATCTTACAAATTGATGGACCGATGAGAGGAGGTATTGGCAGAGTAACCACTTGCATTCGATGTAGTTTGGGATTGGTGTTATTACCACTGGCCCCTTTGGATTTGACGATGGCAATAGGAATTCCCTCGATGAAAGAAATCTTCTCACGCTCACTTTTAATTTGTCAAAATGAAGAGCTTCTAGGAGTTGCTGAGAGTAGAGCATGGGCACATATTGTAGGAATGAATCAATTCTTACGCAAAAAGCGAGAGAGGCTCTATCTTAAGCTAAAGCAACTACGCCAACTTTCACCTAATATAATCAAACGTCTTAAGGCCTCTTCAAAACTCTTTTCCATGGTTGTAACTTGCATTAAAGAGATCTTGTGTGTGAACTATGGTAATGATTATGCACTTGCAGGGCCTTTGCGCAGGGGGGTTTCTCTTGCTGGCGACTTGGTGTTAGCTTATTTTATAAGTAAGTACCTCCACCATTTAAGTTCTGCTGTGAGTGAATTAGATCGAGTGGTATTGGCCTATCTTGCAAAGTACTCAATTCTTGTTAAATCGAGTGAAGAGCTACTAAGTTATGTAAGTATAAAAGATTTAAATTTCCTCTGGGATTATATTGCCTTCTTTTATTCTGAGTTTACTCCAACCGCATTAATCTTTGCGTTTGTATTCCCTATAACCATTGTAGGGACAACTTTTTTTCAATACATTGTGGGGATAAAACCAATGGAGAGCTTTTCTAATGCATACATTTTAGGTCTTTTCAGGGGGACGATTTCAATTCTGACGTTACCGTTTGTTATTTTGGAATTGCCAATTGTTTTAGGCTTACCGACAGCTAAAGAGTATGTAACCAGATCATTACTTTTAGTGAAAACTTCTAGAAGTTAAACTAATGCAGGAAGCACGGATTAAATACGGTCACCTGAGTATTTTTGCTTTAAGATTGTTTTTTTACGTCTTTTGTCTGCAGATTTACGTTTCTCTTTTAAGCATACCGATGGTTTAGCGTACGATTGTCTCTTTTTATACTCTCTCACAATCCCATAACTTTCACACAACCTTTTAAACTTCTTTAGAACGCGGTCTACATTTTGTTGATCATCAATTTTCACTTTAATGGTTTCGCTTGACATAAGACGTGACACTCTCCTTTCATGATTTTCTTATTTAAATGCTGTGAGCATAATTCAGCCAATTAACCAACTCGTAGGGGGCATCATAGCCGAACAGAAAATAATTGACTAGAACGAATTTGTTAAATGTTGAAAATTTAACCTAGAATTGCCCTCCATAAGAGCGAATTAGCTCTGCAATCTCGGGGCGATTGAGAGACACTGCGTACCAAAGAGCTGTTTTTCCTGCTCCCCTCTCACGAATGTTCGGATTTGCGCCGTGTTGTAGAAGTGTAGAGACAATTTCATAGTTTCCTTTCTTGGTCGCATAGATCATAGGGGTGCTGCCATTTTTATGATCAACAATATTGATATCAGCGTTGTGCTTGATCAACAAGGTGACTAGAACAATAGAACCAGTGCGTGCAGCTTCACAAAGGGCCGAAGAACCCTCACTGTCGAACATATTAGGCATGGCCTTGAATTCTAAAAAAAGCTCTACAAAATCGAGAAGATTATCTTGGGTGGCCTTGACTAAAAGGTATTGGTCATTGACCTTGGCACCTTTTTTTAGCAATGTTCTAGTTACGTCGAGCAGGCGTGCTTTGTAAGCAAGTTTGATCGCTGTGTCTTTCCACTTATCCTCTAAAGAAATGTCAATTTCAGGACGTGCAAGCAGTAGCTCGACAATTTCTGTTCGTTCTTTTTCTGAGAGTGCATAGGTGAGAGCGCTTCTGTCTACTTTATCTTGGAGATTGATATCCACACTAGGTTGCTCGAGAAAAAGCTTTACCAAATCGCTTTGTCCATTTTTACAGGCCCACATCAGTGGCGTCCATCCATAATCGTTTTGCAAGTTAACTGTCTGGTCTATGGGATAGTAGCGAAGAAGACTCTTCACCATCTCTTTATCATAGGTGCAAGTTGCTTTGAGCGATCCAGTGTGATTCTTACAAATGCTCTCTCTTTGATCAAAAGGCATATCAGGAGTAATATTGGTTACGGGAATCAATCCTTCACTAGGGTTGATGCGATTTTGTTGTTGTTGTTCATTGGACGCTGATCTTCTCTTGCTTTTCATTTTATCGTTGCCACATCCAGTCGTAAATCCAGACGTTATGAGAAAAGACAGAAGTAAAAGAAACAAAAGGTGCCGTGACATAAAGAATCCTTACTTTTTACGGTTAGGAAGATAACGAATAAGTAATTCTAATGCCAAGGAAGCGGGTGAGTCCAATAAATTTTTTGTAGTAAAATGGGAGATATTTTGAATCAAAGCTTGGAAAGTTTTTAGTGCCTGATCTCCAACTATTTCACACTTTTTTTCTACAATTAACATAGCATTAGTAAAATCAGCACTATCTAGATTAAACTTTCCTTCGCGCCAGTTGCTCCACTGGGTAGGATTTTCGTGAAAGTATTCACTTAGAACCGAGTTGACTGTTCCACTTTGTAGATCACTGAGAATTTCTTCAGGTGGTGTATTTTCTGGAGTGGTAAAGTCGAGAATATCATCGGTAAGTTGAAAAATCTCACCTAGGAGCAGGCCCAGTTGCTTAAGATCATTCATCATGGACGAGGGAGCGTTGCTTAGAAGAGCTGGGACTAAGCAGCTCCAAGCGATCAAACTTGCAGTTTTTTTCTTGATGATGGTATCGATCCATTCTTTGTCAGGCGGTTCTTGAAATTTGCCATTGGTTTGTGACTGCATCCATTCCCCAAGACTAAGATCCATGATGACAGTAGAAAGTGCTTGGAGCGAAGGTAAGTGTCCATTCATACATAAATCTTGAATAACTTTAGCAAGGAGATAGTCCCCACTTAAAATTGCCATTTTATTGGAAGCGACAACATTAATTGAAGGAAGACCTCGTCTCATCGAGGCGCTATCGATGACATCATCATGACAAAGGCTTGCAACATGTACATATTCAATTGCTCTGGCAAATGGAGCAAGCCTGCCCATAGGAATAGCAAAGAGGTCACCAATTAAAAAAAGGAGCATGGGGCGAAAACGTTTCCCCCCGAGTAAAACAGTCTGATTAAGCAAAGAGATGATCTCATGGTACGTTCCCCCCTCCGGGATAGAAAGATCAAGTTCCATTAATGCTTTTTGAATATGCGGTGGAAGATTATTTACTAGATTAAACCCGCGCGACATAAACGCTTTGCCTTTCCTCAAGTGATTACTACTATTGCTAATACTAACGTAAAACGTAACACTTATTTACAGGCAAGAAGATCAAGCGGCCAGCTTATTTTGCAAAATTGACAGCTAAATAAGCATCAAGCTCCTCTATGGAGAGTGCCTGCGCAGGATCACTCACTGATTCCCAAGGTTTTGGATGAACTTCAATCATCACACCATCAACTCCTATGGCAATGGATGCTTTTGTTAATGGAATGACGAGACCACGTTCTCTCGTACCATGACTAGGATCGACAATAACACGATATTTGCTTATTTGCTGGGCCTTGTATGCCATGGCAAGATCAAGGGTGATTCCTGTCGGTGATGAAAAATTTCTTGTGCCTCGCTCACAGAGAATGATGTGGGACGAGGGTACTCCACCAATCTCTAAGTAATTTGCCGAAGCTAGCCACTCTTCGAGGGTGTTGGCAAACCCACGCTTTAGCATTACGCAAGGAAATTGTGAATCTGGCTTTTCTTGTGATGCGTTCTTAAGAATCTTGCCAACATTTTTAAGAAGTTCAAAGTTTTGCATATTGCGTGCGCCAATTTGAACAATATCGGCAAAGGAAATGATAGACTCTAATTGTTCGATCGATGCGGCTTCACTAACTATGGCCATCTTTTCAGATTTTAGGTAAGTGATGATATCTAGCCCTTGCTTGCTTAAACCTAGGCCTTGAAATGAATGTGCTCTGGTTCTAGGCTTGAAGAGTTGAGCACGAAAGTGTTTAATCTCGTACTTTTTGCATAAGGAAACGATGGGTTTAACCTGTTCGATTGTTTCTAATGCGCAAGGGCCGATAATAAATAGCACTACGTTTCTCCTAACCAATGTCTTATAGAATAGAAATAAATAGCAAGATCGAGGGGAGGTTAATGGGATGCACATGAAAAGTAAAGAGCATAAACTGGCAACTATAACTAAAATGTTTAACGATTTGGCCCCGAAATATGATCTGTTAAATCGGATCTTATCGATGAGAATGGATGTGTGGTGGAGAAGGAGATTGGTATCTTTACTTGAAAAACAAGCAAGAGAACAAGGCCAAGGAGTCATGCGGGTTTTAGATGTGGCAGCAGGTACCGGAGACCTCTCCTTAATGATAGCGCGTTCTCATGCATTGGAAAGTGGTGAGGTTGTTGCTATCGATCCTGCTAAGGAGATGCTTGCGATTGCAAAGATAAAGTATAAGAGAGCAAAACTCCCCACTGCAAAAATAACTTTTCAAGAGGGAAATGCAGAGTTACTTCCATTTGAGGCAGGATGTTTTGGCGCTGCGACTGTAGCTTTTGGTGTGAGGAATTTTGAAGATCTAGAGGGTGCTATTACGGAAATATATAGAGTGCTCAGTAAGGGTGGAACACTATTTGTATTGGAATTTTCTTGGGGGAATGTTCATAACCTCCTTACAAGAAAGCTTTTGCGCTTTTATTTTCAGAGAGTAATGTTGCCAGTAAGTGAATTTTTTTCTGGGCAAAAAAGTTCTTACTCCTATCTTGCAAACTCGATTTTTGAATTTCCTGCAGGAGAAAGATTTCTGCACTTATTAGGAAAGAGGGGATTTGGAAAGCTTGAGGAACATAAAATGTGCTGGGGACTAGTTACCATCTATATTGGAGTAAAGTAGAGAATGCTTCCTAATGATCTTACTCTAAATTCATTTGAGAAATATTATTATCAAAATCAAAAATTTGAGTGTTTGATTTTGAGGAGGAGCGTTGTTATCGCAGGGGACACTAAAAGAGAGATGTTAACTTTTATTGAAAACTTATCTCTTCATCCTCCTATGGTATGCTGGAAAAATCGAGGAGATTCTCTCTTTTGTATTGGTGGTGGAAATTCAGGATGGTTGTCAGAGGAGCAACCAAAATCACAACTTGCTAGTGATCTTTGTCATTTGAGAAAGCTGTCACCTTATTTGAAAATTTTTGGAGGAGTGGATTTCTTTTATTTTACATCTAAGAGCAGCAAGCATTGTTTTTTTATTCCTTTTATCTTGCTAGAAGAGGATAAGAGAAAAAAACGAGTTATGACCATTACGATCTCTTTGGTGGAGCGTAGCGGTTGTGGCCAAGATTTTTTAGAAACAAAGATGCGAGAGAGATTTTTTCTATTGCCAGAAGGGATAAAGGGTGATCGAGATGTACGACATGGGGCCCAGCTGATTGAGGAGATGTTGGTTCCAAGTGAGATTCAATGGAAGAAACAAGTGAGTGTGATCAAAGAACAATTGGATTACAACAATAAAGTTGTTCTATCGAGAAACAAAGTGTTTTACTTTGATTCATTTCTCTATTCTCGACAAGTACTGCGAAATATTTTTGCATCAAAAGAGTATGCCTATATTTTTTATCTTGAATTCGCTCCAAAGAGTGCTTTTCTCTCTATTTCCCCCGAAAGGCTTTTTCTGCTTCACGGCGATGAAATTGAGACAGAAGCCTTAGCGGGGACTCTCCCGCGTGAAAAGGGTAATGCTAGGCAGTTATCTCAATCAGCTAAAGATATTCGAGAGCACGATATCGTTTGTAAAGATATTGAATCAAAACTCCAGAGTATTTGCGGCCACAATTGGGAGACAGTTTTTCATCAAAAAGTAATGAGATTAAAAAAATTGTTTCATCTTTACTCTAAATTCAGAGGAGTTCTGCATACATCAGTAGATAAATCGATTCTTCATCTTATAGAGCATTTTCATCCTACTCCGGCAGTGCTTGGTTATCCTTATGATATGGCAATGGAAGCTATATCGTTGATAGAGAGTGAGATGCATAGAGGTTTTTATGCTGCTCCTGTTGGAATGATCTCCTCTGTCGAGGTAGAGTTTGCAGTAGGAATTCGTTCTGCTCTCTTTGATGACAATAAGGTAATTGTTTATGGAGGAGCAGGCATTGTTGAAGCTTCAGATATCGATTGGGAGTGGTACGAGACAAGTAAGAAAATTGAGAATTTTAGCTCCTATCTTTTCTCTTGAGGCGCACTAGCGCTGATGCAAAAAAATGCGCTCTAAGTAATGGAAAAAAAATAAAAATAAGTGTTGACCAATTATTATTCGAAAACTAGTATAGGTTTCCTCAGAGCAAATTTAAACTTAAAAAAAGCAAAAGCTCTGATGTTCTTTTACAATTAAATAAAGATAAAAAGTATGCTCAACAGAGAAGCAATTCAAAGTTG
>JADGAN010000022.1 GCA_015231955.1 Oligoflexia bacterium | reverse complement strand
AATTCCATCAGGGCCACAGGGAACTGAATCCCAATAAAGATAGGCCGGATATATGGCAGCGATTATTTTTATTTTGCTATTAAATTAGAATTTTTTCTTGCATTTACGGCGAGTCCATATAAGTTACTTTTATTTTTTGATCTTGGCCTTAGCAACGACCAGCATCCTCTTGCAATTGTGCAAAGCTTTCTTTCACTTTGACCGATTCATTATCTTCTGCTCCATGTCCGCCCAGAATAAACTCATCTTGATCACTATAGGGTACTTTTTTTATTCCAAAGAGACCGACAACCAACCCAGAAATTCTACCAAAGGTAAAGGCCAGAACAACAGAAACAAGAATACCCCCCAATTGAATTTTTGCATTCCCAGTGATAGCAATTCCTGTAAGACCACCTAATAATCCTGGCATACCGTGAAGATTGTGCACACCGCAAGTATCAGTACCACCCAGAAGTTTTTCTACTTTGGGAGCAATAATAGCGTAACCGACAGTACTTAGTGCACCTGCGGTCAATCCAATAAGCATTGCATATCCAGGGGTGGTCATATTGCAAGTTGTACCGATGGCCACGCCCCCAGCAAGAGCTGCGTTGGCAATATCCTCAATTTCAATTTTACCACGAATCATTTTAGTAAAAAGATAAGTCGATAAGGTAGCGCCACAAAGAGCAAAGATAGTGTTAATGGCAGTAAGTGTAACCTCTCCCGGTGCTACAAGCGCACTTGTAAAGGAGGGCCAGAAAATCCAAAGAACCATACTTCCTAGAAGACAAAATTGATTGCTTAAAGTATCATTTTCGCTATTTGGTAAATCTTTAAATTTAGAAAAGGTACTGGTCACCAATCCTAATCCAAAATAGGCACCAAAGGCATGAATCAAAATAGATCCACCAGTATCAACAAATCCTTTAAAATAACCACTTTCAAGAATAAGCCACTCATTCAGGATGTAGGCGGGGATAAAGAGCAAGGCCACAAGAATATATTGATCCATTTTAAGGCGTCCTAAGGGGGCCCCTATGGCAATCAAAAGAGCAGCTGCCGCGAACTCCGCAAAAATAAAAGTATCGATGTTGAGTAGAGGTAGTTGAAAACCTTCTCCTCCAAAACTTTTGATCATCATATAGAGAGGAATTGCAACACTTACAACCAAAAAAGTTGCAGTAATAGAACCATATCCATGCTTTCTAACAAAGACCATTAAAAATCCAAAACCCACTAAGAGCATTGCTAAAATATGAATCGATTTTTCATATTTGAAAGAGTCCAGCGTACCATCAGCAGCAAGCGCAATAGTCGGTAGGATCGCCATAGCGAGAAATAGCAACTTAAAGAACGGAAGTATTATTTTGCTTAGGCCATTGTTTCGCCTGCACCTACACCTACACATACACATCTCCTTGAAAATTATGATGGAAATCATAAAAAAATAAATACCGATAAAGATTTTATCTAAGATAATAGCAAAGGGGAGTGTAAATTATATGATGAAGGTAGGGTTAGGAGGAGATATTTACAAATAGTTTCCTTTATAAATAAAGGCCTCCCTTAAGATCACTCTAGAAATTTAATTCCGATTTTTAGTAAATGCGGATCTTCATCTTTTCGCCAGACTATCTCGGAACGGATGGGATAAATTTGTCCAATTTTGACTAAGAGGGTGTCGCCGATTTGGAAAAAGTTGTTTTTTCGCAGTACCAGCCCCATTCCTCCTCGCGATTCGGAAAAGATCAGGGCCGTGTATTGGTGGATGAAGCTTTGGCGATCGTGATTTTGATCAATGTCAATGAGGGCGATGGCCTCGTTTTCGTTTGGCAGGTGGCGAATCGATTTGCGTGCGCTCCGACCTTGGTTATTGCTACTTTTTTGATTCATTTTTTTGATCCTCTTAAAGTTTGCAAGAAGAGATGTCTTTTCTTCGGATTTTTACCAGGAATGTTTAATGTTTATTTAGGGCCATGGGGGAGTTTAAGCGCAAGATCGCCACGCCCTGTTTATACCCAAGGCCTCCATTACCATGGACAAGGCCAATTTGCTGGTTATGGCGGAGTTGTTCACACATTACCACTAAAGCGTGTAGGGCCGGATTGTTCCAGGGGGCCTTTGCTAAGTTCATCCCTCCAGTCACAGTGATGGCATGAGTGGAGAGAAAAGCGGGGGCACTCTTAAGACCTGGAATCAGTTTGCTCTTCAGTAAAAAGGCCAGAGGCACTACTGGAAAACAGCTGTAGACTTCTAACAAAAGGGCCTGCTCTTCGGCCTTTGCTGTAAGCGAGATGCCGGCGTAGAGCTGGGCGCGTTTTAAGGCGTGCTCTAGGTGCGAGTAGCTGACTAAAGCTTCGATAGCAGCAGGGCCATCGAGGGGGAGGGTCTCCACCACTGCGCTTAGAACTTCGATGCCTTCTTGGTGGGGAGGGGTACTCCCCAGTAGCAGGCCTCCTTCAAAATCCACCACAGGATTGGCACAATCGACGCCGCGAAAGAGGGAGCTGACTGGGGCAAACCACTTTTCATCAGCGCTAGCTTTATCCTGATGGCCACGGCCACGCGCTCTCCAAGTACGCTCATAGTTTTCAAAAAGGGAGTGGGCGAGAGTTTTAAAATCACTCGCAGTGATGCCTTGGGTGAGCAAAAAGCGCTTTGCCAATAAGTTATAGGAATCGAGTACAGAGGCGCCATAAATATTCATCAACTGCTGTCGCTCGCTTGCGCTGTACTCGCTACGAAGAAAATCGCGGCCAGTGATAAAAACCAACTGCTCCTTTGCTGTTTGTAGTAGCATGATCGCCTGTTGTAAGGCCTCGATAGGGGCAGCGCCAGAGCGAAAAGTGTCGCAAGCGAGAGGGGAGTTCCATGGCGTTCGTAAAGGATCGATAGTGAGGGTACGCACTCTTTGTCCACGCTTTTTTAGCTCGTCGAGTGTATGCAGGAGTTGCTGGAAATCGCCCTCTTCCTTACCATCAAGCGTGCATCCCCAAGCGAGGATGAGTGGGCGTAGTGGTGGGCCTCTACTCATAAGATACCTCCAGAGCTTTTGCTAGATCACATAGTGATCAAGGTAGTCACAGACAGAAATGTTGTGAAGCTTTTCTTGCGAAAGTGTCACTTCCAAGATCTTTTGTTGCTGTTTTTGAGGAAAGCGCCGGGCCAGATTTTTTTTGAATTTTTCAATGAGCAAAGGTACCCCTTCCTCGCGCCTGCGACGATGCCCGAGAGGATACTCCACCACCACCTTATCGCTAGCACTACCATCTTCAAAGTGCAGTTGAATGGCATTGGTGATAGAGCGCTTCTCTGCTAGCAGGTAATCTCTAGAGAACTCTTTAACCTCTTCACACACCATCTTTTGGCGAAGCAGATCGATGCGCGGGTCTGTTAGTGCCACTTGATCTTCGTAGTGAGCGGCGGTGAGTTCACCGTAAAGCAGGGCCACTGCAACCATATATTGCAAGCAGTGGTCGCGATCGGCGGGATTAGATAAGCGCCCCTTTTTATCGATAATTTTTAGAGCAGACTCATGAGTAAAGAGTGTGATTTTGGAGATGGCCGCCAGACGCTCTTTTGCGAGTGGGTGTAGTTTTAGGGCGCATTCGACTGCGGTTTGCGCATGAAACTCGGCGGGAAAAGCGATCTTAAAGAGTACATTTTCCATGACGTAACTTCCATAGGGACGCTCAAACTTAAACTCTTGCTGCTTATAGATCACCTCATAAAAGCCCCAATTTTTTGCAGTAAGTGCAGTGGGGTAACCCATCTCCCCTTTCAGCGAAAAGAGCGCGAGTCTCACCGCTCTACTGGTGGCATCGCCGGCGGCCCAACTCTTGCGTGAACCTGTATTGGGTGCCTGCCGATAGGTGCGAAGGGAGTGTCCATCGACAAAGACTTGTGAGAGTGCATTTAAGATCTCTTCGCGGGATCCGCCGAGGAGCCAGCTGCAAACGGCGGTGGAGGCGAGCTTGACTAAGATCACATGATCGAGTCCTACACGGTGGAAGGAGTTTTGTAGCGCAAAGATGCCTTGAATCTCATGCGCCTTAATCATCGCTTCTAAAACTTGCTGCATGCAAAGAGGAGGGCGCCCTTTAGCGAGGTTGCTTCTGGAGAGCCAATCGGCGGTTGCCAGGATCCCTCCCAAATTGTCGGAGGGGTGGCCCCACTCGCTAGCAAGCCAGGTGTCGTTAAAATCGAGCCAACGAATCATCGTGCCGATATTGAAGGCGGCCTCGATGGGGTCGAGTGTAAATTGCGTTCCGGGAACGCGAGCACCGTGTGGAACCACGGTGCCGGGAACCACTGGCCCTAGAAGTTTGGTGCATGCAGGGTAAGAGAGCGCTTCGAGCGCACACCCCAGAGCATCCATTAAGCAGTGGCGAGCAGTAGTTAGTGCCAAAGCAGAATCGATTTTATAATCTAAAACGTAAGTGGTGATATCGGATAAAACAGTATCGTAGTTTTGCATACAGCACCCCTTTTATTTTCTTTGTTTGAGGGGAATAAATTTTTGAGGAAGAGCGCCAATATAGTTTGCCGAGGGACGAATAATTTTATTATCGGCCCTTTGCTCCAGGGCGTGAGCACACCATCCGGTGATTCGAGACATGGCAAAGATCGGGGTGAACATAGCGGTGGGGATCTCCATCGTATGGTAGGCGACTGCTGAGTACCAATCAAGGTTGGGAAACATCTGCTTCTTCTCCCACATCACCGTCTCTACTCGTTCTGCAATATTGAAAAGTCGCATCTCTTGCGCCTCTTGCGAGAGTTTTTTTGCCACCTCTTTAATCATCTGATTGCGAGGATCAAAGAGTGAGTAGAGGGGATGACCAAAACCGATGATCACCTCTTTATTTTCAAGCCGCAAAAGCATATCCTTCTCTGCTTCTGCTGCTGTTTGGTAGCGTTTTTGAATCTCCAGTGCACACTCGTTGGCGCCACCATGCTTATTTCCGCGAAGTGCACCGATGGCGGCGGTGACGGCAGAGTAGAGGTCAGAAGCGGTTCCGGCCACCATTCTTGCGGTAAAGGTAGAGGCATTAAACTCATGTTCGGCATAGAGGATGAGTGAGGCCTGCATGCTTTGAATCCAAAGTGGAGAGCTCTCTTGCCTTCCACCATGTAAAAGCTGGAGAAAGTGAGCGACGAGGGAGTCGTCAGCGGTGTTGACATCGATGCGTACTCCTCGGTGTGAGAAGTGGTACCAATAGAGAAGCGCGGAAGGAAGCATGGCCAGTAAATGGTCGGCGATATCTTGTGCTAAAGCTAGAGAGTGCTCCTCTTTTTCAGGAAGAAGCGTTCCCAGCACCGAGCAGGCGGTGCGAATCACATCCATGGGGTGAGCGTGTGCAGGCAACTGTTCGAGAATGGTTTGCAAAGGCCTTGGCAAGGCCCTTAGCTTTTGCAGCTTTCGCTTGTAGTGAGTGAGTTCACTTAGGGTCGGCAAATGGCCGTGAATTAAAAGATGCGCCACCTCTTCAAACTCACAAGCAGCAGCGAGATCGGAAATATTATAACCGCGATAGAGTAGTTCACTACCTTCACGTCCAACAGAGCAGATGGCGCTATTACCGGCCATAACCCCCGAGAGTGTGACCGATTTTTTTACTTTGAAGTTGCTTCTAGTGCTCATTTTTTCTCCCCTTGCTCCTGTGAAAAGAGCTCATCCAATTTTTTTTCAAAGCTATAGTAGTTGAGATAGTCGTAAAGTTCTTGGCGAGTTTGCATGGAGCTTAAGAGCTCTTTTTGTGTTCCCTTGCTGCGAATAGTTTTAAAGGTGGTGAGTGCTGCTTGGTTCATGGCCCTAAAAGCAGAGAGTGGATAGAGTGCGATGGCCACGTCGGCAGCGGCCAACTCTTCTGTGCTAAAGAGAGGAGTGTGGCCAAACTCCGTTAAGTTGGCCAAGATGGGAAGCTTTACCGCTTCTGCAAATTTTTTGTAGAGGGAGAGCTCGGTGACCGCCTCTGGAAAGATCATATCAGCACCCGCAGCAGCGTAAGCACAGGCGCGATCGATAGCGCTTGCTAATCCTTCGACTGCCAAAGCATCGGTGCGGGCCATGAGCACAAATTGTGAATCGCTCTTGGCATCGGCCGCGGCCTTGATTCGATCAACCATCTCCTCTTTACTCACCACCACTTTTCCCGGGCGATGCCCGCAGCGCTTAGCACTCACTTGATCTTCAAGGTGGCATCCAGCGGCCCCAAATTTTATCAGCGATTTTATGGTGCGAGCGATATTAAAAGCGCCTCCAAATCCTGTATCGGCATCGACTAAGAGAGGCAGCGAACACACATCGGTGATTCTTTGTACATCGGTCAGGATATCATCGAGAGTGGAGATCCCTAAATCGGGAAGGCCTAAAGAGGCGGCAGCGACTCCTCCCCCGGAGAGGTAGATCGCCCGGAAGCCTACTTGCTTGGCCATGAGTGCATGGTAGGCGTTGATGGTTCCCACCATTTGTAGCGGTTTTTCCATGGCCAGCGCTGCTCGCAACTGGGCACCGGCAGATCTTGAGTGAAACTCTTGCATGCATAAAACTCCCTGTGAATGGTTAGTAGTAGTTATTAATCGGGCCATAGAGGTGGTGGAAGCCGTGGATGAGAACTGCATTGACACTCTCTATATCGTCACAGGCACCTGTTACCAGCAGCTGTAGTGCAATCTTTCTGGAGGCCAGTAAATAGGCCTTTGCAAGCTTGGCACCGGGGGTTTGTAGCAAGAATAGGTTTTGAAAATAGAGAGAGAGCTTTCGCTCTCTCTCTTGGGGGGATTCGTTTAAAAGTAGTTTCCAAGAGCAAGAGGTATGATCTAAGGGCCTGGGATCGAGAAGTGCCTCCGTCGTTGCTTGTAGTTGCTCGAAGGGAAGGTACTGCTTCCGATAAAGCTCATACACCCCTATGGGTTTGCTTTTGGTGTATTGTAAAAATCCATCCTTTTGCGTGCCATCGGGGTATTGCCCACCTCGTACTCCATCTTTGAGCAGCTGGTCGATCAGAGGGGAGTGTAGTGTTTGATCCTCTTCCCACATCACCTTTAAAATCGCTTGGAAGACGTCCAAACCAATATAGTCGATCAGTTGAAAAATTCCCATTGGGCGCAGGAGATACTCTTTGGTGATGCTATTGAGAGCGTGGATGGATGAAGCAAAAGCAGGCCTATCCTCTGGGATTTGCTTTTCTAAGAGAAGTGCCTCGTTTATAGCATAGAGTCCTTCACGCATCAGATGGCCGTTGCCAATAAAGCCGGCAACGTCGTTGGCGGGAATTAAAATCTTATGAAACTCTTTACCAAGAAAAGTTGCAAGCGCCAAAACCTCCTCTTTGGTTTTTTCTGTTTTTACCACTTCCACCATTTTTTGAATTGCTGGAGGATTGTAGAAGTGAAATCCCATCACTCGTCCTTGTAGCGTCGCTAGCTTTTCTAATTTGCAGATGGGAATAGAGGAAGTGTTACTAAAGTAGATGGTCTTATCACCACAAAGAGCATCGAGTTGCAAGAAGAGCTCTGCTTTGAGCGGAAAATGTTCAATGATGGCCTCAAAAACGGTAGTGGCGCCTTTTGCGCTGGCCACGGCAGTTGAAGTCTCTACTCTTGCCAGTGCATGTTCGATTTGCGCGTAAGAGAGCTCCCCTTTTTCCGCCTTTTTGTGAAGCTGCTCCTTTAAGTAGTGAAGCAGATCATTTAGGGCTTCGCTACGAGTATCAATGAGCATAACTTTCTCGGCGGCAAGCAGTGCTACCACGAGGAGAGAGATACCACTCCCCATTTTTCCAGCAGCACCCAAAACTGCGACCTTTTTAAGTTTTGCTTGAAATTCAATTTCCATAGAATTACTCACGCATTACAAATATGTTTTCCAATCACCATTTTTAAAATTTCGCTCGTGCCTTCGCCCACCCTTAAAAGAGCAGCATCACGATAGAAACGCTCAATCGGGTACTCTTTGATAAGGCCATAGGCCCCAAAAATTTGTTGTCCCTCTCTCGCACAAAACTCTGCAACTTCAGAGCAGAACAGTTTTGCCATCGCCGCCTCCTTTTCAGAAGGGAGACTATTTTGGCGTAGCCAAGTTGCTTTGTAGAGAAGATTACGGGCGGCCTCAATTTTCGTTGCCATCTCCGAGAGTTTAAAAGTGATCGCTTGATGCTCACACAACTTTTTACCAAAGGCCTCCCGATATTGGGCATACTCGAGTGCAAGATCAAACGCCCCTTGTGCCAGACCCAGCCCGATGGCGCCAATGGAGAGGCGTCCACGATCCAACATTTTCATCATGATATTAAAACCCTCTCCCTTCTCTCCCAGTAAGCTTTTGGCCGGTAGTCGCATATTTTGAAAGTAGAGTTCACCAGTATCGGTCGCTCTCCACATCATTTTTCCCTTCATCGATTTCACCGCAAGTCCCGGAGTATTGATGGGAACGAGAAAACAACTAAGCTCTGGTTGCTTATCCGCCGTCTGTCCCGTCACCGCTTGCAAGGTGATGCCTTTGGAAATTTTAGTAGAGCTAAAGGAGATCCAAATTTTAGAGCCATTAATAACCCACTCTTTGGTCGTACTGTCGTAGACAGCAGTGGTCTTGCACGACCTGGCATCACTACCAGAATCGGCCTCAGTCAGGGCAAAAGACCAAAGTCCCTCGCCAGTGCAAAGGCCTGGCAAAAAGTTTTGTTTTTGCTCTTCGGTTCCAAAGTAGTAAATGGATCCTGCTCCTAAAGTGTTATTGACTGCGACTACTGCTGCTTGCGAACTATCGATGCGAGCTAGCTCCTCTACAATCGCAATATAGGATAGGTAATCGAGGCCTTGCCCACCATATTCGGGGGGAATTAAGACTCCAAAGAAACCCATCTCGCCCATCTCTTTGGTAAGCTCCAGGGAAAAAGTCTCACTCTCATCCAATTCCCGCGCGAGTGGAAGAATGCGCTCTTTTGCAAATCTTCTTACACTCGTCCGTAGGGCCAAGATCTCTTCTGATTCAGTGAAATTATATCCTTGCTCATTCATAAAAAATCCCTCTTACGAAGTAGCATGGCCCATTTTCAATTACTTTTGCTCTCTTAATTTCTTATCTTACGATCACTATAATTTATCGAGGTGGCCGCTGGGAAAAGAGTGAACAGAGACACCACCAGCAACCTCGGCCGCTTCTAAAATCATCTCGGAGAGGGTGGGGTGGGGATGAATGGATAATAAGATATCGTCGAGTGTGGCGCCCATATCGATAGCGAGTGTTGCTTCCGCGATGAGATCGGAGACGTGTGCTCCCACCAACCCTACGCCCAGGACCAATTTACTTTTGGAATCGGTAATGATTTTTGCTAGTCCATCCCTTTGGCCGATGGACCTAGCACGCCCAAGCGCACGCAAAGGAAATTTTCCTACGTTAATCTCTCGCTGCTGCAAGAGGGCCTCCGCTTCCGTCATTCCGGTCCAGGCAACTTCAGGAGTGGTAAAGACCACGGCCGGAATCGTCTGCACCTCAAAGGCCGAATAGAGACCTGCAATTACTTCCGCGGCCACCTTGCCCTCTCTCATTGCTTTGTGAGCGAGCATGGGACCAGTGGCGGAAACATCACCAATGGCATAGATGTTAGGAATTTTTGTCATACACTTTTTATCGGTAGCAATTTGCCCATAGCTACTTACTGCAAGAGCAATTTTATTTAAGTGTAAGTATTCCACATTGGCCTCTCTTCCAATAGCAATCAAAACAGCATCAAACTCCATTTGCTTTGCCTCTTGCTTCTCGTTTTCGAGGGTGATCACGATTCCATTGCTACTCTCTTGGGCATCTGTTACTAGGGAATTAAAAAAGATGTTCTTAAATTTGTTTTGGTATTGAGAGAAGAGTATGGCCACCAAATCGCTATCCACATCGCTTAGCAGTTGGGAAGAGGATTCGATCAAGGTAATTTCCGACCCAAGTCCTGCATAGACAGTGCCGATCTCCAGCCCGATATAACCTCCGCCAACAATGGCAAGCCTCTTTGGGACAAAGGGGATTTCAAGTGCCTCTGTAGAGTTCCACACTTTGGGATTATTGGGTAAGAGCTTTGGCAATTTTTTTGCAGAGGATCCCGTGGCAATGATACAGTGGCGAAAGTTGATCTCTATATTACTCTGCTCTTGCACCATAAGTGAGCTCTTCGATTCAAACCGCACTCTGCCGCGGATAACTTCTACTCCTTTTCTTTTAAGCAGCTCGCTTACTCCTTTGGCAAGATCGTCCACCACCGCACGTGTATGCGCGCGCAGCTTTTGTAAATCAAAGCTGGGTTTTACTGGCCCTCCCGCGTTTACGATTCCAAACTCTTCGGAGTGTTTCAGCAGCTCTGCCATCCACACACTATGCAGGTAAGTTTTAGAGGGGATGCACCCCTCTAACAAGCAAACTCCACCCATGCGCTCACGCTCATCAATCAAGATCACCTCTTTGCCCAGATCCGCGGCCCGACAAGCGGCCACATACCCACCAGGGCCAGCTCCAATTACCACGACCTCTGTCTCTTGTTTTAATTGTCCCATAACCATAAGTTACATCTCCCAAAAAAGTTTATGTGGATCGGAGAGGAGCTTCACCACTTCACTCATAAAGTGAGCGGCATCAGCACCATCAACAACTCGATGATCGAAAGTTAGGGTAAGCGGTAAGATCGTGCGGATCACCATCGCTCCCTCTCTGACCACCACCTTCTCTTGGGCCTTACCTAAGGCGAGGATAGCAACATCGGGATAGTTCAGCAGAGGAACTGCATAGCTACCACCGATCGCACCAATGTTGGTAATGGTAAAGCTGCTCCCTTGGAGTGTGGCAAGATTGAGATCGGCCGCTCTGGCGTGAGCTGCCAGCTCGGCAATACCTTTTGAAATTTGCAAAAGACTTAAATGATCGGCCCCCTTTAGTACAGGCACGATCAGTCCTCTCTCGGTGTTAACGGCAATGCCGATATTGTAATATTTTTTTAAAATTAGCTCCTCGCTCTTGGCATCGATGCTAGCGTTAAAGGAGGGAAATTTTTTGAGGGCCACTAGCGACGCCTTGATGATAAAGGAGAGTACACTCACGCTCTTTTTTTCTTGCGAAGATCGTAATGCATTTAAAGCGGTAATATCGGCATCGTCCATGTGGGCCACTTGCGGAGCGATCAAGTTGGATTGCACCATCTTTTTGGCGATCGTGCGACGAATAGAACGCAGTGGAACTCGTTCTATGTGGCCAAAGCTGGTGAAATCGGGGAGAGCATCGATAGCGAAAAAAGGAATAGAAAAAGGAGTAGAAGTTGGAATCGGACTAGGACTAGGAATGGGACTAGGAATGGGTGAGGCGGGATGAATCTTTTTCGGTTCATCTGCAGTTTTGGGCAATTGCTGATACAACAAAAGGTCGTCGTTTGTCACCCTGCCCGCAGGGCCACTGCCTTTAACCAGATTGATATCAATACCCAGCTCGCGTGCCATCTTTCTGGTTGCTGGTGTTGCGAGTGTTGCCACTGTTGTTACTGGTGAGGCCACTGTTGCACTTTTCTGCTCACTACCTCCACTTTCAATAATCACCAGGAGATCACCAACTTTGATTTTATCTCCTACCTCACCGAGAAGTTTGTTCACTCTTCCTGCAAAAGGGGAGGGTATGGTGACTAAGGCCTTATCTGTCTCTACGTCGACTAGAGGTGCATCTTCTTTGATCTCATCACCCACTTTAGTGTGCCACTTGACAAGATCTGCTTCATGAATACCTTCACCGAGGTCTGGTAATTTAAATTCACTCATAACCAATTCTCCTATCATAACATCATTTCGTTTAATATGAGAGTGTCTCTTCGATGGCGCGAACTACTTGTTCAGGATGTGGGAGGTACATCTCCTCTCTAAAAAAGTAGGGGATGACCATATCATACCCAGTCACGCGCTTGATGGGTGCTTTCAAAGACATCAGCGCTTTATCGTTGATAAGAGCGATAATTTCCGAGGCAACGCTAAAGGACCCGGGGGCCTCTTGAACAATCACCAAACGGCCAGTCTTCTTGACAGAGGTGCAAAGGGTGTCGATATCCAGGGGAGAAATGGTTAAAAGGTCGATCAGCTCGATGCCGATTTTCCTCTGTTTTTGCAACTCTTCTACCGCTTTTAGTGCAACTCTCATCATCGCTCCAAAGGAGACGAGCGTGAGGTCGCTACCCTCTTGTACGATCTCTGCCTTGCCGATAGGATAGCTCTCCTCCTCCTCCGGCACCTCCTCTTTGAAGGCGCGATAAGATTTCGTGGGCTCTAGAAAGATCACCGGGTCGGGGTCACGAATGGCACTGACGAGTAGTGCGCGTGCGTTTCGAGGCGTAGAGGGAGTGACCACTTTAAGCCCGGGAGTGTGAGCGAAGTACGCCTCGCGACTCTCTGAATGGTGCTCGATAGCGTGCACACCAGCGCCGTAGGGCATTCTCACCACCATCGGTGCTGTATATAATCCTTGGGTGCGCCAGCGATAGCGGGAGACGTTGCTTTCGAGTTGCCCAAAAGCGATATAAGAAAATCCGGCAAATTGAATTTCTACCACGGGAATCAGCCCAGCGATCGCCATCCCCAGCGCCGAACCCACGATTCCGGCCTCTGCCAGGGGAGAGTCGATCACTCGCTCTTCTCCATACTTTGCAAAGAGACCATCTGTTGCTCTAAAAACTCCTCCATTCACTCCAATATCCTCTCCCATCATGATTACGCGTGAGTCGCGAGCCATCTCTTGGTCGAGAGCAAGGTTAATCGCCTGAACCATGTTTAATTTTGCCATACCTATCTCCTTTCCTGCTCTTGCTCTTGCTGTTGCCGCTTTAGTTGTTCTGCTAGAAATTCTGCTCGTTGCGATTCAATCACACTATGGGTAGTCCCAAAAATGTGCTCAAAGGGGGCGTCTACTTTAAAGTTTTTCTGAGATTCAAAGTCACGAACTGCCGTTTCAATCTCTTGATTTAGTTGCTCCTCCAATTTTACTTGTTGCGCTTCCGACCAAAGGGCCTTGCTCTCTAAGAAAGCTCTAAAACGTTTTAAGGGCTCTCGCTGCCACCAAAAATCCACCTCTTCATTTTTTCTATATTTTGTAGGATCATCGGCGGTTGTATGCATGGTTAAGCGATAATTTTCTGCCTCGATAAACGAGGGGCCTTGCCCTTGATAAGCGCGTTCAAGCGCCTCTTTCGTCACCTTATAAACTGCTAAAGCGTCGTTGCCGTCGACCTGTATGCCTGGCATATCGTAGGCGTAAGCTCTCTGTGCAATCGTTTTTGCATTGGTTTGTCGGCTTCGTGGTTGAGAGATGGCCCACTGATTGTTTTGGCAGATAAAGACCACAGGGACTTTCCACACCGATGCAAAGTTCATGGCCTCATGGATATCACCTTGTGAGGTAGCACCATCACCAAAAAAGGTAACCACAGCGCTCTCTTTTTCCCTACGATATTTTATGGCATAAGCAATGCCGACAGCGTGGAGTGCTTGCGATCCCACGATGACTTGTATGGGAAGCGTGCGTGGTGCCTCTGGAGTGTAGTTCCCCTCTTCATGGCCACTCCAATAAAGAAAGATTTTACTGAGCTGCATTCCCCGCATGACTGCACCAAAGGATTCGCGGTAGCTGGGCACAAACCAATCGCGCTCACCCATTGCTAAGGTTGCTGCACAAATAGTGGCCTCTTGTCCGGTGCTTGCTCCAAAGGTGCCTAAGCGTCCTTGCCTCTGTAGTTTTACCATGCGCTCATCTGTTCGGCGATTTAGCAGCATGTAGTAGTAGAGCTTTAGTAGTTTGTCAGAGCTTAGTTTGGGGTCAAACTCCTGGTCTAGCTCTCCATTGTGATCCAAAACTTGCAATCTTGAGACGTTAAATGTTCCAATTACTTCCAAGGGCATACTACCTCCTTGTCCTCTTTAAAAGATTCATGAAAGAAAATGCAAGTTGGAGGCCAAGGAAATAGTCGCTTTGGAGGGTTACAACTGTGTCAGCTTTGTCACTTTATAGATTCAATAAATTCAAGGTAAGCTTTAACGAAAGGTTCACTAGGCGCATTTAAAACTCCAGCGCCCACTTGGCCTACACCAGGGAGTTTATGGGCCACCCCGGTGTTGATGACGGGTAAAATATTTTTATCGATCACTTTTAAGAGGTCAATTGCTGTTGGTGATCCTCTGAAATTTAAATAAGGAATTTGGTAGCTGCTATTTTCACAAGCGGTGATCTCATACATTTGCAAGGTGTAGTTGATGGCATCACTAACATTCCCACCCACAAATTGCACAATGGCGGGAGAGGCGGCCATCGCCATTCCACCCACCCCATACGTTTCAGTGATAGCACTATCCCCAATATCGGGATTGGCATCGGCCTCACTGTATCCAGGAAAGTAGAGTGCTTTAGGAATGGGTGCAGTTCCTGTAAACCAGCGGTTACCCAGTCCTGCGATCTTGATGCCAAAATCGGTTCCATTGCGGGCCATGGTGTAGACTAGTGAGGAGTTAGCAACGTTTGCAAGGGGATCGAGTGACGCTTTGGCAGCGGCCATAGAGAGGTTTAAAAAGAAGTGGTCATTGGAGTTAATGAAGGAGAGTGCCTCTGAAGCGCCTGGAAGTTTTGCCATCACAGGAGCAATTTGCCGGAAGAAGAGAGAGGTGGCCGCGCGATTGCGATTGTGAACCTCATCACCCATGTGTAGCGCTTGTGCCATGATCGCTTTGAGGTCAAGGTTGCCTATTGCTTTGAGCGTCTCTGCCAGTAGCGGATAGAGCTCTTGTTCCATCCACTTAAGGCGTGAGATCACTTCACTGCTATTGGCCCCATAGCGCAGTACCTTTCCTAATCCCTCATTCATCGTGGCAAAACTTAAATTGCCTTCACTTTCATTTTTGATGATAAAGACCGGCATAGAGGGAGAGATGACTCCGGCCATCGGGCCTACACATTGGTGTTCGTGGCATGGATCAAATTTGATACACCCATCAAGAATTAATTTTTCTGCCGCTTCAAAGCTAGGGGCCCTCCCTTCATAAATCAAAGCACCAATCACTGCGCCCTTCATCGGGCCGCACATGCGCTCCCAAGTAATCGGTGGGCCTGCGTGCAGGATAAGATCTTGGTGCATGCCCGGGATCACCTCACTCGCTTGTCCCATGCCAATCAGGGTGGGACGAGCAGCGAGCAACTTCTCTACAGCAAGCTTATTGGCCGTAGCAATGGTCTGCTGTTTAGAATTAGAAGCGAGCGTTTTCTGTGCGCATTTATAGAGATCGGCCGCCACTAGCGGTGGTCGCCACGCTAGTTGTAGCGAGGGAGTCTCCACTTGATCGAGGGCCTCTTTAAAAGAGGTAAGTCCGATATTGATAACTTTTAAGGGTGAGGTAAAAAGATTGCTATTCATGTTTTTAGTTTCTCCTTTCGTTGAGCGCTTTTAACACTTGGGCCGCTAAGAGTGTTGCTGTCGCATTGGAGTTACAGACGATGGCCCCTGCCGCTTGCAACTCGCTCACAACTTTTGAGCGCACTTGGGGATCTAAGTCGGTTCCGCAAACCGAAAAGATCATGGGTACTTCCTGTACTTGCTTTAAGAGTGGCAAAAGCTCAGAGAGGGGATCTAAGTGCGAGCCATATCCAAGTACAAGATCAAGTAGGATAAGCGCCGTCTCCTTGTTGGCAGCATCCTCTAAGATGCGCTTGTGGCGTAATGAGAAGTCAATCATCGGGTGAGGACGACCAACTGTAAACTCATCCTCTCCAAGATCTAAGATGGTGTGGCCTTGACTTACGTGAACATTGCCTAACTTTTGGGTGTGTGCAACCGCTAAGTTGGAGTAGAGTGGAGCAATCCCTTCGTGACTTAAGATCAGGTGGGACTCAATAGCAAAGGTTCCGCCACTAAAGTGTGCGCGTAAATATTTGGCCTTTGGAGATCGCTTGCTTATCTTCTTAACTAGGGGTGCTACCAGGAGGTTTTCTTCGCAACTGCTCTTTAGGGGAACGATATCGATGGCCTCTAAGGACTTAAAGGCGGCCTCTTCCAGTGTCTGTACAAAGGTGATATTGGGCATTTGCTTGGAGAGTTCACTGTTGTTGGCACCTAAAAAGAGCGCGATCAAAGGTTTATCTTTGATCTTTTTGGTAAGCGTGAAGATCTTTTCCATCACACTTTTATGGGGTGGCTTGGAGATCATCACTATCACTTTGGTTTTGGGATCGGCGGCCAGCATCTCGAGGGCCAGTAAAAAGGTGAGACCGCCCACCTCCTCTTTTAAATCGCGACCGCCAGTACCGATCGCTTGGGAGATGCCACCACCCCAATTGGAGATGAGAGTTGTCACCTCTTGTGTACCCGTCCCCGAAGCGCCGACGATGCCAATCGATCCTTGTTTCACTTTATTGGCAAACGCTAGTGGGGTACCGTTGATGATGGCAGTTCCACAATCGGGGCCCATCAAGAGCAGCTGTTTTGAGACCGCCAATTTTTTTAGCTCGACCTCCTCTTCCAGAGAGACATTATCGGAGAAGAGTAAAACGTGGAGCCCCTTTTCTAAGGCATTACGTGCTACACTGCCTGCGTATGCTCCGGCAACAGAGATGAGTGCTAAGTTAGCACCAGGAAGCTGTTCACAAGCGCTATCAAACGTGGTGATGGGGCGATTGCTGGTGTTCGTGGTGGCCTTTTTTTGTGGAGATAACTCTCTTTCTAATGCAGTGATGGCCTGGATGGCCAACTCTTCACTGCTCGATTTTACCACGATGACAAGATCGTTATGAGTGGCACTTTGTAACTTTTCATCGCTCATCCCCGATGCCAAAAGTAGCGCCAAATTCTCTTTGCTGCCCATGACGACGGCAGAGTCAACCACCCCTGCTTGCTCTTGCAATTTTTTTGCAAGCATCATGATGGTGACGGAGTCGTAGTACTCGCCGCTTTTGATTAACGTTTTTGTGGTCACTTTACTCACTTACTCTCTCCTTTTATTTAAGAACTCTACTCCATAAAGCAGTCCAACGCCAAAGTCGATGCCGGAAGAGTGTCCGATTTGTAGTAGCAGCGTAACACTCTTTTGGATCTCCTCTGCGTCTGCAGTAAAGAGGGATGCGATCAACTGCTTACTTTGGTAACCGATCTTTCCTGCTTTAAGTGCATGGAAGTGGTTACGAAAGAGTGGATCGTCTGTTTCCTCTTGTCTATTTTTACTGACGATGTGATCAATCTCTTCACAAAGTTTCCCTAGTTCAAAATAGGCCGCTAACTGCTTGTGCCGATGAAGATAAATATATTGAAAAATCTTTATAGCTAAAATAAAACCCAAAATAAAATCATCTCCTGCCGGCGTAAGCCCGATGCCAACTCCGCGAAAAGCAGCAAGAGCAGTGATATCTGCTCTCTCTAGAATCCTCTCTTTTGCCTCACTAAGATGGCGCTGTAAATGCATTTCAAAAGTAGAAGCGTTTGCAGAGGAGGTGATCTTTGTATTTAAAAGAAAACTGAGAGAGTCGCCTGGAGCTTGGGTTAAAATCGCCGCTTTAAGTTTGGTACACGAGTCGTGCAGGCGCTCTTGCCAGCGATAGGTTTGTTGTGCTGGCAGTGCAATCTCCGATTGATAGGTGGAGACCTCTGTTTTTAAGATGTACCAGCTGGCCTTGCCTTGTAGCAGGAGGAGTTGCAAACGGTAAGGAGAGTTGCAACTTCGATCATAAACGACGACAGAGTCGATGTTTTCAATGGAGGGGGCCTTGGTGTGTAACGGAGTGTAGGAGGAGCTTTTTTTAAGGAGCACAAGATTTAAAGGGCCTGCTGCCTTTTCGTTTAAGACGATGCTTAAGAGTTTACCATCAGCAGATAAATAGTTGGCGGCCCTTTTAAAACGGGAATGAATGGGGTAGCTTCCTTGTTGTATTTCGTCTCCACAGATGAATTTCATAGGGGGATGAAAGTAGCATTAACTTTTAGTTAGTACAAGCCATAAAATAAAGGGCCTTTTTATGTTTTTTGATTTTGCTAAAATGTGGAATAAAAAGTTTGAACTCCCTTCGAAAATTGCGCGAGCGCTGGGGCTTCCTAAAATCGTCTACGGAGCAGATTATGAAGATTTTTATAACTATACTGTAAGTGTTGAAAAACAAAATCCTCTTCCCGCCTATGAGATCATGAAGCGTTATTGTGATCTTTTGCAAAATAAACCGAAGCTCTGCGACTCATTAGAGAAAGAGTTTCAACAGCGTCATAAGCTCTACTTAGAGGCGTTTCCACACTTCCTAGAGGGAGATAAAAATTTAAAAGAGAAGGCACTGAAAGCGGCAGAAATGAGTTATAGAAAGGCACTGGCGATCTACCCCTTTTTTAGCAATGGGCGTTTAAATTTAGGATTTGCTTTGCGCGAACTCTCTTTAGTGGAAGAGTCGTGTGAAATTTATGAAGAGGGGTTGCAGTACGATCCAGAAAACCCACTGCTACTGACCAATCTCGGGCGCTCGCTGATGATTTTAATGGACAAAGATGTTACAAAATATCGTGAGCGTGCGATTACGGTGTTTCAACAGGGGTTAAAGCTATTAGGGGGTGGTGACTACTTTTGTTTAGAACAATTGGAAAAGCTGGGAGTGTATGTTCGTATCTATAGCGATCCCAAAGACCCCTCCAGTGTGCGCTTTATCACCCAAGACGATTTTGAAAAAGCGATCAAGAAGAGCATGGAGGAGGCGAAGACACAGGCAGAGCGCGTGAATATTTTTCTGAATATTATTCGTGATAATCGGCGCACACTTTTTTTAGAGCTATGGTCTAAATATGGAGAGCGTAAACTTTTCGCGGAGATTGCTGCTTTGAATATGTGGTACCTTTTTGAAGGTTTTAGTTTGCGTATGCGCGCTAGTGATGATGGTGCTCGCAAAGTGTGGGAGGAGGGATTGGCACAATTCCCACGCGATGTCGGGATCTTGATGAACTTAGGAAAAATTCAAACTCATGAGCAGCGGATAAAAAGTTTTGAAATCTGTTTTGCTTGTGGAGACTTCTCCTCGGATACCCTGTCGCTCTATTACGATTCCTATAAAACTCTCTTTGATGAGGAGAGGGCCGGTGAGCGTATGATCGAACTCTTTATGCAGTATCGCAATTATGCCATTATCAGTTTTCTCTCTTCGATCAAATTTGCTGGTAATTTAAGTGCTGAGTGTGATTTTCAAATGAAGTATATCGATCTTATCAGCAATGAGGAGCAAAAGTCCTACTGGGTGGCAAGGGTAGCAGGAACACTTGGACAGCAAGGACAATATAATCAAGTTATCCTGCTGACTCAAAAGTATATTAACCAAGGGGTGCGTGATCTTGCACTCTATTGGAATTGGTCGATGGCCAAAGCAATCAAGGGAGAGCGTGAGGAGGCGATTTTACGAATGGAGTCCCTTTTAAAAGAGGATTGGGTTTTGGCAATCGAGAAGGAGTCAGTCGTAAAGCATATCGAATATCTTAAGCGTGGTGAGTTTCGTTAATTCGTTTCGCTTTTCTTTTCTTCAGCTTGTGCTGGTTTATTTGGGCAGTTACCATCACACTCACTTTTGCACTTACAACCCTTCTTTTTATCTTTATGGCCTCGCATCTGTTGTTTTGCTTTTTTCATGTTTTGTTTGGCCTGACAATCGGGAGAGAGTTCATGCACATGCTGTTTAAGGCAGGTACGAATTTCCTTTTTACTCTTGTCTGCAGCGCTAGAACAAAATTTAGCAACGTCATCGGCACAAACGCCAGCACCAGCTCCAGCTCCAGCTGGTGCACTCTCTTGGGCATAGCTTAGTGGCAGTAAGCAAAGTAGGAATAGCGATAGTAGTAGCAGTAATCTTTTCATCAAAAACCTCCAGGTGAATGTATAGACTATTCTAGCAATCCAATTGAATTGGAGCAAGCCTCTTTGCTGGCAGTTTGAGCAAGAGAACTCATGCTATCACTTAACTGCTTTAGTTGGTTTTCTGGGAGCATCGCTGGTTTGCATTGCTTTTGTTTGGTAAACACCTCATAATTTTTGATACGTTTTTCAAGAGTTTGAATGGCATCCTTTAACGACTGTGGGACACCCTTTTTAAAATTTTGAAAATTGATGCTGGCATAGGATGCAAAAAGTTTTGGCGTGATTTTTGAGATCGAACCCATGAAGGGAACACTCTCCGTGATGCCTGTAATATCGGTGATCCCGTTGATGGGGGGAAGGAGAATGGCATCGACTATTTTATTGGCAATTGCTTTGCTCAGCCCATCGAGTGGGATGGATGCTTGCAAATCGCGCAACCGTTGTAAGAGTGCTTGATTTTTTTTGATAACTAGCTGTAGCTTCTCTTGGTCTCTCGTATTTTTTAGCAGGAGCTCTTCTTGCGTTATTAACTCTTGAAAGAAGGGTGTGGCCTCATCATGAGAGTTGTCTCGTATAAAGCGCATTTTCATGGGAGGCAAGGCCAGATAGTCTCCACTGTTGATGCTATTCCGGTATACACCATCCATTTTTACTTTAACCTCATGATCATCGGCAATGACTTGCAAAGCGTTGGTGAGTTTGTTGTAAGGGCCAAAATATTTTTTGATGGTGGGATTTGCTGCCGCCGCTGCATCGGCAATTACCAACGTTCCCATGAGTGCTTTGGGTTCTCCTTCAACTTGGCCAATAAGCTGTTCACAACGCTTTTTTTGGGCAAAGGGGGTCCATGCATCGAGGGTGTGAAACTCCAGATCAAAACTTTTTCCATCACGAAGTTTTACACGCAAAACTCCCGGTTCTCCCGCAGTTAAAAAGTAGTGGTAGTCCAAAAGTTCCAAAGAGGAGATCTCAGGAACTTCTTTCCCCTTTATCTCTATTTTGCCGCTGGGGTAGTCTTTACAGTAACGAAAAGCAGAGGGCGCCCCTTGCTGCTGGTCTTGATATGTGTAAGGATTGCTATTGCTTAAGAGAGACTCTTTGCTCTTATGAAATCTCCAATGAGTATCTTTTAGTGCTTTATGGTAATACCCCTCTTCTCCTTTGCTATTACGGCCAGCAACACGCAGTTCGCGAGCATCATCCCCTTGCCCTGTGGTGATAATGGTGATCTTATTACTGGCACTAGCACTACTTTTATGATCTTTGAAGATGGGACTGACTTCGCTCCAGCCAGGGAGTGGAAATTTTCGATGAGCAAGATGCATATTTTGAATAGAGGCCAACTGCTCTTTTGTGGGATTAACCTCATAGTAGTTTTGTAGTGTAGGATTGCCGCCATAAACATCGTAATCAAAAAGGCGTGTAAACATCTTACGTTTTCCTTCGCGATCAGTACCGGTGACAAAGAGAGTGGAGCCAGCACTACTAAATCCATCAATGGTGAAGTCCCCTTTTTGAGGAGAGAGGATAAAGCGCGAAAAGTTAGCAGGGAGACCGGTGTCCCAGTAACTCAAGGTGTGGCCATCTTTATCTAGAGAGAAGAGGGTGGCACAAAAACCTAATGCAATTTTTTGACCGGCACCGTCGGTGTAGTATTCGACAATGTCACGAGGGTGCATAAATTCACTGGTACGACGATACTCCTTGCGAACAGCGCAGGCGGTATTCAGCGACCACGATTTTTGACCAAAGGGTGCAAAGAGTTCGCCGGCAAGCACTCCCTCTTCTCTTCGCCATTTAGAGGGTAGCTCGGCATAGGTTGGTTGATAAAAGTAGTAGCGATCCTTATTGGTCTTGGCAATGACGATATCACTAGCAGCAGCAATCTCTGCTATAAACTCATCCGCATCCAGAAGTGAGAGTGGGCCACCAACTCTATCGAAGAGGTTCCACTCTGCTGTATTACCTAAGCTCTCTTTGTCCGAAAGTTTATGTAACTCCCCCCCTTGTAAATATTTGTGCTCGGAGGGTTCAATTTCATAATTGGGTTTGACATAAATGAGATGGTCGTGCGGGTTTAAATAGTAGTAAAAATTGTTGGTAAACTCTTTGCTTTTACCATCTCTTAGAGAAATTTTATGCGGGAAGGGTGAGGGCCAAGAGTGTTTTATTTTATGTAAAAGCTGTGAAAGCTTTGGATTTGCACCTTTGCGAAGAGCATTGGTAAAGTGGCCAGCAAAAAGTTGCCGTAAGATCTCATCGCGGTGTAGTGGCCACGGTTTACAGAAAATTTCCCGACTAAAACCGGAGTGTAAAATTTGTTTTAGTTCGGCCAGTGAGAGTGTAAGTTGCTGCTCTTTTATTTTTTGTTCCAAAAAAGCATCGTCTGTGCCGGAAGTAATTTTCCCAGCAATATAATCGGCATAGTTAGACTCTTTTTGATAATCGTGGCCAAGTTTCTGGTAGGTGGAGCTGCAAGCAAAACTTTGAGTTATACCCCCACTACCACTTAAAAACAACAAGGGTGTGATTAATGCTAGGACAATTAGTTTCATGAAGGCCTCCGCTCTCTACTCATTTAAAAAAGATGATTGCATTGTAACATAGTCAGCTCTAGCTCTTAGGCCAGATTGCAAAATCAGAGGCTTAAACAAAAAGCGTTACAGGGTGGTGACCATTTTTCTAGGCAGTTGCTTAATTGACAAAGATAGAGAGCAGAGGTAAGTGCTTGAAGATAAGCTTAGAGGAAGAAAAAAAAATGTTTACTGCCAATAATAACTATAATGACAACATGAAAATTAAAAATTTATTCCCCCTATTGATGGCCACGATGTTGATTTTCGCAATTACTGCTTGCGGAGGCACAAGTGGCAATGGTGGTGACCTTGCTAGCGTCACTAGTAACAGAGCAGATCAAGAGCGAGACGATGACTACATCATCCCTCAAGACAAGGTTAATGGTTTTGAAGTGGAGATGTTAAATGAGGTTAACTTTGCAAGGTTAAATCCCAAGGATTATGCTCACAATCGTTTGCAGGAGGGGAGTGAAGCCTACTACGATTTACAAGCAAGAGGTGCAGTCGCGGCCTTAAAGCTTGATCCTCGTATCTCCAGAGCAGCTCAGAAGTATGCAGAGGTGCTTTCGCTTTCTGCCACTTTCGGCCACTTTGCCGATGGTAGTAATCCTAGTGATCGTTGCATCAAAGAGGGAGTGAATGGTGGTTGTGGAGAGAACATTGCCAGCGGTAGCAGTGGAGAACGCAATGCTCTGGTCAATCCTAAACTTGCAGCGAGAACCTTTGTGATTCAACTGATTGTTGATGAAGGGGTCTATGATCGTGGCCACCGTAAAAATATTTTAAATCCCGCTTATAAATTATTGGGTATAGGTTTTGCGCGAGAAGAGAATTCGCAGTATCTCAATTATTGTGTTCAAGACTTTGCAAAATAATCTCTCGCCCGCACTCTCGCCCCTTTCTATGTTTGCTATTTCAAGCATCTTGGGATAATTTTTTAACTCGTTCCTTCTTTAAATGTTAAGGGGGTTTTTATGCAAGTTTGTATGCTCTTTTGCGATGGCTTTGAGGATATTGAGGCGCTAGCAGTGGTGGATATCTTACGCAGGGCCAACGTTAATATAGACCTCATTGGTGTAGAGAATGAAACGGTTGAGAGTTCTAGTAGAGTGATTATTAAAATGGAGCGCACTCTGCGCGAGGTGACTAAAAAAAATCGCATCTACGATATGGTAATACTACCTGGAGGCGGACTGGGTACCGCTAACCTTGAACGCTCGGCCGATGTTCGTGATTTTATCTTAAAGCATGTGGAGTTTAAAAAGAAGATTGCAGCGATCTGTGCGGCCCCACGCGTATTGGCGGGGCTAGGCCTGCTAAAGGGGAAGAAAGCCACTTGTTACCCTTCGGTAAAAGAGGCGCTTCACGATAGTACCTATGTGGATGCGCCAGTCGTGGTTGATGGCAACTTCATTACCAGTCGCGGCCCTGCCACGGCCTGTGCCTTTGGCTTTAAAATCCTCGAGGAGATAGGCATGCTGGAAGCGAGTCGGGAGTGCCAAGAAAAGATGTTGTTTGGGTAAGAGAGGCAGGTGATCCAGCGAGTAAATTAGAAGAGGGGTAGCTAGTAGATGGAGTCGTTAAGTCGCTTAGTGAAAGTTGCGAGTGGAAAGAGTAGGGGCGATCTCCTACTTAAAAATTGTAAAATCGTCAATGTCTTCTCCTCTAAGATTGAGGAGGGGGATGTGCTGATTTCCGATCGCAAAATTGCAGGGGTCGGGGTGTATGAGCGCAAGCATGCACATCAGCTGATCGATATCAAAGGTGCTTATGTGGCCCCTGGACTCATCGATGCCCATGTGCATATTGAGAGCGCCATGGTCTCTCCGTTTGAGTTTGCAAAAGCGATTGTCCCTCTGGGCACAACCAGTGTGATTGTTGACCCTCATGAGATTGCCAATGTTCTCGGGCAAGATGGCATTAAGTTTATGCTCGAGTCGAGCAAGAATAACCATATCTCCTTTTACTTTATGCTCCCTTCGTGCGTTCCTGCAACCCACCTAGAGACCTCCGGCTCTACGTTACTCGCCAAAGATCTTGAACCCTTCATCGATGAACCGTGGGTTCGCGGTATTGGGGAGGTGATGAATTTTCCTGCGGTGATTGGCGCGCATCACGATATTTTAAAGAAAGTGCTGATTGGAAAACAAAAACGCGTTGATGGACACGCTCCTGGGGTGAGTGGGCATGCGCTCAATGCCTATGTGGCGGCGGGGATTTTGTCCGATCATGAGTGTGTCACAACTGCTGAAGCGCGGGAGAAGCTGGCGCGGGGAATGAAAATCTTAATTCGCGAGGGGAGTTGTGCTAAAAATTTAGAGACACTCCTGCCTTTGGTGGAGGAAAAAAATTGTGCTCGCTTCTCCTTCTGTACCGATGATCGTTTGCCCGAAGATTTGGTGGCAAGAGAGCATATCAACTACTGTGTTAAGCGTGCCGTAAAGCTTGGACTTGATCCGGTGATGGCGATTAAGATGGCCACCATCAACACTGCCGAACACTACAAGATCGAGCGCAAAGGGGCGGTGGTGCCCGGTTATTGGGCCGATCTTATCGTCTTCGATAACTTTAAAAATTTTAATATTCAAAAAGTTTTTCGTAGCGGACAAGTGGTGGCCCTAGATTTTAAATTTACTGCTAAATCACGAAAACGCAAAACCTCTCCTATTCGTGGAACTGTCAATGTGGGCCACTTTAGTGAACAAAAATTAAAAATAAAAGAGGTCAAGCACAAAGCTTTGCGGGTCATTAAACTTATAAAAAATCAACTGCTCACCGAAGAGATGCAGTACCATCCACGCTGCTTCGATGCTGCTCGCAATATTCTTTCCGATGTTGAACACGATATCTTAAAAATCGCTGTGGTCGAGCGCCACCTTGCTAGTGGGCATGTTGGTGTGGGATTTGTGCATGGGTTTGGTTTAAAGCAAGGAGCAATCGCCTCCACGGTGGCCCACGATAGTCACAACATTATCATCATTGGCACCAATGATGGTGATATGGAGATTGCCGTTAAGAGTTTGATCGAATCGCAAGGGGGAGAGATTGTCGTCCTAGATGGCAAAGTTAAGGCATTGCTTCCCCTTCCTATTGCAGGTCTTATGTCAAAAAAGAGTGTGCAAGAGGTGAATAAGCAAAAACAAAAGCTGCTGCTGGAGGCGCGAAAGCAGGGCGTGCGACTGGAGAACCCTTTTATCACCATGTCCTTCCTCTCACTTCCTGTTATCCCTAAGCTTAAATTAACCGATCGGGGTTTAGTCGACGTTTTGCAATTCGATTTCACTTCGCTCTTTGTATAATAGGAAACTAAAATCTTCATGGGTGAATTTTACGCCTTACTGTGTGCGATTATCTGGGCCTTTGCTGTCATTCTCATCAAAAAAAGCATGGAAATTGTCTCTCCCTATGCGCTTAACCTCTATCGTGTCTGCGTGGCCTCCATTCTCCTGCTAATCACCGTGGCCATCACTGGTGATCTCTTCTGGAAAGGCACACGCGAGGATTATCTGCTACTGGCCCTTTCTGGTATTCTAAGCATTGCTATCTCCGACACCCTCTTTCACTTCTGCCTCGACTACGTTGGCGCTAGTGTCGCTGCTATCATCGATTGCTTTTACTCTCCCTTTGTGGTGATCACGGCCTATATTCTTTTAGACGAAAAGCTTACGCCACTTAAAATTTTCGGCATGCTCTTAGTGATGTCGGCCGCTGTGCTTGCGATCTACAAAAGAGGGGAGGGCGGGCAGCACCTTCCTGGCCAGCGGCCCATGCTGGGCCTGCTTTTAGGGGTTCTCGCTATGCTGACCATCGCTATCGGGGTCGTGATCGCTAAACCGGTACTGGAGCGTTCTCCTATCCTTTGGGCCACCACCATTCGCCAACTGGTCAGCGCGCTGGTACTCCTCCTCTTTACGCTGGGGATGCCGAGACGCAAGCAGATCTTCGCCATCTTTCGCCCCTCCCGCGCCTGGCTTGTCGCTTTTCCCGCTACCCTTTGTGCTTCCTACTTGGGCCTGCTCTTTTGGCTTGCGAGCATGAAGTATACCGAGGCGGGCATCTCCGCCATCATCAGTCAAACCAGCACCATCTTTGTGCTGATTCTTGCCAGCATCTTTTTCAAAGAGCGGATTACCAAACGCAAGCTGGTCGCCGTGCTTCTCGCTTTTAGCGGTATTGTTTTAGTCTCCCTTTAAAATAGTTGTAAGCGGTAGTTGCATGGAGAAATCATCGAGGTGCTTGGCCTCGCTACTGCTATACTTTTTAACCTTGTATTTCCTTGCAAACGCCTCCGCATCTTTGCTGAGCACATCCTTTTTTAGAGAAGCAGTCATGATATAGAATTTACTCTCTAAATCCTTGGCCTTAATCTTCTCTTCTCTTACTTGATCTCTTAAGGAGTATTTTCCCAAACTCCGATTGGCGATCATCCCCGCCGTCGCTACACCATGCATATGGGCGGCCGCGGCCCGATGGAGTGAAGTCATCGGTCTATCCAGAATAATTTTGGCAACTCGCTCTTTCCCCTCTTCTTGGAGGTTTGCATAGAGCATGCTTGCAACGATTCCACCAAAGGAGAAGCCGTGAATAATATGTTGCTCACCCTTGGCCAAAGCTGCTTGTGAATATTGAAAAACCGCATAAGCATCGGCCGCTATTTCCAGTTCACTTGGCAGCTCTCCCGTCGATTCGCCATAACCACGATAATCGACAACATCGACGTCATAGCAGTGGTGTTGATAAGTATTGATGGTGTCTGCTAAATAACTTAGTGCAGGCCCACCACTCCCAGAGAAAATGGTTACCACTCCTTTTCGATCACCCTCTTTGCATAAATGAGTAAAGCGATCCCCTTTGAGTGTCACACCAACATTAGGATCACGTTGAATTACAATATCTTCTCTGTGCTCTTTAAAAAGATTGAGGAGCAGTAAACCACCCCCCTCGGGATTAGCGACTCTCCTGTCATCTTCTGAACCATGCAAAAGCGTGTTCAAAGCATTGGGGAAAAATTGTCTTAGCGAAGCTATGGCCTGCTCAAAAAAAGTCAAAGGAGCAAAGTTCGCATTGGGAATCGCACATTGTTTGCTTACAACGGCTTCCTCCGCCTCAGCTAGCGCATTTTCCGCCATAAAACGATCAAGGCACTCATACTTCTTGGCAAAAATATCTTGGAGATAGTTGTGGTACCCACGCAAGTTTTCCAGGTTTAAATTAACCTCGCCCTCTCCCAGCATCAAGAGATATTTTGGCATCCCTTTGGCGTATTCTGGATCTAAACGGGGAGGCACTCCCTCTACTGTTTCCACCACCGCCGTTCCTAAAAAGGCCTTGCAATAGGCCAGAAAGAGTGGGTTTGTAATCTGTTGCTCGTTCGTAGCACCATTGCAGGTAAGAGTTAATGCCGCTTTGACGGCCTTAAGTTGCACACCATCTAGAAAACTGTATGCAAAGAGCTTGCAAATGTTCTCTATACTTTGCGAATATTTTTTTAGACTAGCTTCTTTATAAAAATCTTCAGCAACTTCTCCACACGTTTTATGGGGATCTTGGATTTTTCCGCCTTGAAAATCGGCCGCTAGCTTAGCAAAGATTTTTTTTGTAATCTCATCGTTAATAGGGCATTTTTCCTCTGCCATCGCCTGTACATGAAGAGAGAGTAAAAGCGCAAAAGCAGCAATGCTTTGAAAGAGCATAGTAAAAACCTCGTAAATTCTATTTCAGTATAATTTAGTTTTGATAGTTTTAGGTGATTTGGCAATAAAGATTTAGCTCCAATTAAAGCTAAGCAGAGAGTTACCGAAAAGCTGCTAATAAAGGGTGGGTATACAATGAAATCTATTGCTAGTCGTTTATTTTTAGCTACGATCTGTTCTCTGCTCTTATCCTTAGAAGTAGTAACCGCAGCAGATAACAAAAGCGGGAACTCCTATTATCATGTTACGAAAGGACTGGAGTGCCTGAAGGCCCCCAATTCCAGTTGTTTTTGCTTAAAGAAGGGAGTTGTCCATTGGAGCGAAAACTATAGAGCTTTCGGTGACAATGCCAAATCGATGCGAACAGCGCTGCTGGTTCCCTTGCTCCTTGAAAAGTATCTGCTTAAAAAGCAGCGGACGTGGAAAGATTTTTGCGAGAAGGATATTGGTGCTGTTACTTATGAGGAGTTTTCTCTGAAAATAGGCACACTTTTAAAGCAGGAGGGTTTTGATTGCTCTGCCGTGGATGGAACCTCAATGGCCAACTTTAGCGATAATGTTAATGCGCAAATCTTGAGAAAAGATGTTGGGTGTCGGGAGATTTTCAAGAGTGGAACTGTAAAAAAGCTTATGCTGCGGGTGATGAAAGTTTCTCGATTACCGCCAAAGAACAGTTGTGAGGGATTACAGCAGATTTTAGCAGTAAACAAAAAGATTGATGAAGAGGTAAAAAAATTAGATCCCAAACAACAAGTGCTCTATTGCTCCAACTACGACACTGCATCCTTTAGGGATATCTTTTACACCCACCTTTTCAAACTAAGGCAACAGATGGACCAGCAGTGCTATAAGTACCCTATTGATCTAAGCGCTATCGCTCGCGAGGCGCTTGTGGATGTCTTGCCGTTTTTGCAAAAAGAGGATGTGAGCTTAAAGAGTATTCCTGCAATCTATGAAATCGACGTTGCCGCAACACTTCGAAAATTTAAAGAGAAGATGAGTGCTGCTGCCTCCTCCTTTATCGCAGTTAACATTAATGGCAAGCGAGGAAGCATTGAGCGCATGAGCATCGCTACGATTGCGCAACAATTATCACAATGTGATCAAAGCAGTGAAAATGTGCAACGAGCGCAAAATTTACTGCTTTCTCAGATGGTGGCCTTGCATACGGCAATCGCCATACTGGAGGACGAGGATAAGAGTGAAGGCCCACGTTTTCCAGCGAAAAAAGAGGGGATGCGCATGATTTTAAAAATCGTGCAGCAACTCGCCCCCATCTTGGACAAAGAGATGGGATTTGCGTTTGCTTTTCAAGAGAACAGCTTTGGAGAGTTAGAGCGACTCCTGCATAAATTTTCTTCACTACCAGCACACTATCTAGAGTATGGTAGTAGTTTTGACCCCTATGCACTTTTTTTCATGATCATTCAGGATGTACGAGATAATCCCTATGATCGTTACGATGAGAAATCAAGCATAAGAATTCAAAAAACTTTTGTGCTTTTAAATACTATCCTCCATGAGGTGAATCGCAACATCATAAAAAAGATGCTTACAGCAAAGGATTGTAGTTTTCCTACGGGAACTTTTATTCCATAAGAAGCTTCTATCGCTTGATAGGTTTTATCTTTTTGACTGCAAAACAGCTTAGGAAAATAGTTAACTGCATATTTCCTTGTTTTTAGAAAAACGAGGAGTATTTTCCCGTAACATTTCAAGCTTGGAGGTTTTTATGATGAAGTCTCTATTATCGATGCTGGTAGTGGTAGCTTTTACATGTTCACTCTCTTCTGTGTACGCCGAGCACTCTAAAGTGAAAGGGCTGGCACAACAGCTTACGCAATCTGCGGTTCAGTTGCAAGGTAGTCTCTTAAATGATCTGGGAAAGCGAGATCTCTCTTTGGGTGAGGGTTCTACACAAGGGCAGTCCCAAGGGCCGTCCCAAGGGCAGCTGCAGGAAGGGCAAAAGCTTCAGTGCTGCGATTGTGGTGATTCCTGCCAGTGTGAGGAGGGTACTTGCCCCTGTAGTGCCACCTTTGCTACAGCACTCTTCGATGCTACCCAGAAATTTGTTCGTCAGGCCCATAACTTTGCCCAACTTGTTGATAAGAAACAATCGAGAGAAGTGCAATTGCAGGTGGATCAAGAGTTCCAATCGCTAAGAGATCAGTTTACCCAAGTGCAAGAACTGGCCCTGCAATTTAGAAAGCAGTTGCAATCCTTTTCCTCTCAGTCTCAGTCGTCTTGCCAATTTTTTGATCAAAGTGGAAGTGGTGAGCAACGATTCTTCGATCAAGGCCAGCAACAGCTGCAAAGGATGCAAAAAACTATTCAGCACTTACAACAAGAGCTGTAGCTAGTGCCTATCCTATCCTATTTTCGAGGAGAGAAGTTCTAAGAGTAGAGAGAGATCCTGCTTGGTGAACGGCTTTTCGAGATAACCGTGAGTGTTCTTGATTAACAACTCGTTTTGCTCGCAAGAGTAGTCGTCCAGCAGACCACCAGTAATAATAATGAATTTAGTCTTTGGCGCAATGTTCTCTTCTTTTACTAAGGTGATGAGCCTATCTCCATTCATTTTGGGCATTTTGATATCGGTCAACACATAATCAAATTGCTCTTTTGTGGTCTTCAGTAGGTTGTATGCTGTTTCTCCATTATCGGCCTCCACCACACTAAGTCCCAAAGAAGATAAAAGCATCCGCAAAAGTCTCCTGATATCTTTTTCATCATCCACGATGAGCGCTTTGCCTTTGAATAAACCGTGTTGCACCTCTTGCTGTGGCGTGGGGAGGGCGGTTGCTAGTAACTCATGCTCACTTAGCGGAAATACGATCTTAAAAGAGGTTCCCACGCCTTGGACGCTCTTTACACTAATAGTCCCGCCAAAAGACTTAACAATGGTGCTACAGATGGAGAGTCCTAGCCCTGTTCCTTTCCCCGGGGCCTTGGTGGTAAAAAAGGGGTCAAAGAGCTTCTCTACAATCTCTTTAGCGATACCCGATCCATTATCTGCAATATCGATCCATACGCTTCCCTGCTGAGCATTGTAATCATTGGCGGTTGCAATTTGTATGCATCCATCAAGCTTATTTCTTAAGGCATCTTTGGCATTGGAGAGCATGTTCATGATCACTTGTTGAATTTTCCCAGCGTTGCCTTTGATAAAATAATCGTGTGCTAATAGCTGGGCCTTAAGCGTAATATTCTCTTTTTTATAAATCTCTTCCACTAAATGGATGGTCTTATTGATACATTCGTGAAGATCGATCGCTTGCACATGTTCTGTATCTGTACGAACATAGGTTCTTAGGCCATTGACGATGGTTGCGATCCTCCTCGATGCCTCCTTGATGATGGGGATGAGTTCCTGATTATTTTTTCCACAATGGTTGTTGCACTCCATTTCAACGATGTCGATATAACCCATCACAATGGATAAAGGGTTGTTAATTTCATGGGCCACCCCTGCGGCCAAGGTTCCAATCGATGCCAGCTTCTCCTGATGCATAAGTTGTGCCTGTAACTTTGCCCTCTCTGCTTCTGCTTGCTTGCGTGGGGTAATATCTCTAAAAAAACCCACGAGACACTCTTTGTCTCCTAGAGTGATTGCTCGTGCAGAAATATCTGCAAAAAAGAGTGACCCATCTTTTTTTAAGCAGGGAACATTTTCAGTGATCTCTCTTTCACCTCTGGCCTTTGCTTTAAAATCTTCTATCACAAACGCTAAGCTCTCTTGTGGGTGCAACCCCATCACTCCAATGTGGATTAGCTCCTCTTCGCTGTAACCAAACATCTTACAGAGGGAGGGGTTGGCATAAGCAAATTTCATGCTTGCAATCTCTGCCACTAAAATCCCGTCGCTTGCACCCTCAAAGACCGCCTTGTACCTCTGTTCACTTTTTCTTAGCTCACCCTCTGTCAACTTGCGGGCAGAGATATCGCGAGAGACTCCTACCATCTTTACCACCTTGCCAGAAGTATCAAAGATAGGTGATTTGACGGTGTTAAAGAAGGCGATGGCCCCATCAAAGCGAGTGATCGGCTCCTCCGGAACCTCGATGACCTTTCCTGTGCTTAAGACATACTGGTCATCTTTGATATATTGTGCTGTTATAGCTTGACTGACAAAGGGGGCATCAAAAATCCCACGAATCTCTTCATTACTCATGCCATAGTAGGAACACAAGGCCTTATTGCCCCAAACCAGCTTGCTTTGTGCATCTTTAATGAAAACTAAATCGTTAATAGCATCAAGTGTCTGCCGTAAACTCTCCTCGCTCTCTTTTAAGTTTGCAATTTCTTGTAGCAGCTCTTCTCGAGTTCTATGGTCTTGAGCACTCATCAACAGATCCTTCCCTCAAAGATTATTTTCTTTCAGATACTGTTTTACTTTATACTCATAGAAAATGGCAAGAGGCGTGGAGGCGTGGGCAGTAGAAGTCCTATCTGATAATTGCCTAAGGGGTTACATCCTTCTCTCCTTGCAAAATAAGATCCACCATTTTAGGGTCAATTTTTTCATTAAAACTAGCTCTTATGATAGGTTGACTAGGTCGAACTCTTACATAGTCTGGATGCTCTGACCTCGAATGGCCTGTCCACTTCCCCTCATCGACTAAAAGCTGTCCATCTGCCATGCGACTCCCTTTAAGGTCATAGGTATACCTACGCCAATCTGATTTAAGGCCTCTAAAATTGTAAGCAACTTTGTCACTGCCAACGTAGAGATCTGCCGTAACATGCACTATATTGGCAGATGATGAGTCTTTAGCAATCACTACTTTAGCGTACCAGATAGGGGCGTTCCACACTTCAATCCCTGCATCAATATCGATGATGAGAGGAAGTTTTTTATTAAAAAGCATCTCTTGCAGCAGGCGATGAAATTGATCGGCATAAATGTCAGCGTAAATACTGTCAAATTGGCCATCGTAACGTTGGCCATAAATCTCATCTCTTGCTTGCTCAACCTTGGTGTAAGTTTGCATTAAGAGTGCCTTGAGATCACCACTGCTAAAATCTAAAACATCGTTGTCACTTAGTTTAAACTGCACTGATGCTGGAGGCTCCTTTTCCATAATGGAGACGAGTGCCCATGCAGTGCACAGCCCAGACCAGGAGGCGGCCTCGGGATCAAACAGCTGCTCCTCTTCAAACTTAGAAGCGTAAGGATTAATGCCAGTAACGTGTTCAACAAAACGATCATACTTCTTTAAAGGGGAGTTCTCTCCCATAAATAGGATAGGATCTTTGGTTGGAAACCAATAGGAAGACCAGGGGATAATTGTTGAGGTTGCAACAAAGGTTCCCTCCGTTACCACACTCTTTCCATAAAAATTGGTTGCTCGATAAAAGTCGATATCATCATCTGAAAAACCAACTTCACTTATTAAACAGGTTATGATCACCAATGATTTTTTTATCATAACAGCATCCTCTATTATTCTAATTTAAGTAGCTTAAGAAAAATCGGGGCCTTTATACGAAACACAGCTACTCATTTATTAGTATTAGTTTAAGGAATAGCGTTTAAAGGCTTGCTTTGCAGAGCTCAAGTCCAGCTGGTTTTTCTGCTTTTGGACAAGCGGCAGGATAGGTTTCCCCTACGGTGTCGCTAAAACCAAGTGGAGTAACATCTTCGGCATTAAATACTGGAACGATACTTGTTATATCAAACAAGCTTTCTAGCGTAACGCCGTAAAGTTGCTCAACACTTGATGACTTAGCGATATCTTCACAAGAGGTTACCTTCTTTACTAAATCTCTGGTATAGATGTGTTTGACATAGGCCACACACTCTCCTTCAACAAAGCATGCAGCGTTTGATTGACTCACATCCGTCAGCTCACCGTCGCTGATTTTCCACTCACTTCCATCAAGCATCCGTCCATTTTTTGTAAAGGATCCAGTGGTATTCATGTCTTGGTTTTCAATTAAATAGACTGCATTTACATGCTTAATCCATTTAGACCAAGTAACAACTCCAGTTACTTCTAGCTTGAAAAGAGGTGATTGCAAATTATACCTTTGCGGATTCAAACACATATCTTTTAGTTCATCTAAGCTTTTGGTTGCTAAATCACCTGGGCTTAACTGCACTGGTCTTACTCCCATGAGATCTTTTGCAGCGGCATTATCCACCACCCTTACTGATACCACAGCATATGATCCAAAAGACATTGTTAAGAACGCAAAGAACATAATGTATTTCATGATAGTGTTCATTTTTAAATCTCCTTAGAAAAAGTAAATTTTAAAGGAATTATTAGCTATGTATCCTATAAAGGCCCTTCTTGATTGAGTGGGGTAACATGCTCTTTATCATAAAGTAAAGGTTGCTATTATAATGCTTAGTCATTCTCTAACTAGAATGGCCCTCTGACGAACTTTCCATCTCGTTATAGTTGTCCACAACCATCCTCCATGCAAGCAAGCGCCGTTAACCCTAACACTTCGGCTTACGCTAATCACAAAACCCCCCCGAATGCTCTGCAAGTGCATGGCACTCGAACTCCACGGGATAGTGGCCAGACCATCTTCCTTGCTTGCTTGGCCAAAAAGTATTGATCAAGCTCTTTTTGAACCGTTGTACCTCTTCTGCAAGAGAATTCTCTCCTCCCCATGCAAAGGGATAGATGTGATCAGTGGGGAGTGGAAGTATATAAGAATAGTCTGCCGAAATACGGGAAGGATTTTCAGTAGGATGTAACAGACTGTTTGAGCTATAATAATGCAAAAAAAATTTAAAAAAGGGGACTTATTAAGAGCTCTTTAGGAATATCGACTACCTTTAATTGCAAAAACGAGTCGTGGCCTTTATCAACCAAACACGGTTCACAGAGTTCTAATAACTTTTTTATGGATAAGCTTTTACTGCGTTCTTTATCCCATAAAAGATAGAAGTCCATAAAAATTGCTTTATCCATCGAGAAGCCTTTAACCGCAGCAGTAGTGCTGAGCTTTTTTATCGTTTGCTTGGTAAAGACAGAGACACAGCGATCATTTCTAATTAAATCCAACACGAGATCTCTTTGATCAATTTCTATATATTCATTAGGAGTGCAACGAAGGAGTGCTAAATGGTTAGACACTTTTTCGTTAAGTGCATGATCCCAGGAATTACTGATAAAGGGTATGTACTTGATGATATCTTTCTTATCTTTGAAAGCATCATAGATATTTTTTGAACAGCAAAACTGCACCTCTTCTGTCGCAACTTTCTTAAGGGCAATTTTTTCATGATCCGTCACTTCACAGGCAATTCCCCACTCTAATTTTCCCTTTAAAATATTACGCACAAGTTCCTCTAACATAGAGATGCGCTCAACGCCCACAGTTCCATAGGCAATGTACTTATCCCAATAATCATAAAACAAACTGCTGCTGTATTCAGTGGCAATCCCCTCTTGCACTCCAATCTTGATCTGATTTCCTCCAATCATATCTGGAGAGAGATTTTTTACAATCATTGGTCCATACTTAAACATCTCTTTTACTATTGTATATAGCGCCTGCCCCTCCCTGGTTAAATCCAATTTTCTTATGGAACGATGAAAGAGTTTGACGTTAAGCTCTTTTTCCAAGTGACTTATTTGCTCACTAATAGTTGATAAAGAAATACCCATTACCCTCGATGCATCGGTCATCGAAGAGTACCTGGCCACCTCATAAAAATAGTAAATCCAATTCCAATTGATATTTTTCATGATCATTTTGAAAATCCCTCTGTCTTTGAAGTCCTATCTACCGCCTCAGGTGCAAACTGCAGACCAGCTGCTCCGGCCCAAACCGGAACACAACTACTGACAAAGATGTCAACTAATTTAAAGAACTCCCTCAGCGTACCATGCACCTATACCGACCCAGTTTGAATCTGAACTCCCCATCGAAAACTGTCACCAATCCCCAGAGCACCCAAAGTGCCACACCACAAGTGCATGGCACTCAAATGACATTAAAGCTATTGTTTCATGCAAAACAGAAGTATAATGCTTACTGGAATACTTTCATTGGTGGAGTTAGTATTGAAGTTAACAGCAGGGCTGTAATTGTTTATTATTGAGTCTCGTCTACATACGTTACCATTATTAGAGCCATCTGGATCGTCATCATCGTGAAAGCCACAATTGTTACGATAAGCATTTACTGCATGGGTATGCTGGCCAATGCTGTAACTTTGTAAATTTCCTATGGGGCGATCGCCTTGAGGATCGCGATTAGTTAATGGTGTAAAAGATGTAGTATTGCGTCCACGGATATACCGACCATGCAAATTGGGGGTAGTGGGGGGAGAACCACTCCCATTAGCGATGATCCAGCCAGGAGGACAATTGGACTGATTAAAGCTGGCAATGGTTCCGCTAGGAGGATTGAGCTTGGGCCCGGAACATGAAGTATAGGCAAGGTTCATCGTTGCTCCTGCTTGCGAGCAGATATCGCGTGCATAGAGGGAGGCATCATCCTGGCAATTAATCACTTGCGAACTTTCATTTAATATCACAGAAATGGGAAAAGATCGTTGATAGCTTTGGGCCTGTCCATTTACAGCATAATAGAATTTAACAGCAATATTGACTGTCTGTGGTGTTCTAGGCACTAGTGCGCTTGAACTTTTAAGAGCAATGCTTTCAACGCTTACTTTGCCAAAGTAGGAGGCGGCATTATGAGAAGTGCTAGGGGTAAAAATGGTAGCTCCTCCATCTTGTTTGATTACCGGGATAGTTGTACCACTCGATGTAGGAATTAGTCCCGAGAGTGTTGCTAAACAATTGCTGGGACTAGCAAAATGGCGTGAGTATGTTTTGATAAAAAGAGAGATATCAAGAGTGGCATCACTTTGAGAGAACAACTTGCTTTGTGATGAGCTTAGGTGGAGGATAATGATGCTTAGGAGTCCTCCAATGCCAATGGAGGCCATTAGTTCTAAGAGTGAGAAACCTAGGCCATTCTTTGTCTGATTCATTATTATCAATCCTTGATACAAATAGTAAGTGCAATATTTGATGGTCGCATTTCTGCAGTAGGGCTACTAGTGGTATTAAAAGTAGAAAAGTACTTCATCGTGCTACCCTGATTTTGTTTGCAATAAGTGGTATAGGGGGAGACGCTGCCTGTATCGCTTCCTGCACCGCAGTTGTGAGTGTTGTATAAACTCGTCACACTATGCTGATGACTTCCTACTTGAAAGTCCTGAAAACTTCCCTCAGTACGTGCTCCATCCGGATCAATGCTAAGACCGCTATTCAGTGCGCGCATAAATCTTCCACGGATGTCTGTGCGGCCTGGAGAATTATCAGCAAGCGACCATCCTGTCGGGCAGTTAGCTAAGTAAAAGGCGGCCACTGTTTTGGAGGGGATGAAGGCCTCCGTACACGCTCCATCGCTTAATTGGTACACTCCACCAATAGAGCTACACACCCCACTAGCGTAACGTTCTTTAAGTCCATAGCATCTTTTCACTTGTTTCCAGCTACTAGGGCCAGTTAGAGCATCGAGAGGATCATCTTCAAGGATTACATAAATACTACTAAAGGAGTGGAGGTAGCTTTGAGTTTGTCCGTTTTTAGTATAGGAAAAAGATACTTGAACAGTGGCCCTTTGTTCAATAGCTTCAATGGATGGAGTGTCTACGGTGATGGTCATTCCTGTAACAGTTACTCTACCAAACGTAGAGCTTCCTGGAGTAAATACAGTTGCTCCTGCAGCGTCTTTAATAGCAGGAATGTTCTTCGAATGGTCGCTTACTGGACTATTTCTAAAACGTAAAGTTTGTAAAGTTTTAGTACAGTTACCTTGATCAGATAAATGAAAGGAGTAGGTCTCCAGAAAGTGCAAGATATCATCGTGGGCATAGACTCTTTGGGTGGATCCGCTTTGGTTATAGGAGATTCGGGTGGCAAAAAGGGTTAAACCGGAGATGAGTGCTACGGCCACCATCACTTCTAATAAAGAAAAGCCGAAGACTAGGGAGAAGTGCGTTTGATTGTGAGGCCTTTGATTGGGCATGATACTTTTCCTTGGTGTATGTTTCAAGTGTTGTGTTTCCTCTTCTCCTATCTCCATTTTCGGATGCAAAATGTAAGTGCAATATTGATGGGACGATTATCCCCAATTGGAGTAGCGCTTCCGAAGTTATTTAGCAGGGTGGCCGCAGAGGTAAACAGATTTGAAGGTTTCACACAAAAGTTGTGAGTGGCAACGTCCGAGTTGTAGCTTCGATTGCAGCTATTAGCGTACGTAGTGAATAGATGGTCATTGTGTCTGGCGACAAAAGCTGCTGCAGTGGTTCCGATGCCGGCCAAGCTGCTATTGGCCCCAAGAATAAACTTTCCTCTGACATCGACAGTACCACCTATGTTGGCGGCAGAGGCCACTTGCCACCCAGGAGGGCAGCTGCTTTGAAAAAAACCAATAATAGTTTTGTCGGGGAAGAAAGCTTTCTCACACGTCCCATTGGTAGCATTGAAGCTCCCGGGGACGCCTCCATTGAAGATGGTGCAGGCCCCAGCTTCATAGCTTTCTTCATCGTGATAACACTCTTGTACCCGATTTAAACCATCTAAACTTGCATTGAGTAGAATGGCCTGAGTGTCGGTCTTAGTCACTCCATCGAGCTTATAACGATATTGGAAAATGACTTGTACTTTTCCGGAGGTGGTACTCTTTCTTAAGCTTAAACTGGTAACTTCAACTTTCCCAAAAGTGCGATTGTTAATAGCACTCGCAGTATCAAAAACCACTCTGCCTCCAGGAGTGATGTAATCTTCGAAGCGGATTTGAGTAAAGCTGGTTCCAGCGCTGGAGGCGGAAGCGGCCACGATGTTTTTAAGGGTTTTGGCACAATGTATTCGATTAGAGAAGTGGGCCTCATAGGCATCCATAAATTGTTTAACATCAAAATTGATATAGAACTTTTGGATGACAGTGTTTTGGGTGTTCGCTACTCTCATTCCGACCAGGGCCAAACCTGCAAGGATGGTGGCAAAAATGGAGATTTGAATGAGTGATATCCCAGTGTTGTTTAACTTCATTAATAATCGGATAGAGTACATTTTAGGCCTATTGATCAAATGGCAAGGGTTAATAGTTAAGAGAGCAAAGCTTTTCCTCTCTTTATTATTTTAGCAGAGGGCCGTGCACTGGTAGAACTGGGAATTATTTTATCCTGAGGTGTTTTTTTTGATAGCATGGAAAAAAATTCAAATTGCTTAGGTATTTACTATTTATTTTCTTTCATCACTTAGTTGCTTTCTAGTGAAAAACGAAAATCGGCACACGCCTACATGCGTGCACGATCGGAAGTGCTATACTTGGGTGTTTTGATCGAATTTTTACTAAGGTCAATACAAGAATCTTCTTTCTCATAATATTACTCTGGTCCTTGTGCATACTTAAGCGCAAATCCAGGAGGGGATCTTCTTGGTCCAGCTTAAGATTTTGTGGTAGAGGAAAGGGAAGGCGTTACGATGGTAGCCGTAGTGGTCTAGGGTATCGCGTATCTCGGTGTAGAGTTGTTCTGGATTGTAATTTTTTCCACAGGCGCGTTCACGGATCATGAGTGCGGAGGAGAGGGCCCCGGTGCGATCGACTCCTGCCTTACAGTGGATGTAGACTTTTTTGCCCAAGGATCGCGCTTGTAAGACTGCCTTGAAGGCCCCTTGTAAGCGTTGGTAGTTAAAAAAGATGAGATCACTGGTTTTCATCAAGACGATCCCATACTTTTGACAATCTATTTTATATTTGCGACAGGACTCGGCATCGTCGCTAACGTCGTACTCTAAGTTGATAATCGTCTCTACCCCTAAGTGTGCGAGCATTCTATAGTTACTTTTGTTGCCAATGTGGCCGCCGCGATAGACGCCATCAACAACTTCGCCAAACGATTTAATAGGAGTGATATGGCCTGCCACCTGCTCTAGTGTTGACGGGGAGGCAGGGGTACACTCCTGCTCATTTCCCATGGCAAAGGTCACTTGTAATAAAATCAAAAGCGGTACGAGGCGGAAGATTTTCATGGTAGTGGAACTCCTTAAAAGCATAATTTGCTAGTGAAGGGAGAAGTATAAACAGAAATGGGAGTTTTTCCAAATTTGCGGTGAAAGTTAGGAAAATCGACGAGAGGGCGCCAGCTGCTGTTGGCGACGAACGACTAACTATTTGAGGAGGTAGATGCCTTTGCGAGAACACTCTTCGTGCTCGCTGGGTGGCCAGGCAGAGATTTGGACTTCACCAATGTGTGCTTTTTGCATCAGCAGCATGGCGACTCTTGATTGGCCGATGCCTCCACCCATGGTGAGTGGAAGTTTATCTTGGAGGAGCAGTTGGTGCCAGGGAAGCTCTTGGCGTTTATCCACTCCACGAATGGCCAGCTGGCGTAAGAGCGCCTCTTTATCCACACGAATACCCATGGAGGAGATCTCAAAGGAGCGCTCCAAGATGGGGTTCCAGATGATGATGTCGCCGTTTAGGCCTAGCTTGCCCGCTTCGGTGGGAGTTGACCAGTCGTCGTAGTCAGGAGCGCGCCCATCGTGAATGGTACCATCGGGGAGTTCACCGCCGATGCCGATTAAAAAGACGGCACCATAGCGTTTGCAGATGCTATCTTCACGCTCTTTGCGAGAGAGGGAAGGGTAGAGTTGTAATAGCTCTTCACTGTGAATGAAGTGGATCGTTTCAGGGAGAAAAGCGTGATACTCAGGGTAGCTTTGCACCAGCGCTTGCTCTGTTGCTTTGAGTGCGCTGTAGATCTTTTCTACGGTGGCCCTAAGGCCAACAAGGGTACGTTCGCTCGCCGTAATCACCTTCTCCCAATCCCACTGGTCCACATACATGGAGTGGAGGGAGTCGAGCCCCTCTTCGTCGGGACGAAGGGCGCGCATATCGGTAACGATGCCTTTGCCGACCGCTACTTCATACTGGGCCAGCGCAAATCGTTTCCACTTGGCCAGGGAGTGGACAATCTCGTAAATCTGGCCCTCTCCAATCGCCTTGCCTTTAAAGCTAATGGGTTTTTCAATGCCGTTTAAGTCGTCTTGAAAACCGGAGTTGCTCTCAACAAAGAGAGGCGCCGATATCTTGCAAAGGTCTAAGGCCTTACTTAACTCTTTTTCAAAGGTGCTTTTGGTGAAGAAGGTCGCGCCCTCTTGTCTTAGTATTTCGCTAGGTTTTTGCTGTTTCTTTAGTAGTGCTACTGCGCTCATGTTTTTTCTCCTTGGTGTTGGTAGTAGAGCTTTTAGATCAACTATGCCCTTTTGAGTAATAATAAATTAAACGGCAAAAAAATCAATACATAATAATTAAATAATGCTATTTTTATTATTGTATAAAAAAATAGCGCTAAAAATTGATAATCATTAAAAAGACGAGGGCAGGCATGGAGCAAAATTATGAAGTTGATAAGTTAGATCTGGCAATACTGGCACGCTTAATGGGCGATTCCCGCATCTCCTACCAAGATATCGCCAAAGAGTTGATTGTTTCAGGGGGCACCATCCATGTGCGCATCAATAAGATGAAGGAGGCGGGGATTATCCGGGGATCAAAGCTCTTGGTCGATTATGCTAAGTTAGGCATGGAGGTGATGGCGTTTATTGGGATTAAACTATCCAATGCTGGCGACTATAAAAAGGTGCTTAAGCGGTTGCAAAAATTTTCAGAGGTGATCGAGATCCATTATACCACAGGGCCTTATAGTCTCTTTATAAAGATCCTAGTAAAAAATATTCGAGAGATGCATCTCTTTCTAGCGGAAAAATTGCAGTCGCTAGAGGAGATCCAGTCGACTGAAACACTCATTTGTTTAGATACGCCGGTGCTTCGTGATGTTTTCTTTGAGGAGAAAAAAGAGGAGAAGTGAAATGCGCCTTTACATTCAAGGGCCTTTGCTTGTAAAAAATAAGTAACGTTTTTGGATTCACAGTTGTAACTTTAAGAGGGAGATTTCAAGATGCAAGCACATCCCCATACGGAGCAAGATGAGTTAAAAGTAATGGGTGCTAAATGTTATCAGTGTGGAAAATGTTCGGCGGGTTGCCCGCTCGCTTCGCAAATGGAACTCTCCACCAGTCAGATGATGCGGCAGTTGCAATTGGGAAATTACGATGCCATCTACCGCTCTAACTCGCTCTGGGTGTGCGTGGCCTGTGAAACTTGCCAGAGTCGCTGTCCCCAAGAGATTAAGATTGTCGAGATTTGGGACACGCTAAGAAATCGCCTCTTTGCCGATAAAAAATTGCAGCGCAAGTATGCTACAAAGGGTGCTGTTCGCCATATTCTTTTAGCACACAAAATTTTTCTCTCCAATATTTATACCTTTGGCCGCATCTTTGAACCGATGTTGGCCGCCATCTATAATCTTCGTAGTGGTGACTTGTTTAAAGATGCCAGCAAGGGTCCCTCCCTGCTTGTCAAAGGAAAGTTACCGCTGCTTCCTCACCGTATAAACGGGATTAAAGAGTTTCAGCGTATTTTTAAAAATGTAGAAAAGTATCGTGCACAGAAAGGATAATCATCTATGGACATAGAAAAGAGAGAGTATGCTTACTACCCTGGTTGCTCCCTGGAGGGAATGGCAAAAGAGTTTGATATTGCAACAAAAGAGGTGTTTACCCGCCTAGGGATCAAACTATCAGAGCTGGCCGATTGGTCCTGTTGTGGGGCCACCGCCGCACACTACAAAGATCGTTTACTCGCCTACGCTTTACCAGCAAGAAATTTAAATTTGGTGGGGAAGAGTGGCAAGAGTGAGGTGGCGATCTCTTGTGCTGCTTGCTTTTCGCGCCTAAAGACCACGACCATGCAGCTGGAACACGACTCAAAACTTAAAGCAGAGGTGGAGCTGGTCTTGGAAGAGAAGTATGAGGGAGGAGTAAAACCGCTGCATATTTTGGAAATCCTGATGCAAAGTGTGGGCACTGCACGCTTGCAGGCCTTGGTTACAAAACCACTTAAGAGTTTAAGGGTGGTCTCCTACTATGGGTGCTTGCTGGTAAGGCCGCCAGAGGTGGCCACCTTTGATGATTTAGAAAATCCTACCAGCATGGATAAGATCATGGAGTGTATGGGAGCGGTAGCGGTGGATTGGCCCATGAAGACCGAGTGTTGTGGTGCTAGTCTTACGCTTAGTAAGAGCGATTGGGTCTTAAATTTGGTGGAGAAGCTTTTACGAGAGGCAAAGGATGCGAAGGCGCAAGTGATTGCAGTTGCTTGTCCACTTTGCCAAGCAAATCTCGATATGCGACAGATCGATTTACAAAATCAAAAACGCATTGATTTTAAAATGCCGGTGCTCTATTTTACTCAATTGATGGCACTCGCAATGGGGGCACAAAAAGAGAAGCTTTCGTTTCATCGTCACTTGGTCGAGGTGCAATCCACCCTTGGTGCTTACTTGAATCAATAAGAAGTTTGAAGAAAGAAGGAAGGATAGTCTATGGCCCGTATAGGAGTCTTTATTTGTTGGTGTGGTGAAAATATCTCTCGTACCGTCGATGTGGTGAAGGTGGCAGAGGCGATGGCGGGAGTTCCAGGTGTAGTCACCTCCGTCGAGTACAAGTATATGTGCTCTGATCCTGGACAAAAGATCATGAAGGAGTCGATCAAAAACGATGCCCTTGATGGTGTGGTGGTGGCGCTTTGTAGTCCGCTGATGCATGAGAAGACCTTTCGTACTGCCGCCGAGGAGGCGGGGCTAAACCCTTTCCTGCTCGAGGTGGCCAACATTCGCGAGCACTGCTCCTGGGTGCATGAGAACAAGGAGGAGGCCACCAAGAAGGCGATCGCCATTACCCGTTCAACGGTAGAGCGCGTCCGCTACAATTTACAACTTAAAAATATTACAGTGCCGATTACCGCACGAGCGATGGTGGTGGGAGGCGGGATTGCCGGGATTCAGGCAGCACTCGATATTGCTAATGGGGGACATGAGGTGGTGCTGGTTGAGCGCACGCCCTCGATTGGTGGCCATATGGCGGGACTTTCGGAGACCTTTCCTACGCTCGATTGCTCCCAATGTATTCTCACTCCAAGGATGGTGGAGGTTGCTCGCCACCCGAAGATTAAACTCTACAGCTACGCCGAGGTGGAGAGTGTCAGCGGCTTTGTGGGAAATTTCGAGGTAAAAATTAGAAAGAAGGCGCGCTCGGTGGATACGAGTAGCTGTACTGGGTGTGGTATTTGCCAAGAGAAGTGTCCGCAAAAAAATATTGCTTCCGAGTTTGAAGAGGGACTGGGAAAGAGAAAAGCGATCTATGTTCCCTTTCCCCAAGCGGTTCCCAATAAACCGGTGATCGATCGTAAGCACTGCCTCTACTTTACCAAGGGTAAGTGTAAAATTTGTGAGAAGGTGTGTGGACCAAAAGCGATTCGCTACGAACAAGAGGATGAGATTGTTGAGGAGCGTATTGGTGCGATCGTGCTGGCAACCGGTTATGAGACCTTGCCTGCAACTTTTTTTCCAGAGTATGGTGGCGGCCGCTATCCCGATGTGATTACCGGATTGCAGTTTGAGCGTTTGGCCTCTGCTAGTGGGCCCACCAGTGGTGAGCTCAAGCGCCCCTCCGATGGGCGTCGTCCCGAGACGGTGGTGTTCCTATCGTGTGCAGGCTCGCGCGATCTGGCCAAAGGCATCTCCTACTGCTCGAAGATCTGCTGTATGTATGTGGCAAAACACGCCATGCTCTACCAGCATAAAGTCCATGGTGGTAAGGCCTACGTCTTCTATATGGATGTGAGGGCCAGCGGAAAAAATTACGATGAGTTTGTTCGGCGAGCGATCGAACAAGATAAGGCCATCTATGTGCGGGGGAGAGTGGCGCGCGTCTATGAAAAAGAGATCGAGGGGGTGAAGAAGCTCGTAGTGAAGGGAGCGGATACACTGCTTGGAGAGCAAGTGGAGATCGTTGCCGATATGGTGGTGCTCGCCTCTGCGGTGAAACCCAGTGTGGGTGCAGCGGCACTGGCACAAAAGGTGGGGACTCCCTATGACCAACACCACTTTTATTCGGAGGCACACCCTAAGCTGCGCCCGGTGGAGTCGAATACCGCTGGGATCTTTCTTGCGGGAGCAGCTCAAGCACCAAAAGATATTCCAGAGTCGGTAGCAGATGCGAGTGCCGCCGCCAGTAAAGTACAAATTCTCTTTTCCAGAAAAGAGATGGAGCGCGATCCTTATGTGTCGATGGTGAATAGTGATCGCTGTTTTGGTTGTTTTAGTTGTGAGGCGGTTTGTCCCTACCGTGCGATTTCGCGCAAAGAGATTAAAAATCGCAGTGGTGAAGTGCTGAAGGTGGTGGCAGAGGTCAACGCTGGTCTATGCCAAGGTTGTGGCGGTTGTATCGCTATTTGTAGGGCCAAAGCGTGCGACCTTGCCGGTTATACCGATCAACAAATTTTCTCGGCGATTCGTGGTTTTAATACCACGAGCACGTATGAGGAAGAGGTGGTAAAAAAATGAGCATGAATATGAATATGAAATTTGAACCCAAAATTATGGCCTTTGTTTGCCAGTGGTGTACCTATACCGGTGCAGACCTTGCAGGCACCAGTCGCATGCAATACTCACCCTATGTGAAGATTATTAAACTTCCTTGCACCGGCCGTATCGATGTACAGTTTATTGTGAAGGCGTTTGAAGAGGGCGCCGATGGCGTGATCGTCTCTGGCTGTCACCCTGGTGATTGCCACTACACCTCGGGCAACTACTATGCACGCAGGCGTTTTGAGATGTTTCATGAACTAATGAGTTTTGTCGGCGTCGATATGCGACGAATACAGTTTGCCTGGGTTTCAGCGGCGGAAGGACGCAAATGGGCGGAACTTGTCAACGAGGTTAGCAAGAGGGTCGAAGAGCTGGGACCATTTAACGTTTTTCATGCGCTAAGGGAGCAAGCAAATGAACTCAATCCATGAAGTAAGAGAGGAGGCCCGCAAACTCTTAGAGGAGAAACGGGTGGGCATGGTGATTGGTTATGGCAAAGGGAAGGGAAAAAAGAACTATCCTATCTTTATTACCGATCCACAAAAAGTAGAGGAACTCCATTTTGAAAGCGACTGTTTTTATAATCTTGCAGTCTATTTACGAAAACCTGAAGTTTGCTCCCATGGTAAGCTCGCAATCGTTGTCAAAGGCTGCGATGCTCGCTCGGTAAGAGGGCTCTTCAGTGAAAATCAATTGAAGAGCGAAGAGGTGGTGATGCTCGAACTAAAGTGTGATGCTAAAGGCATTGGACGCGATAAGTGCACCACTTGTAGAGTCAAAAATCCGCTGACCCCAGAGGAGAAAAACCCCATTGATGGTGAAATTGCAAAGATTTTGGCCATGCCGATGGAGGAGCGCTTTCGCTTCTTTGCAGAAGAGTTTAAGCGCTGTATTCGCTGTTACGCCTGTAGGCAGATTTGCCCTCACTGTTTTTGCAAAACTTGCATCGTCGAGAAGTCGGAACCACAATGGATCTCCAGTACGCCCTCTCCTCTAGGGAACTGGAGTTGGAATTTTACTCGCGCCTTTCATTTGATCGGCCGTTGTGTAGAGTGTGGAGAGTGCGCACGCGCTTGCCCAGTCGGTATCCGCCTGGATATTTTAAATCGCTATCTTGCAAAGAGTGTTGAGGAGAAGTATCAATTTATCGCAGGGATGGATGAGAAGGCAGCACCACCTCTGACAACTTATAAACAAAATGATAATCAAGATTTCATTCGCTAAACAGCGGGATGTGTATGAAAAGTTATAACAGTTCTATTGTCACTAAGCAGGGCCTTAAGCAGTTGATCGAAAATATTTTAGCACACAAGTATCGCTTGCTTGCGCCAAAAAAGAGTGGGGAGCAACTCTCTTTTGAAACCATTTTGCGCGCGGAAGAGGTTGTCTTGAATCAGTTGCTAAGAACCATGACCACCCTTTCTCCAAAAGAGGTATTTTTCCCTCGTACAGAGCCGGTACTCCGCTATACGGGACAAGAGATGCACGATGTGGAACCACCCACCCCTGAGACAGTCCTCTTTGGCATTCGCCCTTGTGATGCTAGAGGGTTAGAACTTCTCGATAAAGTTTTCACTTGGGACTACAATGATAAATTTTATTTAAAACGGCGTGAGGCCACCACCATTGTCACTTTTGCTTGCAGTGATCAAGCTAGTGTGGATGAGCACTGCTTTTGCCTCGGTGTCGGTGGTGATCCCACTGCTAGTAGCGGGAGTGATCTGTTACTCTCTACAAATGGAGATGATGCTTTTCTTCTCGAAGTGATCACGGAGAAGGGTGAGCGCCTCTTGAATAGCTGTAAAGAGGGAGTGGAGTTACAAGCGAGCGATAAGCGTGCTGCGGACCAGTTGGAGGCGATTAAAGATCGCTTTGTTCGCAAACAGGATCTCACTGAAGTACGCCATAAAATGCCAGAGTATTTTGATTCCGATCAACTGGTGCAAGAGACCTATCGCTGCCTTGGTTGTGGCATCTGTGCGATGTCGTGTCCCACTTGCCACTGCTTTGACATCGTTGACGAACCCAAAGCGGGGACACTAGGGGAGGGGGCGCGAGTGAAAAATTGGGACGCTTGCTCCTTTGCACTTTTTACCAAACACGCAGGTGGGCACAACCCACGCGAACTACAATGCCAGCGTTGCCGGCAACGCTACTTTCATAAACTCGCTTACTACCCTCAGAAATTTTCTGAGGAGTCGTTGTGTGTGGGCTGCGGTCGCTGTTCGCGCTCCTGCCCCGTTGGTCTCGATATCTATCAAGCAGTCACTCATGTTTTAGGCAAAGGGAGAGCGTAGTTATGTGTACGAATAATATTTATTATCCCTATCAGATGAAGCTTACAGAAATTCGTGATGAGACTCACGACATTCGTACCTTTAAGCTAGAGCACGTGGATCCCAAACTAAAGGAGAGTTTCACTTTTCTTGCAGGCCAATTTGGTCTCTACTCGATCTTAGGCGAAGGGGAGGCCACCTTTTGTATCGCCTCTGCACCGACCAAACAAGGGTACATCGAGTGCTCTTTTAAAAAGGTGGGCAAGGTGACGACGGCGCTTCGAAGCTTAGAGGTGGGAGACCTAGTAGGATTTCGTGGCCCTTATGGAAACGCTTTTCCCATCGAGCAGATGCTTCGAAAAAATATTCTCTTTGTAGGAGGTGGCATTGGACTTGCCCCTCTGCGCTCCCTCATTGATAATGTGCTTGATCGCCGAGCGGAGTTTAAGGCGGTGACCATTCTCTATGGAGCACGCTCGACTGCTGATATCATCTATCGTGAACAGCTGGCCGCCTGGGAAGCGCGTAGTGATGTGCGCTTTGAAAAAACGGTCGATCAACTAAGGCCCCAAGATGAGGGGAAGTGGAGTGGCCATGTAGGATTGATTCCGCACATCCTCTCCAAGATGAGCGTGAGTGCTGAAAATAGTGTAGCGGTGGTGTGTGGTCCACCCATCATGATTAAGTTTACAATTGCTGAGTTAAACCGCTTGGGATTTAACGATAGCAGTATCATTACGACACTGGAAAATCGTATGAAGTGCGGTTTTGGAAAGTGTGGACGCTGCAATATTGGGGGAACTTACGTTTGTAAGGATGGCCCGGTCTTTTCGGCATCAGATTTAAAGGGTTTACCCGACTCAGATTTTTAATCGCCCCAGAAATTTTCGCTAAAAAATCCGACAAAAGAGTGTTAGAATACGCGCTTCCTTGTACATGAATACATTTTTTTGTAAAGGCCTTGAAATCTTTTTTAAAAACCATATCCAAAGGAAGTTTAAGATGAATCTTAAGTTACGGATCACTGTTATGCAGTTCTTGCAGTTTTTTGTCTGGGGTTGTTGGCTCTTAACCATCGGTGCTTACTGGTTTCAAACCAAGCAGTGGTCGGGAAGTGAGTTTGGCGCAATCTTCTCTACCATCGGGATCTCCTCTCTCTTTATGCCTGCAATTACCGGTATCATTGCTGACAGGTGGATGAATGCTGAACGTTTGTATGGCCTTTGTCACCTTGGTGGTGCCGTAGTTCTCTTCTTCATTCCTCAAGTAAACGATCCTCAAACCATGTTTTGGGTGATGCTCTTAAATATGATGTGCTATATGCCCACCCTGGCCCTCTCTATCACCGTCTCCTATTCGGCGATGGAAGAAGCGGGTATGGATATTGTAAAAGAGTATCCACCCATAAGAGTTTGGGGAACTGTCGGTTTTATTATTGCACTTTGGACCATCAGCCTCTCTCACCTTGAAACCTCCTCCACGCAATTTTATGTAGCATCCGTCTTCTCCCTGCTGCTTGGACTCTACGCTTTCACCATGCCGAAGTGTCCTCCTCTTGGTAAAGGCAAGAAAGGTTCTTTGGTAAGTGCCCTAGGTCTTGATGCTTTTGCACTTTTAAAAGATGGCAAGATGGCGCTCTTCTTTTTCTTTGCCATGCTATTAGGAGCGGCCCTCCAACTTACCAACGCTTTTGGTGATACCTTCCTTCACGATTTTAAAAATGTTCCAGAGTATGTTGATACCATCGCCGTTCGTTATCCTGCGGTGATCATGTCGATCTCACAAATTTCTGAAACGCTTTTCATCCTCACCATTCCCTTCTTCTTAAAGCGCTTTGGAATCAAGCAGGTGATGCTTATGAGTATGGTGGCATGGGTACTGCGCTTTGCTCTTTTTGGTTTTGGTAACCCTGCTGATGGCCTTTGGATGATCGTGCTCTCTTGTATCATCTACGGTATGGCCTTTGACTTCTTTAACATCTCTGGCTCCCTCTACGTTGAGACGCAAGTTGATCCTGGTATGCGCGGAAGTGCACAAGGGCTCTTCATGATGATGACCAATGGGGTGGGTGCCTTCCTTGGTAGTTACTTTAGCGGTTTGATGATCGATAAATACTTCCTCTTAGAGGGTGGCAAGTTTGATTGGCAAGGGATCTGGCTCGCCTTTGCCGCCTACGCTTTAGTGGTGGCGATTTTATTTGCCATCTTCTTTAAGCACAAACACAATCCTGCAGAACTACAAACGATCAAGCACTAGAGAGTGGTCAGTACCAACCAGTATAACTCCTTGAATTTTAAATAATTATTTCTTTTTTCCCACGAAAAAGTGATTGAAAATGACTTTTTTCCGAGGAATAATAGCATATTGTTTCTGGAGAATCGCAAAAAAAGAGAAGAAAATTGTGAGAAGAGAGCTGGAAAAAAAATTAGTCAACTGGAAAGAAAATCCTCGGAGAAAGCCGCTCATCCTTATGGGGGCCAGGCAAGTTGGCAAGACCTACCTACTTAAACAATTTGCGGAAAAGTTTTTTTCTAAATATATCTACATCGACTTTTACAAGAGTGTAGAAGTTCAGCAAATTTTCAAGGCAAATCGTGATCCTAGAAGAATCGTGCAAGATTTGGAAATATTACTAAAAGTCGATATTAGTTTAGAGAGTGATCTCATTATTTTTGATGAGATTCAATATTGTGAAGAGGCATTGGCCTCGCTTAAGTATTTCTGCCAAGATTTTGAAAACGCCTATATCTGTGCCGCCGGATCCATGCTGGGATTATCCTTAACAAATGATATGTTTCCAGTTGGCAAGGTGGAGTTTTTAACTTTATATCCTATGACTTTTTTTGAATTTCTCGAAGGGATTGGCGAGTCGAAACTTTTAAATAATCTTTTGCAGTATAAGGCCAATATCTCTGAGTATGTGCATAGGGAGGCGTTTAAACTTTTAAAATTGTATTTTTTTGCTGGAGGATTACCAGAAGTGGTTTTAACCGTTAGAGATGGCCCTCGCGGACGGACAACCTATGAAAAGGTTCGAGCGATTCAGAGCGATCTTTTGCGTGGGTATTTAAATGATATTGCCAAGCACTCTGGAAAAATCAAGTCGCTCAAGATTGAGTCGGTCTTCAAAAATATTCCGCAACAACTTGCAAGAGAGAATACGCAAACTTCTAAATTCATCTTTAAAGATGTACTCGATGGTGCAAGCAAGTATGAACAGCTGCAAGGGTCGATCGAATGGTTGATCAGGGCCGGACTGATTTATCAAGTCACCATCGTTAATGAGGTAAAACTTCCGCTATCCGTTTATGCGAATGAAAAGAAGTTTAAACTTTATCTGTTCGATGTAGGAATGCTTGGATGTATGGTGGATCTTTCACTGCAAACACTTCTCGATTATGACTACGGATCTTTTAAAGGATATTTTGCGGAAAATTTCGTGCTCCAAGAATTAAGGGCACTACGGAATAAAGATCTGTTTTCATGGAATAGAAATGCATCGGAGATAGAGTTTGTGCTGGATTTTGACGGAATAATTTGTCCTATTGAAGTTAAATCTGGAATCAATACCAAGGCGAAAAGTTTGCAGGTGTATAAGAGTTTATATTCACCTAAAAGATCATTCCTACTTTCTGGAAATCCTCCTACGCTGGGGAAGGATTTACATCAATTGCCGCTTTATTTTGCAAGTATGCTTAAGGATTTTATTGATTGAAGCTGCATTGACTTATGGGTCACCTCCTTACTTTTCCATGAATTTATAGAGGAGTTGATTTCTTAAAACTGCTTTCACATAATCTTGGGTTTCACTCCATGGCAATTCATCGATCCATAGTTCATCAAAAACCGATAATCCCTTGCGTTTAGGATTATCTATCGTAAGGCCTCTTTCGCTTTTAAAACGTTGGAGCCTACCCATCCCTGCATTGTAGGCCGCCAAAGAAAAGGCAACATCTCCTTCATACTTTTTAAGCAAACGAGAAAGATATAATGTGCCGGCCTTAATATTTAAAGTAGGAGTTAAAAGTTTTTCTTCGATGGAGAGAGCGGCAGTGGAAGTGCCTGTTTGCTTCATCATCAGTTCCTCGCCTGTAGAGGGCAAAATTTGCATGAGTCCTAAAGCACCCTTGCTACTGGCGATCGAAGGGGTGTAGGCACTCTCTTGGCGAATCAAGGCGTGAATCAAAAGGGGATCAAGCTGGTATTGTTGGGACTCCTTTTTAATCGTGTCATGAAAATCGAGAGGAAAGACCATTTGTAGCAGCTCTTTACGAAGAAGCGTTTTGTCCTCTTTCCATAAGGGGGCCATCATTTCGATGGCCTTCCTATAGTGATGGGCCAAAGAGTATAGCTTGGCATAGATGAGCTGCATTTCAGGCGCAACTGGTGTCGTCAAAAAAGAGAGTTCACTTTGTGCTTCTTCATACCATCCTAAAAAAAGCAAATGCCCATACCTTTTCCACGCACGTACCTCGGCATCACTTAGCAATAAACTTCCCTCTATTTTTTCGAGTGGCCGCTTAAAATTGTTGTCAAAGAGTACTCCATTATTGCTCTCCATGCGGGCCTTTAGTGCATAAAAACTAAGCGGAAAGCGATCGATCAAGAGTTGTGCTGCTCTCTTTGCCTCCTCTGGCCTGTTCAATTGTTGTAACGATCGCCAACGCCAATAGGCCGCATTTTGTTCATACTCTTCACTATGAGGGAGCTGTAGTAATCGTTCAAAATGCTCCAGTGCTGTTTGATAATCTTGCTGATGAAGAGCAGTCATCGCTAGCCAATAGCGCGAACGCACTGACCTTTCGCTGCCCGCACTCTTTATCGCCACTTTGCTTAGATAGCTTTGGGCCTTATCGTATTGGCCAAGGTAAAACGCTAAAACGCCAATCAAGTAATCCCCCTGAGCGCGCTCTCGTCCACTGCTGTCGCACTTATCGATGGCCTGTTCCAGTAAGCTCAAACTATTGTTGTAGTAAAGGCGATCAAAAAGCCTCTTCCCCCAAGCAAGGATGGTGGTGCAGTCACCCTCTTGCATCTTCTGTAAAAGCGGTGACCTTAGGGGTGAGGTTGCCGAAAGCGCCAGATAACTTGCGACGATGCGCTCTTGTATGCGTAAAGCGCGTTTTCCCGCAGGGAATTTTTTCATAAGCTTTACTCCCCCTGCAACCGCTAAGAGCGTTTCGCCCTTTCCAAAATCGGATTCTACTTGATCAAAAAGTGTTAACTCCTCTTCACTGGCCTCTAAGCGCTCCTCTTTTTTGAAGGCCACGACTGTTGTCAAGGCCTTATTACTTACGGGAATTATTTTTGCCTTTTGTTCAAGAGAAAATGCCCATTTTTGTTCCATCATCCAATCCAAAAGCAGTTTGGCGCGCTGATTTGAAAGCTTTGCCTCTCTCTCGCGATAACTTAAGGCCCCATCAAGAAAGGCCTGCACCGTTTGCTTATTCTCATCATCCTTACACTGTCTTGAAGGCCTGCTTCTACTGAGAATTTTGAAAAATTTTTCACCAGAGAGTACACCTTTCTCATAGAGATTTCGCGCACAACTCAACTCATAAAAAACCACCCAATCGCTGATAAGAGGAAGGGTACTCTTTTCTGTTTTTGCTTTTTTTAAACAGCGTTCGAAATTTTTTTCTTGAAAATCGCTCTTAATCGTCTTCATCCGTTCATAGATTCGCTGATACTCTTTACTCACACTTTGCTTTTGCAAAAGCGTATCAAATTCTACAGCGATGAGATGCATCTTTGCTTCTGTACGCTGCAAAGGAAAAAAAGCGGAAGAGATAATAGCAATAGTGGTGATAAGAAGTGTTGATATCGTCATTAATGTTTATCCTTTCTGATATGTATTTAAGGCCAATGACTTTTTCTTAAAGGCAAAGCAGCTCTTCGTCAACTGCGAACACTTGCAATACTAAATTGTGCGTTAACTTATTTTACTTGTTCTCTACTGATCGAAATTGTATTACATTTTCCAGAGCTGCAAATGGAAGACAGAGAACTGTAGACTTTTAGAGGATAGAATCGACATGAACCCAATAGAAAGATTTAAAGCACATTGGAAAGAGACGAAGAAAAATGTCAGTCATAAAATATTTCCTTGCCCTTCATGCAGGCAACAGCTGCGGGTTCCGGTGCGTTTCGGCAAAAAATTGCTTGTCCATTGTCCTAAATGTAGGGCGCAAGTGCAGGTTCAATTTCCCCACCCCCTAGCACAACTAAAACAAGCACTGATAACTCCACAAGGAATTAAAAGAGTGGTGATTACACTAGTAATCATCATTGTCTTAATTACTTGGGTTACGTGGTATCGAAATATAGGGGTGTGAAAGCAAGGCATCCCCAGCACCCACCTACAAGGGGTAAGCTTTGCCATTGATGGTGAGGACCATAGGAAAGCCACCAATGCGATCTAACTTTAAGACGCTTTCATCGGCCAAGAGTTCTCCACTGCCGTCGTAGAAAATATTACCAAAGAGCACGCTCATAATGCTTTAAGATCATCTCATCTTTTGTAATCTAATCAAGCGATCAAAAAGATCTCTTGTCCATAGTGTAGTTTCATTTTCAACCCTCTGTTTGCTTATGACATTGTTCGTACATATAGAAGGAAGTCAAACGTGGCAACGAGGGCCAGGGCTAGCTCTTCTAACTCCAACTGCTAAACCAAGGTCAAGCTTGTATTTTGTGCTTTTTTTGAAGAAAACATCCTTGTATTTTATGCATTTTGTGCATAAAATACAAGGATGAGCACTATTAAACGAAAATTACTACAAAACCTATTGAAATGGAAAAATGCCAAAAAGCATAAGCCGCTTATCCTTCGAGGGGCCCGCCAAACAGGAAAAACCTTTCTTGTACGTGAATTAGCAAAAGAGTTTAAATCTTTTCTCGAGATCAATTTTGAAAAAGATAAACTTTCAAAAACTATTTTTGAAAGTGAAAACGCTCCCAAAGATATTGTTCATAAAATATCTATTCACAGTGGTCAAACCATCATCAAAGGAGAGACACTCCTTTTTTTAGATGAGATACAAGAATCACCTGAGAGTATAAAAAAATTACGTTATTTTTATGAGGAAATGCCGGAGTTGCATGTAATTGCAGCAGGGTCACTGCTTGATTTTGCTCTCGAAGCGGTTGGGGTACCGGTCGGTCGAGTGGAATTTTTGCATCTGTATCCAGTCTCTTTCTTGGAATTTCTAGAGTTTACTCAAAATCAACTTTTAGCAGAGGAGGTTTTAAAACAAAGGATATGGGATGATAAGTGCGTTCCTCTCGGTGAGGCCCTCCATCAAAAGGCCATGCGCTTGTGGATGAGTTATATGGCCGTTGGAGGTATGCCAGAAGCTGTTGTTACTTTTTTGGAAACAAAAAATTTCGCAGAAATTTTGACCGTTCACAAACAAATCAGTTACTCGTATGAACAAGATTTTCATAAATATGCACGGACTGCTAAAATTAAATATGTGGATATTATTTATAAATCAGTGCCTCGTTTGCTTGGACAAAAATTCAAATATGCACACGTCTCTGATGAATATGCAGCAAGGGAATTAAGTGCGGCCCTTGATCTTTTAGTCAAAGCAAATGTGGTCATTAAAATTCACCACACCTCCGGTAATGGAATACCTCTGGCCAGTGAAGTGAATGTATCAAAGTTCAAAACTATTCTACTAGATGTTGCTATCTCTCAAAACATTTTAGGGAATGATTATCTTCGCTGGGAAATTGAAGGAATTCAGTTTTTGGTAAATAAAGGTTTTATGGTAGAAAGTTTTGTAGGACAAGAGCTTGCTTGTTATCAAGATAGCGATCGACGCTCAGAACTTTTTTACTGGCATCGCGAAAGTAAATCCTCTAATGCCGAAGTTGATTATCTGATCAATAGAGAAGAAAAAATTATACCTATCGAAGTTAAAAGCGGGAGAGCAAGAAGTGCCAAGGGATTACAAATTTTTCTAGAAGAAAAGAAAAAAAACCATACGGCCGTTATGATCTCCTCTAGCGATTTTGAAAAAAGAGGACGAGTGATCAACATTCCATTATATGCGGTGGCTTCTCTCTTCTAGCTTTTACGCGGGTGTCGGCGAAACGATTTTCTACTAGAGCTAAAGATTTTACAGAAATGGCATTTATCCCATATTGGTCGGTTCTTTGGAGAGTTTTCAGAGGTAAATTAAATGTTTGCGTAACAATTAAGAGTTAGTACTCTATGTGAATTCAGCATCTCATTACCGCCGCAGCGGCGGTGATTTTAGAGCATAAAAAGCATCATGGAAATATTTTTTGAGTTCACCAGATCGTCTGTGAGAGGTGTTTTTTCTATTTTAACCATTTTTCATGAATGGACTATCGAGAACGCTTTAAAAGACATTGAAAGAGAGGAAGAGATGGTCATTTAACAAGAGCAATCCTCTCGAACACTCTCTATATCGAGGTTTAGCTCGTTTGCTTTTAATCACAACATAGATTATAAAGAATAAAGTGTATTTGATTGCTTTTTTCAAGAGAGGATCTATTCATGAAAGAAAATATTTTTTTGCTTAGTGAAACCAAAGCATTAGTGGCAGAAGAAAGAAAAAATACTCATCAAATCATTGTTAATCTTAGAGAGATTGATCGCCTTCAATCTTATCGAGACTTACATTATCCGTCCTTATTCCAGTATCTCCTTGTTGAATTGGGATATTCAGAAGGAGCAGCTATGAGACGTATTACTGCCGCCAGAATGACAGTAGAGTTGCCAGTGCTTGATGAAAAAATTGCAAAAGGAGAGATCTCCCTTTCCAATGTTAATCTGCTTAAACAATTTATAAACGAGCAAGAGATTGCTACAACAGAGGAAAAGATGGCCCTTGTCGATTTAGTTCAGGGAAAAAGTGGCAACGATGCAAAAGCGGAGTTACGAAAACTCAAAGCAGAAAGAGAGGAGAAGAAAAAAGGATCAGAGGATGAAACCAAGAAGAAACAAACTCGCACTGTTGTGAGTGATGAAAGCGATAAAGATATTCGACTTCATTGCTCCATCAGCAAAAAAACAATGGAAAAGCTGGAGAAAATTCAAGGGTTACTCGCCCATAAGAATAGGAAAATTACTCTTGCGGAAGTTATTGATGAAATGGCCGAGATAACACTGGAAAAGATCGATCCTGCAAGAAAAAAAGTCACCAAAACAGTAACTCCTATAAAAAGTGAAAAACCCACTCGGACCGTACCTACACAAACAGTGACGGAGTTGCATATTCGGGCCAATGGGCATTGTGAGAACTGTGGAAGCGTTTATTTATTGGAAGTCCATCACAAGCGTCCTCTTTGCGATGAAGGTGGACACGAACTATCGAATCTTTTGCTTCTCTGTCACGGATGCCACCGACGAGAATCGATAAAATATTTTGGATATGACAAAGTTGCATCTTACAACAAAAAAGAGAGCGCTGACATCGATGAGGCAACGCTAGTGGATATCAATATTGATTTTGCTCTTGCATCTATCCCTCGACAAATACCCTTCGAGTTGCTCTATTAGTATATTTTTTGAAAATCAATCATCAACATCAATTGCTTTCCTCTCAAAGAAGAAGTGTAAATCTATGGGAGTTCAGTATTTGACCGAGCACGAACGGCTTAGTTACTGTTCGACCTATGTGATGATTATCCTATTTCCTAGAGGTAAATCAAGTTTTCGCGCAACAATTAAGTTACTTTATCTCGATCCACTTAAGCATTGCAGGGATTCCAAACATAGGATTAGGAGGGTTCTCACCAGGAAGTATTCGCAATTCGGTATTGGCCAAAAAGGAATCAAAGGTCATTCCATTTGGCCTAAATACAAATGTTTGAAATCCGTATGAATTAACTGGCGCCATGGGAAGAATAGAGTTTCCTAAATAGAATGAGTAGTAATTTGCAGGCATCCCCGATGCCCTCATATCAACTGCGGCATTTAAAAAATATGGCCGAAAGAATGGATTATTTAGTGCTCCTCCAGGTATGGAAAGCACCAAACGACCGAGAGAATTCATCGATAGATTAAATAGAACGTTGTTGTCTTTAAGATACTTCCTAATATTGAAAGGAAGCATAGCAAGTAACGCCGGTGGAATTAATGGATTACTAGAATTGACTGTTGGTTTTGTAGGTTCCACTGGTACTGGGGTACTGATTGGTGGGGTGGGCCTTTCAATCGGTGCACTGACTACTGGCCGCGGTGGTGCCTCTGGGCCTGTGCTGGGTAACGGTTGGACAGATACTGCCGCTTCTGGAGCTGGTTGAGTAGTCGGTATTGAAAAAGTATCGACTAAAGTTTTTATAATAAGGTCTGAAGTGCTCATTAGTTTACATGCAAATTTTTGGATCACCTGTTCACTCTGTTGCAATTGTGGATCACAATCTTTTTTATACAAGATGGTCTCAGTATTCGGGCCATTGCTTGCTTTGGCATTTTTTGTACGCCCTTTTTCGGCACTAGTGAAACCAAAAAGATTAGCAATTGCATCGACATCGCTGTTGGCGTGAAAAGCGATGGGCTCACCATCTAGAAGATAAAAGGGATTAATAAACGTAATCGTTTTTTTCAAGAACCATCAAAAGAGGATCAATAATCTTGCTTTGGAACAGGTTCAATGAATTGTTAGAGAGAGGTGTCTTAAATGCTTGTAAAGCTTCTTTGATCTCGTAAAGACTATTTTGTAAATTATCAATACATTTAATTGGAGGAATTTTATTTTCGCTTAAGGCCTCTTTTATAGAGGAAATCCGTTTGGCAGTAACATCACCTTCGCTATATTTATCAATAAACCCCTCGCTGTTATAAATCGTATCTTCAAGATAAATTTTGGCAGTGTCAATCTTTTTTAAACAATAGAAGGCCTCGGCATACATCCTCATATCATCTAATGTCAGGGACTCTTCGCAATCTTGCTGTTCTTTAATCCCTTGAGTGCCCGCATAGAGATCATCGGCCAATTTATAATTGTTTGCTCCTATTGATTCTCTAAATTGCTGAATTGTTTTTTGACATAATTCGATGGTTGCCTTCGCTAGCGGAATCTGAATGCAGTTGGTGGCCATAATAGCAAACAGGAAATACACAGACATTAGACGATGATTACTTTTTTGTCTCATAACGTTTACCTCTCTATGATATTAGCAAATATAATACTTCTCATGTTCTTTTGAATTTTTCTAAGATCAAACTTGAATGTTATCATCTAGAAAAGTGTCGTCGTGATCCATTTTTTTAAAAAGCATGGAAACATGGGAATTGCCTATTATGGTTGCCTACTGCTAATTATTATCGATTATATCCTACTCAAGTGTTTGTAAAAACAATGCTTCCTCGTGGCAATAACTCAAAAAAAAATTTTTTTCTTCAACAACTGCCAACAATTATTGGCAGGGATATTTTTCAGAAAAAAAATCTCGAATATTTTTTTCACTATTAAGTGATGATATTTATTTGGAATAAAAAATAGGTGTAAAAAGATCAAGAGCATATTACTGAGGCGATGTTACTATTTTACTTTCATTCTTGAAAATTATTAATAATTCACAAGAGGTTATCCATGCATTCAGTTGTTAAATATTTTATTATGACCATGATCATTATTAGTGCCAGCACTTCCTTTTCGTTGTTTTCTGAAACGGAGGATGAGGATATAAAGATAAAAACAAGGGATGCCAGTAGTGCTTATAATAGATCCAACTACAAGTTTACAAAAGCAGTCTATAGAAAGCTTGTCTCTCAGAATGTTCAGTTATCGGATGAACATTGGTTACAATTGATTGACTCTGCCTTCCGCTGTGGTGACCCTACAGAAAAAGAAAAAAACATGCTCCTTAACCTCGCTCAAAATGGAAAGAGCAAATTTGTAAAGTCAGTATCTGCTAATTTCATTAAAAAATATGATATCAAGATAATGAACGGTGGTTCCACACCACGCTTGGGACAGAGAGCGTCCAACAAAATAAGTCTCAAACGTGGCGTGGTACGAGCAGAATACTTTTAATAAAATTTTAAAAAGGAGTAACGAGCGTGAAGTCTAAATTATCAATTGTTTTATTTTCAATGAACATTTTTTTGTTTTTTTCTTGTTCGGCCATTAATTTAAAACCTACTGCAAAAGATGTTTTTATTTCTAATGATAACCCTAAAGGATGTAAACACCTTGGCGAAGTAATTGGAAAACAGGGAGATTTTTTTACAGGTGGGTGGACCTCAAACGATACTTTGGTCAAAGGAGCGATGAATGATCTAAAAAATCAAGCTGCCGAAATGGGTGGAAATTATATCCAACTCTTAAGTTCTTCCTCCGGACATACATCAGGTAAATATGGTGGGTCTCAAACAGATGTTACTTTGATGGGGAATGTCTTCAAGTGCGATAAAGCTGATTAATTAGATTCTGCTGAAAAAGTCCCATCGTTCGGCCTTTACAACATTTCATGGGGGTTTTGATGGCAAAGCGAATATTAAATGACTCTATGATGGTGCTCCCAAACAAAGTTGTGTGATAAAGTTGGCAATTTTTTGGTGCACCTACTGGGCAATATTGCTCAGGCGCCTACGCAATATTGAGTGGTTAGATAAACAAATTATTATTTTTTATTTTTATCATATAATTAACTTATGTTTAATGTGTTTCCTGGTTAAAGCAGAGACCAGTTTGAAAATTAGAGTGTGAGGAGGATAGAGATACTTCTTGGTTTGCAAAAAAAAATAGCATTCTTGGGAATGTTGCTATTTGCAATCTGCTGTTGCACGTTCTATGCTTTTGTGGCCAATGCTGCCGAAACCACCACTACTCCCAAAGTCACTATTGCAGCTCAGGATTTGATGCCATGGCTATCACCACAGCTTGAAAACAAGGGCCTTTATGCCAATATTGTAACGACAGCATTTAAAGAAGTAGGGGTTGAAGTTGAGATCATCTTTGCTCCCTGGGCCCGAGCAATGAAGCTAGTGCTCGAGGGAGAAATTTTTGCTCTTATGCCCGCCTTTTCCACTCCAGAGAGGGAAAAGCTATTTTTCTTTAGCGATGCTTTTTCACAAGAAAGCAACGCTTTTTATTATTATGGCCCTATTCGCGATTTTAAGTATAAAGGGTTAGAGGACCTCAAAGGTTATCTTATTGGAGGTACCTCTGGTTATTACTACACTCAACTGTTTAACGATGCTGGACTTCGTGTCGATTATACCAATAGCGACATCAACAATTTCAAGAAACTTTCCAAGAGATACATCGACTTTTTTTTCTATAGTGAAATCCCGGCGGCCTATATTATCTCTACCCATTTTCCAAAAGAGAAAGAGCATTTTCACATCATAGAGAACTCTCGTCGGCTATTTGACAATAAGCTCATGGTCTCCAAAAAATATAAAGATTCGCAGGAGTTGCTACGCCTCTTCAATCAAGGACTCTCGCAAATAAAAGAGAATGGAAAGTATCAAGCGCTTCTCTCCAAGCATCATGACTAGAGGAGTTTGGAGATGAGTTTGGGTGTGGGAGTGGTGGGGGTGGTGGCGGAGAAGGGGTCGCCAAGAGTGTATTTGGAGGTGTCAAGGCCGTGAGATCGGCCAAGCAGGGGATGCAAGCATTTTAGGGAGGCGAGGGATTCATAGAAGTTTAAGGTTAAATGGGTGTCGTAGGTGCTGCTAAAAACCACTTGCAAGGGTGGCCGCACCTCTTGCAGGAGGGTGCATAAAGCTCCGAGCGATAAGAGTGTTGGTCTGATAATGATTGTGGAGACGGACGCTGGGATATCAGCAAGGTTATTTAAGTATTCGAGGAAAAGATCGTCGATGGCGTAGGCAACTTTTAAGGGAAGTGATTGAGAGAGTTCCCCTTTGTCTTTAAAGGGATCTTCAAGATAGCGAATACGCTCTAGTGGTAAAAATTTTGAAACACCCTCTAGAAACGCTTGGCAACTCTCTAGAGTAAATCCACCATTGGCATCAAAGATAAATTGGTCTTCGGGATGAGCATTATTCTTTATAAAGTTTTCGAGGAGAGAGAGCTCCTCTTGCAAAGAGACTCCTTTGCGTGCCACTTTTATTTTGTAAATTTCTGGGTGCTTCGAGGAGAGTTCCGAGGCATGAGGAAGCTTTTGCAGATTGTTGATAAGTTTGTGAACACGTAGTTTGCTGGTAGGGGTTGTTATAAAATATTTTTCTTTTTGCTTTGGATATTTGTTAAAATACCAGCTCCATAGTGCTTGCTCGAAAGCAAAGAGGAGTGCTGGTGGAGTCTCTTCTTCGTCAGCTTCGTCAGCTTCGTCAGCTTCGTCAGCTTCGTCAGCTTCGTCGTCGGCTTCGTCCGCGGCCTCGTTGTCGAGGGCGATTAGGCCAGCGAAGGGAGCTTCAGGGGAGAATTTTTGGGGATCGATCTCGAAGTGGTCAAAATCCTCTGCAAAGTCATAAGCAAGGTCTACACACTCCTCAAAGGAGTAGGGATGCACTCCTCGTAAGGGTGCACACTCGCCCCATCCATAAAATCCACTCTTGTCACTTATCTTAATCAGCAAAATCTCTTTTGCTGACACTTTTTCATGGCCAATGATTAACTGCTCTTTGAGTGGCATGAGAGCATAGTAAAGTTCTACTTTTAATTTACACTTATTCATAAGAGATTAAACCTATACTCCAAAGCAGAGTCATTATAAAAAGATATTGTCCAACGTGTGCTAAAATTTGATTGAAGGAGCGGTCAATGGGAGCATAGTAGAGCTTCATCCAAGAACGCCCAAAGAGCAAGAGGGAGGCAGCGGCCAAGAGGGAAAAGCACGTTCCCTCGAGCATGGGAAGCAATGCGCTTGATATTAAAAAAAGCAGTGGTAACAAGCGCGCACGCTTTTCAGAAAAACAACCAAGGAGCGTGCGCTTGCCTCGCTTTAAGTCGCTCTCACGATCACGCAGGTTATTGATGCTCATGATGGCCGCAGAGGCAAGGCCAGGTGCACTTCCATAATAGAGGAGCGTGCGGATCGGAAACTCTCCCGTTAAAAGATAGTAAGTGCCTCCAACCGCCACCCATCCGAAAAAGAGAAATGCGAGCAACTCTCCTAGAGGATAGTAAGAGAGCGGAAACGGCCCGCCAGTGTAAGCGTAGGCCACCACCATAGAGAGAATACCAAGGGCCAATATCGGCCATCCTCCGCAGTAGCTTAAGTAGAGGCCAAGGATAAAGGCCAGCATAAAACAAAAGATAAAGGCAAACTTCACTTTGCTTGCAGCAATTAACCCACTCTCAGTAACTCTTGTCGGTCCCAAGCGATCTTTACCATCAAGACCCCTTTTGGCATCGTAGTAGTCATTGGTTAGGTTGGTAGCAATTTGCAAAAGTGTTGTGGTAAGCATGGTGAGGAGAAAAAGGGTGATATCAATGGTACCCTGTTTAGCGTAAGCAAGGGCCGCTGCAAGTAATAGAGGAGATACTCCTGCTGGCAGCGTCTTTGGTCTAGTGGCCAAAATCCAAGGGTGTCTAGGGTGATTTGTTTTCATAGTTATGGTCTGCTGGCCTTTTGCTTTTGATCCATAACTATTTCCGAGGTCAAAACTTCTAAAGAGATTATCTTTCCGATATCGGCCATGAGTGCTTTTGCCATTGCATAAAACTCTATTGTGCCTCTAATATCAATCTCCCGAAACCACGGCGAGTTTAAACTCTCCGAAATAGTGGAGAAAAGTGCTACGCCTTCATGGCCCTCTAACAAAAAATAGGCCAAAACCGAGTCGCGCTTAGAAACTCGGATAATCATATGAAACAATTCTTGACTAGCACTATAGGTACTTTCATTGCTTTCGCTGCTTACAGTAATCATCATCTTCCTTCATTGAGGAGATTTTTCTCCTCTGGCAAAGCAATTGACTTCAATTGACCATGACATAAAATAAATTTAGGGGAATGTCAAAATGGTATTTATATAACATACACTCCTCATTGGATATGGATCATGCATAAACAGGCCCTTTTACTGCTTCTTCTTGGATCAATCCTACTCCTCTTATCTGGCTGCACCCTTTTAAGCAGGTCACCTAAAGCGCCGAAAGATAGCGATAAAGGTAATAATCACAAAACCTTTAATAGCACGGAGTATGTTCCGCGTTCACAGTACGAGGAGTTGCTTTCTCGCTATCGCGATCTCCAACAACAAGACGTGCCTCCCTCCACCACTGTAGAGATTGATACTGATAGGCTTAGTAGCAATAATGTACCCATGGCACCGCTTGTGCCATTAAATACGGAAGAAGTCGCCACAACAGTCGATGTTGAAGAGGGAATCACTCTCTTAAAGCAAGCAGCGGCGTTTATTGACGATCGCAAATTTGCAACTGCGATCAATACACTCAAAGATTTAGAAAAGTCGTCTCACCCCTACATCAAGGTGTATGCCAAATTTTATATTGGAGAGGTACTCTTTCAACAAAAAGAGTACGATCTTGCACTACAAACTTTTGAAGAGATTATTCAAAAATACGCTTTCTCTAGTGTGGTATTAAAAAGCTTAGAGAGGATCACTCTTTGTTGCCAAAAACTGGATTTAAAAGAAAAGTACGAAAAATACAATATGTTGTTAAATAACTTTTTTACCATCGGAACATAAGAATGTTAATGCCCAAAATATGCATAATGACTCTCCTCTTAAGTGCGCTCCTTTGTTCTATGAGTGCTGCTCTTTATGCCGAGGATGATCCATCGCTAGAAAGTGTCGACTTTAGCTCTTTGGAAAAAGAGAATCAAGACGATCTTAGCACCCTAAAGAATGATTTAGGCGTTGATCTAGACTATTTAGATGATTCCCTTGAAAAAAAATTTTCCAATACAAAAAAAAAATCACCGCAGACACCCGCCGCTACTGGCAAAAATGCTGATCCCAATAGCACAGAGAAAGCAAAAGCTATCCAATCACGCAAAGATGTGCTGGAGAGCGAAGATGACGAAGAGCTAAGTGCGCTCTCAGAGGAGTCCACTGCTGCAAAGTCAGAGACAGGACCAATAGCAGAGACAGAGACAACTGAAGACCACAATAAAAAACTATCACTTACCGTAGATGATGAAGATTTTGCAAAAAAAGATATCGGCACAGATGCTGATACTAGTTCCAAAGAGAAACAAAACCTCACCGATGTCGTACTGAAAGATAAACAAAAAAGTACCCTTGAAAACAAACGCTTTGCTGAAAATATTGGGGCGGAAGAAAAGGAGCTCTTAAGGCTTGCCAAATTTGTGGAAAACAAAATTCCGGAAAAAGAGTGGAGAGAACTTACTGAGGCAGCAAAAACCAACAGTTATACCGTAGTAAAAGGAGATACACTTTGGGATATCTCAAAAAGTTTTTTTGGCAGCGGTTTTTATTATGCTAAAGTTTGGTCTATTAACTCCTTTATCACTAATCCCCATGAAATCAAACCTGATATGATCATCTATTTCACCACAGGGGATTCCACTGACATGCCGCAAATTCGTGTTGGCTCCTTTGATGATGAGGATAGTGTCTCTCCTTATAATGCAGAGGAAACCGGAGCAACTGATGATTCTGCCAGCGCCGATAAGAAAGCTAAAACAGCTGGAGATGAAGAGAGTAGCTTCATTCAAAAAGAGGTTCGTGACGATTCCATAAAAAAAATAGATTTCAAACAGTTTGGAGATGACACTGAACCCTCTTGGGTGAAAGATCGCGAAGAATTAAAGAAAAAAGGCATCTATATTCAATACGCGGGCGAACACACTTATAGCGATATTAGCGACGCAGGAAAAAATCTCTTGAATAAACAGTACGATATCTACAATCCACCTCAAGAGACCATTATTTTACCACCACCCGCAGATCTTTATGATGCCAGTGGTTTTAGCAAAGATTCCAAAATTGCTTTTAAATTTAAAGAGGGGTTTGCAAAAACTACATTCCTCTCCTCCAACATCATTCAGGATTTGGGTGTTATCGATTCCTCTCAAGCAGTAGCAGAATACCTCTCTAATGAGCACATCATCTTTATTAAATTTAATCCACAGCTTAAGCTGGCACCCGGAGAGTATTACTCGGTCTATACGCCTCTTGGTGAAGTGACCAATAAAAAATCTGACCGCAAAGGTTTTAAATATACTATTGCAGGAAATTTACAACTTATTCGACAAGTTGATGATCTATGGGAAGCAAAAATCACTGAATCACTCGATGTAATCAGTCGTGGCTCTCGCATTACTGTACATACTCCACGCATAAGTAAGATTTTAAAAACTTTTAATGATCGAACGATCGAGTCTTTGATCTTTGCTGGGCAAAATGAACTTCATAGTTCCTTCTCCTATGGTGATGTGGTTTATCTTGATCGCGGACGTGCCGATGGTGTAGAGATGGGTAATGTGTTTGAACTATACGCCTTTGACGATCAACTTACTGGTCGTCGAATCACTCGCGATCCAACTTATAAAATTGGTGAAGCCACGGTGATCACACTCACTGACAATTTTGCTACAGCATTGATCACCAGTAGTAGTCGTGAAATTGATTTAGGCGCTTGGGGCATTACTAAAAACAAGAAACAGGCGATGTTAACCCAAAAGCTTGAGCAAAAGGCCAAGCTTAAAGATGTTAAGAAATTGGAGAATAGTGCTCTCGATGAAATAGAAGTAGAACTAAACCTTGATGACTTAAGCAAAGATCTTTTGGAAAAAGCGGATAAAATTCAGTTAAGTGATGAAGAACTACGTGAACTTGACCGTCAAGAGCAAGAAAAATCATTCTTAGAGCGGGAAGAGAAAGATTTGAGAGAACTTGAGCGTTTAGAAAAAGATATTGAAAAGGCAGAAGCACAATTAAAATCTTCTAAAGTTGACGAAGATCAAGCACTTCTAGATGAGGATTTAAATTTAATGGAAAAAAAGATTCGTTCTAAACCCAAAGACCTACTCGACTCTCTTAATGATGTCGAAAAGAAAGAGGGAAGAAAATATCTTGATGAAGATCTCAACTCCAAAGATAATCCTTATGGTTTGACTAAATTTGATCTGGAAGAGATTGAAGAATTAATCAATAGCGATGACAAACTAGAAAAAGCAGAGAATGCAAATATCACCTCTGATAAAAGTGCTCTTGAAACAATAAACGCAGAAAAAGCAGTAATCACCACACCTGCTGCCGAGGAAACTGCCAATGCTACGATAGAAGCTTCTGAAGAGAGCGAGGCCAGCGATTCGCTAGAATAAAAATAAAATCTTAAACTTTTCTTGAAAAGCGGGGCCATCTTCTGTTATTAAAAGATAAAGAGTAGTTTATATACGGAGCAATTATTTCATGGCACAAAAGTCGGTTACAAAAAAAACACCTGCGAAGGTTGGTGCAAAAAGAGCAAAAAAAGTTACAAAAATCAGTAAAGCTAGCAAAAGCAAGGTGAGTAAAAAAAGCAAAGCTCTTGACCTAAAAGAGGTTAAAGAGGTTAAAGAGGTTAAAAAAGATAAAGAGAGCAAAGAAAAAAAGACAAAAAGCTCACGCCTTGACAAGAAAAATTACAACCTCGTCATCGTAGAATCACCTGCGAAAGCACAGACTATAAAAAAGTATCTTGGAAAAGGTCACGAAGTCATCGCCTCCAACGGCCATATCAAAGATCTTCCAAAATCCAAACTTGGAGTCGATGTTGATAAAAATTTTGCAATAGAAATGGATCTTATCCATGGCAAAAAGCCTGTGGTAGAACGACTGCAAAAATATATTCATGGAGCAAAAGAGATCTATCTTGCACCCGACCCCGATCGCGAAGGAGAGGCCATCGCTTTTCACGTCTCTGAAATCGCTCATGAGATGAAGTCAAAAGCAAAGATTAAGCGCGTGCTCTTTAATGCCATCACCAGAAGAGCAGTGCAAGAAGCAATGGAAAATCCCACTGCTCTTAATAAATTAAAATACGATTCGCAAAAAGCACGCCGCGTGCTCGATCGTCTCGTGGGTTACAAGATCTCTCCCATCCTTTGGGAAAAAATTCAGCGTGGACTTTCAGCAGGACGAGTACAATCTGTTGCCCTTAGACTGATTGTTGAGCGTGAAGATGAAATCAAGGCCTTCGTACCTGAGCAGTGGTTTTCTATTTTTGCAGACCTGAAAAAATCCACAGCGCCTGGGGAGCAAAACCAGAAAAGTTTCAGGGCCACCTACTATGGCACCTCCCCTGATGAAAAAGTTGAACTAGATGATGTCAACAAGGTGAACCAAATTCTTTCCGAGATCAAAGGAAAAACTTTTAGTGTCACCGATATTAAATTTAAAGAGCGCAAGCAAAACCCTACACCACCTTTTACCACCTCCAAGTTACAACAAGAGGCCGCGAATAAGCTCTCTTTCCCTGCAAAGAAAACGATGATGGTGGCACAAAAACTTTACGAAGGTGTGAACGTTCAAAATTATGGGCCTACCGGTCTTATCACCTATATGAGAACCGATTCGGTTCGTACCGATCCCAGCGCTATCGAGGAGGTACGAAAATATATTGGTGAAAAGTATGGAGCGCTCTATCTTCCAGATGCTCCTCTCATCCACAAGAAAAAGGGCAACAGTAAAGTTCAAGATGCCCATGAGGCAATTCGCCCTACAAATCTTGAGTTTTCTCCCGATAAAGTAAAAGATGACTTAACTCCTGAGGAGTTTAAACTTTACGAACTAATTTGGAACAAATTTATCTCCTCGCAAATGTCCCAATCGGTGCTGGATCAAACCTCGGTGGTTTTGCTTGCAGGCAAAGACCACTTCTTCAAGGCCTACGGATCGATCATTCGCTTTCCTGGGTACCGCATTGTCTACCTTGAAAGCAAGATGGAGAAACAGGCCACTAAAAAACTAGCAACGCAAGAACAAGAAGATGAATACGATAACAGCGAGAATAGTGATGATAGCGCAAGCTTCGATAAGTCACTGCCAGAACTTAATGTGGCGGAAACTTTAAAAACAGTGAATGATCCTGAATCCAAAGAGCATTGGACCGCACCACCTCCTCGTTACTCCGACGCCTCCATTGTCAAAGACCTCGAAGAGAAAGGGATTGGTCGACCTTCAACTTACGCCACCATCATCTCCAATATTGTCGATCGCGGTTATGTGGAAAAGCGCGAGAATCGCTACTACAACCCCACCGAACTAGGGATGGTGGTTTGTAAAATGTTAATTGAGAGTTTTCCGCAAGTGATGGATGTGGAGTTTACTGCCAAGATTGAAGAACGCCTTGATAACATCGAAGAGGGCGAGGTAAAATGGACTAAAGTCTTGAGTGATTTTTGGGGCCCTTTTGAGAAAACCTTAAAGGCCGCGAAAACCAAGATGAAAAATCTCAAGAAGACGGAAATTCCCACGGGAGTAAAATGCACTAAATGCAGTACAGGAAAGTATATGGTGAAGTGGGGAAAGAATGGACAATTTCTCGCCTGCTCCAACTATCCCGAGTGTCCCTCAACAGAAGATTTTGTTAAACACCTTGATGATAGTTATGAAATCATTCCTAAAAAATATACTGATAAAAAGTGTCCTGGTTGCCAAAAACGCATGATCGTCAAGAAAGGACGCTATGGCAACTTTCTGGCCTGTGAAGATTTTCCTCTCTGTAAAAGTACCATGCCCTACACTCTTGGCGTCTTCTGTCCCAATTGCAAGACCAACGAAATTGCAGAGAGGCGTAGCCGCTATGGTAAAATCTTTTATGGCTGTTCCGGTTACCCCAATTGTACTTTTGCTATGTGGGGACCACCAGAACAAGCAACTTGCGAAGAGTGCGGTTGCCCAGTGATGGCCAAGCGAGAGAGTAAAAAAAATGGGCCCTACCTGCAATGTCCTAAATGTAAGAAAACCACCAAAGGAAATAGCAGCGATAAAGATAACGATAAAGAATAAAGAATAAAGAATAGGAGTAGTAAAAAATGAAAGCAGCCTTCCTGGTTTTTGCCAATTGGTTGGTAGGAACCATCTGGATCCTTGGTTATAGTGGCATCGTTCTCTTGATGGCCATTGAAAGCTCTATTATCCCCCTTCCCAGTGAGATCATTATGCCTCCTGCTGGCTACCTCATCTCCACTGGTGAGATGTCTTGGTTACCTGTTATCCTTGCAGGAACCATTGGTAGCTGGATCGGTGCTTGTGCCAACTATGCCATGGCAAAATACTTAGGCCGCCCTTTTGTGCTTCGTTTTGGAAAATATTTTTTAGTGCGTGAAGCTCATCTGCAAAAGTGTGACTACTTCTTTCAGCGCCATGGAGAGATTGCAACCTTCATTGGTCGCTTGCTACCCGGAGTTCGCCACCTCATCAGTATTCCCGCAGGTCTTACTTGCATGAATTTTTTTCGCTTCTCGCTCTATACACTGCTTGGTGCAGGCATTTGGGTTAGCGTACTCACCTACCTGGGTTACCTTGTAGGCACCAATAAAGAGTTACTACACCAATATCTTACAACGACTACAGCGTGGGTACTTGCAGTCGTAGGCGCCATCTCCGTCGCTTACTACTTTTACCATAAGATTAAATCGGGAAATCAAAATATCAATCGCTGCAACGCCTGATCTAACTTGACCAATTCAAAAAAATATCATTTAACTCCAGCTGGTTCTGATTCGTTTACGCTTCATCCAAGAAGGAGTTACTTATGGTCGCTAGCTTTCACTTACCCAATTCAAAGAGATCCCTTTTTTTACTGTTTTTTGTTTTGTTACTGACTTCGGCCTGTGGAAAAAACCCCGAAGTGAAAGAGGAATCGCCAAAGCACAACACCAGCAGAAAAATTGTGGGAGGAGCTGCGCCGAGTGAAGATAATCCTGGAAACAGTAGTGAAGTGGGCATCGTTAACAAAAATGGTCGTCTCTTTTGTTCAGCTGTTTTAATCTCCAGTAATGCTGTCTTAACTGCCGCCCACTGCCTGCATGGCCAAAAAAAAGAGAATATCAATATTCTCTTTGCCGATTCACCCTCTATTGGGCATCCCCTAATCGTAGCTGCAAAAAGCTTTAACACCTTCTTCTTGAATGAAAAAGAGACCACCGCCTTTGACAATCCTATTGATCAAGATCGCATAGGGGCCAACTTTGATATTGGAATCATTACTTTTGAAGAGGTCGAACTACCGGCCTTCTGGAAGCCTATAGAGATCTTGCTCGATCCTACTCACCTAAGCAAAGGAGATAGCATCACGCTCGTCGGCCATGGCCAAACTCAAACCCACTGTTCTGGCCCAAATTGTATTGGACAGCAACTCTCCGTGGAAACCAACTTTGAAGAGTATATTTCTAATTCACGCCTCTTTTCACTCTTTACCTATAGTGGAGCTAGAGGCAAAGGTGCTTGTAATGGCGATTCTGGAGGCCCCGCTTATGTGAAGTGGGGCGATCAATGGTACTTAATTGGTGTTACCTTTGGTGTTTGGGATTTTTTAGTGCCGGAGTTTAACCCTTTTACCCACGATCAGTGCGAGATCGGTAAAGGAATCTATACTTTTGTTGGTGACTATAGTGATTGGATTGAAAAGAGCTTAGGAAAAAAATTATCCTTCTCCCCTCAAAATAAAAAACCACTCCGTGAAACGGAAGCTACTTCTCTTCCTACGAGCTTTGCGCAGTGGTGCTTGCAAAAAGATTACACCACTCCCACATGGCATGCAGTTCAATCTATTTTACTGCAAGTTGGACAACACGCTCCTGATCATGAATCTAAGAAAAGAGTGTTCAAAGATTGTCTTTATGCTGAAAGTTTACTACGAGAGCATCTCCAAAAAAACAGTGGTGCCTTACTTTTAAAAAATGATCCTTTTTTGACCACACTAGAACCGCTTGCTCCCTTGGCCGATCTCATTCATGAACTGCAAATCGAGAATCTGCCCTCACTGCAATGGCAAACGCTGGAAAAGTTATCTCGCTTGAAAAAAATCTCTATCAAAGGTAATTCAGATTTTCGCTCTCACACGCAGTTGCCGCTATCCTTTGTTGGTCTCAAAAAAATTCCTGCACTTCAAAGTGTCACCATGGTGGAAGTTTTCGCGCCAATCGATCTGGTTTCATTAAGTGAGACAAAATCCCTAACCTCGCTTACGATCAGCAGTTGTGCCCTAAAAGATCTTAAACAGTTTTCCACACTCCCTGGTTTTAAGAAAATTCAACACCTCGATCTCTCCAACAACTCCCTTGTAGATGTTGATGTTTTGGCAAGTTTTAAAAATTTAATCACCTTGAATTTAAGCTATAATGAAATCACCAATGTCTCAGCGCTACTTGCCTCTTCCAGCTTAAAAAAGCTCAATCTTACTCATAATAAGCTCCCAAGCGCAATACAAGCGGAGATCGCCTCTTCTTCCCCCGTGCTTGAGTGCACTCTTGATCCTACAACTTTTATAGATTGGTGTAGTTTAAGCTACGATGAACTGCTTGCCTATTCAGGCGGCTGGAACCAGCATCTTCTTCGCTACTTACTCTTCCTTTCCGGGCAAAAGATAGCTCTCTCTCAAAATGATTGGCATGCACAAAGAGATTGTAACCAGGCCTTCGAGACCCTTCGCCAACTAAAGGTGGTTGACCTCTCACTTGATACTGGGGTTATTATCTCTGGTAGTAAATTAAATGAACTGCTTAGCAATCTTTCATTACTGCAAACGCTCCCAGCACTTGAAGAGATCCGCGCTAAAAACCAACACTTAGGAAACTTAGATGCCATAAGCGAGCTAACAACATTACAGAGGATCTACCTGGATAACACTCGCACTTGGAATCTCTCCTCTTTGAAAAAAATAAAATCACTACGGGCAATCACTATCCAAAATGGCGATTACAACTCCCTTGCAGGGTTGTCAGAGCTTCCCTGGCTAGAGACGCTAACTCTCATCCATACCAAAGGCAATTCCCGCCTAAAAAATTTCCAGGGACTTGCTAAGCTCCCACGACTAAAGAGCTTAACCATCGAAGGGCATAAGATTGAAGAGCTGCCTTTAGCACTCTTTTCCAAAGACAATTTTCCTCGACTTGAGAGAATTCATTTGAAAAATAACCAAATAAAAAAGATCAATACTGAAGCTGCTATACTACCAGCATCACTTATCAGCATTGACCTCACAAACAATCCTACAACCTTCACTACCCCGCGAGCTATTCCAACAGAATTGCAGCACTACTTTATTTTTTGAAGTGATTTTATTTAGCGTGCAATGACAATCAAAAAGAAAAATGGCACGAATAGTGTATGGGTACACGAAAGATCATACATATTGATATGGATTGTTTTTATGCTGCTGTAGAGGTCAAGTATAACCCCACCCTTAAAGGAAAGGCGATCGCAGTGGGTGGCCGCCCTGAAGAGCGCAGTGTGATCTGTACTGCAAGTTATGAGGCGAGAAAATTTGGAGTCAAGTCAGCTGTTTCCTCCTACAAGGCCCTCAAGCTTTGCCCTCATCTCATTTTAATTCCACCCGATTTTGAAAAATACCATCGCGAAAGCCAGGCCATACAGCAAATTTTTTCTCGTTTCACCAAGAAGATTGAACCACTATCCTTGGATGAGGCCTTCCTTGATGTCACCGACGCCCCTTTTTTCGGAGGCAGCGCCTCGCTGATTGCCATGGAAATCAGGAAACTTATCTTCCACGAATGCGCGCTTACCGCTTCTGCAGGAGTGGCAGAAAATAAATTTTTGGCAAAGCTTGCAAGCGAATGGAACAAACCCAACGGCCAATATGTGATCACTCCACAAGCAGCACCGGCCTTTATCAAAAAAGTTCCCGTTGAAAAAATCTTCGGCGTAGGCAAAGTCACCGCCCAAAAACTACACTCACTTAAAATTTTTAACTGCCAAGACCTACAACACTTTAGCATCGAAGAGCTGTATCACCACTTGGGATCTTGGGGAGAAAATCTCTATTACCTCTGCCGTGGCATGGATGAGCGCGAAGTAGAGACCTCCTCAGAAAGAAAATCTTTTACAGTCGAGTACACCTACCCCCAAGATTTACCAGACCTAGAAGCCTGTTTAAAAAAAATTCCTGAACTTTATCAAGAGTTCCGCTCGCGCTTCCTCGAAACAGATGGAAATGCAGATGCGAAAATAACTATCAAAAGTTTAATTGTTAAAATTAAATTTTGTAATTTCAAACACACGACGGTTCAACAAGGCATCTCACCACTTTCCCCATTCCCTACGCTTGAGCAATACTCTCCTCTGCTCCACAAGGCCTATGCCCGCTACTGCTTACCCGTACGCCTCCTCGGTCTTGGCGTCCGCCTTGCCCCCCCATGCACCAGCGGCAAACAACTCACACTCTTCTAATAAAAAAAAATAAAATAAATTTATATGAAATCCCCCCCCCCAGGTTTGTGGCCCGTCCTTTAGGCCTATTAATTTGCTATTAATAAAATTTATCGAAAATATTACACTTAAATTACTGTCTTGTTTTTATTAAGATTTACAAAAAAATAATCATCTTAAATCCTTTCGCATCCTAATTTCTGCTATGCTTTTTAACATCAATAAAAAACATTAGGAGATCGCTTTCCTAGCATGCGTAGCTCCTATGGACAAGACAAGTGGAGCATGATTATGATGGTGAAATTTATTTTTTTATTCCTCCTTGGAATGATCCCACTTCATCTCTTAGTGGCAGCAGTAAATCCAGAACTTTTGCGCAAAGAGATCGATCAGCGCCTATTAAGAGTGCAGGAGTTTGCTCTTTTGAAGGATATTGTATCGAAGCGACCGCAAGCTAATCTTTATCTCTTTGGTGGAACTGCGGCCGCTTTTGCTCACTATGTTCGTTGGGATGTAGAGCGTGAACAACAAAGGGCCCCCTATTTCGATTCTCGTTTTGATTATGATCTCTCGAGTATCTATAAATCCAATCAAGATTTAGACCTAGTCATCGATGCTCCTGATAGTGAAACCTTTGCTGAAATAAAAGCCGAGATCGAAAGTTACCTCAAAGAGGCCGCAGCTGTTTACAAGTTGGATATCAGACCACTTAGTGATTTCAAAGAGAATGAAGATTTCTTGCGGCAAAATAATGACACCAATTCCATCGGTCTGATCAACATGCGAGGTGGAGAAAACGTTGTTACGGATGTCAAAAAGGGTTCTCTTTTCTTAAACGATGTTGCCAAAGGTAGCATTCACTACCTTTATGATCCGAAAAATCATCAAACAACGTCACGTTTCAAAGAGGGAATCAATCCCCCTATCATCTCTGCAATCAGATTACTGAATAAGGCGATTCAATACGACTTAGAAATTCCCACGGAGTCAATCAACTCCTTAAAAGAGGTGATTGACTCCTTTATTCCAGAGGCAGCAGTTAATCAATATGTCGCTTATTGGATCAATAAAAATGGACTTAAATTAACTCAAAACGCCCAAGATTTAGAAAAGGCCTATGAACTATTGGAGCATTTAAAGTTAAAAGAGAAACTCAAGCACTATGGTGACATAACGGGCGATAATGGCCAACATGATCTTGCTCTATGGATGAACAAGGAGCCTCTGCGCTCTCAAAAAAGATCTCTTGAAAAATTTCCTTGCCCACAAAGCAATCGTGCAAGTGAACTATTTAAAAATCAGTTTCCTCAGGAATCACCGATTATTTTATCCCATGAGACGAACAGTTTCGATGCCTACGCTTCCATTACAAACTCTAGGCTTGGTCTTCCAAATGCTTTTATTTCAAGAGACCGTTATGCTGGAGAAAGGGCCGCCTATGGCGATGGATTATACACAAAATTAGGTTTACAAGGTGGTACCGGTTCTGGGATCACTATACGATTTTCCCTGCATCCTAATGCCTGTGAAGGAAGTGATTTCAAAGTCGTGGGCAGCGGTATCCTGGTACTTAACCGCGATGCCATTTCTCTCTTGCAGGAAGATACGGCAATTGACATCAAAGATTTCATCATGCAAAAAATTCAAAACAAAGAGGTCTTTGATCATACGAATTTGGCATTCAATTATAAAGCAATGAAAAGAGCTCTATCAAACATTAACAATAAAATATTTCAGGCCAGTGATCTTAATCAGGATATGTTCTGGTCATTTTACTTTAATGCCCAAACACCCGATGCCGTAACTCTGCTTGACTTACTGGCTTCCTCTCTTCTCTCTAGTAATCCAGGCAACTCTTCTCTCCCCGATCTTAATCGTATCTTACGATCTGCTATTTCCAAAGGCATGGAAAAGAGTATTGAGGCAATTCTTTCAACTTATAAAGATCAGATCGATCTCAATAAAGAAGACTCTCTGGATGGTGGTCATCACCAAACACTCTTATCATTTGCCATTGAAAAAAATCAAGAGCAGTTGGCGCTCCAGCTCATCCGAGCAGGGGCCAATCGCAATCAAGGGATCATTGATTCCCAAGGTAGGCCCACAGATCTCCTTAACATGGCCATAAAAAATCACATGAATCAATTAGTGGATTTTCTGCTTAGTGATCAATCCATAGATATCAATAAACTTGACCCAGCAAGACGATCTCCATTTGAAAATGCCTTTTTTATTCTTAAAGATGATGCTTTGGCCATAAAACTCATGCAATCAGGGGCGGCCCTACCACCGCTATTTTCTATCAACAATAATGCTTTACTTTTTGCTTTCCAAAATGGGATGGATCGAATGAAAGATGCCATCATTAAGATTAAAAAAATTGAATTGAACCAACTTGATGCCTCGAAAAGAAGTTTATTAGGAACCGCCCTCGATCAACGACTTGAAACCATGGCCATCAAACTCATTGAAGCTGGAGTGGATCTGAATACTGGGATTATTGATGGCTCCTCTCCGACCGACATTTTAAATTTTGCCGCTAAATCGAATATGCCACAAGTAGTAGACCTCCTGCTAAAAAAACCCAAAATAGATTTGAATAAACTTGATCCTTTTAAAAGAAGTCCTCTTGGAAATGCCATTGAACTAGAACGTGAGGCCATTGCTCTCCAACTCATCCAAGCTGGAGCAAATCGTCAGAAGGGTTTTATAGACTCCCAAGGTCACTCTATTGATGCCCTTAATCTGGCCATCCAAAAAGAGATGATCCCCGTTGTGGATCTTATCCTTAGCAAAAAGCTAAAGAAAGACCTCCTCCATCTTGATCACTCCAAAAGAAGTCCCTTGGGGAATGCTCTCTTTTATGGTCATGAATCGATTGCCTTGGCACTGATCCAAGCGGGAGCAGATCTCCACTATGGCATCCTTGATAAGCATGGAAAGAAAATAGATATCCTACGTTTTGCCAGTGACAAGGGCATGGCCCAAGTGGTGCAGCTGCTGCAAAATCGATCAAGCAATCTTTCTCAAAAAGAGCATCATCAAAATCCCTTCTTTGCATTAGCAGAACTCTTAAAGTCAAAACAGCATCATCCTGTACATTGCCCTTAAAAAAATATTAAAAAAAATCTTAAAAACACAGTGAATTTTAATAGGCAGTTTGTTTTTTTATAAATTTTATTTACAATAGATAACCGCTTGATTTTACCTCTAATAAAAAAAATAATTATTTTTTTTATTTTAAACAACTGATTTAATATATTATCAAAATCAACATGGTAATTCGGTAAATTCCATGAATATAGTTTTTTTTAAAAAAAGGAGTCTCAACATGTGTTTTAGTAAAATGACAGTAACTAAGTTTCTATTAGGAGTAACGACTGTAACTATTTTTGGATTGGGAACTTTCACATTCACTGCACCCGCTAAAGCTGCAGGTAGTTCTCTCTCCAATTTACAATCATCAGATAGTTCTCTCTCCAATTCACAATCATCAGATAATTCTCTCTCCAAGTCCCAATCATCAATGTATGCAGATGCGCTTCTTCTGTCAAAAAAAATAGAGACATTGAAGCCTGCTAATGTCCCAACATTTCAAGATGGTGACCAGGAAATATCTGTTACGAAAATTGATTTAAGGGCCAATCCTGATCCAAAGATAGCAGAAAAAGAGGAGCAAGAGTTTACTCGTCGTATTTTTGAAATTACAAAACACATCAGCAAGCTCATGTCTCTTAAAGCAAATTTCGTTCTACCAACAAAAATGAATCTTTCCGATCAAGATTATATGATGGCTGCTGAATATCTCGATAATCCCTTTTCGATGCACTCTCAAGGGCAACTGAACGCATCTTTAATTAAGAGATTGAAAAAACTTTATAAAGATCCTACTGAATTTGCCACTATGAAAATTTTAACAAAGATGGCACTACTCTACTTTCCTGAAATGGCAAATGCTTTCCAAGAAATGGGTATAGACTACAAGAAGTATAGCAAAACATCTCAATACTTAGTAGAACCCACAGTTTGTGGTTATACGGCTAAAGAGGTTTTAGCACTCTCTGATGAAGAAACGAATGCCATCTTTTCACTCGAGGATCAGATTAAATTGATATCCTTGTTGACAGGACACTTTTGAAGGCATAGATAAAAAGGCAAACTTAAAATGAGAAAAAATAGAGTGCTTTTGGGGATGATTTTTATTACAAGTATTGTTAGTCTTAGTGTTAGTGCTGGTCAAAAAAAATCAGAACCCAAATTCAACATCAACAAAGGTCTGTCTTTCATGAGTGATCTGATTCATGGTTCTCAAAAAAAGTGTCCTCCTGTAAAGGAAAAAGAAGAGTCTGGAAAACAGCAACAACCACCAGAAATTGAACTCTCCTTGCACTTTCAAGGAGATTTAACTCAATGGACACCACAAATTAAAGCGGCCGGCATGTTTCCTCGAGGTTCCGCAGTCTATACCTCCTCTGGAAATTTAAAAGATAAAAATATTTCAGGAATCATTCATGCTGCTTCTGGCAGTCACTCCATGGTTGAAGGGGCACACCCAACCTTAAGTAGTATTGCGCAATCGGTACAAAACTCCTTGAAGCTTGCAAAGTTACATAAGCATAAAAAAGTTGCTATTCCTTTAATTGGCGGCGGAATTTTTCTCAATTACATTTTTGAAGCTACCAACCTCTCCCCTGCTCAAAAGCAAAAACAGTTGGTACAAACCCTGGTTAGAGCGGTGATCACAGAAAATGCAAAGGAGGAAAACCCCATCCCCGTGGTCTTTTTGGCTTACGAACCAGAGGTGGCCCAACTCTTTCAAGTGGTGATCGCCGAGGAGTTTAAGGGCGGCCAACAACAAAAGATTGAAAGCAAACGAGGAAGTATTACTGAATTTAAAGATCACGGTGCCGATGTAATCGTGAACGCTGCCAATATGGAGGTACAATTTGGCGGTGGTGTTTCGGGAGTCATTGCCAAAGCAGCAGGCGGTGGAGCAATCGCGAACGCCATTGATCAGGAGGCGCAAGAACTTTTGCAAATCCTTCACTCGCGGGCCTTGAAGTCACACTAATCACTAATCGCAAATCGCAATTCAGTTCCTGAGATTTTGTCCACAATGCTGACAACAATTGGCAAAGGGGTTGTAATAGAAGGTTTCATGCAGGAAAAAAGGCCTTTGACAATGGGGGCAGAGTGCGTGTAACTGCCTCCAAAGAGCATAGATGAAAGCGAAAAGAATTATGGGAATATAAAAGATCAAAAAAAATTCTGGCCGCGAAACGCCCCAGTATGGAAAGATAAAAACCCACAAGAACACTAAAAGAAAAAAACCTTTGAGGAGGATCATCCAAGGACGTCTTTTATCGTAATAAAGTTTTCGAAGTGCAACTGCCTCTGGTGTAGGTGTGGATGCCACGTTCATATTCATCAAACAATCCTTTGAAAACCCAAGGCGCATAGCATCTGATCCAGAGCTCGCACGTATTACCCATCAATTGTACCAAAAAAACCTGTAACATAAATGCTACTATATTGCCCGCAAATAGAGAGATGATTTCCAGATGCTCCGCCGTAAAAAGCTTCTATCATAGAGTAGCGGTGTCTGCCAATAGTAGGAATGGTTTTTAAATAGGCCTGACTACTCCCTTGAGCATTGGCAGCGCCTCCGTTGAAAAACGTGTAGTAATCAGCATCGTTTGAAGTGCTACCATCTAAGGCAATTCCCACCACAGCGGCAGCAGAAGCAGCAGCTGTATTTTTAATATAAGCATGTGCAACTAGATCCAGGACACCTTCTGCAACTCCCGTAACAATATCAACCATTGGATTGAGGGTTGTTATTAATGAAACCCAAGTTCCTGCGCCACTGCTGGGGAATGGATAGCAAGTAGCATTCGTATCCTGATATTTTAGCTTTCTAGGCAGCCTATTATAATAGTTCCAAACAAATCTCGTAGCATTTGCATCATGAAAATTGTTACTGTTATCGGTTCCTACAGTGCCTAAATACCTCTTATACGTTTCTCCTTGTTTGACATAAATGCCCTCAATCCGAGTCAGTGTAACAGCTCTCGTAAGATTATTCGTCCACTGTACTAGTTCTAATTTTACGTCGCTACTTCCAGAATCATAATAAGCAAAGACATCATAATTTTTATCACTAGTAGTTTCTGTATTCGTAATTGAAAGTGAGGTCGCTAGAGTATAAGTGATCCAACTGGTTCCATTGTATAAAGCAATTTTGTTGGATTTGTAGGGAAGAAGATAGAGCGTGCTTCCGTCACCATCATCCACAAATGAGTTTGCGTTTGCAGAGAGCCTACAGCAAAAATCACCACGGTCAGTATTGGTTAGAGCAGAACCATCTACAGCAGGTAGCTTTGCATTGGCATCTAACTGAACAATATTGTTGGCCAAAGTTCCGACGTTTAGGGTTGCAGCACTTCCCAGACCGGTGAAACTGATGGTGAAGCTCTCAGCGCCTAAAGCGGTATCGAGAATAAGGGAACTAATCTTGGCCTTATCCAAAACGATATTGGCCAAAGCAACTAGACTTACGATGCTATTACTTTTTGTTGAAACCCCAAGATCGTAGCTATCACTACCCACGGTTATTTTGCCCATCTTAACCTTATCGAGGTTTGCTCCATAGACACTCACTCCACTGTTGGTAATGGCCATGGAAGAGACACTGATATTGTTGCTGGTTGACCAACTAAATAGACTCCCTTGGCATCTTACCAATTTTTTTGCTCCTGTAAGAGAGATGGTAATCGGAACGTCCATTTCACTTTGATTGATGTTAATAGTGGTTTCACCAAGAATATAGGGTGCTGAAAGATCTGCTAGCTCACTCGATGAAATAGCTCCCACGCTAGGACAGGCGCCGCTTGCCGAAGCAAATCCGATGATCGAAAAAGTACGAGCATCACCTCTGGGAATAGTCATCTCAAGAACGCTACCGGTGCTGGTAGGCACACTCCCCACCACTTGCATGGGGTAGGCATGAACATTTCCGCTCGTATCAATACAAGAGCTGCTATTGGGATTACTATCATAGCTGGCAACCACCGCCAGACAATTAAAATTACTAATGGCAGTAGGTTCAAAGTCTCTCCATCCTCCAAACTGGACAGTAGTTACAAGTGGTAAAGATGATTTCATCTCCACTGAAAATTCAGGTGTGTTATGCATCTTGAATTTGATTTTTACATTGCTTTGAGGAACATTTCGGTTAGAACACGCTGAAAACAAAACAATACCAATTGAAATCAAAAGTGTAATCTTCAGCAAATGCATACTATCCCTCCATGATGAAAACCCATATAGGATAGTATGGCCAAAAAATAATATAAAATCTAAACAAAAGTGTGCAGGCCCCTCAACTTAAAATATTCTCACAGAAATTTTCTAGGTTCTCCCTTCTATTCTTAAAGAATCCCAGAAGACAAGAAACAAGCTGTTTTCTTTCCTGTAGTCGATCATCTGCTATTTCATAGAGGTACGTCCCCTACTGCTTTTTGATGCTCCAATCTGGGCCTCATTAAAATTACTACGGTTATCATACATCCATTGCATCTGTTGCCAATCACAAGTATCCCTTTATTGCTTCGAAAATGCGATCTCTGTTCGCGTCTTTTCCAGAGAGATATCGCTGTTGTCGGCAGCAAAATACTTAAATTTCCAAATTTTCGCAGTTCCTTCACTTGTTCTAAAGAGGGACATTTGGGTTCCTGTTTCACTGATCCCTGTGTCTGCGTAAAAAAGGAATTTTTTATTGGGATCTTTTCCAGAGGGAAAATAACCTTGAGTACCCACTTCGGGAACTACAGTATGACCAATAAATGTGTTTAGTGACTTTACGGGGATCGTTGCTGACGGTACATGGGCAGCACTAGCAAGCAGATAATTTTCAAAATATATATCTAGATCTCTATTCTGCATCTCTCTGACCCAAAAAGTACTATATTTATAATCAGTAAAAATTGATTGATCGGCCTCTTGCGGATTGTTCGCAACACTTTTTAGGCCCTCATTAATATATCTACTAAGTGCAAATGCTGCGTCCACTTTTCTTTTCAAACTATCTGTCTCTTCGCTATTATCGCTCTCTCGAAGCAAATCTTTAATTGCACTCCTTATCTTTATCTTTCTTGAGGACGACTCAATATTATCTTTTTTTGCTTTTTCATGCTTTTTGATTTTATGTAGAAAACCTTTTGAAATAAAGCTGTGCGAGTACAATACGTCGTGTTTCTTGCTGTAATAAGTAGCTTGCAATTGATCATTACGTATGCCCTTAGCTATGAGCGCACTCAAATTCATTCTTAATATTTGCTTTTTTCTCAACTTTTGCATCTCACTAACAAGTAGATCGCGATAGCTATCTTGTCCAGGTATTGTTGATATATACGATATCCAACGGGCATGGGTATTCAACTCCTCTAATCCATGACCAAAGCCAGGATTTATTTGTGGAAACGAAGGGGAGCGAAGCAAATCAATTTCATGATTACCAAGCAAAACCTTAATTGGGGCGTTCTTTTCCTTGACCGGAACCTGTCGCATAAGCCACAACAAAGTCAGCAATGATTCAGCATCAAGTTCTCCTCTATCTAAATAATCACCAAGAAACACTATTCTATTGTGATTAATATTATTGTTAATATTTAATTTTAGATTGGGGATAATTACAAGCGATGTTGATGCTTTCAATTCATCCATGCGTAGGCACTCTTCCAATGAAATTGCTCGATCATTCTTTGTATCAAAAACAACAAAAGGATGTGCCTTATCGATGGAGGCAAATCCGCTGAGTAACAACGGCTGCAGGATTCCTAAAAGATAACCATGGATATCGCCAACGACGACATGATCACCATAACCTAGATCAGACTGTATCTCTTTAGGCAAAGTTGTTTTAACGATCTGCTCTTGCAACATTTTAATCTGTTCACCCATCGTAATAAATTGCGAGGCACGCGCAGTTTTCTTTACACACTTATCTATACGTGGATCGTTAGCATATTGATTAGAAAAAAGGAATTGTGAAAGCTGCGAATACCAACCTTTGGCACTCTCCAAAGAGAGCTGTTTTATTGCATTGCTTGTACTACCAGTCACAGGACGAGTACACCTCTCATCTTGACCTGCAAATGTTGTAGTGCTTGAGAAAAGTTGTAATTGTAATTGTAGTAAAATGAATAGCAGCAAGAATAAAATTGGCATAAATTTCCCTCCCTCTTGGCCTTGGTATTGGGCCCTCCCAATCCATCTATAATTATGCCATAGTTTCTCCATACAGCTTTCCCTTTCTTCTCAAAACATCATAACTGCCTTGAATCTGGTCTTAGCGCATATAAGTGCCATGCACCTGTGGTTTCGTAAGCGCAAAAAATAATTTGCACTAAAAAATAATTTTCATTTACCGCTCAACCTGATTTTAATGGGAGGGAAAAGAGATGAAAGCAAACTTAGGATCAAGATGTTCATAGTTTCTGAGAATACCCCATCTCAATGGCAAGAATAGATCATTAATTTCTATACAAAGCTATTATCTGCAATTATTACTTAAGGTCGTATGCTTTCTATTGAGGATGATTCTTATGCCAGCTATTTCCAAACGAGAAGATGGTTATAAAAATAGTATTATTCCTTGGATTATTTTGCTGCTTTTTCTTGGGATTACTCTCATCATCTCTCTCTACATAAAATCAAGAGTGGACAAAATTGCAGAGCAAGAGTTCATTTTTACTTGCAAGGAGATCCAGTTTGAAATTTTAGATCGGCTTTACGACTATGCTCGTGCCTTGGAAAGTGGAGTGGCACTTTTTAATGCCGCCACATCGGTCACTCGCGAGAAATGGCACACCTTCAATAAGGATAAGAGAAAGGATCTACCCGGGTTTCAGGCGATTGGCTTTTCCATTTTTCTTACCCATGCAGAGTTGGCATCCCATCTCCAACAAGTTCGAAAGGAAGGCTTTGAAGCGTACAAGATAAGGCCAGAGGGCATAAGAAAAATCTACACCCCTATTATCTATGTGGAACCGTTTACAGATAAAAATATCTTAGTCTTTGGTTATGACCCCTTTTCAGAAAACATACGACGCTTAGGAATGGAGAAAGCAATGGATAGTGGAATGGCCACTCTTTCTCGTAAAGTTACATTAATTCAGCAAATCGGCAGTGAACCCGGAACTGCCAGTATTGTGATGTACGCTCCTGTCTACCGCAAAGGAATGCCCACCGATTCTGTCGAACAAAGGCGGGCCGCCATCTATGGTTTTGTCTATTCTGCCTTTAGAATGGATCATCTTCTGCAAGGGATCTTTGGATTTGGCCATAATCACGATCTAAAAAATCGACCAAATTTAAAGATCTATGATGGAGATGAAGTTACTCAAAAAAATCTTCTCTATGCTCACACTTGGTCTGATAGTGATAATGGGTATAATCATAGATGGCCCAAGGATAACTTCACGCTGTTGCTATCTGTTGATTTCAATGGCCATCATTGGACTCTGCAGTTTGAAAAAAATCATGGATGGATCTTTAGTATGGAGTATGCTGTGGTATGGATAACAATAGTTGCAGGCACACTCATTGCACTTCTACTGTTTGCCCTTTTCCGTGCTCTTATGAACACCAGCACTAAATCGAGACAGCTCGCCGAAGAGTTGACTCTTGATTTAAAGGAGAGTGAACTACGCTGGCAATTTGCTCTCGAGGGACCTGGGGATGGACTTTGGGATTGGAACCTTGAATCCAATAAGATTTTTTTCTCGAAGCAATGGAAGGTGATGCTGGGGTATACTGAGCAGGAAATTGGAGACACTCTTCAAGAGTGGGATAAGCGGATTCACCCTGATGACAAGGAGCGATGTTACAAAGATCTCGAAAAGCATTTCCGAGAAGAGGTTCCCTTTTATACCAATGAACATCGGCTTCTCTGCAAAGACAATAGTTATAAATGGATTTTGGATCGAGGAAAGGTTTTGCAATGGGGAGTTGATCCTCATAGTGAAAGTAAAGCGAAAAAGCCATTAAGAATGATTGGAGTGCATACCGACATCAGTGAACGCAAGAGAAAAGAAGAGGAGGTTATGCAGCTAGTGGAGAGATCGCAAAGAAACGATAAATTAGAGTCGCTAGGTGTGCTTGCAGGAGGACTCGCCCACGATTTTAACAACCTTCTATCGGGTATTTTGGGGTATATCGAGATTGCACGCGATGCCTGTGTCGAAAACAATCCTCACTCGCTTCCGAAGGTGAGAGAGTCGCTTGATAAGGCCCTACGCTCCTTTGAGCATGCTATCAACTTGACCCACCAGCTGCTCACCTTTGCCAAAGGAGGGGTTCCGAGCAAAACAATGGGATCCTTGGTTCCTTTGATTAAAGAGTGCACGGAGTTCGCGCTTGCAGGATCGAACATCTCTTGCATCTTAAAAATAGGAGATGATCTTTATTTGAGCTATTTTGATGAAAATCAGATAAAACAAGCTTTCACCAATATCATCATCAATGCAAAGCAGGCCATGGCCAATGGTGGGCGTTTAGTCCTTAGTGCCAATAATGTTGAACTATCCTCGGGCAAGCATATAAAAATCTCTTTCGTCGATGAAGGAAGTGGTATTGATCCGCAACTGCTTTCAAGAGTTTTTGATCCCTTCTTTACCACCAAAAAAATGGGCCATGGGCTAGGACTGGCCATTGTCTACTCTATTATAAAAAAACATCATGGAGAGATCACCGTTGAATCGGTTAAGGGGCAAGGAACAACTTTTTACATCTTCTTGCCGGCCTTCGAGCAAACAGAAAGTTTATCACCGAAAGTAGAGGCCATACCTGTTGCTGGTGCTGTTGCTGTTACCAGTACTAAGGATAATTCGGGCCATCGTGGAGGAAATATTCTGATCTTGGAAGATGAATTTCATATTCGAGAACTCTTTGGAGAAATTTTAACCTCCCTTGGATATAAGGTGACTTATACCACAAGGGGTGAAGAGGCCTTGGAGTGGCTCCTCCATGATTCGTCCAACTTTGTCGCCACCATTTTAGATTTAACCATTCCAGGAGGGATGGGTGGTAAAGAGGTGATTCAACAAGTAAGAGCGGCAGAAGCAAATACGAATAGTCCTTCTTCTCTGATCGCCTTTGTCTGTAGTGGCTATTCCGATGATCCTGTCCTTGCCAATCCCGCACAATATGGCTTTAACGATAAGATACCTAAACCGTTTCATAAAAGTGAGCTTTCGGCGCTACTTCTTTCCTACTTAAACCCTAAAAGTCGCAGGGGAGACACCTAGTTTTATACAATAGAAATAAATGATACAGAAATAGAGACAACATTTTTTGGAAGTTTAAACTGGATTCCAGTAAAACAGTTTTACAAATCCAGCAAGCAGGTAGCAGGGTGGCTGGTAGCAGTATTTGTTAGCAGTTCCAGTGTGAAGCTAGCGGGGACAGTTGCCAGTTAGCGGCCA
>JADGAN010000021.1 GCA_015231955.1 Oligoflexia bacterium | reverse complement strand
TCCACTCGGCAAAAGTGGGCGACGAAAATGAAGAAACTACTTCAAGCAGCTGCTATCAAGGTTGGTGAACGATCGAAGAGAAGAATTTTAACAGATAGCGAATATAAAACACTTCAATCTAGGTATCTTAACATCCTCACCAGAGCAGTGAACGAACTACCACCATTCCCAGAGAAAACTGGACTTAGAGGAAGAATCAAGCATACTGTTGCTTTAGAACACTTGAATACGCTAAGCACTTTTGTCAAATCACGAGCTACTTAAAATCTATGAGATACAGAGGGTACTCTGCATTTGAGGCCATTTGTCTGGCATTACAAGGAAATATTCCTGATTAGTAGCTGACGGCCGTTGTGCTGATAGCATCTGGATGAAAGTTGATGGTTGAAGGGAGTGAGCAGTTACATTAATGGATAGAAAAAAATTGTTGATTCAGATGAATGGCCGCATTGAAATCGATTCCGAGCTTAATGTGGAAACCACCTTTACCATCATTGTTCCCAAGATGGCCCAAAAGCTTGAAAACCTAGGAGCGATTAACCACAAAGCTGCTGCTTGAATAAACATAGATAAAGCGGATCTTCCTTTCCTATTACATTCAAGCAATTGAGATAAGCAAATTGATCGGCATCCTGCCCTAAGTCTATTGGCACCCTACAGGCACACCCTGCTATCTCTAGATCAATTTTTATTATTTGTCGCCTTTAAGAAGTAGGATACACTCAAATTTTTTTAAGAATTTTTCTATCTTTAAAGGAGGTCTTACTATGAGAAATTTGCAAAAACTTGCTTTTGCAGTGGTGATGTTCTCAATGAGTGCAATGAGCGCAGCGAACATAGTGAATGCAGCAGACACAGACAATCTCTGTAATCGAACTGATATTACTTTAAAAGAGTGTCTAGTTGAGATGAGAACAGCTTTGGTCAAAATGAATACGGAAAACATACAGTTACAAAAAAAATTGGATGAATTATCAGTAAGCATTGGACAATCAAACGATTTAGCCAAGAGCGCAAAGACATCAGCAGATCAGGCCCTGAATAAGTCTACAGCAGGATATTTTGGAATTCCTTGGTCAGAGCTAAACCAACTTCACTCTGGATGTAAACTCAATAATTTTGATTTTTATTGCCATTCGGCCGTTCATCAAGCATGCAAGAACAGAGGTTATTCCGCAGGCATTCTTCAAGAAACCAATGGAGTGACAGAAGCGGGTGTGGCCTGCTTTAGGTAGGCAATCTCAGCAACCATTTCCTCTACGCCTGCTATCGCAATGAAATTTTAGATAGAGAATTCTCTCGTAAGAAAGTTAAATTTTTTCTCTTTGCAACTGACATCCGGCCACTGGACGCTCTTTGATTTTTATTTCACGTCCAGCTTCCAGGTCCTTTAGAACAGCTTCCAAATAGAGGTGTACTTTTTGCCCATACTGCTTGCTATTGGATACGCCCCCGCGATAGAGAATCTCCCCTTTATTAGAAAGTACCAAAGCAAAGGGTGTATTAGTTGCATTGATTTGGTTTGCTAATCGACTATGATTGTCTTGAACCACTGCAAAGGGTAATTTGATCTGGTCAAAATACTCTTTTGTCTCTTTTGCTCCCTCATTGATGTTTGAGTGGATTGCTAAAAATTGAAATTTGGGAAATTTTTTTGCAACTTCTATAAAGTAGGGTACATGACTATTGGAACAGGGACATGCCGCCGAAAGAAACAGCAGAACTGTACCACTGTTAGTGTTGTTGTTCTCAATGGCCCACTCTTGCTCGTTTCCGCTTGCAAGATTAACACCTGCAATTTTTGATAGCTTAGTTACTGGGATCGTTACCGATGCCATTGCTGAAATAGAGATGATGAGCATGAATGCTACAAAAAACAAAGATCCTTTCATCATAAAACACTCCTAAATAGGGTAATTAAAAATAGGATACTTACCAAAGAGTGTTGGATTTGAACAGGCCTAATTAAAGACCCCGTGCTGCTTTTTTTTCATGCACTCGTACAATAGAGGGTGGTATAATTGTCATAAGACTACCCTTGATTCATCCGACTCGTGTTCCGATGGCTTAAAGCTTAATAAGATGCTGTAGAGAATGTTTTGAGGATATTTATAATTTTCTCAAAAGAGACAAGTTTGTAATTGCCACGCTCAATCTCTGCCGTAGAAGAGGTGTTTATATGGTCATGAACAACAAGGAGGCCTTGAGGATAGTCGCTACCTATTGCAAGCGGCAAAACATCGATGCCATCGGTTTCGCTCACCTCATCAACCATGCCATCACTACTTGTGGTAATGGCAAAGCTTCCAAGGTATGCTGTACTCTTGCGATCAAAAATTGCATATTCGCTAATCCCCTGGATGGAAACAATCAGATACCCATCCCCATTCTTTGAGGTTGGATAGATTGCCATTCCCTCTATATCATCTGTAAGTCTTGGCGTTCCTGGCGGAAATTCTCCTGCGCCCGGATCGATCTTTAATTTATTAATCGAATAAAGCATCTCGCCTTTTAGAGTACCAAGGAGATTGCTGATTTTAAAGATTCCAAATTTTTCCATGCCCACATAAAGCGTTTGTGCCTCTTCATCGGCAACGCAACCTTCAAGTTGGTGGCGCTCTGCAAGCTTTTCATCCATTTCACTCTCCTCCCCTTCAAAAATGACCGAGCGCCTGACAAACTCTTGTAGCCTCTGATCCTGCTCTAGCGTAAGTAGATTTCCCAACTGCAGGCCGGGCAGTTTTTTTAGCTCCACATTTCCTTTGCTATCAGTAAGAATTTCATAACGATAAAGGTTTCCATCTTTCATGGGAAGGAATGCCAGCAAACGACCAAGGGCCCGATGCTTATAGAGGCAAAGTCCATAAGGCTCCTTGGTTTTGCTTGTTGTTTTCGAATCGTCGTAAAGCACAACATCGCTTAAGAAGCTTAACTTTGCACTCTCATCAATACGAAAGAACGAGAGTGAATGGTGTAGGCGATTGGTGGCCACCACTAAATTTTGATTTACATCAACATTATTCATACTCCCATGGGAGTAGAAGGAGATTTCATTGCCTTTTAGATCATAAACAGCAAGTCCGCCGGCCCGCTTATCCTTGCTCACTCCAATGATTAAACTTTTTTGTACCTGCGTAGGGTGAACCCAAAAGGCCACATCATCACTGGTATCCTCTTTCTCTCCGAAAGCAAGAGGAGCAGTCTCTTTATCGCTATTGATCACAGGAATCTGCCGAGGATCTTTTATCTTTGCAAAACTAGCACAGCTATCGAAAAAAAAGATAAGAACAAAAATAGAGAGTGAGCACACCCTTGGTGCAAACAAACGTAATAAGCGCAAAAACGCAAAAATATCCATAAGGCCCCCTCTGATAGCTCTCAATTTTATTGCTATCGATTCATTTGAAATGATTTGAGATTATTTTAGATAAATTTTTAAAAGTATAAAAGACTCATCTTGAATAAGATTTGGTTAAGACATTTTTTTGCATTTGCTAAAGTATTTTGGGGTTTGTCCGATAGAGGTTTTAGTATGAATATGAAAAATAAAAATAGTTGGCAAATAAGTTCACGTTTAGTTAAGTCAGAAGATCTTAACCATCACGGTACACTATTTGCCGGAAGAATGACAGAATGGTTTGTAGAGAGTTCTTTTGCGGCGGCATCGATGCTCTTTGGACACCCTGAAAATATTGTCTGCTTTAAAATACACTATATGAATTTTAAGACTCCCATTCAGAAAGGAGATATTGTCCATATAGCAGCAAAAGTTTTGCGCGTAAGCCGCTCCTCCTTTACGGTGTATGCCAAAGTTACGACCCTCAACCACCCTGATCAGCTCGCCATTGATGGAGTCACCCTCTTTGTTTGCGTTGACAAAAATGGCAAAAAAATGGAGCATGGATTGGTTTTAGACCCTCCTACAGACGAAAACGAGATTAAAATTTTACAAGATCTATTGACAAAGAAACCCTAACCACAAGATAAAGACTACACCACTTTTCTCTCCTATAAATAGACAAAGGATCTTGGTATATCTAATGGTAAGGAAATACTCTGTTGCGGGCGTAGTCACGACGGTTTTTGCACTCATCATCACGCTGATGATTGTCCTTTATAATTTTGCACCCATGTGGAGTGCTAAATGGTGGATCATTGATGATCATGAGATAGCACTTTTTTTAGGTGAAGATCAGAAAATCAATTTTACGGAAATTGTGCCAACACTCCTCTCTTCAACAGAGGTGGGATCACCATTTGTAAGCGTGCGCTTTAGGCCTAGCTACTATACACTTCGCTTGGTTGAAGCTTATCTTTTTGGGAAAAATGCTGAGTATTACTATCGTTTAAAGATTGCTTTCGCTTTTGGTTTTTTCTTTTTGTTGTTGATGACCATTTGTTTTTCTATAAAAAAATTAACGACAGCACTGACCCCTAATCCACCATTACCATTATCATCTAGCAGTAACTCGCTTTTTGCTTTGCTTATTGCCAGCGTGGCCACAGCATCGATTGCGGTTGAAGAGTATTGGCGAGACATTTTTGCTCGTAATGGAGCAGGGGAGGTGTACTGCGCAGTGGGGTTGTGGCTTTATCTGGTTCCTTATTTCTTTCTCTGGAAGAATAGTAGCAACAGTAGTAGTAGTAGTAGTAATCAGTGGAGTTGGATGTGGGCGCTTCTTAGTACGCTTGGTCTCCTTATCGCTTGTGGCAGTAAAGAAAATTTTTTAATTTTACTTCTGCCCTCCATACTCCTGCTCTATCGCTTGCTCCGCGCTCGTAAGCTAGGAAGCGCTCTTATTCATCTTATAGGAGTGGCCGGGTCGCTTTTTATTGCCCTCTCGGTGTTCATTGCTTTAACGAAAACGGGAAGCGACGTTTATGGAAGAAGTGTAACCTTTAGTGATCGCCTGACTGTTTTGGTAAAATGGGTTTTTCACTTTAAGCCCATTCACTTAAACTTACTGCTGACGCTATTATTGGCGTTTCTAAGCTCACTCTCGCTCAAAAAATTATCCCGTTTTTCCAAATTTTGCGTTATCGCACAGCTATTCAATTTTGCTCTATTCTTTAGTCAGGTAATCTTTTATAATGGGCTTTTTCCTGTCAATTACCGCTACGATTTTCCTGGAAAGCTTACCTATACCATTGGCCTGTGGATCAACCTGGCCCAAGTGTATTACCTCTTGCTTTCCTTTAACAAAAGGTGGCTTATTACGTACTTTTTTTTTCCCGGGGTACTGACAGGCCTTCTGCTTACCAGCTCGCTAAAGTTTGCTCGCGATAATAATACTCTTGCACACTTCTCGTTACGAACCAATATTTTCACCTCCTCACTAGAGCAACTTGCAAATAAAGTTAAAGAGGCCAAGATGACAACTACCCCCATTATCTTGTTGCGAGATAGTCAAAAGCAAGAAGAGGTGATCTCGCTCTTTAGATTTTTTAATTATTACGGAATTCACAATCCGATCAAAGTCATAAACTACCCAGTTAGTGATGAAGATTTACTCACAATAGAAGCAACTAGAGAAAATTGTATCAAGCTCTATTTTGTCGATCACAATGCACTTAAAAGTGGTGTAGGCGATGACAAGAGTTTTAAGTGTGTTAATCAATTCCCTATTATTTTAAATGGAGATCCCCTCTAATATGAATACGCTTTTAGGAGTTATTGTTCCTGCTTTTAATGAGGAGGAGAGTGTTTTTGATAGTGGCAAGCGCTTACAAAAAAAATTGCAACAACTGATTACCGATCAACTCATTTCTCCCCAAAGCTTTATTCTCTTTATTGATGATGGTAGTAGCGACAAAACTTGGCAACACTTTCAAACTCTTCATAAAGAGAACACCAATATCTTTAAGGCGATCAAACTTTCTAAAAACTGTGGTCATCAGAAGGCGCTATTAAGCGGTCTTCACTATGTTGAAGACAAAGTGGATATTGCCATCTCCATTGATATCGATCTTCAGCAAGATATCAATGCCATGGATGAGTTTATCAAACAGTACCATCAAGGGTACGATATTGTGTATGGAGTGAGAGTAAACCGTGAAAGCGATGCTTTCTTTAAAAAGCTAAGCGCACTCTCCTTTTATACACTTATGAAGTGGGGCGGAGTGGAGATTATAAAAAATCATGCTGACTATCGCCTGCTCAGTCGCAAAGTTTTAAAGGTAGTTAAGGAATTCAAGGAGTATAATCTTTTTCTTCGAGGAATTTTATTAAATATCGGTTTTAGAAAAGTTGCCGTGTATCATCAGGTCTTTAAACGCGAACTTGGAAGCAGTAAATACTCCATCACCAAAATGCTCTCTCTGGCCGCCGATGGTATCACCTCTTTTAGTATTGCTCCTATTCGCCTCATCACCATTGTGGGTGCTTTTGTTTTTCTTTTTAGTTTTTGTATGATCGCCTATATTTTACTGATGAAGTTCAAAGGGCATGTGGTTCCGGGGTGGGCATCCACGCTCATTCCCATCTACTTTATCGGAGGAGTACAACTGATCTCACTAGGAGTGGTTGGTGAATACATTGGGAAAATTTACATGGAGACCAAAGCACGTCCTCCCTATATCATAGAGGATATTATTGCGGGGCCATAGGAAGATGCTTTAAAGATAAGCGAAAACTTTTTAAGATCTCCTTTGCCCGCTCTTTAAGGCCTAGACGTAAAAAATCGATGGCCAAGAGGAGTGCATCTTGGGCCGAGAAATGAAACAAAAACTCCTTTTCTAAAAATTCACCATTTGTGAAGACCTCCACCCCATCCAAATCGCTCTCCCCTGGATGATAAAGATGGCCGTAGCGATTATTGATAGGAAGATCACAAGCGGCCTCATCGGGTAACACCTTGTTGATCGCGGAGCGTACCTTGCTCTCATCACTATCATAGACGATGGGGACTTTTCTACCTCTGCTGGCCTTGATCTCTTCATGGAAAAAAGTCTTAATATCGATAAAATTAATGAAAATCTCCAACTGCTCTTTAATGGGAAGAACAATCTCCTCTACACCTAGCTTCTCTCGCTTGCGATAAAGTCCTAATAAAATAAGCTTTGCTTCTGCACCCAGAACATTTGGACCTGCAATCGTATGCACATAGAGTGCACGCCTCTTCATCACTTGCACATAAGTGGTTCCAACATATCCCTTCACTCCACTTTGCGGACACCTAATCATAAAAATTTTTTCACAAGGAGCGAGAGCATAAGCAGAAGAGTGCAAGGTTGAACAATCTTGTCCAAAGTGTCCTCGAAACATTCCCAGCAAAGGGGGGCACTCTAAAAGCTCCAAATGCAGCTTCTTTTGCTTTTTAACTGCAATGGCGGCATCCGCCAATTTTCCCATACGCTTTTGTAGCTCTTGAATTACTCCCCGTTTACGCCGCCCCAATATCTCATCAAGCGATGCAAGTTTTCGCTCTAAGATTGCATGATCAGCAAAAAAATCGAGATGCGCCTCTTTAATGTGATCTAGGATGTACTTTACCGTTTTTTTTCCCTCTGGAATATACCCATCAGGATCTTGAATTAAAACATAGGCCTCAACTAAATCACACAGTAAAGATTGCTTACCTTTAGTTGTCGTTGCAAAAATAATTTGCTGAATGAGTGATGTCTCTCCAAAGCTAATGGCATTATAAAGCCGCTTCCCCATTTTTTTTAAAAGCAAAGGATCTAAGTGTACCATAGAAACAGTGGTGCGTTTCTTATGCTTAACCGATAAATGCAGGAGTTTACTCTTCTCTTGATATTTTTTGCTATAACCTTTGATTTGTTTGAGTTTTCTTAAAAGCGAACTATTCTGAATCAAAATCAGTGCAGGATCGATATGATAGATGCCTTGATCGTGATAAAGCTCTGGAAAATTTTTTTTGAGAAACGCCAGATAGGCCACTAGCTTATCTCCACCTAAGGAGGAATGAAGCAAAGGGCCAACTATGCTCACCCGACTCTTACCCTCTTTGGCCCCATTACCTGACGCCAAAACTTTAATAATTCTCTTTTTCTTTTTTATACGCTTTTCATTTCCCATGCCACCATTATCACCCCCAATGAGACAAAAGTGATAAAAATTTTTTTCATATTTACACTCTTAGAAAATTGGATCATGATCCAGGATAAATTTCTAAAGGGATGGTGTCAGGTATGATCAAGATAAAAGCTTTCAATAATAGTAAAATGGTGCTCTTTCTCTATGCATTCCTCTTCCTCTGCTGCTGGGACACTGCTGCTGCCGATGAGAGTAAACTCTATCTTCTTGAAGATGCCGAAAATGGGCGCTACTATCCCTTGCTAATTACTGCGGGTGGTTTAGGGTTTGCCATCAAATGCAACTCACTAAACGAAGAGACGCGTGTACTCGAGGGACTGGGATTTGTGATGGATTCAAGCGTTCTCCCCAAAGTAACTCCGATGGATCCTTTAGTGGTGGCGGCCAAACCACAAGACCAACCCTTCCTCTGCCCTAAGAGCGAAGAGAATGAGATCTCGTTGTACCAATTTAATGGCATCTATTACCTGCTCTTTCGCTCGAGTAACCCTAGCAACATCTACATCGCTAGTTGTGGCACTTTGATCACAGCACTTGGTCTTACAGTGGAAGAGGCGATCAACAGTGATCCTACACCCTTTTTTAGAACCGCTCATGCTATCAGCTGCTTTCGTGGAGGGCCTGTTGATGAGAACCCGAAAAATTTTACCGAGTGGTGTACTCGTAATAACCTGACAACACCACAAAAAGATGTGGTAAAGCTGCTTTTAAATATCACCCCCCAAGGAAGTGCCGGATTCGGTAATGCCAACAAGTGCAAAAAGTCGGAAGATTTCTTGATGACTTTAAAAGTAATTAATCTAAGCAATCGCAGTGTGATCGATATCTCTCCTCTGAATTCACTCACCAAAGCGAGTGAACTCATTCTCAGTAACAACCAAATCAGCGACATCACACCGCTCTCAGAATTACGCGAACTGACTGCACTCAACTTAAGTCAAAACAGTATTACTAACCTTTATCCTCTGGCGACCTTAGATAAATTGCACGAGTTAAACCTGGGCAAAAATCAAATTTCCGATACTCGTGCTCTCTCCTCGCTCTCCTCTCTTGAGGCCCTCAATTTAAGCAAGAACAAAATCAGCGATAGGCAATTGGAGGATTTAACTTATCTACGAGCACTTAAAAGTTTGGATTTAAGCTCCAATCAAATCTATAACCCCAAAGCGCTCCAGAGCATGGGCACACTGGAAAAGCTCGACCTCTCTTATAATAGGATTTTTAAACGTGAATACTTAACTGGCTTTGCCGAAAGCGTACAGCTCAATACGACAGGCAACCCACTTCCACCCATCCCCACACCAACGCCCATACCAACACCAAGACCAGAACCCTCGCCTCTGCCGGAACCAACGCCGCTACCACCCGATACCTTTGAATCGGGAGTCAATCGTCCTGGGGCCGACTTCTTCTCCTTCGATGTTATCCCACTCCCTATAGCAAAGCTTTGTCAAAAGGCCTGTCGCATAAATCGCCTCTGCAAGGCCTGGACCTACGTTGCTCCAATGGGAGGCAATAAAGCAAAGTGCTGGCTTAAAAGCAGTGTTCCTGCTCCCGTGCCCAATGGTAATTGTACATCAGGAATTGTTTATCGCTACTAGTAGTTGGGATCGCGAAGCATTTTGGCATCATCTTTTTTACGTTCGGCCTCACGCTTGTCGTAGATCTTCTTCCCACGTGCAAGCACAATTTCAAGCTTGGCCAATCCCTCTTTCAGATAGAGTGAGTAGGCGATCACCGTGACACCTTTGCTCTTGATCGATTCGTGAATCTTTTTGATTTCACGACGGTGAAGTAGTAGCTTACGCCTGCGATTTTCGATATGATTAGCGCGATTGCCGTGATCGTAGGGAGAGATGGTAAGGTTGTAAACGTAGGCCTCTCCCGATTCATCGATGGTCACATAGGCATCGCTGATATTGACCTTGCCTTGACGAATACTCTTAATCTCTGTTCCCTGTAAGACGATTCCCGCCTCCACTCGTTCGAGAAGTTCATATTCGTAAGCGGCCCGTTTATTTCTTGCTTTGACTTCGATTGACATGGGCAAATTGTTATACAGAAGGGGAATTTTGTCGACTAGATTTTTTGATACTTTGATAAAGGCCCAAGAGCTGGGGAAGAGAGATCTCCTCGGGACGCCTATTGGGAAGGATTGCATGCTCACCGAGGATGGAGAGCGTCTGTAGTTGCGGATAGAGTGTCCGTAAAATTTTTTGCAACTGTTTTCGTCGCCACTTAAAGAGGGCCCTAAGAAATTTTTCAAAAGAGGAGAACTCTTCATAGGGAAGCAAGGGTACCTCCAGTCGTTTAAAACTTAAAACAGTGGACTCCACCTGAGGGGGAGGAGAAAAGGCACCGGGGGCCACGTTGATCAGCTTTTTGCACTCTAAGTAGACGGAGGAAAGCGCATGCAAACTTCCCATTCCATGCACATCTAGAATCTTATCCGCCACCTCCTTCTGAAACATGAGTGTGAGGTGAGTAAGTGCTGGTGCTTGCAAAAAATTAATGAAAAGCGGAGCACTGATATTATAAGGAAGATTGGAGACGAGCCAGACAGAAGGAGGTGTCAGGGAGAACGTTTTAAAGTTAATCGCCAGGGCATCCCCCCAAATAATGTTTTCACTTTTTACACCATCAAGAGCAAGCAGCCTCTCCTCAAAGCGTCGGTCGAACTCAAAGAGTAACAGCTTAGGAGGGAGTGCAAAGCTTTTAAGCCTTTCGCAAAGTGGTGCAGTGATCGCACCTTCACCTGGCCCCACCTCAATCACCAGAAGAGGGGGATGAAGCTGAAACTCCTCTTGATGATCGCTAACGATCTTCATCTTGGTGTTGTGATCTTTTAAAAAGTGTTGGCCTAACTCTTTGTTTGCTTTATTTGCTTTATTTGCTTTCATTGTAATCTTGCTTTTGCATCAATCATAAGCGATTGGGGATAAGCGAGGGCCTCATCCTCGTGAAGGCCAGCATAGTTTGCAATCATTGCACCGTTATCGGTACAGTATTCAAAGGGCACCACAAAAACTTGATGCCGTCCTTTGAGTGCATATTTTTTGATAACCTCTTCGCGAAGAGTTCGATTGGCGGCCACCCCACCTCCTACCACAATAGGAAGTGCGCCCGCCCCTGCCTTGGCCAAAGCATAATCCATTTTCAAAAGCAGTGCACGAATGATCGCCATCTGATAGGAGGCACAAAGATCACAAAGCTCTTGCGAGGGATTCTCTAGGTCAATGATCTGTGGATGTTGTACTAAAAAAGTTTTAAGCGAGGTTTTAAGGCCAGAGTAACTTAAATTACAACTCTTCTCGGCCTGTAATCCAATAGGAAAAGCAAAGCGTGTAGGATCACCTCGCCTAGAGAGATCATCGATGATCTTCCCTGCGGGATAAGGAAGTCCCAAGAGGCGACCACCTTTATCAAAGGCCTCACCAGCAGCATCGTCGATGGTTTGTCCCAAGAGCTCAAAGCAGTTACGACCTTGCACTAAAAAATAGATGGAGTGGCCACCGCTTACCAGTAATCCAAGATAAGGGTAGCTTAAATTTCTCTTATAAGCATCCTCTGTAAGCCAGATGGCCTCAAGGTGAGCGTAAAGATGGTTTACGGGAACAATGGGTAGTTTTAGTAAGAGGGAAAGGGTTTTTGCAAGGTTGATTCCGGTGAGAAGAGGACCCAAGAGTCCTGGGAGTGCAGTCACTCCAATCAAGGAAATCTCCTTGACCACATCTTCGATTTTAAGATTGGCACTCGCAAGAACTTGAGTAAAAATGGGCGTAATCATCTCCATATGGTTTCTTGCTGCAATCTCCGGGACAACTCCTCCCCAGCGCTTTAATAATTTTTCTTGATTAAAGGAGTGGTGAGCAAGAATTTTAGGGGGCAGACAACTCCCTGTTGCCGCCTTCTCAATGATCGCCATTGAAGTATCGTCGCAGCTGGTTTCTATGCCTAAGATCAAGCTTTTTTTATTCATCTTTATTTTCTGAGCTTTTGGTTTTTTTCTTTTTCTTAGGAGTGGTACTACTACCTTTACTTAGCGAGTCTTGTAACTTTGTAAGGGTAGCAAGTAGTGTCTCCAAATATTTTTTTTGTTGTTCATCTGAGGTCTTGAGTAACCCCAGCTCTTGCTTTTGTTCATCAACCATCGCAAATAGCTCTGCTACTTGCTTGGTTAATAACTTGAGATCATCACCACTCTTCTTTTCAGAGGTTCCAGACTGGTATTTAACCTCTTCCACTGCTCCACTATTTTTTGCCACCAGCGCTTCAAGATCATTGATCTTTTTAGTCATTTCGGCCATTAAATTTTGTGAATCGTGGATGGAGCTTTCTAGCTGCTTTTCACGACGAACCTCCTCGGTAGTTTTACAGGCGGTCATAGTCAGAGTAAATGTAATCAGTGCAATCAGGACAAGAGCGCTGAAAAATTTCGTTTTCACTTTTGGCTTCTCCCTTTTATTTATAAATAAAGATATTTAGTTGCCCGAAGAAGGGGGAGTGGATGGTGCTGAATCAGCAGAAGGAGGAGGAGGAGCACTACTGCCACCACCACCATTACTACTACTGCTATCACCGGCGGTGCCTACGCCACTAAAACCACCGCCACTAAATGCTGCTTGCTTGATCGCTACATACTCTGCTTTTTCTGAGAATTGACGCGAAATCAATGCATACTGTCTTGCTTTATTAAAATACTTTCTCTTGTAGGCCGACTTAGCTTTTAAAAAATAGAGTTCGGCCTTGCGATAGAGGTTGGGTGCCAGGGTATTGGCCTTGGCCTCTTTGGCCGCAATAAAAGCAGAAGCGGCCATATTAACTTCAAGTTTCGGTCTAGTAACAGTAAGACCACAACCTTGTACAAATAAAAAAATCATCCCCACCAGAGTGATAAGGATGATTTTTTGTATTTGAATCCAAGTAAAATGTAAATTACTTTTCAGTAACAACGAAATTACCTCTGCGGTTTTTTGACCATGAATCTTCATCTTGTCCCATAGCTATTGGTTTCTCTTTGCCATAGGAGATAGTTGTTATTCTATCAGCATTCACGCCAGATGCAACTAAGTAATCTTTTACAGATTTTGCTCTTCTCTCACCCAATGCCAAGTTGTATTGAATGCTTCCACGCTCATCGCAATGGCCTTCAACTTGTACTTTAACTTTGTTATTCTCTTTTAAGAAAGAGGCATTGCCCTTTAAAGTCTCTTCTGTGCTACCGGTAAGGGTAGATGAATTAAAATCAAAATAGACGGTTTTTAGTGCGCCTGCTTTGCTGTTATCAGAATCACCGTAGAGGTCAAATGCTGTAGCATCTTTGGCCGCAGCATCGCTACCTGTTAGTGACTCACCCTTCTTATCTTGAGAAGCGCAACCATAGAAACTGAGTGCTAGAACGAAAACTGCAACTGTAGAAATAGACTTAAGAAATGATTTCATGAAAAACTCCTCTAGAAAATAATAGATCGAAATAATTTACTTCATTTTTAAATTTTTAAACTATTGTCTTTTTAAAACTTTTTTGACAACTTTTAAAGTTTTTTATTTCCTTAATTTTTGATCAACTAATTCTGTGATCTCTTTTACCTTCTTGCGAACTGTCGTAAGCACCCTCTCTACCCTTTGCTGAGAGTGCACAATAAATTTTTGCTCGGTGACATTTTTTAAGTTGGTGACCACATTAAGGGCAGCACCCTCTGCGGCCGCAAGCAAGCAGTAAGCACCCACACCAGCGTCGGAGATACAATTGGGATTACCATGGTGAGCGGCCTCTTCTAGCAAAGGAAGCACCTCCAGCGTCTTCTCCATCACATCCAGAGGGACTAACGTCGCCGCCTGATTTGCCTCCTCGATAGCACGCTTGCGAATGGACTTCTGCTCATCATTTGCTTGTGGAAGTTTGCTTGCGGCCATCACCAGATTAAAAGCATCGGTATCGCTATCAATAGCAACCATAAACCAGCTCTTAAGTGACTGCCCGATCACTCCAATCTCCTCCATGCGACTCCAGTGTTGGCGGTAGGGAGCTTTTCCATGGGTGAGATTAGAGACCATTGTGGCAAGCGCAGCGGCCAAGCTTCCACAAAGTGCTGCAATGGAGCCCCCTCCTGGTGCTGGAGCATCGGAGGCGAGGATGTCACAAAATTTTTCAATAGAGTTGTGAACCAACTTTCCGCTGCCTGCGCGAAAATGGTACTCCACAATTTTCTTTTGGGGATCGAAGGGTGAAACATCGCTTAGCCCTAACGACATGATCGCACTATCAATGATCTCACGCTCGGAAACGGCAGTTGAGAGTCCTTGCTTTTGCAAGTAGTGTTTGCCTGCATTAAGCATCACATTCAAAGGCACAAGTCCTACAATCTCAGAACCGGTCACCCGCACTCCCCGCTCGCGCGCCTGTTCATTCACAACATCAAACACTTCATGCAAAGGGGTCACGTCGGTATCGGTTAAGTTCATCGTCACCTGGGCGCGGTTATATTCGGGAATCACCCACGCTGTCGCCTTACAATTGGAGAAGCGACCAGGTATATTCACAGGAGTTCCATCAGGGTTACGAACAATGTCGCCATCGGGATAGCTCACTCGCTTGGAACGGCCCGATTCACGAATGTTCATAGCAATATCGTTGGCCCATTTTTTATTGGCGGAGTTAACATTGATATTGTAGGCCACTAAAAATTTACGAGCACCAATCGCTATGGCCCCAAACTTGGGATCAAAAGCATCAGCAGGCCCAAAGTCGGGACGCCACTCAGGATTTCCCTGGCGCGATTGCAAACTCTCATACTCGCCCTTACGGATATTGGCGAGATTTCTCCACTCTGCTTTTGAAGCTGCCGCTTCGTAAAGATAGGCCCAGACAGAAAGCTCCTCTCCCACTCGCTTGGCAAGTTTACGAGCAAGCAGAGCGCACTCCTCGAGGGTTACCCCAGAAACCGGCACAAAGGGGCACACATCAACAGCACCCATGCGTGGGTGTTCGCCCTTGTGTGTGCGCATATCGATAAGAGCTTTGGCCGTCTTAATCAGTTCAAAGGCAGCATCGACGATCACTTCCGGTGCACCTGCAAAGGTGATCACCGTGCGATTGGTAGCAGCTCCCGGATCGATATCTAAAAGTTTAACGCCAGGAAATTTTTCAACAACGGCGGCAACACTTTTGTAAACTTCGGGGTGAGTGCCATTGGAAATGTTGGGGACACATTCAACAATGCGGGGAACATTGGTGCTCATAAAAAACTTCTCCTTGATGATTTTTATCTTTTTTGTTTTATCGAAGTGAATAGATCTTTACAAGATTAAAAGGAGAAATTTATCTTTAATCAAAATCAGCAAAAGGAATGATCTATGACAACGCAAAAAATTTTAGGAAATGAAGTTAGCGCACAAATTATGGAGGAGGTGCGCCTCGATGTGGAAAAATTAAAGAGCGAGCGAGGCGTACAAGCACAAGTGGCATTAGTGATGGTGGAAGGAGACCCCGCCTCACAAGTCTACCTCGAGAGTGCTAAAAAGAGTGCGCTCAAAATCGGGATCGCCGTCCTCGAGCGGCGCTTTCCTGCAACAATTACCACAGAGACCCTGGTCGCCTCCATCAAGGTAATCAGCGCCGATGAGAGTGTGCATGCGATTTTATGCCAGCTGCCACTCCCCTCTCACCTCGATGAGGCGAAGGTAATTGAAGCAATCGCCCCCAGTAAAGATGTTGACTGCGTTCATCCTTACAACCAAGGGCTCCTTGCCATGGGTGGAGAGAAGGCGCGCTTCTTTCCTTGTACCCCCTTTGGCGTGTGTGAGCTACTAAAGCGCTACGGATACAGTGTCAGCGGCAAGCAGGTGGTGGTTCTCGGACGCAGTAGCATTGTCGGGCGACCTCTCTCTATCATGTTATCGACGAAAGGGAGTGATGCCACTGTTACCCTTTGCCACTCACGAACCCAAGATTTACAAAGCGTATGCCGGAGTGCCGACTTCTTATTTGCGGCCATTGGCAAACCCAAGTTTGTCACCCGCGACTTTGTTAAAGAGGGCGCCGTTGTAGTCGATGTCGGCACCAATCGCATCCTGGGTGATGATGGCAAATATCTCTTGGTAGGCGATGTCGATTTTCAATCGATCGTAGGCCACGCCAGTGCCGCCACCCCTGTTCCCGGTGGAGTAGGTCCCATGACCCGGGCCATGCTGATGAAAAACATCTTCAGTGCAGCGTCCCTCTAAAAACAACCCAAAATTGAGGGCAATGATAGCAATTAAAGGGGTATGATAAACCCCATGATGGTAGGGGCGTGGGGTTTTGTTTATTAGTCTCCAGTTTAAGCTTACAGTTTTTTAAATTGTGCTTTTTTGGGATTGTAGATTTCGATACTTTGTACTGCAATGAGATCGGCAATGCCATCGTTATTTACAATTTTCTGAGGAATGTTTGCCACAACTTTGTAGTAATGTTTATCACCAGGTAAAAAGGAGGTGAGGGTGGCACTTCCCAAAAGTAAGAGGCGAAACTCCGCCTCAGTACCCTCATACACCGTGAGGGTGTTATGAGCGTGATTATAGCGACCGATCACTTCATACTGACCTACTGGAACCTCTACCGCCAAGAGAGAAGTGATGGTGAGGGCAAAACTTCCTAGCACTAGCACTAGCAATGACAAGGTTAATGATTTCTTTTTCACTTAAGAGTCCTCCTGCATTTTTTTTTATAGAGTGTGATTTTCACATTGATAGAGACTACTTAATTTTAAAAGTTGCTCTGGAGTTCCATTCTTCAATACATGCAACTCTGCCATATACCCTTGCGCTAGTTCATAGACACGACGGATCTTAGCGTGATTAGCATGCATTTTTCCCTCGAAATCTTTACCATCAATAGGCCTATGCCCAAGGCGATCGACAAGGCCTTGATAAGTTTTCTCTTTTTGTTCTAGCTTGATAACATCAACAGCGTGGACACGATTGTACTCTTTCTCCACATTTTGAGCAATTTTCTCCTTTAAGCGTAGATAATTCATCATATCTTCTGACGAAGGCATGGTGGCCGGAGGTGTAGTGGTTGCCGCAGCTGCAGCCGCAGCAACAGCTTGATCCATCACTGGACGAACTAGTTGTTCCAATTTTTTATACAAATCATAATCTTTCTTAAAGGCAGCATTCTTAAGCATAACCTTCGTGATAAAATCCTCTTTTTTAGACTGTATCGTTGCCCGAGCATTATTGAGTTTCTTCATAGCAGAGGCAACTTCTGCAAGCAGTTGATCGTAGTTTCTCTTGTAATCGTGATAGATCTCGCTGATCCGCTTCAGTTGCTTATCAACAGAGTCGCTGCTATTGATATCCCAAAAGTTATCGTAAATTTTCCAATCGGCATCCTTAATCATTTGTAGCAAATAATGTTTTTTCATATCCAACATTTTTTGTGCATGCTCTTTTAAAAGAACTGCACCACTTGCAGATAACGTCTTCTCTAAAAACTGATCGCGATCTTTGCCTAAACACGTTTTTAAATCGCTACTGACAGTAGAGATGTCACCAATAATATCGTCGCCTACTTTACCAGCACGGTTACCATAAATTTGTGAAACATATTTTTGTGAGCTTATTTGTGGTGCCGACTCCGATGACATTTTATAGAGAGCAAAGTAGTGTGCTTCTGCCAAAGATACCTTGCCATCTTTATCAAAGTCTGCAATCTTTTTCTTTTTAAACTCACAACTACGATCAGCATAGGCCAGCGGATGATCAGCTGGCTGTGCTTTTTTGAGTTCAGCAACACTTTTCCCTGTGGTCTTGGCCTCTTTTTGTAAACGCTGTTTTTTAGAATCGTGAAGAGCGCAACTAAAAAGGAAACTGTATTCACTAAAAGAGAGTTCTGGGAGATTATATTTTTTAACGTCCCAAGAGTAGCCAGGAAAGGCCCTACTCGTCTCATAGGCCTCTGCCGCAGAAAAGGCACAGGCGTTGTCATTATTAAGTCCAAGTGACATATTAGCGCCACTAAAACATTGTGTTCCAATTACCGCCACCGGCACTTTATATTTGGCCAGCTCTTTTACAAACTTATCAATCTCTTCAACCGTGAGTTTTTCCCCTTTGGTTGTCAGGGTGATATAACTTTTACTGTAATCATCATCATGAGAGGTACCATGATCAGTCGTAAAGAGAACAAAGTTATCGATCTCCCCTTTTTTTGCCTGCTCAATTGCGCTCGCAAATTGAGCACGAATATCTTTTTCAAAAGCAGGGCCTGTGATCATATCCCTTAAAACAGTCGGACGAAAAATGCTTGGCTTATCATACTTCACACCATACATCGACTTATGTAGCATGTTTTCATAAGCCTCATCATGCACACGACTGCTCTTCCCTTCGTTAAAAAAAAGTGTCATGTTAGAGGAGTTGTATCCCTTCTCTCCTAAGACATCGGCAAAGAGCTTGACGTTATTTTCATAACGGTAGTTATTGCTAGAGCCCTCACCACCACCACTAATCATCATCACATGAGTCTTATTTTTATCTGCTGCTATTGCACTCAGTAGCACCGAGGAAAAGATAAACGATAATAGAAATCTTTGAGTCAATTTACTAAAACGGTAATCAGACATTATAAACTCCATTGGTCCAGGTTATAGAGAGTTTTATTTACTCTTCATTGTCATTTATTTTAAAAGAAGAGTGCTGATTCACCTTGTAAATAATTTTCAAGTGGTGAAAATTTCCTTTAACTTCATGAAATAGCTAAATTATTTTTTTTTATTACTCAATAACATTTATTGATGACATGCCAAAATTATAAGGCACTATCTCGAATCTAAAAAATGGATCAACTTGGCACCTAACGAATTTTCCAGAGTTTTACTAGGTTGGTTTGAAAGGGTTCACTCGCGATGGTAAGCCCAAAGGTAATAGCAATCACATCACCACTACAAGCGAGATGACGTTCCAGTAAGGCGCGTTCTGCTTGCTCCACAATACCTTTTACTTCTGCACACCACTCACCCAAGATTGGAATTACCCCCCAGTAGAGAGAGAGGCGATTTAAAACTTGCTGATGGCGAGAAAAGCAAATCAGTGGAGAGAAGGGACGATGTGCACTTAAGAGTCCTGCACTCTTGCCCGATTCTGAAAAGACAGCAATCCCTTTAATGTCGATAATGTTGTTTAGTCCAACGGCGGCCTCAGCAATAGCATTACTAAAACTTCTCTCGGCCACCACCGCAGTAGTGACAGCACTCGAGGGATTTTGTTTTGAGGCAAAGGAGTGGCGATAGTGCTCGCTACCTTCAATCTCACTGATGATGGTGTTTAACATGCGCACGGCCTCTAGTGGGTATTTGCCGACAGAGGTCTCTGCGGAAAGCATAACTGCATCGGTACCATCAAGAACGGCATTAGCGACATCTGATACTTCTGCACGCGTAGGCATGGGGTTCACGATCATCGAATCCAACATCTGTGTAGCGGTGATCACCGGTTTGGCATAGGCACGTACTGAAGAGATGATACGTTTTTGTAGCAAAGGCACCTTCTCTGGGCCTGCCTCGATGCCAAGATCTCCTCGTGCCACCATTGCTCCATCGGCAACTTTTAAAATAGCTTCTAAATTGGCGATGGCCTCCGGTTTTTCAATCTTTGCCAAGACTGGAAGTGAGGGACCTGCAATGATTTTTGCTTGCGAAATGTCGTTGGGGTGACGAACAAAGGAGAGCGCCACATAGTCGATCTGCATCTGCTTAGCAAACTCTAGATCTTTCTTATCCTTCTCTGTGAGTGCTGGTGTGGAGAGAGCGATCCCGGGCAGGTTCATCCCCTTTTTATCTTTTAAAATTCCACCCACTAAAACTTTGCACTCCACTTCATGATCGGAGATAGAGCGTATTACTTCAACTTGCAAAAGGCCATCATCTAGGAGAATACGATTGCCAGGGACAACATCACGGGCGAGCGAAGCGTAGGTGTGGGGGATGCGCGAAGCAGTTCCTTCTCCGCCAAAACTGCTATCAAAAATCACAGTGGCGCCTGGAGTGAGTGGTGCTCCTCCTGCTTGCATTTTTCTTACACGAATTTTAGGCCCACAAAGATCGGCCATGATCGCCAGAGGGCGGCCGCTTTTGCGACTAGCGATTCGCAAATTCTCAATCATCCGTTGATGATCTTGATGTTCACCATGAGAGAAGTTGATGCGAGCAACATCCATGCCCTCATGAATGAGTTGCATTAACCGCTCTACACCTTCTGTTGCAGGTCCCATCGTACACACAATCTTTACTTTGCGCATCTATCCTCCCTCCTAGTGGGTAAGCAGAATTGGTCGTCGTGCTTTAAAAAAACGTTTATGCCAATATGTTGAATCGATAAACTTGCTTAGCTGTACCCTTTTGTTTTTAGAGGAGGTGTGAATCATGAGTCCTTTGCCTACATAAATTCCTACGTGATCGATGGCCCCCCGTTTTTTCTTTTTAAAGAAGAGTAAGTCAAAAGGACGAAGTTCTCCAGAGGAGATAGGTTTTTCTAACAGATTTTTTGATTGAAATTGCTCGCGTGCTGAACGTGGAAGTTTAATCCCAAGATTGGAGAAAACCGATTGGGTAAAGGCCGAGCAATCAAGACCACTAGTCTCATTACTCCCACCTTTAACATAAGGAACCCCGATGTAGGTAAGAGCGTAGTACTGCAAGAACTCTCGTAGCGTGTGCTCTTGTTTCATAAAACCACTGGTGCTGTCTGCATTTGCAAGTTCTGCCACTGAGATGAGTTCACTCAGTTCCGAGTCCTCTTCCTCTGGTTCCTCCGATTCTGCTGCAAGCTCTTTCGTTGGAAGAGTGGCAATTTTCCGCTCTACTTCCGGTGTGGGGGCCGAAGTGGGCGTTGCTATTGGGGTTGGGGTTGGAAATATAGTCTCATCAGCAATTACAAAATCCCAACTCCAAATAAAAACAAAAAATAAAAATAAAATTTTATATTTATACATACATAAAACTATTTGCAGTTATGAGTAAAGTTATACTATAAGAAAATCTTTAAATTCTTCTATCGATTTTCTCTGTCTTTGTCTATCGATACTTATAGTGTGCAAGACAATGTGACTTAGATCAAGGAACAAAATGCAAACTAAAACAGATAAGTTTACTCCAGAACTCTTAGCACCTGCTGGAGATTTTGAAGCGGCAATTTACGCTTTCAAAGCTGGTGCAGATGCTGTTTATTTGGGACTAAAAAAATTCTCAGCTCGTAAGAGCGCAAATAATTTTTCAGTAGAGGAGTATAGAAAAATCGTTCGCTATGCTGAGGACAATGGAAAAAAAATTTTACTGGCAATGAATACACTCATTAAACAAAGTGAACTAAAGCTAGCATTGATGCAAATTGATGAGATCGCTGCGGTTGGAGTTTCAGGAGTTATTCTCCAAGATTTGGGATTATTTTATGCGATTAAAAAATTATATCCCAAGCTTCCACTACACGCTTCCACGCAAATGGCAATTCACAATCGCTATGGACTGGAGATGGCACGTGATCTTGGTTTTAAACGCGTAGTACTTTCAAGAGAACTGACCTTTGCAGAGATTAAAAAGCTACGAGAGGAGTTTTCCGATTTGCAACTGGAGGTATTTATCCATGGAGCACTCTGCTACTCTTTTTCAGGACTTTGCCTGGCTTCTGGCATGCTGTTAAAACGCTCTGCTAATCGTGGTGAGTGTGCACAGATTTGCAGAAACTATTTTGAAGAAGATGGTAAAAAAAATCAGGGACACTTTTATCCCTTTTCTTGTAACGATCTGTCTTTAGAAGAGAAGGTACTATCCTACAAGGATATTGGCATAAGTGCACTGAAGATTGAGGGTCGTATGAAAGGCAAAGATTATGTCCACCAAGTGGTGAGTTACTATAGGAAACTCCTCGATGGTGGCAGTAGCAGTAGTAAACTAGAAAGCGATAGCATGCGCTTTCCCTTTTCCCGCCGTCCTACCCAAGCTTTTTTCAAGAGTAGTTACGGTGAAGATGTGGTCGGTAGCGACTATCCTGGACATCGTGGCCTAAGCGCCGCTCGTGTGCTCGCGGTGAGCGGTACTCCTGTGGCAACACTGAGCATCGAGGCAACGCTTGATTTACGTCAAAATGATCGGATGCTTTACATCGGAGCAGGTGAGCATTTGCATTTTAACCTTTTTCAAATGGAAAATGCTCAAGGAAAAAAACTCACCACAGTTAAAGCAGGAGAAGAGTTTACACTTTTAAGAGTGAATACTTTAGGAGTTAAAATCCAAACTGGTGATGAACTGTATTTGATTCAGAAAGCTTCGGTGGCAGCTTCCTCCGCACTTCCTGCACTCGATCTTAAAAAATTTCCACAAAAAAAACCGCGCATCCCCATTACACTCCCTCCAGGCATTGCCAGCACATCTGCCGAAATCTTTCGCGCTCTTTTAAAAGAGTCTAAGCACTACTCCTTTGAACTGGTCGCTTCTGAATCCGTTTCTGGATTTTCCTCTCAGGTGGAAACAGCATTTACTCCGGTATCTAAACTTAAAGCACTAAAAAATCATCTTTATGAAGAAATGCATCAGTCACGCTCATTACAAAAAGAGCAAATGCTTGATCAATTTTTGCAACAAAAGGACGTAACACTTCCAGGTTATGCTTTAAAAAAATTTGTCTGTAAAAGAGCAAATCTCTATCCCAACTCCACCACTGAAATTCCTTTTCTTCGTGCCAAAGATTTGACAATTGAGTATGCTAGTGATTTTCTTCCCTTACCTCCTCTTATGTTTGATGAGCAATTCTACTCTTTAGTTGTGAAGTTTATTGAAGACCATCCGCAAAGGCGCTTTATTTTAGGGATGAGTAACCTTGGCCATCTTAAACTTGTAAAAGATCTTCAGGGTAAATGCGATTTCTTTATCGATTACACCCTCTATGTTGCCAATCGTTTTACTTTAAAGGCCATTAGCGAGCTTGCAGGGATAGGTGTGCCACTATTTGCCTACGCCTGGGCGGAAGATGATGCTGCCGCCTCGGAGGAAGGTGACCTGATTACTCTTGTAGACGCTCAGAAGCTACCGCTTATGATCTCTCGCATCTGTTACCGCAAGCACAGCAAGCAACAGTGTAATGGCAAGTGTAGCAGTGTTGCTGATCAACAAGGGATCATCCAGGCCACACTATTCAACAACAAGAGAAAGTATCGAGTACTAATCTGCGATCACATAACCTATTTGATCTAATCCCAAATTATTAAATAGGCGAAATTGCTGACTCTTATAGTGGTAACATGCCGAAAGAGTATGGGGTGGATACATGTAAAAATGTATTGGACTGCTTTATGAAAAAACATTGGGTAAAATTGCGGGATCACTCCCGCAATTTTACCCAATGAAAAAAACTTATCCCACCCCTAGAACAAATCACTCCACTAGGTGATTTATTAACGTGTCATGCATCGGCAAGAGGCATCTCTTCTCGAGAAGCAGTAGAATAGCAAAGAAGAGGAGTTGCAGCTCTTAGCAAAGTGTAGCAACACCTCTGCGCGGAAGTGCAAGGAGATGCTCGAGGAGAGAAGGAGGAGGAGTTCCCCCGGCAACAACCAAGAGGTGCTTTCCAGAAAAGATGTGAAGAGAGCTGCTAAAGAGGGTCGGACACTAGTGCTGCTACATCTCCCCCATCACAGGGCGAAGGTGAGAATGTACGGCCGAGTTACAGGCATACATCTATCCTGTTGCATGGGGCAGAGCAAGCGATATAATAAAACAGCACCTGCTTAAGAGGAGAATCTGCCTACTGAGCGTAAGTGGCCGGCCTCATGATCGAAGCCGAGAAATATTGCGAGAAGTCCTTCCATATGTAAGGGAGGATAATTGATTTGCAATTATTGACAAGTATTTTTATCTACTGTAAACAACAAAATTCTTGATAAAGATAATCTTTTTATTAAGCAACAAAGTCACAAATGAATACAACCCTAGGGGATTTTATGAAAAATTCGATTATTCCCATATTAACAATATGGGTTTTTCTCTTTCCCAACTCAGCGTTTCCTTTTGATTTTGAAAAACGATTTCAAGAAATACTAAAAGAGAGTGACATGGCCACTGCCACTCAAAATCCTAACAACAATGTAGATCCATTTTCTGACTTTGATGAATTTAAAGAAATCTTCAAAAGAATACAAAAAGAAATAACCTTTGCCAGACTTCAAGGGCGTTATTCTGGAAATATCTCAACAGACGGAACACTATTGCCGCTGATACAATTTAAAACTGTGGATGATGATAAGTTCGACGACATTCTTTACGAATTAACAGAAGATAATCTTTCCACAAACCTCTCTCAAGAAAGCAACGATTATCTTAGAGAATATATAAAATCCAATCCAGACTTAATCAAGGATGTTCAAAAAATCGAAGAATCAGAATTAATAGAGGCATATAATCTTTCAAAAGAAATCACCCAAAGTTTTCATAAAACAATCCATCCCTCAAATGAAAACTATCAAAAAATTGCAGAAGTTATCTCAAGATATGCTGCAGTGATCAGAGGAGCAAATCCTGAGAAATTTTCTAGCGTATCACTTGAAAATTTTTTCACTGATGAAATTAAGTCAAAAGGCCTTAATGATGCTCTTGTAAAACCGATGTTGAATGACATTGACAACTCATTTATACTCGGCAAAAAAGAGAGCTGTAAAATTATCAATCCACTACTATCCGTTATTAATCCCCAAATAGGAAATATCCTCTCCAAAAAGCTTGGCCTCCCTCTGGTGTTTGATAACAAAACAGAAAAAATGTTTATAGAGAGAGCTGCTTTTATCGAGAAACATGTTACTAATGCAACATTTGATACAGCAATAACCAGTAAAATTGAACAATCTCTTGTGCAATTTTCAAGCAACAATAACACAATCAGAAAGAAACATAGGTTTGTGCTCGTCGATAATTCTACAATGGATAGGATTGGATCTAAGCAACCGGTCGTCAAAAATTATCAGCAAACAAGTGAAGGTGTAAAAAAATTCATCACCATTGGAACGAATCCTTTTATTATCTCAAAAATTCCAGGCATTGGTTTAGTCGTTGAACCATTAGAAGTCGGGCCACTCTCTGGGATTAACAAATTCGATGATAGAATGCCAGGAACTCCTCCGCAAAATAGGTTTTTTGATAGAATGGTTGAAAATGATACAAAAGAACCATCCCTAGTATTTCCCAGAGATCCTCGGCTTGAGCGAAATTTTGGAGAAGCTACTGATTGGAATACAGATATCAAATACGCAGGAGCTTGTGTGGCGTCACTAGCTACAGCTGTATTCACAAGAAATACACCCTTATCTGTTTTTGTAGCGTATAGCTTAAGTGACTCCTGTCAAGAAGTTATGCTCTCGCGAGTCGAAGCTTCCATGAAGGCCCATTATGAGCAGAAAGAAACAGAAAAAATTCACAACGCAGAGATCAATGCTGAAAAGAACTATGCAAACTCAGATGCTCGTACAAAAAGAGAGATCAACACGAAAACCCAAGAAGACACAGCAATGCAGTTAGAAAAAGAAGCTCGTTATAAAGCAGAAAAAGAAGCACAAGCAAAAAGTAATGAAAACATGAAAAAACTCAATGAGAACATAAAGAAAGAGGAAGAAGATATTGCAAAAAAGCAGAAAGAGCAAGAAGAGCAGGTGAGAAACTCAACAACTGAAAAAGATAATGAAAAATCAAATCCTGACAAAGAAGACGAGGAAGAGGAAAAGGAAAAAATAAAGAAGAAAGATGAGGAAATCACCTCTTTTAACCCGAACTTCTATATAGATAATATGGAAGCAAAGAAACAAGAACAAGAACGACTACACTTAGAATCCATAATAAGGTGGGACGGTTTGATTAACTATAGACCAGGCATTGAATCATGTGATCCATTTAACAACGAACCGAAATCACCAGATGACAAATCGAACCCTGCTATCGATCGAAAAGATCCCTTTTATCCCGTTACGGAATTTGTGAATGCCCAAACTGATCTTGACCGAATCCTTGACCTAGAAAGAGAGCGGGAAGGCTTAATTAATTACCGTCCTACCATATTAGGTACAACCAGAACCAATGGGATAAACAGTCTATCATTAGATGCAATATTTAGGAAGTAGATGGGTATGAATATAAAAAATATAAAAGATCATTTAAGAGAAATAGAAAAAATAAATGGGAAAGTTGACTTTACAGTAGCTCCATTAACTTACAGACTATTTTGGATGTTCAATATAGCAATTACTCCTCCATTGCTTGATAACTCACTAGGTGTGATCACTTTTCATGCCTTCTTATCAATAACTAGCTCGATCATTTTCACCTCTATTATGCAAAGGCCTGTAACTGCTATTTGGTTTTCGCATATATTTATTTTGTATGGCATGTTTTCTGCACTCGTTGCATGTTTGTACAAAAACCAATATGGCCTTGCTAATCTTAGTACAGAAGGAATCAAAAGAGAAAACTTCTTGATTAATGTTAGTATCGATTACTTAAAGAACAATTATCAGAGTTTTACTAAAACATTTTGGCATGCTTTAAATGCAGGTTTTTTTGGCCTTTTAATGCCTTTGTCGGTTGTGGCAATATTTCATTTTTTCATCAGAAACATCGAAGGTTTTGATTCCATAATCATCTCTTCAATTGTTTATCTTCTTGTATGCTCAATTATTATCGCAGCATTTTGCAGGAAAAATTTGACATCTACTTTAAATATTTCGCTTCAATATCTTTCTCGTTTATAGTTTGCTTGCAACGGAATTTTTCTCTATTATAAAATTCGTGAAAAATCGTTGCATCCACACCACTTGGTTCTTTGATATCTGGGTGGTGTATCGGGTACATAATGGATTCTCTGCGATCGTTATGTGTTAACATCAAAGCATGGCCAAGCTCATGCATAAGCGTTAAGAGCAGGTCTTCACGTTTGCAAAGGTAATAGATCACCACGGAATTATTGTTATAGGCATATTCACCAACATAAGTGCTCAGTGAATCGGAACTAAGGTTACGAAGTGATTTATTAAATTCTTCTGCATCTTCTAAAATACGTTTAGCTTCCTCGTTTACGCCCTCATTTTGTTGTGCGAGCACACTTAAATCTTGGTTGAATTGTTCTGCATCTTGATTTAATTGCATGAACTCCTCTTGAGTTAGCGGGGTCCCACGATTAGCATCGGTAATTCGTTTGTTCATCTCCTGACGACGTCGTTCAATCACTGCTAGTGCCTGATCCATTTCACTTCGATGCTCTCGGTACTCTTGCTCGCGCTTAGCAAAATCTTGTACGGCCAGCTTTTTCTTTGTTTGCAAGTCACAAATTTCATTCACATCGGAGTATTGGTTGCTTTCAATTTCCATGCTAATCTTCATCGCCCGTTCATTTTTTGGTTCATACACAAAGACCTTGCGACCAATAACACGCTCCCAAACGGCCGCTGCCTTCTCGATGCTTGCTAAAAACTCCTCTTGAGTAATATCAAAAAGCTGATATACGCTTCCTAGGGTATAGGGAATCGGTCGATTGTTTGCTAGCAAACAAAAGTTGGGGTTAACAAAAATTTCTGGATTAGTATTAACAGCAGCATTGGCGTTAGAATTGAGATGGGGTTTGAGATTGGGATGGAAGCTTGCTACCGCTAATGAGGGAGTAGCAATGGGTGTGGCCAAGAGTTTTATTGGATCCGGTGGCAGTGTGGCCCCTAGCTCTACTATCGGCGAATTTTTTTGTGATCCATAAAGAGCGAAATAAAAATAGAGCAAGGGGAAGGCAATAATAATTGTTGTGCCCAAGATAACTATCTTTTTCATTTCATACTACCTTTTTAGTCTTCTCTATCGGATACTTGCGCTCACTTCTTTACTTTTGCAAGGTAGCTTCATGACACCAGGGCCGTCGGCATAGATGTTGCAAAGCACATGGGCATGTTTCAACACTTTTTATTACCATAATCCAAGGAGTTTTTATGATGAAACAAATTGTACGCGCCACCACCTTCACCTCCCTTTTTACCCTCTTGGTGCTGCCAGCGATAGCGCTTGCTGATCACCACATGCGACCTCCGCACTCTTTCCCTCATGGAGGAGGCTACAATCATGGTGAGAGTTGCTCCTTTAGTGAGCGCTATATCGGACGCGAAGACGAAGGCGATTCCAGAACTGTCCGCAGGAGCACTGGCGAATTTACCCTCTCTGCAACCTTAGTCTCCTCCCTCTACGATGTCTATGAGCGCTGCGAGACCCAGTATCGTAGTGAACAACGCTGTGATGGACGAGGGAACTGTCACTATGTGAGCGTTCCTTATCCAAGTTACAGTCAGTTTAGAAGAACTATTGAGTCGATCACTTCATACGTGACACTTAAGTTCGATCACGGCGCTATCTTAATTCCGTCAGAGGAGCATGAAGATATAAGCGTCAGTATCAACGCTTATCAATCCAATACTCCCTCTATTACTTTGGATAACACCTACTACAACTATACTCTTCGTGATGTTCGTGCCGTAAGCCATAACTCCTTTGAGGCAAACGTTCAAACCTTAAAGCGTAAAAGAGTGACACCTCATTTAACAGTAGAGTCGCTGGGTGTGCATTGGGATGGCAACAAACTCATTATGCAGGCCAAAGATGTGGCAAGCTCCTTCTTAAAAACTGTGGACGATCCTAATGCTAAAGTTATTTACGAGATCAGAGTTGGACGGAGAAAATTCATTCGCTACAGTGTAACTTTGGCCGAGTTTGAAAAAGAGTTTAGCATGAAAAATTTCCCTGATCGCCTGGTGTTTGATGCTGGTGAAATCCCTGAGTCTAGTCGCAAGCACGTTTTCCAAGTGACCATTAAAAGAGTTGGTTCTCGCTTCTACAATGAAGAGGAGAGTACAACCTTGGCGGTGACCTTCTTTTTAAATGGTATTGGCGAGGTTGAAACTTCACGCGATGATGAAGGTGAAAGTGATAGCGATAGCGATAGAGAGTAAGTAAACTAATCGCCAAGAAAAGAGCCAATAGACTTTGCAATGGTCAGGTACTCGGAATCGAGAGGAACAATACGAGGGTTATTGGCCACCTTCTCTAAAGAAAAATGCTCAATACTACTTCCCTTTAAACAAACAGTCACTCCGAACACCCCCTCCATCACCAGTTGCATTGCACGTACTCCTGAGCGAGTGGCCAAGATGCGATCGTAAGGAGTAGGAGAACCACCGCGCTGGAGGTGGCCTAAGACTGTTGTTCTCGAAACCACGCCTGTCTTCTCCTCCAACTCTTTTGCAATGTAATTGCCGATACCACCTAAGCGTACCATGCCGGTGCGCTTATCCCTATCAGCAATCGTAATTACCTCTTGATTTTTTGGCCTTGCCCCTTCGGCAACACAGATGATGGTAAAACGTTTGCCACTCTTGCGCCGATCAAGCACATGCTCACAAATTTTTGCCATATCAAAGGGAATTTCTGGAAGCAAAATGACATCGCTACCACTAGCAATTCCAGCAAAGAGTGCAGGCCAGCCAGCAGTGCGCCCCATGAGTTCAATGACCATGCCGCGATGGTGACTCTCGGCAGTCGTTCTAATTTTATCGATGGCCTCGGTTGCAGTCACCACTGCAGAATCAAAGCCAATGGTTTGATCAGTCCCTTGAACATCGTTATCAATAGTTTTCGGAATACCAACAATATTCAAACCTTTTTTTGCTAGTTGACTTGCCATCGTCAAAGTACCATCACCTCCAATGCATACTAAAGCATCTAAGTGATTAAGCTCATAGTGCCTTACTGCCACATCGGAGACGTCCAGTGGATCTTTTTGATTATCATCATAATAAAAGGCAAAGGGATTATCGCGATTAGAACTTCCAAGGATAGTGCCTCCACGTGCAATAATATTGGAGACGCGATCATTCCCCATGTCCACAAAGGAGTTGATCACCACTCCTCGTAATCCATCAAGAAAACCAATGACTTGTGCATTATAAGTGCTCATCGCCGTTTTTACTACAGCACGAATAGCAGCATTTAAACCAGGACAATCACCGCCAGCAGTGACTAGGCCAATCTTCTTAATTCCCATACTAAACTCCTCTTATTGCAAGCTATTATTTCATTTTATACTTTTAATCTTAAAGATCGTTCCCTTTTCTGAGGTCTCTGCCACCACGACTGTACAGAGAAGTCGCTTGGCAACTGAACGTACAACATCTAACCCATAACCACGCCCTGAGGAGTTTATGACCGTCGTATCCTTCGTGGAAAATTTTGGCAAGAAGATGTGATCAAGAATCGCTTCGCGAGAAAGCGTCTTGGCACTCTCTTCCGTAACTATTCCCGCCTTGATCACCTTTTTCTTAACTGCTTCTACATTAATTCCCTGCCCATCGTCAGCAAACAAAATCTCCATGGTATTGCTTTCACGATAAAAAGTCGTTCGTAGTGTAATAGTTGCAGCTTCAGCTTTTTTCTTGGCCACTCTTGCTTCGCACGTTTCAACACCATGATCAATCGCATTGATCAGTAAAGGAATAACTAACTCCTCTAACTTTTGCAAATAACCAACTGGAGTTAATGAATCTAGGTCAATCACCAGGTGTGCTTTTTTACCTTGTTTTCGAGTCAATCTCGCAATCAGTTCCTCTGCTTTTTCCTTGAAATTATTCAGAAGAATATTTTTGTAAATTTCAATATTACGGACAATCTTATTATGCACGCAAACATAGAGAGGATTGGATTTTAAAGTATCTCCAGTCAGTTTAAAAACTTTTAAGATATCACCTTGAAAAGTAATATGATCAACATCGGATTGGATGGCATACTTTGAATAGGTTTGAATTAACTCGGAAAAACCGCGAACAATTTCAGAAAAATATTGCGATTCACGTTCGATTCTAATCATTAAATCACTGAATTTTTCATACTCTTTACTCTTCTGTAGATCACAGATGTAATTTTCTAACTCATGAAACTTCTCTGCCGTTTTCAAGAGACCTAAGAAGCTGGTGAGTCCTTTTATGGCATGCAAGGTTGCAAACAGCTCATCCACTACCTGCTCGACAACTTTTTTCTCCATTTTCCCTGCACTGTTATCCTTTTCAAAATCCTTCTTGATTGCGGCAATTCGTTGCAGCTTAGTAACACTCTCCTTAATAAAATTAGAAAGAGTGGTAGGACTAAGTTTGATAATTTCCGTCAAGATTATCATTTTACTGTTGTTCTCTTCCTCTAATGTTGCCATAGCTTTTTGCTGCAATACCTGGGCGGTCACATCGGTAATAATCATCATGACCTTTTCAAGCTCAGTGCTGCAACTATTTTTAATAGGAAAATAATCGAACTCCAAAAATTGAGTATTTTCGAGTGATCCCCCTCGTGGAAGTTCCAATCGACGAGGTTTCAGTTCGCAAAGAAGTTCCCAATTATCAGGCATCTCAAAAACAGAAACTAGCCAATTAATAATATGATCTTTTTTTTGCTTAAGCTCCGATGATTTCTCCAGATCACTAGCACAAAACAGTGCATCCCCGAGATGCTTATCGACCAATGCTTTTTGCTGTAAAATTTTCTCTAGTGCCTGTGAATACTCGGGATTAATTTTTAAACTCTTATTTACAGTAAGAATACCTTGAGTGACATTATTCAAAATATCGCCCATCTCTATATTAGAGGCATGAATCTTATCCTTTAAAAGGTTGATCTCAATCTGAAAGTGCAAATTATGAATTAACTCTCGTAAAAGCTTGCAAACGAATAGTGGAAATATTTTCTGAAGTGTATCACTTTTATTAATAAACTCCACTACCCCATAAATTTTATCACTTGCATACAAAGGAATAGAAAAGGTAGACAACACATCTTCCGGATAGTAAGGATTTTTAGCAAGCCTCTTTTCTTGCGAAAAATCTTTAATTAGAACATCTTTATTGTTGTAGTAAGCAAAAACAGCAGGCACCTCATTTTCCGTTAGCAAAGAATGCTCTTTTATTCCCGGAATACTTGATGACATAAAACTCAAACAATCATCCATGGATTCATTATGATCCACTTTATAAAAAATATAGTGCTCAATCTTTAATGTATTTAAAATGAGTGTAAAACTTTGCTCTATCTTTTGCTTAAAGCTAATATTAATATTTGAAAAAATATTTGAAATTCGCTTTTCTTCCTCCATCCAATCATTTTTCAGCTGTAGCTCACGATTGAGATCATCAAGTAACGCTAACTCATTTTGCCTTTGTTCATCGGACTCAGAATATTTCTCACTTAGTGTACAATAGGCCTTTATCGCCTCTTCATTTACAGACTCGATCGTAAATGCTTGTGTAATCAAGCGATCAATCTGCCTACTATTCAGATGCTCAAGCAAGTAATGAGCATCTGAAGTTTGCACATAGACCAAAAAGATGACTTTTTTTCCTTGTAAATTTTTTATTAAAAGCTCCAGTGGAGATAAATCGCTTTGCACCTCTTTTACCAAATAACTAATAATAAAAATTTGAGGCCCTTGAAAAAGTTCCAAGCACTTGCCTAGATTGTTGCTGTAAAAAAGCTCCAATTGAAACTCATGTACCTGTTCATTCCATTTTTCAAGTGAAAAATTATTCTGTGTATTGAGAAGCTGATGCTGATCTAAAACCACTAAACTCGCTTTTTTCTCCATAGCTAGAATCTCCACTCCACTCCTCTCCTCTTGTGAAAAAATTTAAGCAGCAATTTTATTGCTATTGCCACTAACAAGAGCATCTGTCCCTGCCCCCTCTTTGACTGGGACAATATTCTTAATCAACTCCTCTAGAATGCGCCCATCGTACATAGTTTTAGGTGCCTTTCCTCCCATATCCTCTTCTCTTAATTTGTTATCTTGGATAATCCCATTTTTTAAGAAAAGCAAAATATTGCTCATTTGATCATACTTTTGTTGCGCAGCTAACTCCCGATAGACAATATCAAAGTCGTTAGCAATACGAACAATTTTTGCAAGGTAATTAATTTGCATATTTTTTATTCTACGAGGAAATCCTGTGCCATCAAAATTCTCATGGTGCTGAAAGACAATATCTAACACATTTTTACTAAGAGTACTTGAACGCGATTTTAGCATCTCCATTGCATACATTGGATGCTCGACAAAAGCACTCCACTCGGCTTCTGGCATGTTATGTTCATTCTTTAAATATTTTTCAACAATGGCACCATCACATTTTGAAAGCCCTAAATCGTGTAAAAGGCCTCCCATCGCCAAATCTTCAAGCTCTTTTGGCTCGATAATATTCATAAGCATCCCAAAGATCACAGACAAGCTACTTACATTGGCCGAATGAACCATAAGCCCAGATCCCGTCTTAATCATCTTGGTAATATCATCAAAGGCCTTGGCAAAACCTTTATTGGCAACATCGGAGACAATCTGCTTCGTCACTCCACTACAATTTTCCATAATCTGCACTGACTCTTCTAAATTTGTCACTTCAGAAAGCCCCTGAATAGTCTCCTTGGTATACACCTTAATCTGTTCGATCTTTTTCTCTTGGGAGCACTTCTCGTCGAGAATCACTGCTGAAAAACTTTTGGCCTTATACTTATAAAATTCCTCTTTATCACTCTTTAGAATAAACACTACATGGATATTTTTATTGAATAGATCATCCAAACGCTTTTTAGTCATTAGATCTCCCTTTTTCATCACCTGTAACATTTTATTGTTGAGCTGTAGGTATAAAAAAAGATTAAAAGAAATGTCGGAATCTAAAATCAATTGCTTCATTGGGACAGGGAAATAGTCAGTTGTATCGGCCATAAATACTTCCTTACACTTATGTTAATAGAATTTCTTCTTACCCTCTTTTGTCTTTAATCGCTCACTAACAAAATCTTAACATGCCCATAAAATTTCTCCCATCAAGGCAACTCTCTCCTTCCTTTACTAAATCTTTCTCACAATAGACTTGACATGATATTCATCACTCAATAACCTCATATCGACAGCTGAAATTATGACATTAAAAATTTCCACAAATTTGGTAATTATGGATATCTTGGAAAAAATCTCTCAAAACAAAACCTTCTCTTTTAGTATAGAACTCATCCCTCCACGCAGAGGAATGAATCTTGATAACCTCTTAACTATCATCGAGCAATTGCTACCCTATAATCCCATGTGGGTGGATGTTACGAGCCATTCCGCCGATATCGATTACTTAGAAACACCCGATGGAACCTATCAGAAAAGAGTTTGGCGCAAAAGCCCTGGAACTTTTGGGATTTGTGCTGCTTTGAAATTTAAGTATGGAATTGAAAGTGTTCCTCATATGCTTTGTACAGGATTTAGTCGTGAAGAGACAGAAGATGTCTTAATCGACCTTAACTTTTTAGGGATCCACACCTTGGTGGCACTTCGAGGCGATCATAAACACGATCGCCCGCTCTCTAAAGATAAAACCGCCAACATCTACGCCTCTGACCTCCTGGCACAAATAATGGCCATGAATAAGGGAACTTACCTCCGCGGCAATGGGGCACCTACCAATTTTAAAGTTGCGGTTGCTTGCTATCCCGAAAAGCATGTTGAATCGCCTAATCTTAATTTCGATTTAAAACAACTGAAAAGGAAGCAAGATTTAGGGGCCAGCTACGCTGTCTCTCAAATGTTTTTTGATAACAACTACTTTTACCAATTTTGCGAAAAAGCAAAAGCCAACAGCGTAACCATACCTATTATTCCTGGGCTTAAGATTATCAATACCCACAAGCATATCGTTTCTTTGCCGAAATCTTTTGGAACCACAATCCCTGAAGAGCTAACCCGCCTATTTGATGATCCAACTGCAAATGCTAAAGAGCTTGGGATTGAATGGGCCTTCAAGCAATGTAAAGACCTCTACAACAATGGCCATAGACACATCCACTTCTACGTTATGCAAAGTGCCTCCTCCCTACTCACTCTTCTCGAAAGGATGCAAAAATATTGTCTTTAAACTTTAAAATTAATGCCGACTAATCAGAATCAAAATGGCCAGCAACAAAAGAGAGTTAATGCCCATAATGGCAATGAGCACTTTGAGATAGATCGTATTTTTTCCAACATAGGTAGGAATTTCTGCTTTCAGTTCAGAAAACATACCCACTAAAACATCATTTAAGTTGGTAATATGCTGAGTGTTCTTCTCTTGTTTATAATCATCAATTTTTCGATTGATATTATCTAAGCGCTGTTTTAGTGAATCCAGCTCCATTGCGAGCTTTCTCTCTTGCTCCTGCATATTGAGGTAAGAGACCGTTCCCTCTTTGTACTGATCGATCTTATCCAACTTCTGCTTGATCGCAGAGTGAATTTTTTTCTTATTTGTAAGATCTTTTTCTAAATTTCGCTTATCTTCAACCAGATCCTCAAACTTCCCCCTGACTTTATTGTACTCTCTTGGATGCTGATTATGGCCATTATTATTAAACATAAATTTTCTCCTTAATTTACGATTTGCAGTGTGCTGTCTTGTACTTTGGCATGATTCTTTATGGGGATAAAGAGTGAAGGTACACTATAGAGATATAAACTATTTTAAATTAACTGGCAAGATCGCAATAGGAAAGATGAAACCTTGGGTTCGAAGTATGCCTGGCCCCACAAGTACAGGCCCTACTTGCAGTAACCGCATCTTTTATTTTATAAACGATGGTACTGTAAAAATTAATGACCTCGGTATACTCCGTCCCCAGGCGCCGGCAAGAGACATACTGGCGATGCTCCTCTGAAGGAAAGCCTAACACTTCTGCATGCACCTCCTGCTTCTCCTCCTCGCAGAAAAAAGCCACCACATCGCCTTTAATTACACACTCTTTACTTAAAACCCAATCGGTTATCGGATACTTGTTTCTAAGAGGCATTTTTGAGCTCCTTTGAAAAATTTTTTTCTCTTGTTAATTCTTATTTTAGTAAGTTTTCTTTGCTGATTTTTAAGTTTTTTTAAAAAAAGAGTGATTCTAAGATCTTAGAAGTAAAGAAGAAAGGACAATAAATCTCATTGTGACAACAAAACTAGGCACACAAAGCCACACAGAAATTTTATAGTGGGATCTATTGGAAGATGGAGAAATCGACATCACTCGCCCTGCTGGGAGAGGCAACCATAACAAATCCCAGCTTGGTTAACATCTGCTGTATAGAGGGAATTTGTGAGGTATTTTCGTCACCATCAGTGTCCTCGATATGTTGCATTCCATAATAGAGCACATAGTTATTGGCATCCGTTTTAACGATGTTGGTGACTGCTTCCAAATTTGGAGGATATAATATTGCAAAAGCTTGGTTCCTTGGAAGAGTGCTTATCACTTTTTGAGGAGCATCGGTTTCATTGCTAGCAAAAAGATTTAGCCAACTAACGAATTGGTTGCTCTTATACAAATAGTCTTGAATATACTGGTATAGAGGTTCCTTATCTTCGCGGAGAATGGTGCCTTCACTGTTAAGCTGACTATTTAAAAAAGTAAAATGTGTAATGAGCTGGCAACGTTTCTCTGGATTACAGAGTTGATCAGCTATAGATGTAAGTCTAGAGCCAGGGATAAATCCTTGTTCGAGATCCGATTGCTTTACATTGCGTAGTTGTAAACAAAGATCGCCCATAATATCATTGCCAAAGCGAACATCATCCCCAGTGCAATAAGTAAAATTAGCAATCTTCTCCTTCTCTATGGTGTCTTTTATATGTAGCGCTGCACGCGGAAGGAAGAGATCGGGCATGAGCGCTGGATTTTGAGACCACATCTCATGGCGACGTTCCGACATTTCAGTAATCACCATAGTTTTTTCATTGCTTTTATTTTTAAGCGTATTCAGTAATTGATAAAAATTTTCTTTTTTAGGATTATAATATTCACAAGTGTCTAATTCCTCATTGTGTAAATCACCGACAAGGTAGACGGTTTTATTATCGGCATCTCGATGCATTTTTATCAGTAGCTTTGGCAATGCCATCACCGTATTTGAAAGAGCAGAAAAAAAGAGCGTTAACAATAAGATTGTAGTTAAGCGATACATGCAATCTCTCCTTATAAGAAAACAATACAATTTTTTGCTACAATCAACATTTTAATTGTGAAACCACACCAGTTATTTTTATTTTTTCAGCTGGTTGTGTTATCAATATTATAGGCAGTAAGATCATTACAATTGCTGTTGGGGGATGCCATTAAATATTGTCAGACAAAAGGAAGCAAGATAGTAAAACGACAACCTTTATTGAGCACAGAGTTTACCACAATACCTCCGCCCAGTTTTTCGATAACTCCTTTGACGGCAGCAAGGCCAATTCCACGACCGGAAGTAATACTTATCTTTTCTGCAGTAGAGAAAGCATCATCAAAAATATGTTGGATGACCTCTACATCATCATTTTCAATCTTCTCTGCTGCCACACCATTTGCTTTAAGCTTATCGCGAACTTTTCTAGGATCAATACCACCCCCATCATCTTGAATAATAATTTTGAGGGACATGGCCTCTTGGTACTCTTGTTTGGAAAAGACAACCTGCACTCTTCCACTAGCGCTCTTGCCTTTAGCAGTTCGCTCCTGGGGAACTTCAATGCCATGATCAACAATATTCAAAAAAATATGCTCTAGCACCATGAAAAATTCAGCATAAAAGGCCTCATCAATGCGAATATCACCTCCTTGGAAAATAATCTCTTCAACCTTTTTTGTTCGATACTCAGCATGTTTTTGAATTAAGTAGTTGTATCCTTTAAAATAGGTGATGATTGGTGTTTTTGCAAAGACCTCTGTAAATCTAAGAACAGTTTTATGTTCCTTCCCTAGGAGCGTTTTTAGTTCAGTTGAAAAGGTGTGAATTTGTTGTATGGGTATTTCCACGCGAAAGTGACCATCAGCGGCGGATTCACCTAATAGCCCTGATAAATCTTGAAGGGAACCATTAAAGGTGGATCGCATATAGGCAACATCGCTTCTAAGTTTAGTCCAGAAATTCTCACTGATACCTTGCTTAGCACTTATATACTTCTTAATAGTACTTTCACAATCGTGGGTTAATTGTTGTAACTTACTAAAGGAGTAGGCCCCGGCGCCACCTTTTATCGTATGCAGTAGCCGATTGATCATCTTAAGTTCATGTTCAATTTCAGGATTAATCTCCTCTATGAAATCGGCAGCATGGTGCCTGCGCTTTTTAATACTGTTTTCAATCATATCAGTGATATTGGAAAAGAGTACTTTTGTCTCTTTGGTATAGAAGAGGAACTGTTTTTTATTTTTTGCCAAATTTAAAATAAGGTCTGCATAACATTGAGTTTTTTTGGCATTCTCTTTAGCATTTTCTTCTGCAGTCTTATCGGTGGCAACCAACACCACCGCAGAAATTTTCTTGTCCTCTTCATAAATGGCATAGTAGTTTAATGCAATAAAACAGTCTCCCCTCTTAATGCTTGATGGGCCAAGCTTTGCTAAATCTTTAAAGGGAATTTTTTGCTCAAAGAGTGCAGAAATCCATCGTTTGCAACCATCGTGATCTGCTTCTGGAAGAGAGAGTATATGCCAAATAAATTTATTTTCAGGGGAGGTTCCAAACAAATCGACGCAAACTTGAGTGAATTTACCAAAACACCTTCCCCCCTGATCAAAAACCAGCAATCCTTGCCCTAAACTATTAATTAAGAGATCGATAAATTTTTCACTCTTTTTTCTGGAATCAATATTGCGACACTCAAGTACAAAACGCGACAGATCCAATTTATTTAAAGAGATCTCCTGATGAAAAAGCTGTCCCGATTTCATCACCCCCATCATCTCTTTTGCTACTATCTTCTTGGAAGCAAGATCTCGTAGCATCATTTTCAACTCTCCACGATCCTCTTTACGAAAAATTTCTAACCAATTTTTCCCAATAACTTCTGCCTTAGACTCATATCCCAGCATTGTAAAAAAGGCGCGATTCAGGTAGGTAATAGTTCCCGTAGACATTTTGATAATTGCCATGCCTTCCATGGAATTTTCAATAGCGCGTAATTGCACCGCTGACTCTTCATGCGCAAGTTTAGTCTCTAATAAATTTCTAATTCTAAGACCAATCTCATCTGCACGGAAGGGGTGGCCGACAAAATCGTCTGCACCACAAGTGGTAAGATCGCTAATCTTCTCATCACTACCAAGCATTGTCATAACAATAATCGGAACGCTGCGAATTTTCATATTACTATTGGTTTTGATGTAGTGAATAAAAGGATCTTTGTTTTGTCCTTGAATATTAAGCTTTTTAATAATGACATCAAAAGGGATAGCATCCTCGGCCCTGCTAGCTCTTGTTCTTGCAGCTTCTGCCTCATCATCTTTATCACTACCACTCACACTTCCTACATCCGTAAACGATCCATGATTCCAAGCAGAGTTCTCCCCACTATCAAGATGCTCAATATTGGAGTACACCTCTTCAATCTTTTCTTTAGCATCACTCTCTTTTTCTACCACAAAAACATTATATCCAAGTTTGCTAATTTGCAGGTGTGAGCGTTTGGCACTTATTTGATTATCTTCAATCAACAAAACGCGAACACTAGCGCTTTGATGCAATGGGGTTTCTGAGGTAGATTTAATATTCTCTTCCACGATGATTCTCCTTTAAAATAATTATAACAAATTTAACAGGCCCTAAGGAGAAACTTATGAAAAATAGTGGTCTATCTCTTGGCGGATTTTACCTTGCACTTCCTCGATAGAAATGTTCAAGTTTTGACCAATCCACCCCGCAAGATCTTTGGGCAGTGGTGAGATAAAAAAATTTGGTCGAGCAACCGAGGTAAATATCTCATGCTCAGGAGGAAATGCCAAATAGATTGCATGAAGCGCATGCCGTGGAATCTCTAGCTCGTCGTAATCGGAATCAGTAGTAAGATGGTCTTTATAGCGAATAAAAACTTCTGGATCTGTTCCGTAAATTTTATCCCCTAACAGAGGAAATCCATGCGCGCTCGCATGCACACGGATCTGGTGCTGCCGCCCAGTCTTAGGAAAGGCCAGCGCTAGCAAGTAGTCTCCTTCACAATATAGTAGACGAAACTCTGTAAGCGCCTCTTTTCCCTGATCACTAGTTGCAGGAAAAGTTTGCATACAAACTCTAGAGTTAAAGACGGTAGAACGGTCAATACGCTCATTGGCCACTAAGCAACTCTTCTCCTCCGTTAATTCGCTTACACTAGAACTAGAAATTTTTGAGATCAAAAAATAAACTTTTCTCGCCTCACCACTAGCAAAGAATTCTGCAAATACTCTTGATAAGCGTGGGTTCTTTCCCAAGATTAAAATCCCCGAGGTCTCTCGATCGATACGATGGATGCTGTGGATGGTTTTTTGGTCTCGATGTTCAAAAAAGCTAGTAGCACAGTTGAAGGAGTGGCGTCCTGTCGGATAGGTGGCCATAAAAGGCGGCTTAGAGATCACAATAATACCACTATCTTCAAAGAGCACTTGAGGCGAAGTCTCTACCTCCATTGATTGATTATTCCAATGCTCATACTCTAGTTCATGCAGGTGCTCTTTTCGCTGCACTTTAACCAGCACTCTCTCCCCTTGAAATACCCGAGTACAAGGGCGCAAAGTGTGTGTGCGCGACCGATCCTTTACATCAATGACCTGTACATCACCAAGACGAATCTTCTTCTTGACATATTCGCGAGAAATCCTCTGTCCTAAGTAGCTTTTGATCAAAAGATCCAGACGCCCGCCATCGCGTGTAGAATCAACCCATAAAATATAGGTATACTCATCTTCTCCCAATACTTTTTGCATGCAATTGGAGTTTGGGGCCACATGAACTAAAGGGGGTAGCATAGATCTCCGAGGTAAAATCTCTATTAATATTTCTCTTTAATTAAATATCTTGCAAGTGTCAATGCTCCGGCCTGAGAATAACGATATTTCCCCTGTAGTTTTTCTAAAACAATCTCAATCTCTTTGCGTCCCTCTTCAGAGAGCGAAGAACTCCTCTTATGTTCTGGATCCTCAACTTCACTTAAGTAAAAGACCAAATTTTTAGCAATATTCACGATAACCTTTTTTTGCTCCTCTCTAAAAGACTCTTTCAAGGTCTTTACTAAATCAGTAAAAACTTCGGTATAGACAATTTTCTTATTAGGATGGTCTAAAGAGTACGCTCCAAGAGTAGTCATCATATGAGAGCGGAAGATTTCTGGAGACTCTTTAAGTTTAATGTTGTTCTCAAACTCTTTAACAAAGAAATGGTCAATATCCTCATAGCGTCCCGTAATCTGGCTCTTGATCTTCTCGCCTTTAATCAAGGAGGTGATGTTTTGTACATAGCGAATCAAGTAACCCTCATAGGATCGATCATCGACTAAATTTAACGAATCTCTAAGCTCATGATCAAAAATCTCCAGCTGATAATCTTTTAAGAGTTCAATAAATCTTACCGGATTGGCATAATCGCCTTGAGGGGCAATATTAAGAAAATCGTGCTCGTTTTTACGATCAATAAACTTATTTAAAAAGTCCAAGATATCTACAAAAGTAACCATGAGACCTTTTGAAGAAATTTCATAAATAATCTGTTTGATCTCGCGTGGTGAAATTCCAAATTTTCCCTCATAAAGATTTTCGTTTTCAAACTCTCTGATAACATCTTGGATACTTACTTTTAATAATTTTTTCTCTTCCGAATCCAGTCTTGCAGGTAAAAATTCATTGGAATATAAGAGTGCTTTTTCCAGTGGATTTAGTGTGGTCACTAATTCCCCCAATTTTTTATCTTTATAATTTTTGGCCAAGGCAGGACGTAACCGCGTCATCACCGCCCACAAACACAAGCACTCTAAAGCGTGCGGTTCAAAATTCATCTTGCTCTTTAACGAGGCGATTTGATCATTATAAATTTTAACCTCCTCCTCTGCATTTAAAAGATAAGGCACCTTAATAAAATTAATCCTCCCTCTAAAGGAGTAGTAATCGGGATGCTGCTTGAATGCCGACAGATGAATCTCATTGGAACTACCAATAAAAAAGATATCCAGCTCTGTAAGTATCCCTTGTAAGTTAATTGTTCGCGACTCCATGGTCATGATCAAATACTTAAAAGCATCAAGTGGCCGCTTTAAGAGATCGGAAAATTCTAAAATTCCCCGATTGGCCATGGCATTCTCTCCCTGTACGGAGAAGAGGTTTAGTGACTGCAAACTCGGCGGTAGCGTTGCCAAACGACGATCCATGGTTATCTGCTGGATCCGCAAATCCACATGCAATTGCGGCTCAATGGTTACCGCCCCAACAGAGTAACGTTTGCTAATTGCAAATCGCTCCACTCGAATATGCTTTAAAACTTCAGCAAGGTTACCTTGATAGCTTTGCAAAAGAGCATCATAAATCATGCGATTGCGCTTGCTAATATCCCCATAGTAAAGATACGACTTCCTCACCGTCTCTAGCTCACTAGGAAAAGCTTTCAGCCATGTATCTATCATTTGCTGTCGCTTGCTCGCTGGAATCAGCAACAGAGGATGATCACGAAGCTCAGAGGATAAAATAGAACTGATCTCTCGATCCTCAAGATAAGCATAGGTTTGCGAGCTACAACTCTCTTTCTGCTCTCCTCTACGCTCAAAACCTAAAGTTCCTTTGATATACGATTCGATAGGAAAGATCCAACTAAAGCTATAAAGCGCTCCATTATCACACTTGGAGTACTCCTCTGCTCCCTCCATCAGTTTACGAACAATGCTGGTCTTAGCAGAGCCATTGGGGCCTACCAACAAGATAAATTTGTTATTAAACCCCTCTTCCGTAAAGTTTAAAATATTTTGATAAATGTGTTCATACACCCTCTGTTGCCCATAAACCGCCGTGCTATTTGCCGACTCTTTGATAAAAAGGTTATAATCGCCACGAGGAGATTTTCCAAAATACTCAAAAATATCTTTGATATACTTGCAAGAAGGACGACACTCCAAGCACGGCCGCTTCTCCGCCAGTGCTACATACTCCTCAAAGGACAAAATTTCATTCACACCTTTTTGTGCATCACTCGCATCCTTGACCCACTCTTTACTATTATTTTGTTGCATATTACTCCCCAAACCCAAACCCATACCCATACCCATAGTAAATCTCCAATTTTTATTTTCTTCATTTCCATTTTACTATTGATTACAGTTTGTAGTATAACAATTTTTCTTTGATCATCTGTGACGGTTATACCATGACGATTTCACCTCGCATTAGCAGTAGTAAATTTAAGTTTGAGTTTAAGTTCAGATTAGCCTACAAAATTATTTTACTTTTTATCCTTCTATTTGTGTCTGCTATATCTGCGCTCCAATACTACAAACAACAACTGCTGCAAAAAGAAAAAGAGTATGTAAAAATTTTAAATGAACTGCGCTTGGAAAAAGAGATCACCTCTGCGCTTTTAATGGCCATCCCTAAAATTCAAGAGCGTTTTGAGTATGGCGATATAGAAAACCACTTTGGTCGTGGAGAAATCAATTGTCCAGACGAGCTAAGCTTGCCTCCAGCACTTGATGACATCTACTTCCGCTGTAATCCCAACTACCTCCAATGCTTCTTTTCCGGAAATGCTGGGAATAAAAACCCAGTAGTCATCTTTAATAGCAGCAGTGGACAAACTTTAACCATTGCTCCCTTGGCCATCTATCCCGCCAAATCCAGCTACTCTAGTGCTCCTCGCTTCTATACGATTCTTAGCAAAAGTAACTCCAGTGAAAGGCCCATCCCCAACTATGCAATAAAGATGACTCTTGCGGTGAAAGAGTACCCTCAGTACACCATGGAAATTTTATTAGAGGATAGTTGCCATAGCACCTATCTTCCAAACTCCATCTACGCCTCTCCAAATACCTCGAAAGGTGCCTGGTTTTGGGATAACTATCAACGCCACATCTTCGTTGATAAATTCATGGCCAGTTATCGCGATATTGTTGAGTGGATCGAATATGGAAACGGCGATAACACCATTGCTATTCCCAGTAGTCGTGAGTTTTGGAGTTTTCCTGCAACCTCCTTAACCCCCAAACAGATGCACGCCTATTGTGCTTTTCGTGGAAAGCAGCTACTAGAAGCACACATCTACGATGCCGCCACCTACTACTATGCTCTTAGCGAACAGGCAAAGCAAAGACCGAGTGAAATAGATAAAGAGCTTGCTTATACTCACGCCAAAGAGTTACTGCAAAATCCCTACCCGTGGTGTGAAAATAAAATTGACTCTTTTGTTTTTAAGTTGCAACAAGATCTGGAGCGTTTAAAGCGGATGCACCCACAAAAAAGATTTGGTATCTTAAACAACCTACGCTCACTTCATCCTGACACTATTATTGACCGCTACCTCTCCTTGGATAATTGCCAAAACCTCTTTGCAAGAGAGTGTGCTGAATACTATTATTTTCCTGTCTACTCTTCCAATGGAACAAGTTGGAGTGGGCTTTATCAAATTTTAGGTGGCTTTCCAGAATACTTTCGCAATCCTATCTTAAGCAAAGAGAATTTAAAAATCTCTTCATTTTACTTAAGTATTAATAGTCCCTGGCAAGCTCTTGGAAAACGCGCTTACTGGGATGAAAAGGGCCTTCTTCCCAGCAATATCCACCTCTATAGTAGTAAAAACAGAGAGGAGGAACTCGAATTCATCACTGATTTTTTTAATAAAAATACTAATCCTCTGGCCGGACTCCATTTCATTGATCATAATAAAAGAGATGGAGAGAAGGCCACGGATGGTCCTCTCACCATCAAAGTTGGTTTCCGATGCATGGAATTTACTTACTAAGCTTATTAAGCTTTTCACTCTTACTATTTTCACTCTCCTCCTGCAAGCAGATAGAGCAAAAAAATCTCGCCACACAAATTGAGTATTTTGAACTTATCGCTTCTAAACATTTACTCACTACTTACGAATTTAAAATTATTCATCCCGAATTTTTTAATCCCAATCGCAATCTCACACTAGATCCTGATCGCGGCCGCTTGCCTCTACTGCAAATCAACACCCTGCCAGTTCCCTCCTCCTTCTGCCTCATCTACAAATTCCCAGCAAGCAAACTGCTAAATGATGAAACGTTAGTACAAAAAAAGTACAAGAGCAAAGAGATACAAAAACTACTTGGTGAACTTAAATTGATTCATCTAACACCTGCAAAACAAACTTGCGAAGCACTTCTCTACGATAACGGCCCACAAACGCTTGCCACACTTGCCAATATCGAAAAGTTACAAATCACTATAAGTGAGCAACAAGATATGCTAACCCTAACTGGTGAGATCTTTGATCTTGAAAAAAAAACCACCAATAGCTTTTCGCTTGCAATAAATTTTGCAAATGTTCAAGGAGAGCGTGACTACAAAATTTTCAACTCCTCTCAAAAAAAATCTTTTCTTCGCGCTACCACTATCTACCCGCTAACTACGCCAAAAGTTCACACTGATACTAGTAATACCGACAACTCTCCCTACATTGGAACGCTTGACGATCGCTACGCAAATAACACTGCCATAAAATGTCACAGTGAAGATGGCGCTTATCTTTGCGATCTTTGTCGCTTTGGCATCTATGACGTTGTCTCTCTATCCTATCCCCACTTTATAGAAAAATATTGCGGACAATCTGCCTGTGGAGAAGAGAATGAACCCGCCTGTCCGCGCGGCATAGAGGTTACCGCCATCTTGGCCCCGGGTATTGAAAAACTGGGAGAGGCGGATCTCTTACCAAAAGACAACAAAGAGGATCGCTGCCAAAAATTACAAAAACCTGCCTACGGATTTTGCCAGCAAGGCCTCACTCCCACTTGTGATAATCAGGGAATTGTCATCTGCTCCATCAGCAACTAATGGCCTGTGGCCATTAGAGATCGAGGAGAAGTTCCCCACTGTGGGGAGTTTTTCCCATCTCAAACCTAGTGAAGAGAAGTAGCAGCAGCGCTACTTTTCTATAAAACAGCAGCAATTATTGATAATCTTTAACCTTGAAAATGATTATTCTCAATCAAGGTGCTCTTTTGCGGCCTTTGTCTCACATTTCTTCATTTTGGCATGAATCTTCCATTAGTAAAAAGTGAAGGTAGCAACTAACACAGCAACAAATGCTTTTCCTGCGTTTAAAGCTAGGAAGAGGGGGAGTTTTTTATGAAACAAACTGCAAAGACACAAACACATTCGGTCTGTATCAACTGTGAGTATGAAACTCATTGCTTGCCACTTAATCATGCTAAGCTCAACAAATATTTTTGTGAAGAACATGAGATAAAAAGAGTACCTATCATTGCAGCGGCAGCACCCATTGCTGCGGGAGAAAGAACCTCTCGTAAACAAAATGATGAAGAGGATGATGAACTGCAAGGCCTATGTCGTTATTGTGAAAATCGCAACCACTGTATTATTGCTCAAAGGAAATGTGGGGTTTGGAGCTGTAGTGATTATCTCTAATTGAAAATTACGCTGATAAAACAAAATAGAGTAAATAATCAAGAACAAAGAACAAAGGATAAAGGTTACGTTATGAGTTCCTATGCTTTAAGTATTTTAAATAGTATGAAACAAAAATATCCTTGGGAGCAGGAGTTTTTACAATCGCTACAAGAGGTCTTTAACTCCATTGCAGAGATCGTTGATCGCGAACCCGTCTATCGTCGCTATAAAATATTGGAAAGAATTGTAGAGCCGGAGAGAGTGGTTACTTTTAAAGTCCCTTGGAAAGACGATTGCGGAGAGATTCATGTTAATAATGGTCATCGGGTAGCTTTTAACAGTGCTCTTGGTCCTTACAAGGGTGGTCTTCGCTTCCACTCTTCCGTCAATCTAAGCATTTTAAAATGCTTGGCCTTCGAGCAAATTTTTAAAAACTCGCTTACTGGTCTTCCTATGGGCGGTGGCAAGGGCGGTTCAGACTTTTCTCCTCGAGGAAAAAGCGATTTAGAAATTATGTCTTTTTGTCAAAGTTTCATGACTGAACTCTACCGCCATATCGGGGCAGAGACCGATATTCCGGCCGGAGATATTGGTGTTGGTGGAAGAGAGATTGGTTATCTTTTTGGTCAATACAAACGCATCACCAACACCTTTAATGGTGTGCTCACTGGTAAAGGCGTACATTGGGGAGGCAGTTATATCCGTCCTGAGGCCACCGGTTATGGTTTGGTCTATTTTGTGGAAGAGATCTTACGCAGTAAAAAGCAATCTCTTGTAGGAAAAATTGTAGCAGTTTCCGGTTTTGGCAATGTCGCCTGGGGTGCGGTCAAGAAGGCCACTCAACTTGGAGGAAAAGTTGTTACACTTTCAGGCCCTGATGGTTTTATTTATGATCCAGAGGGAGTAGGGAGTAGTGAAGAGAAGTTGCAGTATATGATCAAGATGCGACTTTGTGGACGCGATCAGGTGAGTGACTACGCAACACAATTCAAAGTGCAATTTTATCCTAACATGCGTCCTTGGGGCGTAAAGTGTGATATTGCTCTTCCTTGTGCTACTCAAAATGAACTTTCCGTTGAAGACGCCTTGATGCTGGTACAAAATAAAGTTTTTTGTGTGGCGGAGGGAGCAAATGTTCCTTGCACCCTAGATGCGGCAAGCGTCTTCCAAGAAAATAAAGTTCTCTTTGCTCCCGGAAAGGCCGCCAATGCAGGAGGTGTGGCCTGCTCTGGACTAGAGATGGGTCAAAACTCTATGCACCTCCAGTGGGCGCCAGAAGAGGTTGATCAAAAGCTAAAGTTCATCATGAAGAATATCCATCGTGATTGTTTTGAAACTGCAGAACAGATTGGAAAACCATACGACTACGTAGCGGGTGCAAATATTTGTTCTTTTAGAAAAGTTGCAGGTGCGATGCTAGATCAAGGGATCGTTTGATCTTTTGTTCTAGTTTAGTAGAGAGACTCTATACAGTTAGACCATTTGCAGTGAGAAAGAAAATCATTGCAAATGGTCTTTTTTTGCATAAGAATCTTGTTCTATGAAAAAATTTAAGGATCGTGAGCAAATTTACTTAGGTAAGATCCGTGAACGCACCAAAGAGTTGCAGTGTATGTATGAGGTTGCACGGATTATTACCTCTTCGCAAAGGCTTCCTGAGATTTTCAGCGAAGTGGCCAATGCAGTTCCCATGGGATGGCAGTACCCTAAAAAGTGTTGCTGCCGCATTTTTGTCGATCAACAAAGTTATCACTCCGCGAATTTCAAAGAGAGCAGCAATCGACTGCAATCCAATATTTTAGTAAAGACAGAGAGGCGAGGTTGGATTGAGGTGCACGCTCCAGCAAAGATCTCTTTCCTCAAGGAAGAGCAAGATCTTCTTGATGGAATTTCCAGAACACTAAGCTCAGTCATTAGTTCCGATTATGAAAAGAAGTATTTAAATGCTCAATTGCTCCATGCCGATCGCCTCTCCACCATTGGTCAATTAGCGGCCGGTGTGACTCATGAATTAAGTGAACCATTGGCCAATATCCTGGGATTTTCTCAGCTGCTTTTAAAAAATCCTGAACTCACACCCTCTATCCATGCAGATCTCAAAAAAATTGAGAAGGCCTCACTTTATGCAAGAGACATTATTAGAAAGCTCATGACCTTTGCTCGCTCTAACCCAGGCCAGATGAATGCTGTTTCCCTAAATGACGTAGTTCACGAGGCACTTTTTTTGTTCGAATCCAGGTGTGCAAAAGAGAACATCACCCTCTGCTTGCAACTTGCACACGAAAGTGAGCTTCCCCTCATTGTTGCTAATAGTGGACAAATCAAACAAGTGCTCATCAACTTAGTTGTCAATGCCATTCAGGCAATGCCTAACGGAGGCACACTGATTATTAGCACTAATAACGCCACCACTACTAGCGCAACTTTTGTCTCCCTAGTGGTAAAAGATAGTGGAACTGGGATGTCTAAAGAGGTCTTGGATAAAATTTTTCTTCCCTTTTTTACCACAAAAGATGTAACAGAAGGAACAGGATTGGGGCTTGCCGTAGTCTATGGGATTATTAACTCCCATAAAGGAAAAATAAAAGTGGAAAGCAGCGTAGGCGTTGGCACAATCTTTGAAATCCTTTTTCCACTTCAAAGCAAAAGATAAAATCTATGAATGCCACAAAACTTAATCGTATCAAAATTTTAATTGTCGATGACTCTCTCTCTACACTGGAAGTGATTCAGCGCAATTTACTACATCACGGTTATGAAGTTTCTGCCAGTGATAATGTCAATAATGCGATAGAAATCATTAAGAAAAATGAAATTGACATTGTCATCACCGATTATAAAATGCCCAAAGTTAGTGGCATGGAGTTTTTGCACTACTTAAATGAACACCATCCACATATTGAATCGATCATGATCTCTGGTTTTGCTACAGTTGAAAATGCTGTCAGTGCAATGAAGAAAGGTGCCAAAGATTTTATTGCTAAGCCTTTTACTGATGAAGAGTTGCTGGGCACTGTTCAAAAATCGGTAGATCGTCTGCATGGCAGAAAACTCGGTAACACCAGCAAAATCACTGTAGACACTTTTTGGGGAATGATCGGAACTGCAAAAGCGATGAAGGAGGTTTTCTCGCTTATTGAAAAATCTGCTCTCTCCAATGCTACTGTTTTAATCACTGGAGAAAGTGGTACTGGCAAAGAGCTTGTTGCACGTGCAGTCCACTACAGCAGCAGGCGCTCCTCTGCTCCCTTTATCCCCATCAACTGTGCAGGTATTCCAGAAAACTTAGTAGAGAGCGAACTCTTCGGCCATATGAAAGGCTCTTTTACTGGTGCAACAGAATCGCGAGCAGGATTTTTTCAAACTGCCGATACCGGCACCATCTTTCTTGATGAGATTGGAGAAATTCCACTCACCATGCAAGCAAAGTTACTCCGAGTTCTGCAAGACAAAGAGATCTATATGCTAGGACAAAAACGCCCTCAAAAAGTTGATGTCCGTGTAATCGCGGCCACCAACAAGAACTTGCAGCTTCTCGTCGAACAAAAAAAATTCAGAGAAGACCTTTATTATCGGCTCAATGTTTTAACCATTGAAGCACCTCCGCTGCGCGAACGTGAAAACGACGTTCTCATTCTTCTTCGCTATTTTACAGAAAAATTTTCAAACGATCTCGGACGTCCTTACCCACCTCAATACTCTGACCAGGCATTAAGCGCCATTCAAAACTATTGCTGGCCAGGAAACGTAAGAGAACTAGAAAATACCACTCACCGTTGCCTCTTGCTTTTAGATGCAAACAAAGAGATCATTCAAGTCTCCGACCTTCCCGCCTTCATGCGCATGAGTGCTCCTCCCGTGCAAAATCCACTGACAAGTGAAGAGGACTTAACCAGAACCCTGGCAGAAGTGGAATCAAGCTATATCCACAAAGTGCTCTTAGCACTCAAAGGCAACAAAAGTAAGGCGGCCGAAAGCTTAGGCATCGATCGCAAAACTCTTCGTGAGAAATGCAAACTGGCATAAGCAGTCCCTCCTTGATGGCCATTTGCAAATTACTATACCTCTCACTTAAGATAACTGATATCATCTATTTAATTGGTCTTTATTGGTCTTTATTGGTCTTTATTGGTCTTTATTTTTACGAAGGAACAAGAGGAGTAGATATGTCAGATAGCTTAAGTCAAGTAATATCAGCACTCGAGGACCTCAAGCTACGCATGCTAAATCTAGAAAAACGGATGGACTCATTAGAGGGAGAGGGCGATGCAGAAGCAATAACGTCACCTCCTTCTCCCTTGCCCTTATCGGAAACGCCCCCGTCAGAAATAGTTATCAACCATGTAATCGAAAAAAAACCGTCCTTTATCAATACGATCATCGCTTTTTTCACAGAAGGAAACCCTCTTAATAAAATTGGAGCAGTTACCTTAATCATCTGCATCTCTTTAGGTTTTAAATATGCTGTGGATAATGATCTGATTGGGCCTACGGGGAGAGTGCTCATTGGCATTATCTTAGGAATGGTGTTCCTTGGTTTGGGTGAATGGTTTTATAAAAAAAATTGGTCGCAAGTAGCATCTGGTTTTCTAGGAACTGGAGAGGCAGCGCTGTTTATCTCTATCTATGCTTCCCAGCAACTTTACCAACTTATTCCAGCACTGCTTGCTTTTCCTTTGTACCTATTGGTGCTGGCAGTAGTGACCATTCAATCACTACGATACAATCTACAAGCAATTGCAGTTATGGGTCTCCTCGGTGCTTTTCTTATTCCTATACTGGCATCCACAGGAAGCAATGACTTTATTTCGTTATCCATTTATTTGTTTCTACTTAATGTTGGCATCTATTGGGTAGTTTTGCAAAAGCAGTGGATTTATCTTAAGTGGCTGGCCTTTACTTTTACAGAAATCTATTTGCTTGCTTGGGCCATTAAAATTTCCACATCAACGCCCGGTTATGCCGTACATTACTCCCTTTCTTTAGAGTGGTTCATTGCTTTTTTAACGATTTTTTTCTGCTTCTTTACCATCATTCCAACTCAGCGTACTTTTGTTAAAAAAGAGTTATTTGATTTATCAGATATCTATATGGTTGTTGCCAATGGAGTTGCTGCTTTTGGAATGTTGTACTCTTTGCTAAACAATGATCATCGCCCTATTTTAGGATTGGTGGCCATCATTGTTGCTGCCGCTTTTTTCAGTCTATGTGAGCGATTGATCAAAAGTAATTTTTTAGATAAAAAGGCCTTTAATACTTTTTTAGGAGTTGGAGCTTGGTACCTATTCTCTGCTATCCCTATGGTTTGCAGCGGACATGCAATCACCGTGGCGTGGAGTTTTGTTGCAATTTTAATAACACTCGTTTCAGTTTATAAAAAAATCCCAAACCTATACCTTCATGTCTTTGTTGTGATGGCGATTGCTGTATTTCGTCTCTTTTTTGTAGATACTGCCTTTGTATTTTTTGATTATGCCGATGCTTCTCAGAGCAGAAGCTTATTTGAAATTTTGTTTCAAGATCCAAAAAATTACACTATTTTATCGGTATGCATTGCTCTAGCAACCTTGGCATACTACTCAAAATATTTTGAAAAGTGGAATGTACATACCGACAAATTTTTCCTAGCAACCATCGCCCTTGCTTCTCTTTTCTTCTATAATATTATTTTCTCAGGCATCTTTTTGACCTCAAATATTATTTTTGGTGATTTGAAATTAATATGGGCACTTTTATGTTTGCTCTTAATTATTAGCGCAAAGAAATTGGCGGTAAACGAATGCAACCAACAAAGATTCAATAAAATATTGCATATCATGCTACTCTTCTTTTTGCTTTATATCGTTTTTGCAGGAATAGCTTCCTATGATCGAATGTTCAAGTGGTCTCCCTGGGATGTAAAAAATCATCTATCAGAAATCTCGACTGCTTCGATAGTCATGGCGCATCTACTTACTTTTGCATACTTGATCATTATCTATTGTGGAATAGTTGCTTATAGAGGTTGTAAACAGCTCTTTGATGCTCAGAATAAAATTCGTTACGCTTATATGCTTGTATTGTTATTTATTATTTCCATGGCGATAAAAAGAGAACTCTTCATTATTATTTTCTACAATATGCATTCCCTTTGGGATCTTGCTTTTTATGAAAAAAAGGCGCTGTATGAAATGGCAGTCTCCTCTGTATATGCCTTACTCACCTTTGGTTTATATTGGTTTGCAGTCAAAAGAGAGGATAAAAAAATGATACAATTGGCATACGTGCTATACATTCTGACAGGATTTAAAATTTACTTTCATGACCTATCAGGCAGTTCGCAAATTTATAGAGTATTAAGCCTCTTTGTTTTTGGTGTCTTATTGATGACAAGCTCCTCTCTTGCTAAAAAATTTGAAAAGCAAAAGGAGTAGGGGGAAAGGATGACACACAATTTGTTTTTATTTATAACAACGGCCATGGCATTGTTAGCTTCTACTTTTTGTTATAGCAAGGCCACCCCTATCACGATTACTCCAAACCATTTTAAAACACTGGTTCCGATAGAGATCAAAGGAGAGTGTTCCCCTTGTGAAATAAAACTTCCCCTAAATTTGTTATCAAAGATTTTAGGGGCCTCAAGTTTTAGAGTGTTTGATCAGAAAGGCCAGGAGATCCCAACCCTATTAATAGAAGATCATCCCTATCGCCAGGATGAAGAGATAGCATTGGTAATTTTCAATCAGGTTCAATATAAATCACAAAGCACAGGAGAAAATGTTCAGTCTCTAGAGTTTACACTACCGGAGAAAGACAACCTTGCAAATGATGGGATCAATTCGCTACGGCTTTCTATTGCCGATACAAATTTTCAACGTGAAATAAATTTATTAGCAAAGAACAGGCAACAAACAAATTTTCAGATGATTGCAGAGAAATTGCCTATCATCGGATTTCAAGATAAGGCCAACATTTACCAATACAAGCAAACGCAAATTAATTTTTCAACTCAAAAATTTTCCGATTATAAATTGGAAATAAGCATCCCCCAAAAAGAGCATGCCTTGGTGATAGAGTCAGTTTTTTTGCAAAAGATAAAAGAATCGGGGGGTTCGCAATATGCAGTTAATTTGTCCTTCCATCGCAGCGAAGCTCGACCATCATTGTACAGCGTGAATAGCGCGCTTAAAAAAGATTTTTACGAGTTAACTCTCCCTATCCCGATACAAAAGCTTGAGTTTGCATTTGCGGAGAAATGGTACAAACGTTTTGTAGAAATTTATCAATACTCTGAAAAAGAGCATCGTTATCTGCCTCATCCTGTTGCAAGCACTTATCTCTTTAATTATGACAGTCAAAAAAACCAAGTAGTCACCTTTAATAATTTAGTAAGGAACGAAAAACTTCTTTTAGTTATTCACCAAGGCAACAACGTTCCTATAACACTCAATGAAATAGTCGGAAAAGGTTTTAATAAAAAAATTATCTTTTTTACAGATACTATAGCAGTAAGCATGCCGCTGTACTTATACCTTGATAGCGAATCGGAGATTTTTCCTAGTTATGATATTGAAGAAAGATGGAAGCGTTTACCAAAAGATCATCTTATAAAAGATGCCACGCTAAGAGAGCTTGCCATAAACAAACAGTTTATCTCAAGCATTGACCAAGAAAAACCTGTCTCAGAAAGACCTCCCTATTTGATCTACATAGTAGTTGCTTTGCTTGCAATTTTTCTCTTAGGATACTTTATAAAAATTGCTAGACGTGTCTAATACAAGAAAAAACGTCTCCTTATGGAACACATTTTTAAGTTATGGGTAAGTTTAACCAAATCATAACTACTCGAGAAAAGTGAATTTTGTTAGCTTACAAGAAGAAAAAAGTATGGTTTCAGGTGAAATCAATAAGGAGAAAAAAAAATGACATCTATCGTTTTGAAAAATAAAATATTGTTACTCGGAATACGCGCTTTCATCAAGCTCAAATCTTTACCCTTGATTCTTGTTTTGCTCTTATCTTGGACAACAGTATCAACCGCAACAGCTCAATTAAATCCAGGCCATGAAGTTAGCTACAACTACGATGCTCTTAATTTTGGAGTCGTAGTAAATAATGATCACTATCAAATTTACCGCTCTTCCCAGCTAGGAATTTGGGGACTTCGTAAATTAGCATTGCATTTGAAAAAAAATAACCTGCCCTTTCCCAAAACAATTATTTACATGAACTCGCACGGCTATATAGAGGGGTGGTTAAGTGGTGAGTATGCGGTGGAAGAGTATAAACATCAAGAGACCTATGGCTATAAATACTATCACAGCTTTGACTATAACTATAGAACCTATCTTGATGGCTTCAGTCCTTATCAACCAAGTGAAGATATCGATAACAAAAGCATCCTTGGTGAAACCGCCCGTGAACTTTTCGGTTATTATCCAGACGGAAAAAATGATGGGGGAGTGGATGCCTTCATAAGAATTATGAACATTATCTTAGATCCTGCCAATAGTCCTATTCTTTTCCATTGCTATGGAGGAAGGCATCGAACTGGAATAGTTGGACTAGCACTTCGCTACCTACAAGGGGAAGATTGGATCAATGGCCCTCAAAGACAAGTTTTTGTTTTGTCAAAGCTTGGAAAAGTTTGGCTTAATCCTGCTCAGTATGAGTATTATAAGTTTAATAAATTGCTCTTCAGGCAGACAAATCTAGATTTTATTCAACGTTTTTCACAAGAAGAACCATTTTTATCATGGAAGCAAAGTTACGGCCGTTTACTAAACGAATAATCACATGTTTATATAGAAAAGCGATAGCAGTTCAAGGAATTAAGATCCGCTCACTCTCCTCTACACAGTAGCGGTAAACGGACTCTTTGTCCATGGGAGGAGATGAGGTCAAATGTTGTTCGAATAACAGCTTATAAATTCTTTGGGCCAAAAAGCAGTGTATACGACTAGTAGGGTGAGCTAAGTCGTAAAAGAGATAATCATTCGGGTTATTGCAAATATCTTCTCTTGTTCCTCTGAAGGTTATCGTTTTCAGGCAAGTATTCGTTGTATCGGTAATGGCAAACTCTTCAGGATGATCACAAATTTGTTGCATGAAAAAAGGCGCATCAACCCAAATCATTTTTACTTCTGGATGCTCTTGTTGGTAGCTCTCGACCATCTTTTTTAATTGCCTGTTATGTAGATGACTCAAACGAGAGAGGTTTTTCATTAAGTGGGCATAGAAATCGCGAGTAGGAAATCGTCCGAGATCAGGAAGCGCAATAATCACAAAGCTTCGACCTCCATGTTGCCTCAAGCGCTCTACTCCTGTCATAATATCTTCAGCACTTTTATTCGCATAGTTTAAGGCAATAGGAGAAACAGCGTCACCTTCGCTCTCTTTTTCGATCTGCTCCATGACGAAAGAACTACCCATTAAGTGATAGTAGTTATTGGCGCCAAGGAAGATAAAATGGAGTGTCGTCGAGAGGTTAAACGTTGGGGCAGCTAGATATTTCTCTAGCTCAGTAAGAAAGTTTCCTGTTAATTTTGTTTTAACGTAGTCAAAAAAATTGAAGACCTTACTATCATCCTCTGCTATAAAAAATCTCGAAGTCTTCATGCCTGCATACGACCAATTGATAACCGGCATGTTGTTTGAAAAAGTTGAAAGGTATTGGATCCATACCCATCCGTTAGTAAAATGGCCATTCCAGTAGACTCCGCCAGGAAAAACTCTTATCCACTTGTGCAAACCTCCCGTGTCAGAGACACTATCGCCAAAGAGGACATATTTTGTTATTACAGCATCTTTTTTGACGGAATAACCAATTCCGCTAGGATAACGGTCTAAGAAGTGATTAAAAGCTTCGGCAGAGTAGAATTGCATCCCAGGAGGAATGCTTTGCTCACACAATTGCTGAACTCTCTGAAAATTGAAATTGTGATCTGTCACAAAAAAGAAACGGCCATCATAATACCCATCTAATAAAAGGTAGTCTCCAGAAGAGTCCAGCGCCCAAGCATAAGCTAGGTTTTGATAGGCCCCTAGGATCGGATGATCAGGATTGTAGTAATAGCACCCAACATAGGATTTAATCTTTGTCGCCTCAGTACTGGATGCAAAAGCTGGTTGGAATAAAACAGCGTAGCATGCTAAATAAATGTACATCAAAAAACATAAGGAACATAACATTACAAATCTCATGTTGCCTCCTTGCGAGTTGATCCTCTTCACGCTTGGATTTTTAAGTAAATTTATCGCTACGATTATTTAAAAACTAACTTGTGAAAAGGACAGAACTTGATTACCGATAGAGTACATACATTGAAAAGAAGGAAAGTACTAGCAATAGGTAAACGAATCTAGAGAAAAAAGTTTACGAAAAAATTTTACAACGGACACCGCGTTTTCTTATATTCTGCTTGCTCTGCCTTATTGGACGTCCAAAGAATGCATTTCACCAACAATTCGCATTACAAATTAAATAGGAAAGCGTTTTGCTTTCTTAAAGACAAGAAGATCGAATTCTTTCTCTTTCAAAAAATGTGTTACATTTTTTAGTGAAAATTAGTTTCAACTTGATCCAATTTTTTTTAAGAAAGAAGATCTTTAGGGTTTTCCATAAAAAAAATAATTGAATTGTTCCAGTGAAAAAATGTTTTCGCCATTTTTTTGAAATCCCTAAGAATGTTCCAGAAAAATTCAAAACGACAACTTGGTGAGTTTTAATTATTGCTTGACTTCGTTTTGCAGGCAACTATAATCGCCCCTCATCCTAAGGCGTTCACCAGAACGTGCTGTTTTTTTAGTGTTTTTAATACCTTTAGTACCTGCAATTTTTATCAAGGAGATTAAAATGAACACGATTTTAAAATTCACAACCTTCTGTTTTTTCATGACCATGCATACATCATGCTTTTCAACTGCAGAAGCAATTAAAGTTGCCAATAATAATCTCGAAGATGGGGTAATTACACCAAGTGATCCTAGCAAACCAGACGACACCGTCATAGTCACTCCAGATAATTTGATGACAAAAAGTTTAGATGAATTAAAAGACATGTGCTTAAACCCACAAAAGTATAATTTGCAATCACCACTCTTTAATTTAAATCTCACTGGAGTTCTAACTTGGTCAAAATGGATAAAAAAAGTAGTTCCTGTCTATATGGTAGAGTCACAAAAAATGAACGCTGCTGGAAGCTTCACTAAAAGTGGAAGACTACTGGATGGTAGCGAATGGAAAATTAGCAATGGTGAATTGTCCGATTCTCCTGAATCCAATACATCCTGTTTTGTCGCCGAAGAGTGCGTTGAGTTTGTTAAGCACACCTACACAAGAAATCTAATGAACAAAATGGTAGAATGTAATGAGATCACAAAAGCATCTTCTGTAGAAGAACTTTATGGATTAACCTTGGCCGATTTCAAGGAAATAACCAATGCAATTCCTCTTCCTGCAACACCAAGTACAGGTAAAGGTAGCGGTGGTGCTATCCCAGCTGATGGCAGCGATGGTACTACTCCAGCTGATGAAGGTAGCGGTGGTACTACTCCAGCTGATGAAGGTAGCGGCGGTGCTACTCCAGTTGAAGATAGCGGAAGCGTAACCCCAGTTGGCTTTACTGATCAACCAGGAGAAACTTTTCCCGTTGCTTGTCCACAGAGTATTAAACCAGAAGGTCTCGAGAGCTGTACTGTAAGCCATTAGAGCAAAAAAGGAAGACAGTAGCTGCTTCTCTCCTCCTTAAATGCTCAACTACCAACAACGGCAATGAGTCCCAAAAGTCGGCTGGCACTTTTTTATTTTTATTGCCATCATTAACTTCTATCAATAAAATTTTTTAATAGTTATAAACTCCCAACAACTTTTTTCTACTTAGAAGGTGTTATGTCAAAATCACATTTGCAGGCATTTTTTTGTGTATTTTTATTGTTGCTCTTTGCTTTTAGCTCTTTGGGGAATACTCCTATTCCTAAAAGCGTGGCAAAGGTGTTAATTCTTCGAGGAGATGTCGTCCTTAATAATAATAAACTAAAACAGGATGATACCATCCCCGAAGGGGCCAACATTCAGACCAAGGCAAAAAGTTTTGTAAAACTTTTATTTAACGATAATTCGCAAATTAGCGTAGGCCCTGAGAGCAGCATGACGGTGAATGCTTTCTCCAAAAATGAACCTGGTATCATCTCACTGCTTAAGGGACAGATTCGGAGTCAAGTTACCCAAAATATTTTAGAGCATCAGCAAGAGGCGGAAAAGAGTGGAAAGAAGGATAAACTTTTTATTCGCACCAAAAGTTCTGCTATGGGTATTCGCGGAACTGATTTTCAAACCATCTTTAATCCTACCACTGAAATGACCTCCTTAATTACCTTTGAAGGTACAGTGAAGATGGTGCAAGTCGATCCCAAAGAGGAGATCAAAGACATGCAAACATTGGCCCTGGCAGTGAACTCAGAAAAAGCGGTGACAGTAACCGAGGGGCAATTTGCCGGAGCAAACCCTAATCAAGAGCAGGTCTCGATTCCTGTTAAAATTTCTCCAGCACAGTTAGAGAGTTTAAAGAATAGCAATAACGCCAGCACTGGCGAAACAGCATCTTCCGCTATAAGCAGCGGTGGCAGTGGCAGTGCCGGTGGTAGTGGCAGTAGCAATAGTAAATCTTATCAATCGCCCATTCCTCCTGGTGTTCCCTCTAAAGTTTTTGTCAGCACTGAAGGTCTAAAGAGCGCTGAAAAACAATTTGAACAAGCAGGGATGCTTAAGGGTGAAAATGCAGGCGCAACTGGAGTAGGTGGAGCAGCTGGAGCAGCAGTTACTAGGCCTTTATTAGCACAAGCGCCAGCTGGTGCTAATATCGCTCCTCCTCCAGAGGGATTTGTTGATCGAAAAACTGGGCAATTTGCACCTCCTGCAGGTGGGTTTATTGATATCAAGACCGGCTTTTATCTACCTCCTCCTCCAGGCAGTACTTTTGATGCAAATACTGGCGTTTACGTTCCACCTCCCACAGCGGGGCGATTTGATATGGCCACTGGAAACTACATTCCTCCGATGGGTCTAAAGCTCACAGAGACAGGGGCATTTGTGCGCACAGAGGTTATGATGCCTATGCCAGGCAAAGCAGGTGAGACAATGGCAGCTCCAGCAGGAGGGGCGGCAGGAGCGCCAACAGGTATGGCACCAGGAATGATGGCACCAGCTATGGCAGCAGGTATGGCGCCGGGTATGGCCGGAATGCCTGGCGGTGTTGCCCCAGGAGCAGCGGGCATGGGCATGGGCATGGGCATGCCCGCTGTGCCTCAAGTGTTAACCTTTACCGCAGCAGGAGGTCCAGCATTTTATTCACCCAATGATCCCACCTCCTTTGACCCTGCTCGTGCCGGTAGACCGGTAGACGATATGTTTCGACCAGCGATGGGAGCTGCAACTGGGCCTATGGCACCAGGAACGATGATGCCAGGGATGCCTGGAATGCCTGGGATGCCAGGAATGGGAGAGGGAGCGCTCTATGGTGGTGGATACACTCCCCCTACTATCAATATCGATAACATCCTACAGCGAGTAAACGACACCATTCAAAACAGGATGGAGGGAAGTTCAACCTCAACCAATGTACGAGCAATCATTTCACTCTAAGGATAGAATTATGAAAAAAAATATTATTATTATTACTACAACAATCATTGTGACGCTTATCTTGTTACCAATAAAAAATTTTGCTGCTTTTTCTGCAGATGATCTGGGGAAAGCACTGGAACTCTATAAGAAAGGTGCCTATGCTCAAGCTTTAAAAAATTTAGATAGTGCCAGTGGCAGCAGTTTAGATAAAAACGTAAACTCCTCCATTCACTACTTACGCGGACTTTGCTATAGCAAGCTTCAAGAGTTTGATAGTGCTGTTACCAATTTTGAAACTGCACTTCAAGAGGGCAACAGCTCCAATGATATTCATTATGAGCTAGGGCAAGCTTACTATGCAGCTAGAAATATGCCGAAGGCGCGTGCTCACTTCGAGGCCTCCATCAGCAAGGACTATTTGAGTGAATCCTCCTATTACTATATAGGATACATCAGTCAAATGCTGGAAGAGCATCAAGTTGCAATCCAGAGCTATGCCAAAATTAAAAATGCCAAAGAGGGGTTAGGCCAAAGTGCACGCTTTCAGATTGGTGAACTCTTACTAACAATGGCGGAACGAAAAGAAGATAAACAAGAGATCCGTAGTGATGTTGTCACCAAAGTGATCCCAGTGCTAACTGGTGCTTACGATATGGATCCAAGCTCCCCTGTCTCTAAGCAAGTCAGCAAGCGCATGATTGAGATTAAAGAGAAGTACGATCTTGACGAGAATAAGATGGTAAATGGTCGTCGCCTCTCTCCTAAAAGATTTAGTCTTAAATTCAAGGAGAGTGTTGAGCACGACTCCAACGTAGTCTCAGAGGCCGATCAAAGTACCGCCAAGGCCAGTTACAAATCGTCACTCATCATGAAGGCCGATTTAAATGCAAAAAATATTTTTGCATTTAAGCGCCGTTACCTGCTCACTCCAGAGGGAAGGGTAACTCACACTCGCCACACCACTCACCGAAAAAACATCAACATTCAAAAGAATGATGCCTACTCCTTGCAACCTAAAGTCAAAGCAGGATTAGAGCACACTTTACTGGCCAAGATGGGAACCGCCTCCTTTGAAAGCGAGTTTAATTATACCGCAAAAGATGACCAGGCAAATGGTCATCTTCGCCACTCCGGGCGCACCTGGAGCTTCTCCTTGGAGGAAAAATTAGGACTTTGGTCCAAAGGCGACTCTACTCTTAAACTTAAGCGCAAACAGTATGATGCCAAAGTTGATAGCTCAGACTCATACACTAATAACTTTTCTTTAATTCAAATGCTCTCCTTGCCCAATACGCACACCATGATGGGGTTATTTAATGCCGATTTCACCACCAACCCCAAGAGTAAAAGTAATTCTCAAAACTCTTTTCTCACAAGAGTCGATTATATCGTTCCCACTCTCTTTAGCGATAATTTACAATTAAGTGCTGCTCTTGCTTTTACCATCACCGATACCAAGTTACAGCGGGCCACTCGCGGAACGGAGACTACCATCAATCCTTCTCTCACGCTTTCTTATAAATTTTTAAAATTGCTGGAGGCCTCTTTCCGTTATGAGTTTTCTAAAACCAACTCCAAAGATAAGACTGCCTATGACTACAAAAAACATCTTTTTGGATTAGATATCGAAGTAAGTATTTAAGGAGTACCATCATGATAAGACAATTTTCAACTCTATTTTTCTCTCTCTTTTTAGTTATCGTGCTTGCAGCGGCATGTGGCCCAAGTAAACCAGGAAATACCGATGTAAAAATCGTGATGCAGTTTCAAAACGAGTCTGATGCTCAAACACAAACGAAAGCAATCACTCCTGGAGAAATTCTCTATGCGGCCGTTGGATATAAAGGCGCTTTTGGCAAAGGATATTATCAACTACCTATAGGCCCTGCCACTACCAGTAGTGAGCTAAGTTTTAATGTTCCAAATGGTCCCACCCGCATCTCGGTTTGGGTCTTTACGAGTGGGCAACTCTATTACGATTCCGTTTTTCAACCACTCTCCGGTGGTAATATCACCATAAACCTCGCACCCGTTAACACCGATCTCTCTCCTCATAAAGTAACGGGAACAATCACAGTAAAGAATGAGGCCAATGTGGCAGTTAGCAATCAAAAAATTGGGTTAAAGCACGATGCCTGGCCTAGTGGAGAATATTTTTATACAGGGACCACCAATGCTGCTGGAGAATTCTCTTACAGTAAATTTCTTCGAGAAAACGATTTTATCATTCACGTTCTCGACGAGAACAACACGGTGATGAGAACCCTCAACTACTCTGTACCCACAATCGATAGCTTTACCGCCGAGGTAGGCTACACCGTCTCCACTGGCTACTGTTCCGCCTTTATCACCTCTGCCACCTGCTCCGTCACCGGTTGTGTGTGGATGGGTGATCGCTGTGAATCGCAATTTGGTATTAATTGCGGTCTTGGCGAAGCCGCTTGTAGGGCCACTCCTGGCTGTTATTGGAATATCACGACCATGGGTTGTGATCGTGCCGCCGCCGTCAGTTGTGCTGGTAAACCAGTGGCCCAATGTACCGGTGCTTGCTCTTGGAACTCTACCAGCAGCTACTGTATGAACGCCTCGACTATCAGCTGCTCCGCTAACGTGACTGAGGCCACCTGCATGACCCCTTGCTTTTGGGAACGCACCACTGCTACCACTGGACAGTGCCGAAATGCGATGATCACCAGTTGTGCCACTTACCTCACCCAAGCAACTTGCACCACAACTCCAGCGTGCCTCTGGAACATGACAACTGCTACCTGCCAAAATGCTATGTCCTACGACTGTGCGGCCAATGTGACCAGTCCTACCTGTATTACCAACGCCTCTTGCATTTGGGATACCGCCACCTCCAGTTGCAAAAACGCCATGTCTGTCAGTTGTAGTGCCAATGTCACGCAAGCAACTTGCATCACCACCGGCGGTGGAACTTGTGTGTGGGATTCTGCTCTCTCTACCTGTAGAAATGCGATGAGCATCGATTGCGCCTCTTACGTCACCTCTCCTACTTGCGCTACCCAACCTGGCTGTACCTGGAACTCAGCAACCAGTGTTTGCAGTCGTATGATCGGTACCGATTGTGCTAGCTTTATAACCTCGACCACTTGTAGTGGAAATACCGCTTGCGTTTGGAATGCTACCTACTGTGCTCCGATGATGGCCTCCTCTTGTTCTGCAAAAACCGACTCTGCTACTTGCATCGCTGATCCTGCTTGTACCTGGTCACTGGTTGGTGCGGCCCATAGCTGTGTTAATAAGACAAACGTTGTCTGCTCCACTATGACTATGGCCACTTGCGTGGCCCCCTGTTACTGGGATACTCCCACAAATACTTGTACCAACATGAGTACAACCAACTGTAGCTCCTATGGTACACAACCCACTTGCGTGGCCCCCTGCTACTGGAATAGTGGGAATAATAGCTGCCAAAACATGTCTGGCACCACTTGCAGCTCCTATACCTCTTCGATCACTTGTGTGGCCCCTTGCTACTGGAACGCTGTTACCTGCCAAAATAGTGTTGGCGGTACTTGCGAAAGCAATACTAACTTTACCAATTGCAATAACAACTCCCTCTGTTCATGGAATAACAATATTAATCAGTGCCGAGGAAAATACTACGCTTGTCCGCTGGCCATCACCGAACCAACTTGTCAACCCTATGAATCAAGATGCAACTGGATTAGTGGTAGTTGTGTTGCTTATTAAGCTTACTTAAGATTGTTACTTGGTGAAGAGGATATCGCTGTTATTGGGTAGTTGCTCGAAGTGGTATCCCTCTTCTTCCTTAAAGTCCAAGACTTCACTCATCTTGGAAATCCCCAAAGGCCCGATAGCAAGTCCATCACCACCAATAATTTTTGGAGCGATAAAGATGCTTACTTTGTCGTAAAGCTTTTGTTGTAAAAAGGAGGTTAGCAAAGTGGGGCCACCTTCAACAAAGAGAGAGGTGATCTTTAAGGGAGCTGCCACCAGTTTTTTTAAGAGGTCGTGAAGATCATCCCGTTTGATGCGAATAATATTTTCAGGAGGGAGAGGGGTCGTGCACTCCACATCATCAGGGATGCATAAGATGGTGCGATGACGACAATCATCGATGAAGACTCTCTCTTTAAAAGTGATCTTATCACTCCAACCGACAATGATACGAAAGGGTGGGCGCTCTTGATTTAGTAGCTTACCGTAGCGAACGGTGAGTTCGGGATTGTCACTTAAGAGGGTATCCACTCCCACCATGATAGCATCACAGTGAGAGCGCATATCGTGGGTGCGCTCCCGCGAGCCCGGAGAGCTAATCCACTTGGCATCACCCGTGGAGGTGGCCAAACGGCCATCGAGCGATTGCGCCCATTTGAGGTGAATCCAAGGAAGTCCAGTGGTCATACATTTAAAGAAGTTTTGATTTAACTCTTTAGCAGCTTTGATGATCTCGAGATCGTCGCAAACTTTTGTCTCTATTCCCTGCGCTTGCAAAATGCGAAGACCGTTGCCATCGACAGCGGGATTGGGATCGCTGGTTGCCACCACCACACGCTTAAAACCTTTTTGAATAATGAGGTCGGTGCAGGGAGGAGTTTGCTTTTTGGTGTGGGAGCACGGTTCGAGTGTACAGTATAGAGTTGCGCCAGCACACACCCCTTTTCCACCCTTGGCCTCCGCATCTTGTACCGCCCACACCTCGGCATGCGGGCCACCGTAAGCTTGGTGGTATCCCTCTCCAAGAACCTCTCCTTCACCACTCACGATAATGGCGCCAACCATAGGATTAGGCGAGACAAACCCCTCTCCTTTGGCGGCAAGGAGGAGGGCACGTTTCAACAAATCTCTTTCATTCATTCCAAATATACTTTGATGGGGAGTAATCAAGATAAGATTTCTCTGCTGAGTGGTAATCGACTTTAATACTCTCCAGGTGCTCAAGGTATTTGATCAAGGCCTGACGGTAGGTCATGTTGTAATCAACGAGCTTGTTCTCTTCGGCAATAGGGGAAAAGACGATACCATAATTATCGCCACCACTTTGCCCGAGGAAAGTTTGTGTTCCCACCTCGTACTCTTTCTCTAAAATCACCGGTGTTCCATCGGAAAAAGTCATTTTTACAAAATAGCTCTTCTCAAACTCTTCAATGCTGCCATTGCCATTTAAATCTTCACTATGACTACGATTTTTATTAACCCAAATCTTAAGCCCAGAGAAATTTCCCAATCCATACCCTTGAACAGAGGTGCCAATTTTCACCAGTTTTTCAAGCTCTCTGCCGGTCATTCTCACTTTCATCACATTATTCTCGAATGGTACTGACTTATAGATGTCAGCAAAGGTAATAGGGCCCTTGCTAAGAGAAGAGCGAACCCCGCCCGGGTTGGTGACTGCCACTGGGGTCTTGGTTACAAACCTTATGGCATCAGCAAGTAGTGTTCCAAGCTCAGAACTTCCATCGCGATCGTGTTTGAGATCGCGTTTTAAAGTCACCACCACCTCTTGACCTTGTTTATCCACTTTATCTTTATAGCTTTTTAAAAGAGTGCCCCACACTTTTCCATCAGCTATAATTTCTTCTCCTAAAAATTTGGCGGCCAGCAAACTCTCTTTGCCCCCCTTTTTTTCTAACTTTTCAACCGCCTTCATATCGGGACGAAAACAGTCGAGGCTTGTAGCAAAGAAGTTTTTACAAGTTTTTACGGGAGCATAAAGAACGGTGCGATCCTCTAGCAAGCGCTTCTCTTTGCTGTCATAGAAGAGTTCCATGCGTGCTAAATACCCACCCTTACTCCCAGCTTGAATCACTGGAATTTTAGAAAAATAGTGACTGATTAGAGTATGGGAGTGACCAGATACCACTGCATCCACACTCTTTGCAGGCAGCTTCTTTAGAAGTTCGGCCAGCGCTCCCGATTGATCACAAAGAGCTTTATCAGCATTTTCTAAACTCTTATTCACACCCACTTTGGTAATTGGCCTTCCTGCTCCATCAGAGCCAAGAGCACAATCATTGCCCTCGTGAATCAGCAACAACACCACTTGTGCTCCATTATTCCTCACATCGTGTGCACCTTTAAGGATCGCCGCCACCATCTTTTCAAAGTAGAGACCGCGCACATTATCTTTAATGACTTTTCCAGGAGTGTCGGTCGTGGTAATACCCACAATCCCAACATCCACGCCATTAACTCGTTTCACCAGGGAGGAGACGCTGCCTGGCCAAGTAACCAATCTTCCAGTTGCCAGATCCAGCACATTGCTAATCACAAAGGGAACTTTAGAGGAGGCCACAATTTTCTTAATCGCTCCTTGTGCATCCTCTTTAGCGTTGGGTACTCGTCGCTCCAGTGCTACCGGTCCATAATCAAATTCATGATTTCCTAGAGTCACAGCATCGTACTGCAGATAATTATAGTATTGAACTACCGAATCGCCCTTAAAGCTGTCGGAGATCAAAGTTCCTGAGTACATATCCCCAGCATCTAACAACAGCACTTGCTGGGGATAACGTTTTCTTAAAATATTCACATAGGAAGAGATCACCTCAGCACCGCCAACTTGAAATTTCATCTCTTCACTACCAACTAAAAATTTCTCGCTATTGCCCTCTAGGTTTCCATGAAAATCGTTCGTACTCACCACGACGATTCGCTTGACTGTGCTCCCCTCGCTCTCTTTGGGCAAAAACTCATCACCATTCCAGTCGGGATAACTATAGACTGGTCCACGGTAACTTTGGTCTCCTGGGACAGCGATACTAGGCAAAGGAAGATTAAGGGGGAGTGGCCCTGAAGAACATCCTCCAGTAAGCAGCCAAGCGACCACTAATGCTAATATGCCTAAAACCCAATAACCTTTTTTCATTACTTTCTCCTCTCTCCTCTAATATTGACTATTGTTCATTAGCTTAGCGTATTAGCGTAAGCGAATCTGTTGCAGCTTTTGATAAGCATAGAGTAGAGCATCTTTAATTCTTTGGTAAGACTCTTTTGCCGTTTCAACTTCACAAATTCCCATTCCAATACGAACCGCCCCGCGCGCCACCTCATCTTTGATTCCCATGGCCTGTAACACATACGATGGAGTGGCCTTAGCATCTGAACAAGCGGCGGTGGTACTAATATAGATCCCTTTATTTTCCAGTTCAATTTGAATCGCTTGGGCAAAAAGTCCCGCTCTTGCCACCATGGTAGTTCCTGCTAGCCTTAAACTCTTCTCTCCAATGATCAGCACATTTGTATCTTCCTGGAGGAGTTCACGCTCAAAGGCCAGTTGCAACTCCCGTAGGCGGAGATGATCTCCACGACGAAGGCGCTCATGCATGGAGATTAATGCCAAAGTGATGGCCTCGATTCCTATATAGTTTTGCGTGCCTGAACGCAAAGAGTGCTCCTGGCCACCACCATAGATCAGTGGCCGTAGCTCTTTTGGTTTTTTCACATATAAAATTCCTGTCCCAATCAGTGCACCAATCTTATGAGAGGAGAGAACGGCGTAATCAACATCCATGGCCTTTAAATCCATCAGCTCTTTACCAATCATTTGCGTGGTATCACAAAAGAGTGGCACCGAAAACTCATGGCAAAGTGAGGAGACTAAAGAGATAGGCTGAACAATCCCATTTTCATTATTCGCGGCCATCACCGCCACCAATGCCACACGATTAGAGTTTAGTTGCTCGCGTAGCGAGGAGAGATCTACAGTACCACTCTCCGTAACCCTAATCATCTGCACGCGATAACCCTCTAGTGCTTCTAGTGCCTTGGCACTCTTGATCACTGCTGGATGCTCGATGGCGGAGATTAAAAGGGTGTCTCGCTTCGCACTCTCTCTCCTTGGTAGAGAGTTAAAAACCGTTGCCACTCCTTCGCTGGCACTAGCATTAAAAACGATCTCGAAAGGATTCACTCCCAGCTCACGCGCACAAAGTTCTCGGCAACGTTCAATGCCACCAAGCAGTCGCTTTCCCAGCGCATGGTGAGAGTTAGGGTTGGCAAAATCTCCACTCTTTAAGCGTTCGATTAAGTAGTCACGCACCTCCGGTAAAAGTGGAGTGGAAGCATTATAATCAGCATACAAATTTTTTTCCATTTTTTTAACCTAGTTGTAACATACGATTTAAGGCAAGTTTTGAGAGTGTTTTAACCTCTTCGTTTACTTTAATGACATTAATGGGGCGTCCATTTTTGATCGAAGTAAGTGATGCTAAAAGCGCACGCGGATGCACTCGATACATGGTCGAACATAAACATTGAAAGGGAGAGAGCGAACGAATCTCTTTGTCGGGATAGAGTTTAGCAAGCCTACTGACAAGATTGATTTCGGTGCCAACTGCAAAACTCGAACCACTGGAGGCCTTGGAGATTACCTCTACAATAAAGGCGGTCGATCCACTTTGATCTGCCATTTGCACCACCTCAAAATTACACTCAGGGTGTACAATCACCTTGGTGTGTGGTGACTCTTTTCTTAATTGTAAAATTTGTTCTTTGGTAAAGCCTTGATGAACAGAACAATACCCCTCCCATAAAATCACTTTAATCTTTTGATCGAGAGTAAAGTGTAAATCACTGCCACTGCCGCTGCCGCCTCGTGGATGCGGGTAGAGCACCATCTGCTCCAAGGGAATACCCATTTTGTAGCAAGTGTTCCTCCCTAAGTGTTGATCGGGAAAGAAGAGTATTTTACTCCCCTCCTCAAAAGCTTTGGCAATCACTCTCTCTGCATTGGATGACGTACACACATATCCATGATGTTTTCCAACAAAGGCCTTTAAATCGGCAGCAGAATTAACGTAGGTGATTGGGATCACCTTCTCTCCGGCAGGCAATACTTCATGAATCTTTTTCCATGCACTCTCTACCTCTATAATATTGGCCATATCTGCCATCGAGCAACCTGCACCTAAATCGGGCAAAATCACCTTTTGCATCGGTTTTGCCAAAATATCTGCAGTCTCTGCCATAAAGTGGACACCACAAAAAATGATAAACTCCTTCTCAATACTAGCGGCCTTTTGAGCAAGGAATAAAGAGTCACCAATGATATCGGCAAATTGAATGATTTCGGCTTGCTGGTAATGGTGACCTAGGATGATCAACTTAGCGGAGAGTTCTTGCTTCAAGCTTGCAATCCGGATCATCACCTCTTCATCACTTATATTAGAAAAACTCTCAATCAATGCTTTTTGCTCATCCATTGATTGATCACTAATAGCACTTTTAAAATCGAAGCTAGACATGGTTTGATTCCTCTGGTCTTTAGTCAACTACTCTTGATCTTGCACCTATTTATAGACATTAAAAGCAAATTCTGCCAACTCTTTTTTGACGAATTGTTATCGCTCTCATAAAATTTTTTAGTAATCGATAAATTCGATAAAATTCTACAGGGGGGATATTTGATGGAAGTCATTACCGTGGCCAACAATAAAGGCGGTGTGGGCAAGACCATGCAGGCGTACCAATTGTCGTGCCATTTGGCATTTAAAGGACATCGCGTGCTTGCCATCGATTTTGATTCGCAAGCAAACTTAAGCACTACACTCGGAGTAAATATCGAGCGCACATTAATACCTGAGTGGTTAATTGGCGATGTCACCGGCAAAGATGTCATCATCTCCGTTGAAGGAAAAAATGACTTCTACAAAAACCTTTCATTGATCCCAGCAAGTCGCCACCTCTCCAACCTCTCAAAACTACTCATCTTATCGGAGAGTGAAGTCAGAAAGTGTGCTGGTCGCAAAGAGCGACTCTTGAAAGTGCGCTTACAAGAGGTCATTGAAAATTATGATTACGTCATCATAGATACTCCACCCATGTTAGGTGATGAGCTGGTCATGTCTTTAGTAAGCTCTACTCGTGTACTGGTGCCTACACAAGCACAAGACTACTCGATTGATGGTCTAGAAGAGTTGATGGACACCTTTGAAATCATCAAGGAGACGGAAAATCCCACACTCGAGTTTGCAATTATTCCCTCCATGGTCAATCCCCGTAGAAAGATTGAACGCCAACGCCTAGAAGAACTTTCAGAACATTTCAACACTACTCCTGTAGTTCGCAATTTAGTGCAAATGCAAGAGTCGGTCTCTACGCAAGTCCCTATCTTTCTTATGGGGAAGAAGGGCCGTGGAGCAGACGATTTTTATGCACTCTGGGAATCACTTAAATTAAATTAAATTAAACTCAAAAAGTTAGAATTAAGTAAGGAGTAATTCATGGCCAAGAGTTTTGCACCAAGAACTTCGAAAAAAGATAGAAGCATAATTAATCTTCCCACCTCATCGCTTAAACCATCGATTCAAGAGCTCTTTCGCTCTAGTGATCAAAAGCTGCTCCAGGGAGCAAAATTAAGTGATGTTAAGCTCTCCAAGATCACTATTCGTAACCAAGTCCGTACCAAATTTAATGATAGCTCTCTTAAAGAGCTTGCAGATAACATTAAGTCCAATGGCCTGATTCAACCTCTGGTGATCCATCGTGAAAATGATAAGTTTATTCTTCTTTGTGGTGAGCGCCGCTACCGAGCAATGCAACTACTGGGCACAGAAGAGGCAGCTTGCTTCATCCTCGAGGGGAAAACCAAAGAGGAGTTGATGGCAATTCAATTTTCAGAAAACTCCTCTCGAGAAGAGTTACACTTTATTGATAAAGCTGATGGTATTTACAACTATCATGTGGCAACCAAGGCCTCCGAACGCAAAATAGAGCAAGATCTTGGTATCTGCAAAACCGAAGTCCATCGTGCCATTCAAATTGCCAAACTTCCACGTGAGATCAAAGAGGCCGCAAAAATTTTCAACATTGAAAAATATGTGCTGCTAGAGTTTGGAGAGCTTGCAAGTGACAACCCTCAAAAAGAGCGTATCTTTGATGGTATCGTACGTGGAGAAATCACCAAGCGTACTCACTTTAAAAAAGCACTCACAGAAATTCCTGGAGTCATTATCACCGCCGCACTCAACAGTAATAGTAGTAGTAGTAGTAGTAGTAGTAAAGGACTTAGCAAACAAAGCAGGAAAAATTCATGACAACAACGACAGAGACACTCGACTCTTTAGTACAACAAACGATGGAGATGTCTACGATCTTTCAAGGTTTAGATCCCTTTAATCATAGTAGCGAAAGTAAAGCAAGCGATAGCAACGAGAGAGAGAAAGGCAGTGGTATTCTTTTCTATTTGAAACAAAACGCCTCCTCTTTTAGTGTTAAGGCAAAATCTGTCCTGGATGTAAAACAAACACTACAAGAGTTACAGCAACAAAATACAAGCGCTAATGATCAAGATTTTAGCGATAACTACTCCTTACTCGATTTTTTTCCCACAGAGTATCCGGAATTAGCAGAGGTAGTTGCAGAGCAGGTAGCAGGGCGTCGTTTTCTTATTCATGAAGAAAATATTTGTACATTAAATGATCATGGCCCTCATTGGTGGATCAAAAACGATTCACCTTCTGGGCAATTTAAAATCTACTTCAAAACACCTCATGGAGAAAAAAATGTACAAAAACTAGGACCAATTGGTGACTCCATTGTTGGACAACGCCGTTTTCGCCAAGCACTCATACAACTACAGCAAATCATCCCTCACCTGCAGATTAATGTTGATGAACGTGCTACCAGCTTTAGTTTGCAAGAGTTTAACGATCCAGAAGGACAACTCTATTTTGATCTCTTAAAGCAAATTTTCTTAAGTGGAGATGAGGATAGTAACTTTATGAATATCCTAGGAAAGCACCTCTCGCGCACACTCTACTACTATTTTAAGGAGCTAGCAGGAACCCGACGTTTTTGGATCACTATTGAGGGAAAACTCCATCGCTCTGGAGAACACCCTTTGCTTTAAACTTACAAACTTTTCTTGTTGCGACAAGCACTCACTGCTAAAATGAAAATATAGGATAGCTACTGCAGTTTACATGATGTTTTCTGCAAGCTAAATCGCACCCTAGGAATTCATGGATGAAACCAATCTTTCTTAAGCTGGGATGGGCACTCTGTTTTATACTTATGCTCCGTTTAGTCTTTGCTGATCGTGGAGTTATTGATTACCTCAAAATGGAAAAGGTGATTGCCAAACAACAGTTGTCTTTGCGAGAAATCAAAGATGAAAATGAAAGACTGTTCCAAGAGATTTTAAAAATCAAAAACGACCAACAATATCAAAAAAAATTGGCACGCGATACACTAGGAGTGATTGCACCTGAAGAGTTTCTAGTGCTCTTTGCAAATGAGGTTACTTTTTCCCGCTAGAGCTAGAAGTAGCTGGACTGGGTGTCATACTTTTAATGCTCTTCTCAAGCTCCCCAATCTTTTTTTTCACCTGCACCGCTTGCCTGCCTATTTTAGGCGAGTATTCTTCTTTGCCTCTTTTCATCAAAACATCAAGCTCTTTTTTGTAGTTGTTAAGATTGATGTTTCTACGTGTGCGATTGCCAATTTCTGTTTTCTTCTTTTTGCTCATAAATGAAACTCCCTCTTAAAATTTAGTGACATCAAACGATCATTTTAATCAACTATAATTTCCTTTTCCGCTTTATATTTACATTATGAAACTAACAAAATATTGTTCCTAAGAAAAGTTTAATGTCAGACTATTTTAGGTTTACAATATTGACGATGAACTAGCGTTTATCCAAAATGTAAAAATCATTTCCACCAGGTTCCAAGAGAGGGTACTATCAAATGAAAACTCAAAGTAATAAAAATTTACATAAGTTGATTTTTTTTATCGTCATTACATTAACTCTGTTCAATGCAAACACTAATACCACTAGCGCCGCCCAAGATGGCATTAGCGTTGCAGTCATCGATTCTGGTGTAGATATGCAACATGAGTTCATTGTCCCTCACGCCTGGACAAACACACTGGAGATCGCCGACAATCAAAACGACGATGATAGCAACGGCTTTATTGATGATCTTTTTGGGTGGAACTTTTCTGAAGGAAACAATCAGGTTATTAATTCCAAGCTTATCAATTTTTTTAAGACCGATCACTTTCGCTTCTTTGAAGTCCAAAACAGTCTCTCTAACAACACTGCGACTACAGAAGATGTTGCCTGGATCCGTGAAAAAATTAAAGATAAAAAGTTCCTTGCCGAAGGTATGGCGTATGGCAATTTCATCCATGGCACTCATGTCGCTGGGATCAGCATTGCCAAATCAGTATCGAATAAAGTAATGGCGATTAAAATTATACCAACTGAGATCAACGTTTCCGAAGGTTCTAATACTCATAGTAGCAGTAGCACTGATCACGCCTTTGCTGAAGACAACCCTGTGTTTGCTGACTTAAGAGATGGACAAGCGCGTGGGCTTGTTGGAGTTGATCTGGTAAAATATCTTCTTCGTGGAGTTGCTAAACGACAAATGGAGGGGATGGGAACAGTGGTGACCTACATTCATCGCCACTACATCCGCGTTGCAAACTGCTCCTTTGGTACTGGAATGGCCCAAGCAAAAAATGTGGCAGAAACCTTTTATCGTGAAATTCTTGGTGAAACCCCCAGTGAAACAGAGTTACATGCAGTTGCTCAGTATTTTCTGCAACAACTCGTGCTCTTTGGACAAGAGGCCTTTGCTCGTGCTCCTAATACCCTCTTCGTATTTGCAGCAGGGAATGATGGCAGTAACAACGATGTGGAAGCTACCAGCCCCACCAACATCAAAAGAGGCAACACCATCGCAGTGGCCGCTACTCGTTCAGCGACCTCTTTGGCCAATTTCTCCAACTACGGCAAAACCTTGGTTGAGGTTGCTGCTCCTGGCGTATCCATAAAATCGAGCATCCCTGGTGGCAAATACATTGGTTTAAGCGGAACCAGCCAAGCGGCGCCTACCGTCTCCAATATCGCGGCAGAAGTGATCAATGTGAACCCTGCACTCACTCCGATTCAGGTGAAAGAAATTATCGTTAAAACAGTTGATATTAAGAGTTTTTTAAGGGATAAGGTTAGTAGTTCTGGCTTAGTCAATAAAGCACGTGCCTTGAGAGCGGCAGAGTACTCTAAGAGCACAGCTCTTGCCAATGCCATCGCATCCGCGGTAAATGAAGTTAAAGCAGTTAAAAGCAGCAACACACTCGCTCTCCCTTTAAAATCTGCTCATCCAGAACTAGAGTTCGTGTTGCCATTACAACAGGAATTCATCTTAAACAATGGAACTTTTACCCACAATTAAACTACTCCCTTTATTATTATCACTGCTACTACTACGGACATTATCTTGCTCCTACGCACAAACAGAAACAGAGACCCCAACCCCAACGCCATCTTCAGCAGCAGTTAGCTTTACAGGGGGCGCCTACTTAAGTATCAGCAACAGTAGTCACCCGCTTGTAGTTGATTTATCCTCTAATAACTCCACCACCAAGTCCTCTAAAATTTATATTCCCGTTAACGCCAACAGCGCATCTACCACTTGCGACCAATATAATGAGTTACCCTCCGTTCCTATGTTTGATACCGCCCTCACTCTCAAACTACAACTTAGTCCCGGAACCAATGCAAAAAGTTATTATTATGTGGCAATTCCTTCCGGCAGTGGTGACACCTATACAGTAGTTGCTGGAGGCACCAGTGCTGCCACTGAATCCTCCCATACGGAGCCGGAAACCAATATCGTTTACTCTATCGCCTTCACTCTTTACGATCTTACCCAATCGGGAAAATCGTCGATCAACTTTAGTGCCACCACGAATGGAGGCGAAGTCTCTCAAAGTCAAACTCTCTATATTTTTACCGCCGACACTAACCCCGAGAGCTTTAGCATCAGTAGCGATAGTGAGTACGCTGGTGGGGTTTATCTTGAACTGCGCTTTAGCAACTATTACGAATCTGCCGGAATTCCCTTAATCAGTAGTGTTGGAGTTGGAGATCGCAAGTTGCATATTGCTTATACCACTGGGAACATTGGTAAGTTAACCGCCACTTTTCATAAGACAATCCTCCTCACCTACCCAACTACCCAAGAGGATCTCCCCTACAAAGAGGCCATCGCCCTTGCTCATAATCAAACCCCCAATACCAGCAGTGACCAGATGAATGGACAAATCATCGCCAGCAACCTTGAGAACAATACCAGCTATCATGCGGCCGTTGGAATTGTGAACAAGTATCGCTTTGTTTCCAGACTCTCTCGATCCAAAGAGGGAACACCCAAGGAGCTGGAGATGCTACTTACAGAGCGGGGGTGTTTGATGAAGGCCGCAAGTGTTCCTCAAAACGCTCCCATCTATGCTCTACTGCGTCTGTTTCGTGATCGCTACCTATTAACGACAGCTTTTGGTCGCGAGATCGTAAACTTTTACTACAACTTCTCTCAAGTGGTCGCACCGTACATTATGAAAAACCACTCGCTGGCAGAGTTCATTCGCACCAGCAGCGCGCTTTTTACATCCCTTTAGCACTACTGTCACCCTCTCCTCGAGGATCGGACACTCCATGCAGTGATAAACTCAAATCTCCTTCATCCACTTCTCGTGCAATCGCCTGCACTCGACACTCTAAATCTTCAAAATGCAGCTTATGCCCAAGCTCTCTTAGCGCATTCACCGTACTCTCCGGAAGATAGGGACCATCGATTCTAATCTCATCGGGATACCATTGGTGATGGTAACGAACGGCGGCCACTGAATCGTAAAGCGACAATCCATGCTCAATGTAGTTTAAGATAGTCAGGGCAACACAAGAAAGAATGCGTGTACCGGCAGCGGTTCCCAGTGCTAAAATCGGTGCTTTAATCTCTTTATCAAACACAATAGTGGGAGACATGCTGGAGAGCGGACGCTTTCCAGGTGCAATGGTATTGTTATAACCACCAATCGCCCCAAAGTAATTGCTACTCCCCACCTTGGCGGTAAAATCGTTCATTTGGTTATTAAGCACAAACCCCGCTCCAGTGACCACGATGCCTGAACCAAAGGGGCCATTCACCGTCTGGGTAGAAGTGATCACCCCACCATCCTTATCCATGATGGTAAAGTGGTTGGTCTCATTCGATTCCAAATTCACGTAGCTACTAGGATCGCCAGGATAAACATCATCTTGAGGGATCGCTTTATCGGCAGGAATACGCTTGCGTAAATCTTTAGCATAACTTTTAGAGAGTAATCCCGCCAAAGGGATGGAGACAAAATCGCTATCTCCCATATATTTTGCTCGATCGGCAAACACCAATTGCATCGCACTTGCAACTGTATGAACCGTTTTCGGTGCATGTGGACCATATTTAACCAGGTGATCTTGCTCCACCATATTTAAAATCTCAATCACATGCGTGCCTCCTGAGCTTGGAGGAGACATAGAGTAGATCACATAGCGCCCACCCTTTCCATAAGTTCCCTTCACCGGTTGACGATATTTAGGCCTATACTGTTCGAGATCTTGTTTACTTAAAATTCCTCCCTGCTGGGTACTCTCTTTCAAGATGGCCTTAGCAACCCATCCCTCATAAAAGCCAGCACGCCCACGCTTGGCAATCTCCTTTAGCACTTTGGCCAAATCCTTTTGCACCAACACCTCCCCCTCTTGTAAAGGAGTGCCATCGCCATGGAGAAAAATTTTTCGGCTGCCTTCGTAAAAATCGAGGATCTCCCGGCGAATAGCAATCGATTTTGCAAGGTGAGGGTAGACAGGAAACCCCTTCTCTGCGATTGCAATTGCTCTTGCCATCACTCGCTTAAGCGGTAACTTCCCATGCTTTTTATGGAGATCGAGCAACCCCGCCACCATCCCTGGAACCGCCACTCCCCAAATAGTATCAAGCGATTTATTGCGAAGGACACGCCCCTCCACCGATAAAAACATATCTGCGCTCGCCAGGAGTGGGGCGCGTTCACGGAAGTCGAGGGCCTCTACAGCAGTGCTCTTAGCAAGATGATAGAGCATAAAACCACCGCCTCCAATCCCTGTCGACTGCGGTCTCACCACACTTAAAACAAAGGAGACTCCGACCGCCACATCAACAATGTTCCCACCCACCGATGCAAGCATCATCCCGGCCTCGGTGGCCAGCTGATTTTGGGAAACGATCATCAGCTTTTTAGAGACGGCCTCTGCCCCTTTGCTTGCACTGGGCACCAGCATGACGGGAAATTTTTCGTTGGAGGTTGCTAAGCTTACCACTGGGATTGGAGTAGAAGTGGGCACCACCTCCGGGGAGAGGGGAGGTGGTGAAGTTGATGCCATGTTTTTGCTCTTTGGCACAGAGCACGCTAGCAAAACCAGGCCCAAGCTCGCCATCACCAACACAGATCTCACAAAAATCAGCATAAGATCAATCTCCTCATAAAATTATCTCTTGAATATGGGTCTCTTTTACAATAACAATTTCTATAGATTTTTTCACCTAAGGGCAACGATTGATATGTATGTAACACAACCGATTGTTAATATAAATGGGACAATTCATACTTCCAGCAGCGAGGCCAAAATTTCTGTCTTCGATCGCGGCCTGCTCTTCGGCGATTCCGCCTACGAGGTAACTCTTGCCTATGATGGAGTGGTGCTCTTGCTGGAGCAGCACCTCGATCGCTTATGGCGCTCACTTGCAGGACTCTACATCGAACCCTCTTTTAGCAAGCAGCTTTTAGCGGACGAGATCATTCGTAGTGTCCACCTTAAGTCCTCTGCTCAAAGTTACGTTCGTATTATGGTGACAAGAGGGGAGGCGAATAAGATGGGTCTCGACCCCGACTTCTCTGGGCCTACAAACTTTATCATTATTGTTTTAGAACATCACCCCCACCCGCAGGAGTGGTACGATGATGGAGTTAAACTGGCCTTTGCCAAGGGAGTTATTCGTAACGATCAACGAGCACTCGACCCAAAGATCAAAACTGGCAACTACCTTAACAATTTCATGGCCTACATGTCGGGCAAAGCACAAAAAGCGTATGAGACCATCCTCTTAAATAGTGAGGGCGTGGTCAGCGAATGCAGCACCAGCAATATCTGGATGGTGCGTACAAAAAATAGTGATCCTCAGCAAGTGGTCGTACAAACCCCGCCGGTCTCTGCCGGTATTCTTGAAGGGATCACTCGAGATTGCGTCTTACAAGTGGCACAGCAGGCGAACATAGAAGTGGTTCAGGAGATTTTTTATCCAGTAGATCTCTTAAACGCGCAAGAGTGTTTTATTACCAGTGCTACTCGCATGATCATCCCCGTCTCCTCTATTGGCGACCACCCTATTGGTAGTGGTAGGCCGGGCGTGGTCACTCTAAAATTACTGGCCCTTTATAAAAATTTTGTCGAAAATTATATAAAAGTAAATCAATAACGATTCATCAATAAAGATTCATCAATAACGAATAGATTAAGGAGAAAGGGAACAATGGCAGGTCATAGCAAGTGGAAGAATATTCGCGATCGTAAGGGCGCTCAAGATGCCAAAAAAGGAAAAGTGTTTAGTCGTGTTTTAAAAGAGATTACTGTTGCCGTCAAAACTGGTGGCGGCCCCGATCCTGAAACCAATCCACGCCTGCGTGCTGCCCTCTTAAATGCACGCTCCATGAACATGCCCAAAGATATTATTGAACGCGCCATCAAGCGCGCTTCTGGTGAAGAGTGTGCTAACCTCCTCGAAGTAACTTTTGAGGGTTATGGACCAGGCGGTGTCGCTATTTTCATCGAATGCACAACCGACAACAACACCCGCACCGTAGGCAACCTTCGCTCTTACTTTGGCAAACATGGTGGCAGCTTAGGTAAAGATGGATGCTTACAGTTTGTCTTTGATCGTAAAGCGGTCTTTACTCTTCCGGTTGCTGCCATCGACGAGGACGACTTTACCCTGCAAATGATCGATGCCAGCGCCGATGATGTGGAGTTTGACCGAGAAAACGACACCATCACCGTCACCAGCGCCGTCGAAAATTTTGGCAAAGTTCAACGCAAATTTGAAGAATTAAAGCTTGAGACCACAGAGTCTTCACTGCAAAGAATCCCCAATGACTTTAAACAATTGGATGCAGAAACTTTTCAAAGTGTCATGAAGCTTATTGAGAAAATCGAAGATGATGACGATGTTCAAAAAGTTTATCACAACATCGAATACAGTGATGAACTGGCAAAAGCACTTGAATAGCACATTGAGTAGCACCTTGAGTATTCAAAAATTTATTGGACTGGCGCTTTTACTCATCACCTACCTCCTTCGCCCTATGTACCGTTTTCGCTACACTGGCAAAGAAAACTTACAACTGGCAAAGAGTATGGGCCCCCTTGGCGCTTACTCCGTCGCTTTTCTACACGAACACCTCTTTGGCGCGGGACTAGGTCATATCACTAAACGCTACTCCATTATGATTAGTGCTTCAAAAGATGGCGAAATTGCTACCATGGTGGCCAAAGGTTTTGGCTTTGTTCCTGTCCGCGGGAGCTCCTCGCGTGGAGGCCTTCACGCAAAAAATGAGATGCTACTACTCTTAAAAAGTGGAGTACCAGCAGCACTCACCGTAGATGGCCCTCGAGGACCTCGTCGCCTCTGCAAAATGGGAATCATCAACCTTGCCAAGAATGCCAATATTGCGATTGTTCCCATGGCCTGCGCTTGTAAACGCCAGTGGGTTTTTCACAAAAGCTGGGATAAGTTTAAACTCCCTAAACCCTTTTCCACTATCGTTATTCACTATGGAAAACCCCTGCTTGTGGATACAAAAAGTAGTGATGATACCATTTATGCAGGAAAAGTGATTCAAGGAATTTGCGAGGCGGAGGAGCAAGCACAGCAGTCGCTAAGGCCTTAAAGTTAATTGCTACTCTCAAAATTTAAAATATCCCCTTGCTTAATCGTTGCCGCAAGCTTAGAGGAAGCTTTCATCTCCAAAACGTATTGGCACAAAACCTCCTCCGTTGCCGGCACTTGGGTCGTATCCATCATCGTCGGCCACTTGGGATAGTGAGGAACAGCAGCATAAACCTTCACTACCCTCTTCGAAGCGTCTATAAAAATGATGGCCAAATTAAAAAAGGTATAGGGCATCCAAAAGCGCCGCCTACTCTCCTTGGAAAAAATAAACAACAGCCCATCTCGCTCACCAAAATCTCCCTCCTTAACACCACTAAGCCCCAAGCTCTGCTCTTCAGGCGTCTTTGCCACTTTGACACTAATAACACTCTTATTTGCTAGAGTAATTTTGATTTTAGAGTTTTGGTTGCTGTAGTAGTCACTTCCCATACAAAGGATCATGACTAAGAAGAGTATGAATAGTCGAGTATAATTATTTATTTTCACCATTCTTTTTCTCCACGCTTTAAAGTAAAGGAACCCATTGGCAGACCCCTTATTTATTTTTAACTTATTACAATGGGCATGCAAAAAAAAATAAGGATAAAGAATGATAAAATTAAGCCGCTTGCTTCTTACTACACTTTTAATTGTGATTTTAACCTCAACCATAACGATCTTTGCAAACCCAGGAGAAGACGATCTTAAGTGCCCCTCTCATCCCCAATTATTCGACAATCAAATTCAAGTGTTATTGCCGATCGTGAACTCCAATAGCGATCAAAGCGATAGCAGAAGACCACCTGCTGACAACAAGTTAAACCTCTCTTGCCTCGAAAACAATCTCAGCGAACACACACTTAAAGATCTCTTAGCACAAGATCTTCCTTTTGCAGAGAGAGTTTTAATGGGTACGACATTAGATCCCACTTGTTATGATGGTCCTGTTGCAGGAGATGCTAAAATAGAACTTTTAGCACAAAAAAGTGATCAACTAGGACAACAGGCGGAGAAATTAGCACAAGCATTGATAGAGATCGAAGCATGGGACTCCGTTCCCCCGCAAGCGAAAAAGAAAGCTGCTAAAGCAGTCAAAAAAATAGAGCAGCAGTTGGAGAAGTGGAAAAAGCGCGAACAATTAAGTCCTGCGGATGTGGAAAAAAAGGCAAGACGGCAAGAGGAGTTAAGCGTAGCACGATTGAAAGAGGCAGGCGATCTGTTGGCCCTTAAAGAAGAGTTACAAAAACAGCTATTTCGCGCCAAGGAGTACGACCTGCAGCTAGAGAGCGAACTCCTAGGGGCACAACGAGAGTCATTTGCAATGGCCCAAGAGAGGCTTCGCTATGAGTATCAAAGACCATCGCTTCAGGAGCTGGCCTCTAGCTTAAACTCAGAACAAAAGAACATTAAGGTTTCCTTCTATCACCTCGATCCTTTTGATCAAGGCCATCAAAATACAGATGGCGTAAGAGAGTTAGTTCTCGAGTCCGAAAAATTTAAGATCAAACACTTAAGCACTAATGGTGCTGTCAACAGCGTCTGGACAGTCTGTGAAGCTGCTAACTCTTTTTGCGATTCTAAAGCTACAGCTAGCGCTAGTTCACCCCTGGAACGATCACTATCTACCTCTGTCGTAAAAATCAAACAGAATAAAAAGTGGGACAACATCAAAAGTCTTAGAAGTGAGTTAATCCTTTCTCGACTCCTGCATGCTTATAGTAAAAAATTTTGTTACTATTCTCTGCAAGATCCTAACAACTGCATCCCACTCATCAGCAACGTCCCTTATCAGACAAAATATTTAGGCAACGGCATTTTACAACAAGATCTCATCGAGGGGCCGACTGCTCAAGAGTTACACCAAGAACTTAAGCTACTGCAAGAGTTACCAGCAGGGAACAACGGCAGCGAAGAAAAAAAACTTCTTGAAAAATTTCATGCATGGGGATTTCAAGGCAACAAAGAACAGATTATCCAAGATGTGGACAGGCATCTTAAACTTTTGCAACTATTCTATGCTGAAACCCGCGCTGATATTATAAAATTATCAAAATATTGCAATCTTGAGTCCCGTTTTAATTTTCCTGTAACCATGAAAGCGGTGGGTTTTGATTTTAATCATGGCAGCAATGCCAAGTGGGATCCTCAAAGCAAAAAATTTCGTATCTTTGATCCATAACGTCCATAAAAGAGTCAGGTAGAAAAGGGCCTCACGGCCCCTTTCTACCTGACCCAAATTCCCTTATTTTGAAAAGATCTTTGTTCTTTCAACCGTGACATCGCGTCCTTTAGCGGCCGCCTTGGCAAGCTTGTTTACAACATCATACTTAATAATGGTGTTAGCACCCTTGCGTTCCCGGTTTTCCTGATCCCCTTTTCCGGCAGCAAACCATAAGAAATCGAGTTCTCCAGAGATCAAGTCACCTTCTACAATTTCATTTTTATCATTCAAGTAAAGGTCGTACTCCACCTTCTCATCATCGCCAAGTTTTTTATTGGCAATTTTCGCTTTAGTTGGGCCATTTACCTGGCTTAAGCTCATGGTATCGTGGATAAATCTTAAATTCACAGCAACCCGAACTATCTTGGTAGCATCGAGGGCCTTCTTATACAGAGTATACTCATCATTCCAACTATTCTCTCTCGGTGGATCGGATTTAAAGAGAGGGTTTATCTTCCTCTTGAGTACTTCTTCCACTTTTTTATTAAGCTTTTTTTTCTCTGATGTACTTAATGGTTTAACATCAACAATTTTTCGATCAAAACCTACCAGTGTAACGTTATTCACACGATGATCATTATGATTATCAAAGACAAAGGGCACTTTATACTTCATAAAAAGTGAACGGAGTAAGATATCAAAGGCCGCGGGGTTGGGATTAGGGGCCTCGGTCGACAGGCTTGTAGTTCTCTCTCCCATCTGCATATACTTATCTTTCTCTAGGTAAAAGTAGGTCGACATCAACAATGCCTTGCTATCCAAAGGGAAAAAGGTGAGCGGTCTTGCAAGCTCTGCAATTTGCATAGTGACATCATTGGCCGGCTCTTCATAGCGGTGACAAACTCCACAAGCACGATCGGCATTACAACGTCCTTCCCAATACCTTGTTAAAATTAAACTCGATAAGAAGGGAATATCTTTGGTCATGCTGTAACGTTTTTTTCCCTTATAGATCTTTTCAAAAGCAGTGGTTCTGAAATCGAAATATCCACTGGCAATATCAAATTTTTCTGTTGGAGAAAGTGCATCAAGTGCTCCTTGATCCATGTATTTTAATCGATCCTTCACTCTTTCTTCAATGAGTGGTTTTACTTTTTTATAATGCTCGATCATATAGCAATCAGTTGAGCCAAATTCTGAAGAAAGTCGCGTGTTGGTTGCCACAACATCGACCATCTCCGGAGAGACCTCTACAATAGAATTTTTCTGGGCACTTAATTTTTGATATTCACTTTCCAATAAATCTTTTTTATTCTGCTCTTCTGGTTTTAAGTCATCAATCTTTTCATCCAACTCTATCATCTTTTCTTGAATTTCCTCAAACTTTTTACGCTTTTCATTGTAGCGCTCGCACTTCTTTTTCAAAGCATGCTCACTCTCAGCGCTCTCAGACTTACGTAATTTTCTCTGCACCTTCTTCTCCTGCTCCCACGCATCCTCAAAGTAGGTGTGATAATCGGTCAATTTATCGACAATCCTTCCATTCATCCAACGCTTGGTGATCCCTCCTAGGTTATCTGAGAGCATGTTTCCTAGCCATGGTGTCTCTTTTTCAGTAAGGTGGTAGGAGAGTTGATCTCCTGCCTTAACATCCCCTATTTTTGCAGCATCCATAACCACTTGGTGAGCACGATCTCCCTGCCTTTTCCAAACTTCTGCTTCGTAATAGAGTTGGTCTTTTCCAGGTTTGCCATATTTGTACTCTGACATAAACTGATTGGCCTTCTCCTCTCGCTTTTTTGCTAATTCCTCTTTAGAAAGCGCATTGAATTGCTCCTTTCCAAGATCTTTGACTAAAGCAGTGTCCAGCTCACCATTGACCTCATCAATAATCTCTTGCTTGCCAAACTTAATCTTTTTATCTTCCCGCTCTTTTGATTCCGGGATGGTAAACAGCATCGCCCGTTCCATCGCCTTAACATCATCGATCATGCTCAAGCTTGAATGATAGCTTTCAAAAAAGCCAAGCCCCGCAAATGCAGGTTTTGTACAAAGTACCGCTAACGTGACCCCTAGTTGTAACAACATTTTCTTTTTCTTCATTTTTCCTCCCATATTTGGTTTTCTGAACTTCATTTTCACCAAACAGACCATTTTTAAAAGGTAATAAATTTTATTCACTGAAATTCCAACAGGCCTAAATTTAAATCAAAAATGGGATTTTAAAATATATTTTTTTTTGATCTCTCTATCTCCTTGAAAAAACAAATGATACTTTTGGTGGCCTTTTTACGCTAAAAAAACAGTGCCAAAAATTATTGGCACTTATCAAGTGTTAATATTGTTTAGAGGAGTTTATTAAAGAGTAAAAGCGATTTAAGGTTTTAGTGTTTGATGGTTTGCCATTCTGTTGGATCAAACGAAACCCAGAAGTTCCAAGCAAGTACGCCACAACGACGAGATTAGCAGGTCATCTACCATAGGTTGGTAGGTGCATGATTATTCCTTGATCTATTCCTTGATCCGCTCTAGCTCCATCACCACTTCTTCCAGAGCGCTTTTCTCGGTCAGTTGAGTGGAGTCGTTGGAGTTCACGCTAGTCCAACCTCGAAGGGTTTGCATGCTATTATTGGAGTAGATACCGTAGCGGTGGGCCCAATAGTATTTAAACCGCCCCAGAGGATTATCTTTGATTAAATTTTCAACCCACTCCTCTTCTGTCATCGGCCGATCGGAAAAGGCCGGATCTAGAATTTTGGGAACGATCTTCCGCTGAGAGTCTCGCACCAACACCACGGTCGCCACATGAAAGCCCCACTCAGCATTTTTGGCCAAACCAACATTCACGCGCATCAGTTGATTTTTGTCGGTATTAGAAGAGAAAAAACGAGGGTAAAGTCCAGGGACTTCCATAAAGGCCTTGGCGGAAGAAATTCCCTGCTCTTCAAGCTTTAGGGATAGATAGTGGGCCCGGCCATAGCAACCATCCAATTTCTTTTCCATATGTAACTCTTTATTGGCGTATAATTTTTTGACCAGTTCTTGCAACTGCTCTTCGCTCATCACCGTAAGCGTATTCTCCATGCCAGGATTCGAAAGCGGTACCGCGACTTTGTCGGTATCGCTACAGGATTGTTCAACAGCACTAACGATCATCGGATGGGTAAGCAAGCGCTCTGAAATCACTCCCGCCCCTATCACCGAGGATAACAACAGCGTTTGATCCTTCGATTGTAGATGTTGTAGATTCTCCTGTTTTCTTTTGATCTCTTCGAGCAGTGCGGCCTTCGTTCCAAAGTTTAAATTGGGAGTGGCCTGAAAGCGAACCACATCATCCCCTTGCAGGGCAAAGGATTGAAACATTCCACTGATACGACTTTCTCCTCCTAAAATAGAGGTTCCCGAAATTTCCGCGTAGTCATAAATTTGTGCATTATCGTAAATGAAGGCATTGCCATGGATCAAGGCATGATCTTTTACTTGGGCGTTACCACTGATCATCGCGGAATCAAAAATGGTCACATCGCCATCGATGAGGGCACTGCCATCAATCGTAACCTTACCAGAAATTTTACTATTCCCTTTAACGGTAGCACCACCACTAATGGTTGCGCGCTCATAAATACCAGCATAGCCACTGACCTCGGCCACTCCCCGGATTTGCGATTGATCGGAAATAATCACATTGCCAAACACATGGGCCTTATCACCAATGAAGGCCTCGCCTCCTATTTGAACACTGTCTTCGACTAAAGCATCTCCAGTAATTTTCGCGCTTCCAATAATATTGGTATTTCCTCTGACGTAGGCCCGATCGGTAATGATGACCGGATCTAGAGCGTCTCCGGTCACTAATACATAACCACCAACGCGTGCTTTTCCTAAAATACGGACGTTTCCTTTGACGATAGCATTATCCTCAACCCTGGATCCAATGGCGACATAGACGCTAGGATCGACTTGGGCACGAGGACTGATCAGCCCTCCTCCATTCAGATGAATGTAGTAGTTGCTATAATCGGGAAGTGTCTGGTCACCTTGACCGGCAAAAACACAACTAGAAGAATGGAAAAGAGGCCCACTGTTCACCACAAACAACATGAGTGTTAATGGAAGGAATGGGGCAAAACAATTGGTCTTGAATTTTTTCATAAATTTCCCTCGAAAAATATTTACCCTGATGAGCATGCAAGGATTACTCTACCACAGATAGGCCCTGCCTCTGGATAATAAATCCCTTCCGCAAAGGAAGCAGGGGCCACCTCTCGAGCAAGTTCAACTTATTTCAGGGAATTACAATAACAAATAGAGCAGAAATAAAAAAAAATCTATAAATTTTATTGAGAGCGTACTCGAGCGTTGTTTTTCGGTGAACTGTATGAATAAGTTGGCAGTTTAAGATTATTGCCATTGATGAAGTTCACTCTTTAATTGAAAAAACACTGATTTAAAACATTTTTTTTAAAAGAAGAATTTTCATTTTATAATAGAGACTTGTTTTTAATCACTACAAATATCAAGGGAATTACATTGAAAAGCTGCATACTCTACTTGGTGATCATCTTACTATCCACAATAGGCACTGAGCTAAAGGCCAATGGTCATCGCTTGCAAAGTTGCGATATTGAATCGCTAACATTACTAGGGCCTAACCACAAGACCAAAGAGCTGCTAGTTTCATTGTGTTCAGACAATTTTAACTTTGTCGAATCGTTATCCCAGATTATGGATGATATTAACCGCAAACGACCAAATGAAGAGGATAAAGTAAAACTTCGAATAATTAATGCCAAACAACCAACCCTTTGCTCCATTGCTAGCAATAGTCTTTGTGAGGCCCAAGATGAGCTGCGTTCCGGAGCAGATTCATGGATGCGCGATTTTTGTAAGGTAGTCAGCGCTAAAATCAAAGGGGAAAAGGATGAAAAAATCGTTTTGTTCGACACCAATCGGGAAAGGGGTACCAAGCAATTAGTGGAAAATTTATCAAAAATCTGGGGAGATCATTTGGTGGTCAGCGCAGGAAATTCTCCCAACTGTGGCGATTATGGTGGCAATATTGATGTGACTCCCAATAATATCCTCTATATTGGAAGCGAGAGTTCTCCAACTATGATTAATTTTTGGCAAGAGAAAGGGTATAAAGATAATTTGGTGATTCTAGATACCTCTTGGTTAACCGTTGGACACGTTGATGAGTTTATTACGACCGTTATCAGGCCAAATGACCCGTGTGGGATGGCCATCGTCAAGGCCGATCCAGTGCTGGCACTTAAGTCCCTCATCAAAGATCATTATCAAGAAGAAGCAGAGCTAGCAGAACAAAGCCGTATGACTTGGGATATGACCAACGACTTTCAAGCTCTTTCTTCCTTTATCAATACCAACCAAACTCTAGTTAAATCTAGAGAACAAAGCAAAAATGTTGCCCCTATTATCTTACCATCTGTAGACACCATTCTCCCTGATGAGAAAAAGGGGCATACTCTGCTTAGACAACAATTTTCTGCCGCAAGCTTTATTGAAAACAATGTTCAGCTACTTAAGGAAAAAATTACCAAGAAAACTCCAGCTTGTGAAAAGATTGAAGTAGTATCCATTCCCGTTTTGTTTAAGTGCAACGAATTCGAAGCGAAAGAGTATTGCGGGTCAATACTTCCAAACAGTGTCAACTTTGCAAATTTAGGCCAAGATTTAATTGTTCCCGATCCGCTTTATGCGCCTTTCCGAGAGATCACTCAAGCGGCACTGGCCAAGGTTGATCAGCAATCATACTTCATTGAAGATTTAAGCTACCATATTGCCAATGGGGAAGTTCACTGTGGAACCAACGATTTGAAATCGAGTGACATGCACCTGTGGTTTCGCAGCCGCTAAAGACGCACATGCAGAAGTAGGGCAACGACTGATGTAAAAAGTTGCCTGCCGACTTTCGGGACTTTAAAGAAGAAGATAATTGAGAAAGTTGGAGGAGGAAGATCAACCATCTACAAGATAAAAAATGGGTCTATCTGAACTTTCCAATTGGCTTTCAAGTAATTCCCGACAAAAAAAACTCACTACTGCTCTCTTCTGTTTTTTCTTCTTATGAGTAAAACTGCCTGACTGTGCTCACTGGCCTATGCATTTTGGGGCCTGCATGTTTTTGGGGAACATTAAAAAGTATCTTTTGCACAAAAGCAAATAGTGAAGCGCTCGTTGATAAAATCGAAATCAGCGCTTAGACCTTTTTAGAAGTGCTCCTATCTCAGGTTGACATTGACATCCTTAACTTAGCGCCATTCGCCCCACGAACATCGGAATTTTCACAGAACTTCACAGAACACATTGTTCAGTAAACTATTGCTCTTTACCCCTTTGTGAGTTAAAAATTTTTCACTGTAATAACTGTAGTATTTTGCAATGATACTTCTGCCGAACAGGATCTCAGATGGAATGGCCTCAACACAATAATTATCGAAAAATTCTCCAAGATGAATTCGAACAGCGATGCCAAAGAAATCCCTCTTATTCTTTACGGGCCTTTTCTCGAGATATAAAATTGCCAGCACCTCGGCTTTCGGAAATTTTAAGAGGTAAGCAAGGACTCTCAATCAAAGCTGCAGAAAACATTGCCAATAGGATTGGATTTAGTATTACTCTAAAAAGTTTTTTTTGCGATCTAGTCGAGTCAGAACACTCTCGAAGCCAACTTAAAAGAAAAATCGCTTTGGCCCGCTTGAAAAAATATCAACACATGCAACTCAATATGCTTGACCATGACCGGTTTAAAATTATTTCTGAATGGTACCACTTTGCCATTTTAGAGCTAACCTACTTAGATGAGCTACAAAGAAAACTCACGCCAACGATGATCGCCCATTACTTGAGCATTCATCCCAAAGTGGCAGAGGCCGCCCTCAAACGCTTAGTCACCGTAGGACTTTTAGAGGTCTCTACTGAAGGGCAAATGATTGCAAAAGAGGACTTTACCGGTGTTAACAAAGGGGCCTCTTTTGAGCTAAGAAAAAAATATCATCAGCAGATATTGGAAAAAGCACTTGAGGCACTCTCTTTTCAACGTCAAGAGGATATGAGTTTGTCTTCCATTACTCTTGCTTTTAAAAAAGAAAATTTAGCAGAGGCCAAAGCGGTGATCAAAAAATTTCGCCGCGACTTCCTTGAAAAATTTGGCCACTCTTCAGAAAGCAAAGACTCTGTTTACAATATTGTAGTTCAATTATTCAAGCTTACTAAAGACCTTTAAAAATGACAAGGAGTGACCAATGCAAAACAAGCTTTCCAAGGGATTTCAAATTTTCTTGTTCCTATTCTTCTTTCTTATCATGGGACAAAGCTCTCCTCTTTTTGCATCTGCTAAAACATCTGCCAGAGACGTTATCACCAAAAGTGGTCGAGATGTCGATGGGGATGACACTGGTGCCATTGTTTACAATGAATACCATATCGGTGTGCATTCTGCCCTCAATAATTTTAGCTTGAAACTATTTGAAACGTTGTTATCTCAAAGTGATGAAGAACAGACTGTCATCTCTCCCATGAGCATCACTATGGCGCTTTCCATGTTGTACAACGGCGCATACTCTGCCACAAAAGAATCGATCGCAAACACACTGGGGCTTAACAATATCGTTCCTTATAATAATACCGATCCAGAGACCTTACGGTTTTCCTTAAACCAGGTTTTGATGGATCAGATCAACGATTTAAAAGCAAAGCACATCAACATTTCCAACTCTCTTTGGGTACAACAAGATCTTCCACTTCGAGCTAGCTTCACCTCTGCACTAGAGCATTACTTCTACGCGATGACCAAGACGGTCGATTTTAAAAATACTGTCGCCACCGCCCTCTCTATGAACCAATGGATCGGACAACAAACCAATCAGCGGATTTCACAGATGGTTTCAGCGAAGGATCTTGTTGATAATGATTTAGTCATCGCCAATGCCCTCTATTTTGACCTCCAGTGGGAAAGGCCATTTTCTGCGATAGAGACAAAATCAACAGACAAGCACCACTTCAAAAACACTCCGGGCCAAATAGAGATGATGTCACAGACAGACCATTTTTACTATTTTCAAGGGGAGGACTATCAGGCCATAAGGCTCCCATATCAAAACACTGCCATTGCGATGTACATCATTCTACCAACGTTGACGAAGGAAAAAAACGATGAAATTACCAGTGTAGGTTTTTGGAAGCAGCTTGATCGCAAGCTAACAAAGCACCTAGGATATTTAGAACTTCCAAAATTCGAAATAAATCTAAGCACAGATCTTGGTGGTCTTCTGAGAAAAATGGAAATGGGGATCGCCTTTGACAAGCACTTCGCAGACTTTTCAAAAATGGTAGAAAATCCAATGCTTCACAAATTATATGTAAGTAAAGTGCTTCATAATATTTTTATGAAAAATGATGAAGAAGGTACCGTTGCTGCTGCGGCCACTACTATTATTATGGACGATATTGGTTATCACTTCCCCATAGAGGACAGAGCTAAACCAGATTTTAAAATGATTATCGATCATCCTTTTTATGTGATGATTCGAGACATTAACAATGGGACGACCCTCTTTTCAGCATACATCAAAAAGATAGGGTACCATCAATAAAGGTTAACGTTACTGGCTGATTTTCGGGACTCGCCACAATACTCGCAGCAAGTCCCAAAAGTCGGCTGGCACCAAATTACCTTCAAGTAAAATAACCGAGCATTGTTATCAAGGGCCATTCTATCCAATTTGGGACGGTCATGTGAAATCAGCATGATCTTTACAAAAAGCTGCATCTATTTTTCTTTAGCGGGATAGGTAGGCCCTCGCGGGCTTTCCCTCCCACACCACCTGGCATACGGGTCCGTACCAAGGCGGTTCAACGCGGTTTAAGTTCATCATACAATCTTGGTAGTTTAAATTGATCAAAGT
>JADGAN010000020.1:36602-91600 GCA_015231955.1 Oligoflexia bacterium | reverse complement strand
AATGTACTAATCTTACTCATGGATTCGTCCTTTTTTAATGTGAATAATAAATTAGTTTTTTTACTATTCTGGCACTTAGATGCCGTATTTAAAAGAGGCGAGTCCATTCCATTAGCTCACACCCCTCTACCTTCTCCTCTCGGCCAGATGTTGTCAGCTAGGCAGTTGTCAGCATCTGGTAGAGGGCAGAAGGCTGAAGGGGGTGAGCAGTTACAATTTTATAACAATAAAGCTATTTTTTTGACAGGAGATTAGCTTACTCTTTTTCTCCTACATAAAGAATATGAGAGGAAGCTCCTATTAATGATGGTTCATGCCCTAGTTGATAGTTTATTTCAACCCACCAATCCCAATCAGACTCACTTAGTGTATTCACTTTTTCTTCAATCTCGCTGATACATCCTTCTACTCCTATGAGATCTTTTTTCTGAAATCCTTCTTTTTCAAAAAAAGGTATAATCATGCTAGGATGGCAAAAGTAAGCATCAGTAAAGCAACTTAGTTTCTTCTTTGAAGTATAAATTCCACTCTTTAGAACTTCTTCTTCTATGTCTCTGAGGAACTTGTCTTTCATTTGCTCTGGAGCAGAAGCGGCCACATGTCTGATCGATGCAAATCTACTAAGAAAAGTAGCAAATATTAGACCTTTAGGTTTCAAGACTCTTTTAGCTTCCTTTAGCGCCTGAGATCGCTCTGCCTCTGTTAGGAGATGATAAAATGGTCCCATTATTAGGACTATGTCAAAATGCTCTGCTGGTAAAGAGGATAAATCCAAGGCATTACCTACTTGAATCATAGGCAACACAACCCCTATTTCTCGAGATTTTTCTTTGGCCTTCTCAATCAACTGAGGGGAAAGATCGATTAATGAAACATGATGCCCCCATTTCGCCAACTCTATAGCATATCTCCCTGGGCCACCGCCAATATCCAAAATCTTCTTGCACTTTTCTCCAGAAACAAACCATTCTTCTAAACATTTTAGTGTCAACGCAAATTCTGTTCGATGACGCTGTAACCGATTCCATTCATAATTGGCATCTTGATCATAAAAATTAATAATTTTATCCATTAGCTCATCTCTTTTTCTCGTGTTGTTTTGAAGTTCTATTTAATGGAAATATCATGCTGTTATTGGCCCTTTGTGTAAAGTTTATCGTGCTGCAAACCAAAAAACAATTTTTTTACTACTCTGGTCAAGTGTTGCCTGCTTGAAAATCTATAAGCGAACATACCGAACCACTTTCATTGCATTATTTAGGCAAGCATTCCTAAAGTGGAATACTATTTACATAGGTAACTGTATCGAACTAAACCTCAAAACTTCAATCTAAATAAAAAAGGATTACCAGCGAGTCGTTGACAATTCTAAATCCGCATTATGTTCTGAGTAATACAATTTTCTTTATGAGACAGGTCACAATCTTGGTGTAAATAAAAATTACATGAGAAGGGGGAGTTTCAATGAGCAAAGAACCTAAGCGGATCAACAAAGAACTCGAATTCAACGGCAGAAATACCATTACTTTTAGAGAGGTTTGGGAATTGCACAAAGGCAAACGGCTGGTTCCTCATGAAATGGCCCATTCAAGCATTAGGGTTCGTCTAGGAAAGGTTGAATTTCTTTCGCCACTGTTTGATTACCGGATGAGAGAAATCACCAGCAGGGTTATTACGGAACATATTGAGAGTGAACGAAATAAAGCACTCAGTATGAAAGATACGAAAAAATCAAGAAGATGTAATTTTAAGGATGATCTGAAGGTTCTGAACGCCATCTTTAGTTGGTGGAGAGGTTACTCTGATGATGAGCGATTTATTAATCCTATATGTAAAGCTCACTTTACTAAGGGATTTATAAAAGAGACTCATTACAAAGAATTGGCCATGACCAAAAAAGAACTTCTGCTTTTCTGGGAAAAACTAGGCGATAAAACCATTTGGCAGGATATAGCGATAACTCAGTTTTTTCTAGCAGGGCGCATTCAAGAGGCACTTGGACTTCAAAGTTCTAGGGTTTTATTTGAAGCAGATAAAATTCTAGTCAAAGAGGTGGCGGTGTTTTACCACAGGTTCGCTGGACATGGCGCAGTCTATGACAGGACATAAAAGTTCGAAGCAATCCGGGCATTACTGCAATCTTGATATGGATACAAAAGAGGAGGCTTCTAAAAAACTTGAAGAGTTCGTGATGGACAAGCCAAGACTAAAAATCGTGAATGGTGATTGGCCATGTTTTGGTTTCAACAAAAAGCCGTAAAAATCTTAAAAAGACGACTAAAGACGACCATCAAAAAAAAGGAGTAATGATTACAATTGGTTAAGTAGTTGTGGTACACCCTAGTTCCGCTATATCGAACCTTTTTCCTACAAAATTCCACCTCCGAAATACTTGAATTCAAGAACTTACAAACTGCCTAGGCGGTTCCAGCGGAAACAAGCCGTTCCGCTAGCGGAAGTCAGCAGAAACTAGCGAAATACTCTTTCGCCCCTTCTCAATATCGCATAACTCTTGCTTGGAGATACCGAGCTTCTTTGCAAACACCGTTTGCGTAAGCCCAAGAGAGATTCGCTCGCTCTCCAGCACCTCACCAAAAGAGACATGTCCAAGCATTTCCCTAAATACGGCATCAGTGGATCTATTTTTTTTAGTACTCATGCTTATTCCCCTCAATAATTTAAGTCAATAAAACAAATCCATCACAACATACTTGATCAATCTAATTGGCTTCGTTTTGGAACATTACCAGTCATCATCTTCATCCGACCACGGACACACCTTCCCTTGGCATTTAAGCCAAGGCAGATGTGCAAACATGTCAGCAGGGTGACCAGTCGCCAAGGAAAGCTTCTTAAAGCCTTGCTCGTAGAGTGTAATGGCCACATCCTCACCTTTGGGAAGCCCTTCACCTAACTCTCTATCGATAAACACTTCACAAAGCTCCTTAGAGAGCTTTGGGGTCATGTTCATCAGTTGTGCTGAAGACTCAACGGCCAGAAACTTAATACCGGCCTTCTTAGCGTATTTACTCCAATCAATTCGGATATATTCATCATCATCCACTAAGACAGCTTGGACGTCTTGGAGATCAGTCGTCAAAGTAGCTTCGCTCTGAGCGGGCTTATCTTTCTTAACCTCAATGGGGACTAAGCCTGCTAGCATCTTAGGAATCAGTTTCACTCCTAATTCTTTACAGCGTGTCCGTATCTTCTCTTCCTCATAATGACTGGTCACTAAGTAGGTCAGGCCATTCAAAGAATGTTTTTCAATCAGGTCAAGGCCACTAACTTTATGGCCAAGTAATTCGTAATCACAGAGGTATAAAACTTTATTGTAGTGAGCAGAGTGATTCTGTACCCAGGAACTAAAATCATCTGGAGTAGAGAGGTGAACAACTTCTACTTGGGAATCACTACATGCAAGCACACCCTCTAGTCGCTTATCCCAAGTTTGGTGGATGCCAGCATCATCATCAAGGATCACTATCGCCATATTGCTTTCTAAAGATATCTTGGAAACAAACCAATGAGGGGCGGTAGTTTTGGGAATAGCGAGAATGATTTTGGTTCCTTTTCCTACTTCGGACTCTATCTTAAATCGACCGCCCCAATCTTCGATACTCTTTTTAGCATGGGCCACACCAAGGCCATTGCCAGAAGCTGAGTTATCTCCCTTACCGTAAGTAACACCTACTGATCCAAGTTTCGCTAAGACTTCAGGGGGAATGCCCTTGCCATTATCCTCTACACTCAGAATTGCATTTAATTCGTCTTCTACTAATTGAACCTTGATCTCACCTTTCTTATCATCATAGGCCTCAGTAGCATTATTGATAAGATTGGATATGAGGCGTTTAAACTCAACGAGATTGATGATAGCGAAGACACCATAGGTCTGCTCAACATTGGCCTCTATATGAAGACCAATGTGTTGGCGAAATGTCATTCGCTTTTCAGTTACTATTTCTTCAATGCAACTTGAAAGGAGCTGTGGTTCTAACTTACTGGTACTTTCTACGCCACTTTTACCACTCTTAATTTCTTTACGCTTACGGAGGAGATCGTTTGCGATATCTTGAATGCGTTGAATTTGAGATCGCACAATTACCCTGTCATCCTCCGGCAGTAAATGTATCCACGATCTTGCCGATGAAGCAAGTGCTGTTAGTGGAGAGCGAATATCATGGGATACTTGAGATGCAAGGGTCATGATCTGTTCAGCACTTTGGTCTTTAAGAGCACTGACCTGCTTTTCATTTTTTAATTTAAGTCCCCGTGAGAATAGGTAGGATAAGATGAAAACAAGAAGGAGGATAAGCGTAAACAAACGGGCCAAGAGGAAGCTACCATCGTTTATAGATAAAAACTGAACATCCCATCGAATATTATTCGCACCAATAATGGTTACATCTTTTTTGATTCCATTCAGAAGAAAAAAACTCTCTTCACAACCTCCAGAGGCACCACTCTTATATCTCATATCCAAATACGCTAAATTATTTTCGAGATTGGTAAACTGAGAACACTTAATCAAGTTAAGCGATTCTAAGTCATGTAGTGTCTCTGAAATTTTATATGGATCGTAGTCAACGAATTGCTGGCGTAGAAGTCCCGTTACTCCCAAAACCGTTTTGTTAGAGGCATGAGATGAAATAAAGTAGAAGCAAACATGGTGAAGTAGTGTGGTTAGCAAAAGAATAAGTGCTACTTTAGTTGGCCCTATTTCAAGCAATATATTTTCTTTTAGTAAACGAAGCGGTCGTAACATCCTTGATGCCATCCTTTGTAGTTATCGGCCAGCACTCTCCATAAGTAGTACTGTTTGTTAGTTGGATACTCTTTGGTTAGTTTATAGGTGATTTTGGGCCAATCGGTTCGTTTGCAAGTGCTGATCGTATTTAGAGCATGCTCTTTATTTTCTCCAAAATAGATTATTCTTTGATCTATGAAATCAAAATCAGCAAGAGCACGGTCTTTATCCCTCTTGTTGAAAATATCCAAATGCCTATACGCCTCGACGAGAGGATGCACCCACAGATTATCTTCAACAAAACTTACTCTAGACCCAGGAAAGATACCATTGCCTTTTATTCCTAAGCAGACCGCAAAATATGCAGTGGCCTTCCCCGTAATTGGATGGTCAATAGTAATGCTCATCTTTCTGAATTGGGTTGAATCAAAATGGGATAAAAAGAAGCGTTCGAGTGGAGTCATATTTTGAAGTGGAATGGAAATGCTTGGGACAAAAAACCCCTCATCTATCCATTTTGACCATAACCATCGCTCGGTGGCCTCACATAAGGCCCTTAAAAATGTTTTTGAATGATCAAAACCAGCAGCAAAACCGCTTGTGGTAGGGTGTTCATCAAGAAGAAAATCCTGTCTCTGGTCTGAATTTGAAATCATTTTAAAAAGCGATCTTTCAATAAACTCGGCAATGGCGATTTTAACACTCTCATCTTCTGATGAAGAGACACCACCGCCAATAGCACTATCATTGCAAATAACAATACTGCTATATCCGATATCCTGATCTTTCTCTTTTATCGGAGAGACAATAATCTTCTGGAATTTAGGGTCAAGTAGTCTTAGCTCCTCTATCATAACTTACTTCACCTCTATCAAGTCAAAACGAGGAGTGTAGATTCTACCGTTATCATTATTAAGATTAATCTCTTTGCTCACAAACCAAATTGGTCCTGAGTGAAGTACTGGCAACACAGCACTATCCTCTCTGTAGATACGATTAAATTGCTGTTGAAAATCGGCGAGATCAATTTTGCCCTCTTCGTAGAGTTTAGTTAAGCTACCTAATTTGTTATAGGGATCGGGGTAACTTACGCCCAAATCACTACAAAAGATCATTTTAACTATAAAGTAATCAATTTTTGTTCCTGCATGAACCCCAGAAATCCTTAGATCGCATTCCTTGGTGAGTTTCTTTATGACATCTTTAGAACTATCGGAAGGAGCATTGGTAAACTCATACTGGATATTGAGTTTATGGCAAACTCTACAGATAAGTTCTTTTATATAAGAGCACTCTTTGTTTTCTGTTGGATAAGGGGAGTAAATTATTAATGGTCCTTCGTTTGATATCGAGAATTGATCTTGATTTGATTCCCCTTCAAAAAAAGAGGTGGCCGATGGATGATCAAGAAATAAATCATTTGATAGTTCAGAATCACTATTTAACAAGGGAAGCAATGACTTCTCGTTCAGGAAATGCTTGATGAATATCTGCCTATTCTCTATTGTAGAAAAGAAACGACTTCCCTTCGGGTTAAGGATCAATGAGTAAGCTATCACAGGCCTACCTTTAGCAGTAGTAAAATTACTTTTAGAAAGTAAACGCAAATCACATTCACCTCTTTTGGCAATAATGGTGTGGTCTTTATTATCTTTAAGGGCCTGATTCAATTCTTTCTTTTGAATTAACACTTTTAGGGGGGCGGTTATTTTAAACTGAAACATATCTTCTCTCGCAAGTAATTTAATTTCATCTTGAGAAAAGGAAGCTACCCTATAGGCGCCAGAAGCAATTACATTCCCCTTATTGGCCCAATTTCCATCAATGTTAAAATTTGCAGAAGCATAGTATCCAAAATATGGCATGCTTAAATACTCTTCAACGCCTTCGACTTTTTTAGAAAATGAAAATACGATTGTAACCTTGTCTTCTACAAAGAGGCCCAAGTCGCTACTCTTTCCTGTGATAAAAGCATCCCACCCTCTCAGGCAATCAAAGGTTGGAAGTTCATTACTCTTTGCCAGCATCCGAAATATATTTTTAAAGTTATTTACATACGACTCTGCTGTTATCTCTTCTCCGTTTTCACATTTTAAATTCGATCTTAACTTAAATATCCATTTTAGGCCATCGACAACTTTCCAGCTCTCGGCCAAGAAAGGGATAGCTTGATCTTGGTGATTAAACTTAAGCAATGTTCCTACAACTTGCTCCATAACAATGGTGTTTTGACTATAATCAGAGTCATGGATAGATAGAGAAAAATCTTTGGTTGTGTCCGTTACTATGTAAGATATTCCTCGCATACAATTCCTTTGTTATTTCACAAATCTTATAAGATCAAAACGTGGATGGCTCATCGTCGATGCAATATTTTTAAGATCAATATCTTTAGAGACAAGCCAAGTTGCTCCACCATGGAACATTGGGATCACAGAGCTATCCTCTCTATAGATTTGATTAAATCGCTGTTGAAAATCTTTCAGCGCAACTTTGCCCTCCTCGTAGGATTTGGTGAGTGAGCACATCCGCCCTGATGGATCGGGGTAACTGACCCCTAGTTTGGTACAGAAGATCATCTTCACAATAAACCAGTCGATAGTGCTACCGGCAAACACTGTTGAAACCCTAATGTCAAAAAATTTATTGTTGATCTTCTTTTGAATTAACTGCTCGTCTTTGGGATCATCACTCGCATAAGTGAACTTAATCCCATGCTTTTTAGTTAAGATAAAGGTGAAAAGAGTATCTAAATAATCCCGTTCGGCCTTTGCTAAGAGTGAGGGGATATAGATTAGGACTTCTTTTCCTTTTACTATCTTCAAAGTATCTTTAGGGGCGATGCTGCCTTTGAGAGTAGATGTTTGCTTCCCAGGATAATCAACAAAAAAATCTGTAGATACAATTTTATCACTGCTCTCAAAGCGGTTTGATGTTTGGTATTCAAGGACGTCTTCAACAAACACTTCTCTCATAGAAAGGTCGTGGAATACATTTTCTTTATAGGGACTCAGGATGATCGTGGTCAGAACAATTGGCGGCCCTTTAATGAGAGTAAAATCTGATTGTGAAATAGATTTACCTTCTAAGGATATGGTTAATAGTGATCTACTCCGGTTTTCTTTTAAAGCATCCTCTGATTTTTGCTTCTTCACTAAAACCAACTGTGGGGCAAACTTATCATAAGAGAAAATATCTTGTCTCATTTCCAAGAGAATTTCATTTTCAGTGTATCTCTTGACTTTATAAGCACCAGTAGACGAGATTTTTTGATTGTTTTTCCAGGTACCATCCGGATTAAAATCACTAGAAGAATAAAATCCATAATAAGGCATGGCCAAATAATCTATCAATCCTTCAATCTTCCGATCAAACTCAAAGACCAAAGTCTTATCATCTTTATAGTAAAGTCCTTTTAATTCCCCGGCCCCACGAATAAATTCCTTCCACCCAATCAGAGCATCAAAGGTGGGCAATGTCCCGTCATGGGCCAACTTTTTGAAAATAAACTTAAGCGACTTAACATAATTTTCCGCCGTTATTTTTTGCCCATCCTCTGACGATAAGTTCTCTTTAAGTTCAAATATCCATTTGTTATCTTGAGTGGAATACCATTTCTCTGCAAGGAAGGGGGCATATCGGCCATCCGGCCCATACTTTACAAGAGTGCCAACAAGATGATCTACCACCGTAGCATTAGTATCAAGATCAGAGTCGTAAGGAGAAAAAGATATGCTACTCGTTTCATCGGTAATGACATAGTTCAATACATTGCTATTTGGTTGTTTAGAACAACCGAGTAGCATCAATAGGGTCAAGCAGATTATAGAAAAATAAAAAGTGTACTTCATCGTAAAACCATCTCTCTTATCAGGATGAGGGAAAGCAAAAAAAAATTAGTTATGCCCTTCGTTTCTAGGAGAACCATAAGAGACTCTGTCTATTGGAAGTCGAAGCATAACCCCGTCCACATCGCTAATAGTAATTTTGCTATCTTCAACATGAGGGTCTAAATAGAACACATGCCGTTCATAGTCTACCGGATTAACTGCATCGAACTTGGCCGCAACTTTTTCAAAATCTAAATTCAAATCATGAAAATTTGCTTTAGTTAACACTGAGTCCTTAAGAAAGAAATCACCTGGAGTATTGGCCATCACACTTTTAGATAAAAATGGTAAACAAGCACTAAGAATAAGATTTAAAATTTTGTTACCTTTCACACGATACCTCTTTGTTTATTGTTATTGTTCCTGTTCTGACTATCAAACTATCTAATATTTTCATGGTCTAGATCCCAAATGTTTTTGATATTAAGAATTTCATCACTAAAATCTTTTTTCATTTTATCTAACTGAAATTGGTCTTTAGGAGCTGTGCCATTGTTACTGCTATCCAGCCCATCAAGGATTAACTTCATTCGCCTAAGAGATTTTCTTAAATCATGAATGAGTTGGCCCTTATCTTTTGTATTTTCCATACAGCGATCACTCCTATAACGAACCTATTGCATGAGTTCACTGGAAAAGTCATCCATATCAGATTGCTTTACTGGTGGTCGATGCCGATGGGTTGATTTTAATGTTCCGGCTTTGATCTCTTTCAGATCAATATTTAAGTTCTTTTCGAGGTTTCGGGCCCTCTGAAGAATCCTATAATAATACGCTTTTGAGACCTTCATAAACTCCGTCCCACCTTCCGCATCGTTTTTGAACATCTTCTCTATTTCAAAGGCCGCATCGGCCTCTAACTTCAAAAGAAATTTGATTATTCCATATTGTCGAATAAAGCTAATATGATCGGTATTAATAAATTTTGCGGAGTTCGCTGTTAGTTGCATCGGTTTATTGAGGCGAATATGCTCTGGTAAATCCTCCGATGTAACCTCACCGCTATCAATCTGCGACAACTCTTCGACCACGCTCTTTAGCTCTCTAATATTTCCCGGCCAACAATACTCACTCATCAAGCGGTAGGCCTCTTTGCTGAAAGAAACTTGCCGGGAACCTTGAGTAAGGAAGTGCTTAATCAGTAGTTTTATATCTTTGGGACGTTCTTTTAAGGACGGAATGGTGAGTGTAACCCCGCAAATACGATAGTAAAAATCAGTTCTAAAATCTCCTGTTTGTATCTTCTGGTAAATATCTTCACAGGTAGAAGTGATTAATCGGAACTTCACTTTTACCGCAGTCGTACCGCCGAGTGGATAAAATATCTTCTCCTCAATGCATTTAAGCAGCTTTTTCTGAACTTGAATTGGCATGCTGGTTATCTCATCAAGAAAGAGGGTTCCATTGTTTGCTTCTTCAAGCAGTCCTCTCTTATCTTTTATCGCACCAGTGAAGGCCCCTTTTTTATAACCAAAGAGTTCACTCTCGATTAAGTGTTCTGGGATTGAAGCAACATTAAGAGCAACAAAACTCTCCTCGGTACCGCCGAGGAGATAATGGATACACTCCGCAAGCAATGTTTTCCCAACGCCAGTTGCTCCTAGTAGAAGCAGAGACCGCTCATTGTTTCTTAGTCGCTTTTTAAGTGAGATGATGTCGCTAACTAACGTATGATCTTCGGTAACATATTTTCTCTTAAAGAACTCAGCACTAACGGAGTCACTCGTCACCCGTAAGCGCTCCATTATGATAAATTCCAAGACCTGTTCAGATTGCTCTTTGGTGAGGTAGTGATCGCATCCCATGGAGTAGGCCTTCTTGATATAATCATCACTACTGTTATCGGTTAGCATGATAGTAAAGAAATCTTTGCTCTTTGCTGACTCTAATATGTCGAAGCCTGCGATCTCACCGGAGAGGTCGATATCTATAATCACAGCATCGAAGTGGTTTCTTTGAATTTCTTTCAGAGCATCTTGTTTATTCGCAACCGCCACCACATTAGCGAGAACAGATAGCTGTTTAACCAATGCTTCTCTGAAATACTCTTCATCCTCAATAATAAGAATTTTATGCGTAAGGTTCAAACTTCATCCCTATTTTCTTTGCGTTACTGAAAACGAGTCTTCTACAAAAATATATTGGTTTCTACTAATTGATAAAATTCAAGTCAATTATATTTTTATAAATTTTTCATGCTCCATGTGATTTCAATACCTTTCAATATTGGCCCAACGCTATCAAAGAGTGGCATCGAGCTTGCTTTAGTAAAATCAGAGTTAAACCTTTTCACAAAACAAGGAGTAGAGTATGTCTACATTCGTTGACATTGAAGTAGTAGAAACCCATGAAGATGGTTTTCAATCCATGTATGATGCTGCCGCTGGAGTTGGCGGGCATGCAAGTGGTGTAGGCGGCGGTGGAGTTAATGCTTAACATCCCCTAGCAAAAAAACCTGAGGGTATAAAAGGGACAAGGACTCGTCCCTTTTTACCTCTTTACCCCACGATTACACAAAAGAGAGTTATGTGCTTATGGTTCAATTTCTTAATCGTCATAATTTGCTGACCAAAGATTTTTGGCTTTTCCATTTTGGTCAATTTGTTTCACTCTTAGGAGACAGTGCTTCGATGCTGGCACTCTCTTGGTATCTACTCGATAAGACCAAAGATATTTCTCTTGTCGCAAACATCGTTTTCATCAACACCGTATTAAGGCTGATACTATCCCCACTCTTAGGGCCGCTCGGAGATCGTTACTCTCGAAAAAAATTACTCCTCGTTGGCCAGAGTATCTCTGTCTTCGCATCACTCATATTATTTGGAGTAATCTATTATGAACACTTTAACGTCGCACTTCTAACTTTCCTTTTCGCCTGTCAAGCAGTGGCCAAGGTGATCTTCTCCGTCGGGGCCGCCTCTATTGTCATTAAACTTGTCCCCAAGAATGACTTCAATAAGGCCATCCGCTATTCAATGATCTCCAGTGGCGTTTCTACTATGGTAGGAGGAGCGTTCGCGGGACTTATAATCACCTTTGGTGGATACAAGGCCGCATTCTTTGCTGACTTCTTATCATTCGTATGGGCGATTACGATGACTTCGCTCATTTCATCCAATACTTCTCCGGCCATCGAACAGGTGATGAAAAGAGGCGGTAAACTTAAAACTCATCTTCAAGATTTAAAGTATGGAATGCAGGTGGTGCTAAAATCAAAACTGCTCCGATACTTAATCGGAACTTTGTTTTTTGTTCAACTTGCATTTTCTCCTTTGGTTGTCGCGGTACCATCCTATATCAAGTTAGTTCGTCAACTACCAGCGTGGTATCTGGGATCACTCGAATCAATATTAAGTATAGGAGTTATCCTTGCTTCATTATCACTAGGCTTTATCCAAAAAAAAATCAAACAAGAATTTCTGGTCGTTATAGCTCTGACCTTAATGGGGTTAGGGATTATCGGTTTAACCGCACCCGCATTCTATCTTCCCTTTGCGGCCTACTTCCTCGTCGGTGTCAGTCGTACAATCGGGGGAATTCTTGTCGACGCTAGGTTACCTTTGGCGTATCCCGATCATGTTAGAACCAGAGTGATGACCATCACAGTTTCACTCTGTGGTCTGGCCCACCCACTAGGATTATTCATTGTTGGATTAATTGGAAACAAAATTTCCCCAGAGGTGTTTTTGTGGTTTTCAGGAGTATTGGTAATGATCGTTGCTCCCGTGCTCTATATCTCCCCAGTGCTCAGAACTTTTTTCAAGACACCAGAGAATGATTTAATAAATATTACGAAGCTAGAATTGGAATTACTCGATAAGGAACAGACAAATGAACAATATAAAAAATCAGAGAGTACAACTAACCTTCAACCCTTACTTAGCGAAGGAAGAGAGTGAGCACTATCTATTATTCAATCGCCAAAACACTACCACTCTAAAAATATCTAAACCCATGTTCGCACTCTTAGAGGCGGCAAGAAGTGCTAACGGAGTCATTGACCAGTCGATGTTCACCAAGCATGCAAGGCATCTGAGCATCCTGAAAAGGTTTCGCTTTATCGATTTTTCTTTACCACCCATAGAGCAAATAAATATTTCTGACGTGACCAAGAACTTGATCTTTAATCCTAGTGGACGCCTATCTCTTACAAGCAACACCGCTCCGATTAATGTTATCTGGGCGATTACGGGAGCATGTAATCTTAAGTGTCTCTATTGCTTTCCAGAATGTTCAGGAAATTATCGTCAAGTTTCTTCTGTTAGTGATGACATGGTCTTTAAGATCGCAAAGAACATCGTCGATGCCAAAGTTCTCTTCGTGCGTATTTCTGGAGGGGAAGCACTCCTTCGACGTAACCTCTTCGAGATCATTGATTATTTCATCGCGAATAACATCGAGGTAACGATGGTCTCAAACGGTACATTGATTACCCCTCAAATCGCAAAGCAAATCGCATCTAGAGACATCCGCATGGGGGTTAGTGTTGACTCTTGTAACGAAGATATAAACGCCCTTACTAGAGGAAAAGGGGTGTTGGCCCGGACCTCAGAGGGAATTCGTAATTTAGTTTGTGCTGGGGTTAAGATTAATCTCACAACCGTGCTCACAAAACACAACATTCATCATGTCGAAGAGCTGGCGCAGTTTAGTGATAGCATGGGAACCGCGGGGATAACCTTCCAAGAGCTAGTTCCATTCGGTAATCCTGATATCTATTTGAACAGTAAACCATCGCTCCAAGAAGAAAATGAGTTTCATCTTCGTACAATACCCAAACTTCGCTCCCTCTACCCTCACCTTAATTTCAGCGATGGGGAGTTATTCTCCTACTGCTTTGAAACCAGGCCAGAAAGGGAATATAAAGTGATGGAGTGCCAGGCCGGTTCACGATTCGCTTACATTGACTCCTCAGGAAATTTTTATCCTTGTACCTCGCTTGCTTACGAACCATTCTGGATGGGCGATGTCACCACTCATTCCATAGCAGAGCTATGGGCCACATCGACAGCAAGAAAAGAGTTACGTTCACTATGCGAGAAAGCAGTTACCAAGTTGAAGGGTTGTGGTAACTGTGATTATTCCAAGCGGTGTGCTGGTGGGTGTAGAGGAGAAGCGTACTTTATGAGCAAAGATGTTTTAGGTCAAACTGCTCGTTGCTATGAAGTTACGAAGAGTATACTAGCAGAGGTTGCCTCAAGATAGCATAGCAACCGCATCCCAATATTATTAACTCTATACCGAGGAGAAAAAGTGAAAAAAATATTATCAATAGTCTTACCTCTTATGATCTACTCACAAGGAGCTTTGGCAATGCAATCAATGATAGGCAATGTATCTCTCTCTGATGCAAATTACGATTCACTTAAAATAACTGGCATTGCTAAATTAAGCAAAGTCATCGTGAAGCAAGACCTGCAGATAACAGGGCCGGCAACCCTAGAAAATGGGACAAGTATCGAAGGTTCTCTAAAGATCATAGGGCCAAGCAACCTAAGTGATACTTCTATCACTAATGCGAATCTCATCGGGCCAGTTAAGGCGGATAACATCACGGCGAAGAAAGAAGTTAGAATCATAGGCCCAACCGAATGTAAAAAATGTCAATTTAGCGGTCATCTCGATATAACCGCTAAAGAAGCAACCTTAAAAGACTCAACTTTTAGCACCATCACCTTCCGTAAAGATAATGAGAACAGAAAGCAAAAACTTGAGATTATCGGCAAGTCTGAAGTTAAAGGAGATATTGTTATAGAGGGTTCCGACTGTGAGGTGGTAGTAGGTAAAGAAGCCAAGATGTTTGGAAAGATAGTAAGAACTAGAATGTAAAATTCAACCATTCAAGTTCTGATCAGTCTAAACTGCTGAGCTGAGGACACTATTATCTTTTTAAAATCTAAATTACTTTTTATTATCACTCGGGTCTAAAATTTCTTTGCACTAAAGATTGGCAGTTATTACACATGAGTAAATAATTCGTAAGTTTAAACTGGATTCCAGTAAAACAGTTTTACAAATCCAGCAAGCAGGTAGCAGGGTGGCTGGTAGCAGTATTTGTTAGCAGTTCCAGTGTGAAGCTAGCGGGGACAGTATACGGTTTCAAAAAAACTTAAACTGGCACAGTTTTGCGTCTACTTACAATTACCCACAAAAGAATTGATGACAATTTTTAGAATGAATCTAATCACGATATCTCTGTATTTTGCAAATAAATTTTTATTTATAAACGTAGGAAGATAATATAATAGTGTTTGTCGAATAATTGTTATTGGAATTTAACAAGCATGGGATGGCACAATCAAGAGAATTGAGATAGGTCTCTTTCCAGGCAAGGCCCCTCTTGGATATTTAAATCATAAAAATGAAAATGGCCTTAGCGTCTTCAAAATTGATGATACCTCCGTCCTCTATGTTAAAAAGGCATTCGAACTATTTGCAACTGGTCGCTACTCAATTCCGGCAATGAGGGAAGAATTAAAGGCCTACCAACCCTCACGTTTAAGAGGAAAGATACCCGCAACTTCCTATCTAGTAAGCATGCTTAAAAACCCATTCTATTACGGTGACTTTCAGTATGATGGAGCAGTTTATAAGGGCAACCCTGAATACCACCCAGCTTTGATCAGTTTTGAACTTTGGAAAAAAGTTGAAAGTGTTTTCGAGCGGAGAGGGCGTAACACTAGAGGTAGGGTTATCAAGAATCCTTATTCTGGGTTGTTTAGATGCGGTGGAGAGATATTAGATGAGAACGATAAACCGACAGGAAAGAAGTGTGGTGCTGCCATCACGGGAGAAGAGACCAGGCGAAAGCGTAAAGATGGTACCATCCGCTATCACTATCACTGGCACTGCTCTAACCATAGGAACAATTGCTCAGAAAGAAACACCGCACTCCTTAGGCCTAGAGGACTGAAAGTAAATCATACTCAAAAAGAGTTAGAGGAGATGATGGCCCCTATCTTTGCTAACTTGCATTTCTCTGATGAGGATTGCCAGTGGATGCAAGAAGAGTTGATGGATCATCACAATGAGCAAAAAGAAGATCATAAAATGAAGTCGCATGCACTGCGATCGAGACTTACTATGCTAGAAAACTACCTCGATAGGTCTTATGAAGATAAACTAAACAATCGCATCGCCGAAGAGATATGGCGTAAAAAGCATGACCAGTGGACACTAGAGCGGGAGCAAGTGAAGCGTGAATTAGATACAATGGACGACCGCCGAGATGGGTATATTGAGCGTGGGGTGATTTGTATCGAACTCGCCAAAAACGCCTACCAGACGTACATTAGAGCAAATTCTGCTGTAAAAAGAAAAATGGTCGAGATCGTTGTATCGAACCTCACTATTTCGAACGGAAGTATTGAATATGATTACCGAAAACCATTTGATTTGCTTGCTAATTTAGGGGGTAAAGAGAAGTGGTACACCGGAGAGGATTCGAACCTCTGACCTGCGGCTTAGAAGGCAGCTGCTCTATCCAACTGAGCTACCGGTGCATGTAAAGAAAAATTATTGAAATAAAAGCCTCTTAAGAATAGTGAAAAGGCCCTTTCATGTCAATGCTCAATTTAGCTGCTCTCTGCTCTTTTTCTTGGGAGCAAGAAAGAATGACCCAAAGACGCAACGCGCCCCCCTCGATTTCACTGAAATCACCTCTTGTCTTTTTACGGCAGTCGTATTGTGATTAATAAGTAAAAGAGATCAAGAGAATAAAATTCAGGCCTAATACTCACTCAAGTTTGCAAAGGAGTTCCTCATATGGCGCCATCATTTCACCTTTTTATCCTAGCAACGCTTATCACCACCTTCGTGGCCATCGCAACCTCCTCATCGCTGCTGGCATCTATACCTTCAACAAGGCCAACAGGAAAGCCAGGCTATATGGTAAAGACGTCATTTACGTTTAAAGATAAGGGGAGGCAGATTAAGGGAGAGGATGAGTTTTTTATTCCAGAGGGGGAGGAGGATTGGATGCCGCTAGTCCGCCCTGCAGAGGGTGTTTTGTTGGTGGGCAAAATTGAAAAGGCCAATAATCATGGGGGCGATAACCATGGAAAGGCGGTGCAGATTAAGTATAAGCTTCTTGATGCCAATGCTAAAGAGGTGGTGATTGCAGAACCCTCCGTGGCAACCACGCTTGGGAGTTGGGGGCAAGTGAAGATTAGCAGCAATAAAGAGACGCTAAAGATTGCATCGTTTATTGAGGCGGCACCAACTGTCGTTGAGAAAAAAGAGAAGTAGCTGCGGGTGTTATTGTACGAGAACCTGATCCATGTGGGAGCGTAGGATTTGATTGACCTCTTCGAGGGAGAGGGATTCACGCTGAAGTTCCCAGACAAAATCATCCGCGATACCAGCAAGTAGTTTACTGAAGATCTCCTCTTTGCTGATGGTACGGCCAACGCCTTTGTTATTTACACGATTGTAGAGTGATTCAAAGGTGGTGTAAACATCAGGATGCTGAGAAAGATCGAGCTCCAATTTGATTTTATTCTTGGGTTCGCTCTTCTCTTTCTCTTTTTTACCATTTTTGCTTTTGTTGTTGCTACCTTTCATTTCACTCTTCTCTTGAGTTACATTCTCGCTACTACTCTCACTTTCTGTCATTGATGCTGAATCAAAAATTGTTGTTTGTCCGCTCACTGCTGCTCCTTCCTTCTTTTTCGAAGTGTTTGTGCTTTTACTTTTACTATTACTCTTTTTGCTAGAATCGTCATCTTCCCATACTTCGTTTTCGCTGCCTTCGAAATACTCCTTGTGATCTTGCAATTCCATAATGGCCTCTCTTCTTATCTTTTTTTAATATTTTTATTTCATTTTATAGATGAGGAAAAAAGAGAAAGCAACTCTCACCGCAAACTACGCTATAGATTTTTTTGAAGCATAATTCCCGATAACTTCTATCTTGTGTTGTGATTGCAGTAACCACACGACAGAGTAGAACACCACTGCAAAGGGGAAGACTAAAATATTTAGAAAAGGAATAGAAAACATTGACATAAAGCAGATTCCCAACATCCCCCATGAAAAAAAGTTTTTCATGAGGTCAGATTTGATTTGCTTAAAATCGTATTCGTGACGACCAAAGCTATAGTCGAGAAAACTATACGATAAAAGAACTCCAGTGAAGAACATACTGATAGGAACCAATAGAGGAAATAAGCTTAGCGCAAAAGAACAAATGGTTAGAAAAACAATAAGAATCACCTTTTTGATCTCACTCTTTACGGTATGGTAAAATTGCAAATACCAGGGGAGCTGTTGCATCTTATTCATCAATTCATTTTGGCGACTACTGAGCAGTTGTTTTTCTACCCGAGCACTCACCACTATATTTAAAGGAGCAGAGAGAAATCCCAAGAGCATGATAAAAGTCCAATTGATTAAAAAAATTAAGATAATGGAGAAGACTCCGATCAGAAAAAAATTCAAAATATCAAATAGGATCCCATTTTGCACATGAGTGAGAAGATAACTGTTAATACTTTCTCTTAAGTCGGTAAAAATAAATTTCCCAAGAAAAAAATAGATGCCCACACCAATGGCCACTGGAAGCAGGCTTAATAGTTGAATGACACGATCACGTCTCATTAGATCCAAAGAGATCCTTAATGCCTCTACTAAATTCATACCATCCTCTTTTGAAAACATCATCCAAAGTGACGTTTAATGGTATTATTAGCATTGTCTGCTTTTTCTGTCATTTGTTTTCCCGAGGAGGCCAAGTCACTTACCATAGAGGTATTTTGCTGCGTAACTTGTTCAATATCAGAAACCGCCTTGTTAATATCCTCAATAGCAAGACACTGTTCCTTTCCTGCATGAACGATGGTATCCACATTTTCTGCCACCTGATTGATCTTCTGAACAATCTCACTTAAACGCTCGTTATTCGATTTAACCAAGTTCTCACCATGGGAAACTTTCTCTTGGGTAGAATGAACTAGTGTATTAATCTCTTTTGCTGCTAGCGAAGATCGCTGTGCGAGATCACGCACCTCGATAGCAACAACAGCAAATCCTTTGCCATGCTCACTGGCCTTGGCGGCCTCAATGGCAGCGTTAATCGCTAAAATATTAGTTTGAAAAGCAATCTCTTCTACTAAGGCCACAATCTCCGAGATCTTATTACTGCTACTTGAGATCTCTGCCATCGCGTCCAAACTCTCTGCAGACTCTTTTTTTCCTATCTCTGCTAAATCGACGGCCTCTTTTGATAATTTTCCAGAGGTCACTGAGCCATCAAGGGACTGTTTGATGGTAGAGGTAATCTCCTCAATGGCAGAGGCCGTTGATTGTAGCGATGATGATTGCTCCTGTGTTCTTTGGAACAAATCTTGATTTTTAAGTGACAACTCATTGGCCATCGCTAACACCGTTTCATTAGCATCCAATAAAATTTTTGAAAGCTTGTTTAAATCCTTTAAGAAAAATACAATAAGCACTCCTAATGCAAGAAAAAGTCCACTTAAAAGTATACTTACAATCCAGGTGCTGCTTACAGCATCTTTCTTTATTGTCTCAATTTGTACTAAGATGGCCTCTTTCTCACTCTCACTGAGTTGAATCATCGCTCCAATCACGCTAGTGGCCTTGGCAAAAAATTCTTGAGGGTTCGTCGCATATGCTCCCTCAGCACTCTTTGATAGTGCTAGTTCAAAAATTTCTTGGGTAGTTTTCCACTCGGGCATTTCAAAAATTGCACGCAACTGTGTCATACCAGCTTCAGATAGAATTAATGCTGGTGAGTAGGCATTATTTAAAATTCCTGTATGGAGTGTAATCAATTTTTGGACTTGCGCTTTTTCCATCGCTGCATCTTTGGCCAAAATTCCAGAGAGTGTTCCGCGAAGAAGCGCTAAATTTTCTTGGGCCTCAGTTAAGATTAAAATGTTAGTCATCTGCTTTCCCAGTCCAAAACTGGTCTTTTCCCGCAGGAGATCGTTAGCAAACTTCATCAAAATTTTAATCATCTCGGTATATTTTTTAAGCGACTCAAGGGGTGCGATCTTGCGCTCATTAATCGCCACTCGAATCGTTTTTAACTCTTTTTCTACTTCACCTACCTCTGTCAAATGCAGCGCCCTCTTATCTTTTATACTGGAAAATCCCTCTTTTAATACTGCAAGCAGCTTATCACTTTCCACTCTTTGCTTTTCCACCTCTTGAATTGAGTGATCACTGTTATTAAGATAAATAGACGAGAGGCCTCGCTCCTTTTGCATCGAAGTCACTAGTGAAGCAGATTCGGTTAGAATTAAAACATTTTGAGACATAAAATCTGCTGTTCTCAAATCACTTATTTTTATATAAATGGAGTAGATCCCAAACAGAACTAAGATCAGCAAGGGTAGAAGTATAAACAGAGCAATCTTGTGTTGGATTTTTAACATAGAGATAGATCCTGGATAGAGTGATAACTACCGTTATCTCCTATCGTCAAGATACAAATTTTTCTAAAGGAGTATAGAAAATGTTAGAATCGATTTTCAATAAATTTGATTTAAAAATTCCTTTGGCCGTGGCCATCGTCTACGCCCAGAGTGTTAACGTAAAGGATAGTCCGGAAGAGTTTAAACAAATGATTACTCATCTCTGCGAAGGAATAAGGAGCAAAAATCAAAGCGGCGATGGAGATAATAATAGCGATCCTAGCAAACAGTCGATCCGCGCCCTCCTAAAGTTTGGAAAATATCGTGCCACTGGACGCGGAAAGCCTGCCTCCGAATACCTCTATAACCTTGCACGTGAACAAGGAGCAATCAACTTCATCAACAACATCGTTGATGCCAACAATTTTATTTCTCTTAAACATCAACTTCCCATCAGTATCTTTGACCTAGACCAATGTACCCCACCACTCACCATCCGCCATGGACTACTTGGCGAACGCTATATTTTTAATCAAAGCGGGCAAGATATCGATCTGCAAGATCTCTTGTTGGTTGCAGACTCTGCTAATAATAGTTCTCGTGCAATTGGCAATCCCATCAAAGACTCAATGGCAACGAAAGTGTTTGCATCACAAACGGCAGCAACAACAGAGGCAAAAAATGTGCTCGGGGTGATTTACGCCAACAAAGAGGTGACCACAAAAACTACGCTCACAGAAGCTGCAAGCGAGTTTGCTTTAACACTCACTCGCTTTGCAGGCGCCACCACCACCGAAACACAACTATTTGGTTACTAGTTTTTAGTTTCCTTCTGCTAAACGCTTATAGAAAGCGTAGCGATCTTTCACGTAGTTTCCAAACTGTGCGCGAAATTGTGCCGAACGCTCAGGGAAAGAACGCTCTAAAGAGGTATAACGTGTCTCCTCTTTCAAGAAATCTTCCACTGGCATTTTGGGCTCTTTCGATTCAAGCACAAATGGATTTTTGCCTTCGGCCTTTAACATTGGATTGTAGCGATAGAGCATCCAATATCCCGATTCAACGGCCAATTTCTCACGCTCTTGGCTTCTCGACATATCGATCCCGTGATTGATACATGGAGCGTAGGCGATGATAATCGATGGACCTTTGTAAGCTTCTGCTTCTTTGATTGCTCTCATCAGCTGCACTTTATTGGCACCCATGGAAACAGAGGCCACATAGATGTAACCATAACTCATGAGCATCATTCCAAGATCTTTCTTCACCGTTGCTTTTCCGGCCTCTGCAAATTTAGCAACAGCACCAAGAGGTGACGACTTGGAAGCTTGTCCACCAGTATTGGAGTACACTTCTGTATCGAGTACAAATAAGTTAAGATTTTTTCCAGAGGCCAGCGAATGATCAAGACCACCAAAACCAATATCATAGGCCCAACCATCACCACCAATACACCAAACCGATTTCTCGATAAAGTAGCTCTGAAGTTCACATGTTTTGCGAAGAAGTTTTTCTGCTGCACTCCCACTGCTTACTTTCTTTAGGGCCGAAGGCAATAAGGACTGAATCTTCTTAGCGTTTGCTTTGTGATTTTCTTCAATGCCTTCCCAATTTTCTAGAGCAAAGCTAAGAGAATTTTTTAATTCTCCATCAAGAGTATTTGCATGCTCACTTAAAAGTGACATCACAGCACTCTTCAACAGACGACGGTTAGAATCGACTCCCACTCTCATCCCTAATCCAAACTCAGCATTGTCCTCGAAAAGAGAGTTTGCCCAAGCAGGACCGTGTCCCTCTTTGTTTTTGCAATAAGGTATCGAAGGGAAAGTTCCACCCCAAATAGAAGAACAACCAGTTGCATTGGCAATAACCATACGGTCGCCATAAAGTTGCGTTAACAAGCGAATATAGGGAGTCTCACCACATCCACCGCAAGCACCTGAGAACTCGAGCAGTGGTTGTTTAAATTGGCTTCCCTTAACAGTATCCTCTTTATTGTTACCAAGAACATCATTTGGAAGAGAATCGAAAAATTCTGCATTTTTGGTCTCACCCATTTCACGCGATTTTTCAATTGGAGCAAAAGTAAGCGCCGCTTTCGGACACTCATTCACACAGTCACCGCAACCAATACAATCTTCAGGATAGACTTGAATCTTATATTGATAATCTTTATCTTTTCCGCTCGCGGTAAGTGTCTTAAAGCTTGCTGGCGCGTTTACAAGGTCTTTAGGATCGATAAGCTTCGAGCGAACAGCAGCGTGCGGACAAACAAAAGAACACTGGTTACATTGAATACACTTATCTGCATGCCAGATCGGAACTTGCGGAGCAACTCCACGCTTTTCCAAACGAGTAATTGTGTTATCAATAAATCCATCCTTAGGCATTTCAGAAACTTTAATCTTATCACCCTCTTCCCTCATAATTGGCTCAACTACAGTGCGGATGAAATGATCGGCATTTTCTGGAATAAGGCGCTTAATGGAAGCGGCCTTACCAGGAGCTTTTGCAGGTACTGGAACCTCTTTAAGAGCAGCATCTGCTGCATCCACCGCTGTCCAGTTCATATCCACAATTGCTTGTCCCTTCTTGCCGTAACTTTTTTGGATCGCTTTCTTAATCATCGATACCGCCTCTTGACGAGGAAGAATATTGGAAACAATAAAGAAAGCAGCTTGCATTACGCTATTAATTCTTGCGCCCAAACCAACTTCATTGGAGATCTTGAGTGCATCGATATTATAAAGTTTGATTTTCTTTGCAATGATGGTCTTTTGCATATCCTCTGTAAGGTTGGCAAACACATCTTCTGTTTTCCAACTAGAGTTTAAAAGGAAAGTACCATTCTCTTTAATTCCTTCAAGCACGTTGTAACGACCAATGAAAGATTGGTTGTGGCAAGCGATGAAGTCAGCATGGTTTACAAGGTAAGTAGAGGTGATTCTCTCTTTACCAAATCGCAAATGGCTTCTGGTAATCCCACCCGATTTTTTGGAATCGTATTGGAAATATCCTTGAGCATACATATCGGTGTTGTCACCAATAATCGCGATCGAATTTTTATTGGCACCAACTGTACCATCAGCACCAAGCCCCCAAAATTTACAGCTGGTAGTTCCTTTAGGAGTGGTATCAATCTCTTCAGTCACTTCAAGTGAAAGGTGGGTAACATCATCGTTGATTCCCACGGTAAAACCGTGTGTGCACTTCTGATCAAGGTGCTTATAAACAGCATACACCATAGAAGGTGTGAACTCTTTTGATGATAATCCATAACGGCCACCAATGATTTTGATCTCTTTGCGCTCTTGCAATGCTGCTACAACATCAAGATAGAGTGGCTCACCAATCGCGCCTGGCTCCTTCGTTCGATCAAGCACTACAATTTTCTTGGCAGTTGTAGGAATTGCTTTTGCCAACGCCTCACCACTAAAAGGTCTATAGAGGCGAACTTTAACTACGCCAAGCTTTAATCCCTTCACTGTGTTTAAGTAGTTGATGGTCTCTTCAATGGTCTCAAGACCACTTCCCATTGCTACAATCACTTTATCTGCATCTGCAGCACCATAATAATCAAACAAGTGGTATTGGCGTCCTGTAACTTTGGCCACTTTATCCATATACTCTTGAACAATCGCTGGAGTAACATCGTACTCTTTATTGGTAGTCTCTCGCCCTTGGAAATAAACATCAGGATTTTGAGCACCAACTTTTGAACGTGGTTTTTCTGGATTTAAAGCACGACTACGAAAATCCTCAACATATTTTGGCTCTAACAACTCACCCAAGGTTTCATAATCCACTAACTCAATCTTTTGTATTTCACTCGAAGTACGGAAACCATCAAAGAAGTGAAGGAAAGGGATGCTTGATTTAAGCGTCGCCAAGTGAGAGACAATCGCCAAATCAACAATCTCTTGCACAGAGGAAGAGGCAAGCATCGCATAACCAGTATTACGAGCTGACATCACGTCGGAGTGGTCACCAAAGATTGAAAGTGATTGAGCTGCAAGCGAGCGAGCAGAGATGTGAAATACAGTTGGAATCATCTCGCCAGCAATTTTATGCATATTCGCAAGCATCAGCATAAGACCTTGAGAGGCAGTAAACGTCGTGGTAAAAGCACCTGCGGAGAGTGCACCGTGAACAGCACCCACAGCACCTGCTTCCGATTGCATCTCGACCACATCAACCACTTGGCCAAAGACGTTTTTGCGACTAGCGGCCGCCCAAGCATCAGAATACTCACCCATTTCAGATGAAGGAGTGATCGGATAGATCGCGGCCACATCGCTATACGCATAGGCCACATGAGCAGCGGCGAAGTTCCCATTAACGGTCGCCTTAGGAAAATTTTTCTTTGTCATAAAGGGGTCCTTTTGTGTGAAAAATAGTTAGTCGGTAAGTTTTCAAGCTGAAACGTTAGTCGACCAGACAATTATATTCTCTAACGAAACGTGAATTTTCTCTTGGATTTTACATCGATTTTATACAAAATTATTACAGAAAAAAGAATGAGAATTATACGGAAGCCAGAATATTTTTTTTTAAACCAAACAGAAATGCTCCTATTTAGAGATTATTCGCTAAAAAACACAGAGCATCTCTAATAGCGCTCTTTTTTACTCCAACTTGGAATGACCGAGAGGTCCTCTTGCATTTGCAAGCTGCGGCAATTAGCGATTTCGAAATAACTAGGGATTAAACAAGGGAATGGTTATGCAAATTTTAGTAAACCGATTCCTCTCCGATTCCACACTAATTTGGCCATTAAGCACATAAATAGAGTTATGAACTAAAGTCAATCCTAGACCAGGGCCTTTTCCTGGATCCTTGGTAGTAAAAAAGGGATCAAAAATTTTTGGAAGATTATGTTTCTCAATGCCAATGCCATTATCATAAATACACCACTGTATACATTTGGCGCTCTCAATATGCAGGTCCACTTGCACACTTTTTTGCATTTGCACACAAAGCGTATCTGTTAGAGCATCAAAAGCATTTGTTAAGAGTTGGTGATACACTTGCTCAAACAGAGTCTCCCCTCCCAAAACCCAAACAGGAGAACAACAGGGGGTAAATATTAAATCAATGCCATTATTTTGAAAATGATTGCGATGGAGTTCAGATAATTCAGCTAAGAGGCCATTAAGATCTACACTTGTGTTTAATTTTTCTTTTGGATGCAGTTTAATCATAAAATCAATGATTGTCTTTATCCGACTAAGAGAAGTCTCAACCTTTGCACAAGTTTTATCGATCTCACTATCAGCATCAGGGACATGCTCTTTAATTGCAGGTTTTAAGAGTTCAAAAAATCCACTAGCAATCTGTAAGGGATTACAAATTTCATGAGCAATCCCATGGAGTAGTGTGTTTAACGAAGCAATGCGTGTTCCACAAAGCAACTTCTCCTCTAAAATCTTACGTCGCTTTCTTTCTGCAAGCAGCTCTAGCTTCATCAAAAAAAGATCGTTCCATACAGCTAAAAAGCGAGATATCTTATGATAGAGTGCTCTCAGTTGATTCCCATTGATTAGCGAAAAATAAAAAATCACCACACCTTTAAGTTCATTATCCTTTTCTATTCTTTTAAGCACAATACTCTGTGGCCCTGATAATGATAGTATCTCATCACAAACAAATCTTGTCTCGTTCTCTGTATTCTGAATCACCAAAGAAGTTCCCATCTCTTTGATGGCAAAGAGCATAGATCCTTCGCTATTACAGAAATTTTTTCCTGGAATCTTTTTCTGATTGCATTCCTCACTGCCAGCGGCCCATCTGAACTCATTTTTTGTTGAATCATAGACAAAATAGAGCACATTCTTGGCCCCTAAAAAATTTTTTAGTCCACTGGTGATTTGAGATAGTATCGTTGCTTCATCGCTTTCCTGGATAAGGAATTCCAGCTCTTCAAAGACAAAGTTGAAATCATGGAGGATCTCTGATAATTCGTAATTTAAGACCTCGTTTTCCACACCGGCCTTTGGCATCACCCCTCCCATTGTTGAGTTGCAACAGTTTTTATTTGATTTAAAATTTTCATATCTAGCTCATGGTATAAATCTCTTTGCTGAATCAGAATGAGCTTTGAAACAATCAGTGGAAAAGCAAATACTCCATCCTGCATCACCAAGCGTGACAAGCAATCAGCAATGGCAACAATCCTGGTCAGATAGGTAAGCTCTGCAAGAGAGGCATTGTGAGGGTAAGCATTCACAGAAGTGCTTACGTGATGCTCATTGATTATTTTAAGAACATCTTGAGAAATAATGTTATTGCCAAACATGCTTTTGATTTTTTCGGCCCCATCTGCAGGATGTTTTTGAATTTGCAACTTTTCACTTACAGTTAAGCTCTCTCCTCTAAAATATTTCTGCTGGGCCGCTGCGGTCATATTTTTAAGACCAAGGTCATGAAATAGTCCAGCGATGGCCAATTCTGTGAGCTCTTTATGCTCATGAATGCCTAAGAGCGTCCCTAGTAATACACTGAGTGCACATGTTTGCATCGAATGCTTTATAAATGGCGATCCCTCTTCTGTGTTTTTTGTAAAATCATTAAACATCTTCTCCATGGAGTCCACTGTAGAGATTTGGTAAATAAATTCCATGATGATTTCAAAGCAATTTTGAGTCCAGGTAGAAACATCTGATCCTTCACTCATGGTCTCGAGGTTTTCAATAAGTTGTATCGCCTCTTTTTTAACCATAGCAATTCGTTGCTCACTAGTGTATGCAGGATTTTTAAATTTTGCAGATAACGAGTGTGCTATAAATTTTTTATAGGCATCTAGTTCCTTGCTGCTAACGAAAAGTACGTGCAAACCTCTACCTTGTAGTTTTAATAACATTGTATTATCAATCGGATCATTACGATGAATATACTTCAGGTACTTATTTTGTGATAAAAGTAAAATGTACACATCAAAATCTAACGTTTGAAACGGCGATAGATCACAAATTTTAATAGGAATATAAGACTCCACGGTAACCCTCAAGCTGGTTAGTTCGTTATAGTTAAATCATTTTCATTATACGCTTCAGGTATAAATTATTGAATGAAGTTTTATCAATAAGACTCTAATAACGCTCTTTTTTACTCCAGCTTGGAATGGCCGAGAGATCCGCTTTAATTTGTAAATACGACTCTAGACGCGACAGAATAATTCTACGCTCAAGATCATCAACAGTTACAAGCTGTGGCAGTTGCTGATGGAAAAAGCAACCCCGTGAATCCTCCTGGTGCTCACAATTCCTAAACTGACACTTGGTTGCCCACTCATCAATATCAGGATAGTGTGAAATCAACGCCTCCTCATTCATATCCTCAAGGGAAAAGGAGCGTATTCCTGGAGAATCGATCAAGCGAAAGTTCCCCACGTCTACAATCTCCGACCATGTGGTTGTGTGTGTCCCTTTGCGGGCCTTTCCAATCTCTTTACTCTTAAGTTTAACGCTTCCCCCGGATATGGCCTCAATCAAGCGGCTCTTGCCCACCCCCGACTGCCCTAACATCACCACACTCTTCCCAGCAATCATCTCTTTAAGCTCACAAAGCCCCGCCTCTAGAAAGCGTGGCCTGTACTCGAGATCGATTGCAGAGAGCTCAAAGGAGGGAATCTTTAAGTAGTTCATCCGTGCCTCTTCAAACTCCAGATCGACCTCTCCACCACTTACATACTCATCCATCTTATTAAAAATTACCAGTGCGGGAATGCGCCACTCATAAGAGCGAATCACAAAGCGGTCAAGAATTCCTCGCTTGTAAGACGGCGCTGAGACCGAATTGATAATCGCAATCAAATCACAGTTGGCCGCGGTCACTTTCCTACGCGACTCCCTCTGATAAAAGCGGTAGATCTCACTCTTCCTTGGCAACACCTTCACAATCGTATTGGGGTTATTGCCATCGCCAGCAGCATCGGCCATCTCAATCTCCACATGATCACCAATAACGATCTCTCCCTCTTTAAGCAGCAGTCCGAGCGCCGTCGCCTCAATCATCGGCCCTGTAGGCCCCGTAACCCCACCCTCCTGCTTCATCACTTTGCAATCGAAAATCCTCTGACTTGACCTATAAACTTGTGCCAACACCATGCCCATAAACTTAAAACTCCATCCCGTACCAGCACGGGTGCCATGCACTTGTGGTTTCGCAAGTGCTAAAAATGACAATAGCACACTTAGCGTTTAGGTTCCACAGAACGTTTTATAAACACGATCTTCGCTTGTTGGAGGTTTAAGAAACATTTCATTCTCTTCTTCTAACGTATACGCACAAGAATAGGAATAGGGGTCAGCAAGCACTCGACTTAATCGATGAAAAAGAGATAGATCCCCTGCTGTTGCCAGTGCAATACACTTTTCCACGACATGATTTCTTGCAATCACTCGAGGATTGTTTTCATTCATCAATTGGAAAACCTCTTCTAAAGATCTCCCTTGTTCTTGCAACCTCTCTCTCCACTTCTCTAGAAAAAGCGCGTATTGCGGCCCACCCCACGCGCTCTCACCTCCCATTAACCCACGAAACCCAAGAGTAAAGTCCACCTGATGCTTCTCCAAGAGCGCCAAGAACTCTCTAACCAAAAGTACATCACTGGTTTTAGGATTGAAAATTCCAAACTTACAGGCCATCTCTTTCAACCAAAACTCTTCAAATAGAAGTGAGCAGCGAGAAAGCTCCTCATTAAGCAACCATTCCGCTCTCTTCTCCTCTTGATCGATCAACGGAATTAGTGCACTCGCCAGGCATGCAAGATTCCAAATAGCAATACGCCCCTGATTGTTGTAAGCATATCGCCCACCCTGATCTATAGAACTAAACACCTGCCCACTCTTATACTCATCCATAAAAGCGCAAGGGCCGAAATCAATCGTCTCCCCACTCACCAACATATTATCGGTATTCATCACTCCATGAATAAATCCAACTCGCATCCACTTTGCCACGAGTGAAAGCGTTCGCTTTGCGACCATCTTGAAAAATTCCAGATAGCGCAAAGGGAGTGAAACTTGAAGCAACTCAGGGTAGTAGCGCTCAATACAATAATCACTCAATAATTTAAGTGCTACATAATCTTTTCGATGGGCAAAGTATTCAAAGCTTCCAAAGCGAATATGACTAAAGGCCACTCGGGTTATCACTGCCCCTGGCACGGTTCCCACCTCTCGCAAAACCTTCTCTCCAGTCAAAACCACGGCCAAGGCCCTCGTCGAAGGAATCTTCAGTGCATGCATGGCCTCACTTACCACATACTCACGCAAGGCCGGGCCCAAAGGGCATCGCCCATCCCCCCTTCTTGAAAAAGGGGTCTGCCCCGCCCCCTTTAACACAAGATCGCGCGCTCTTCCTTGACGATCCTTTCGTGTTCCTAAAACCATGGCCCGACCATCTCCAAGCTGCTCCACAAAATGGCCAAACTGATGTCCAGCGTAGGCAAGCGCAATCGGCGGTGTAGGCAGAGGAGTTATCGAAGGCCTCCCTGTCAAATAAGCTGCAATCTCTTCAGAGGTAGACTCTAAAAAATCACTCCATCCAAGCTCAAAGGCAAGCAAATGGTGAAAGGCCAAAAGCTTTACTTGTGGAAAGGTGGCCGGCTTAACATAACTATAAAACAATGATGGAAGAGTAAGATAACTATTTTCTAAACTTTTCATAATAACTATCTAATTCGCTCTCCATTCAAAAAGGAAACAATATTTTCTGATCTCATCATAGGTAATCTTCAAGCGGAGAATGGAGAATGGATAATGGATAGAAGTGTCGTATGCCAACGCCAATCGTGGTAGGCATAATGAAGACAACTTTCCCATCTTACTTCCAATCTTCTCGATAGTGCATCTACTGGAAATAATTTTAATTTTTAACATTATTTTTCGCTTTTATATCATATTTACTGCATATCCATATTACACTTTCCCACAAATTCTTCTCTTGAAATTTAGGAAGTAACAATGCCGTGGAGGGTACGTATGATGATTTTGGCAATGATTAATACACCTGTTACACTTGTTAGATTTGCACTAGTGATACTGATTAATCTCGTTAATTTGTTCTCGGGACTTATTGCTAGTGAAACTGATCCCTGGACTGGTCGAGAAAAACTTTTACAAAACCAGGCCGCATCCAAAGAGCTTCTCTTAAAGATGGATGATATCACCAACACTTGGTTGGAAGAGGGTATTCTGCAGGCCAACCGCAAAGGGGGTAAGCATCACCCCTGTAGCAAACATCGCCTCTATCATAGTGTTTATAAAAAAATGACCACTTTCATCTTTGCTCACCTTGAAAAAAAGCTCAATCTTGATAAGGAGTTTGAAGCTTATCGTGTAGATCAAAAGCGTCGAGATGCTGTCTTCAAAAATCTTACCTTTAAAGAGTCGTTTCCCTTCTATATTTCCGCCCATGGGCTTGGTGCCAGTATCAATATTAACAACAACATTATCGGCTCCGATAAAGTCGGACACTTTTTTGCTCAAGGATACACCTACTTTAAAAAAGCTTACCTCAATAAAAATACTCATGGCATTCAAGATGCTCTTGATTATGGGCACACCTCTGAAAAATACTATTTTGGCCTACAAACTACTGGCATCTACTCCTATGGTGATCTTGCCTCAAACTATGATGGAATGCGTTTTTGGAAAAAGTTGATCGGCATCCGTACGACCACCGGTGACAATACTATCGATGAACAACCCTATGTGATTTGTAAAAATGGCAAGTGGCAAGCAAACCCTCAAGTAAAATTTTCTTGGGGCGATTACGTTAACCCTGCCTGGGATGAGGCCATCAACTGCAGCAGCCTCCGCAATCCGTGGATGGATGAAAAGGTCTATTTTGAAATGCAAGAAAAGGCCAAGGCCCAAGGAAAGGATGGTTACTCTTGCCCCCTAAGCGTGGACGCCTGTCAATCCATCGTTAAAGAGTATTTACAGAGAGGACAAAATAATGTCAGCGTGCTCAAGCATCTCCTCTCTCCCGAATGTGCGAAAGCAGCAAACTACACACTGGCCGATGAAAAACATGGTGGGGAGTATTTTACAAATAAAAAAGCACAGCTACCCACCTGGGTTAAGAAAAGCAGAAGTTGCTTTGGTGCTTGTTGTTCTCTTCTACAAGTAGGCGAGCTGGGATTGGAAAATGTGCTAGCTTCTCTCTTTCACGTTAATCACACCTTTAAAAATGATCTCTTCGAGATAAGGTAAAATACAAATCCGGCCACGGCCACTACTACGACTACGGCCAATTTCCGCCCTTACACTTCTCAGAGGACTCCTTAATCAGTGCATTCACTCCTGGATCGTTACGCAAGCGAGCATCTATTTCTGAAAGTACCGTCTGTGCCTCATCACAATTATTATCAAGAATCAAGGCATGAGCAAGGTCGAGCCTCGTCGATAAAAGATCGTCTTCTTTCTCATTGATAAGATCAGCACGATCGTTATTTTTCTGACGTGTTTCTTGTAACATCTGCTGCTTTAGCCCCATAATTCGTCGAAAATTCTTTACCGCCTCAGGCATATTACTAGTTTCCAAATAGAGATTTGCCAAATCCTCCATGGCATAGGTAGCACTTTCCTTATCTCCTCCAGTAATCGACGTGTTTGCAGCATTTTCTAAGTGAGGGATCGCATCCTCTAGTCGCCCTTGCCTAGTCAGTGTGTGAGCATAAGAAGTCAGCAAATTAGCAGAGTGTGGGTTTTTCTCCACCATTTCTTTTAGATACGACTCCACCTTTTCTAGACCACCACTCTCCTCTAAAACAAAGGTGAGTTCATTGATGGCCACGGGATTATTGGGATTATTCTCTACCAACTTTTGAAAAAAGGGCAATGCCTTCTCCGCGCTCTTTCCCTCTTCCAAATAATAAAGTCCCAAACCCTCAAGCGCTATTTCGTTATTCGGATCTTTTTGCAAAACCTCATTTAACTTCTCAATTCCTAACTCGAACTTTCCTTCACTTAAAAGTTTAACTCCTTCTACTGCAAGCTTATAAAAAGGTGAATCACTCTTGTTTTGGTTTTCTCCCGACTCCAAATTACTATTAAGCTCTCCCAAAGATTTCTTATTCACAGACAAAAGAGAACTCTCTTTTTCATCAAGAAGATCCTCTTTATTACCACTCTTTCCGCTAACACTTCTCTCTGTTTTTTTTACGTCTATCGCCTCTATCTCAAGCTCACTATCACTACTGCTATCTCCACCGCCACGAAGCCGCTTCACTCCCCAATATACGAAGATCAAAACCAAGATCCCCAAGCAAACAATAATCAATTTTGCTTTCATTGTTCAATTCTCGCTATGACATGATCAATAGGAACCGCAGCGCCCTCCTCAAAACAACACTCTAGCAACTTTCCTGCAAAAGGCGAGGGCACCTCTGCAATCACCTTATCACTCGAGACCTCAAATAGTGTATCATCATATAAAACCTCATCACCAGGTTGTTTGTGCCACTTCACTAGCAACACCTCTTTCACCGATGATCCCATATCCGGCATTTTTACTTCAACAATCATATTCTTTAAGACTCCCCTTCAAAAATTAATTGCCCGATCATCTGCAAGCAACATCGCCTCTGCCAACCACTCACCAAGCGTTGGATGCGGATGTATCGTATTGTATACATCACGATCAGTCCCTTTCATACTTTTAAGCAAGGTATACTCTAAAATGAGTTCCGTGGCATTGGCCCCCACAATATGCGCCCCCAACAACTTCCCTTCATCATCAAGGAGCACCTTAACAAATCCCTCCTTCTCATTGGCAGCAATGGCCTTGCCGTTTCCAAGAAAAGGCATCTTGCCCGTTCGATAGGCAATTCCCTTCTCATTAATTGCCCGTTCCGTAAATCCCACTGAAGCCACCTCCGGTTTTATATACACCCCACCTGGAACTGTATTTACATCGAGAGGGTGCGGCTTCTCTCCACACCAATCCTCTACCGCAATCACCCCTTGATGAGATGCCACATGAGCAAGCAACGGTGGCCCTGCCACATCACCAATTGCCCAAACTCCATTAACATTCGTACGTCCTAACCCATCCACTTCAATAAACCCACCTTTGGTTTTTATCCCCACTTCCTCTAATCCAATTCCTTCAATATTCCCAACCATCCCCACAGCAATCAATGCCATATCAAATTCAAATTCTTTTTTCTCACAAAGTGAACCGTCAGGTTTTTTCTCTTGAATCTCAAGCTGTACGCCCTCTGTGCCCTCTGCTGTAGTTGATCTCTTCGCGACCACACTCTCTAGTCCCAAACTCACATTAATCCCATACTTCTTCCAAACACGCTCAATCTCCACCGATGAATCCACATCCTCGAGCGGAAGCAAGCGAGGCATCTTTTCAAAAATATGCACCTTTGTTCCAAAGGCATTAAAAAAAAAGGAAAACTCCATTCCAATCGCGCCAGCACCAATAATCGCAATTGACTTTGGCATCTTCGTCAAGTTTAAGGCCTCAAAAGCACCAATCAAGCGCTCCCCATCATGGAGAAGCCCAGGAAAAGTGCGATAGCGAGCTCCTGTCGCTACAATCACCGCCTGCGCTGTCACTCGCCTCCCTCCAGTAGCACCGTCACTGGCCGTAGCACAGTCACTAGCAATAGCAATAGCAATCTCAATCTCATTCTTACTAATCAAGCGCGCCTTACCACTGACAACCTCGACCCCATTTTTCTTCATCAAAAAGCCCACACCTTTTCCCACTCGTGTGGCCACATCGCGCGCACGTGCAAGCGCCACCTCTCCTCGAAGTGCTTTAACCTCTACCTCAACTCCTAGTGCCGCACACTCCTTCACCTCTTTTGCAATCCCTCCGGCCTTGATCAATGCCTTCGTAGGGATGCATCCACGATTCAAGCAAACACCTCCAAGCTTATCCTTCTCTACCAAGAGCACCTTTTTTCCAAGCTGACTAGCACGAATCGCGGCAGTATATCCACCAGGCCCCCCACCAATCACCACTAAATCATAATCACACTTTTTTTCGCTCTCGTTCTTCATTAATTCCCTCTCCTTCTCTTCGTATTTTAACATCCACGTCCAATGGCCATACATACCAACAACAACAGCAATCTGCTGGCCTTCTCAGGTTTAAACCGTTATAAAACCTAAATGGGCAAAGGACAAAAACAAAATTCACTAGATCATACAACTTCTTCCGCAGCATCGGAATCAAATCTTAAGCTTCATCTTCCCGAAAATGAGATTCGTGCAATTCTCAATTTTTTTCCTCGCGGAGTGGTTGCCTTTGATCTTGAGACCACCGGATTCTCCCCCATGACCGATAAAATTATCGAAATTGGAGCACTCAAAATTACCGCTGATGGAGCAATCTCTCCTTGGCAAAGCCTAGTCAATCCACGAGTGATAATCCCCAATAACACAATTGATATTCATCACATTACTAACGAAATGGTTGCAAGCTCTCCAACCATAAGCGAAATTCTTCCCGCTTTCATTCGTTTTACCGGTGACCTCCCTATCGTGGCCCACAATGCAAAATTCGACCTAGGCTTTATCCTCTTCTCCCTACGAGAACTTGACATGAACGCCCCCGATTGTGAAATCTTCGACTCTTGCAGACTTGCTCGCAAAGCAGGTCTCAAATCAGCAAACAACAAGCTCGCAACCCTGGCAGAGCACTTCGCCATCCCTTTGGCCCAACACCATCGTGCCTTCTATGATGCTTTCGTTTGCATGCGCGTCTTTGCCAAATGCCTCGATAGCATGTCGAACACCACCAACTTCAGCACCATCCTCGATATCGCACGCATCTATCGTCTCTCTCCGCGCCTTATCGACAAAATCAATATGGATATCCCCCTAGGCCTCCGCCCCCTCATTCCAAGGCTCGCTTCCCAAGAGCTAGTCGAAATCCGTTATGACGGCGGCTCTCACAAAGGCAACTTCCGTCCCATCAAACCAGTGGCGCTTATCCCACTCCCTTCAGGCCCTGTTCTCTACGCTCTTTGCATTCACTCCCTCACCAACAAATCATTTGCACTCCGAAAAATTCTCGAAGTAAAACTCCTCTCTTCCGAAGAGATCGACAAGTGGCAAAAATACCTCGAGGAAAAAGTGCAGGCACAAAATCAAACTAACAAAAGCACTACTCCTTTAGACAAGAGCGACATCAACCTCGAAGAAAACTAGACAAATTTATTTTTATCAAACTCATTTAATCAATTGACATTTAAATTCAAATCTTTGTAATATTCACCTTGTAATCAAAAGACACTTATTGAGCGGGTTTAGCTCAGCTGGCTAGAGCGTCTGCTTGCCATGCAGAAGGTCGTCAGTTCAAATCTGATAACCCGCTCCACTTATAATCCTTTATTATCAATGCTTTTTCACTTCTAATCAGAATGGCAACTGGCTAGAAAACTCTTTCAAAGTGGCTAGAATGGCTAAAGAGAAAAAACCAAAAATCTTAGCATTCACCAAAGAATCCCAAGAAAAATACAGCGATGTTCCTGACTCACTTAAGTGGGCCATTCCTATTCATGAATGTTTGAATAGGCCTGAGGTGAAGCTCGCTTCCAAGCAACAAGAAGAGGAATCTAAAAAGAGGGTGATGAAGAAAATTTTAAAGGTTGTGCCTGACGATGCTAATTAAGTCGTCTTAAAAGCACTTAGAATTTGCCCAGAATTTTTCTTTATGTACTTCTCTGTCGTTCTGTAAGATTCGTGCAAACAACACACCTGTAACAAATGAGGGTTCCCCTTATACCAGTTATTCAGGTGTAATGCCCCAATACTGGCGTAACTATGCTTCCACTGATGACAAGGAAGAGGTTTGAAATCACATTCCTTAGCAATACCCTCCCACCATTTTGCGACAGTATCTGGATGACACTGTAAAATATATTCTTCACCCACTAAATGATCTTTTAAGAATGTGGCCACTTCCACCAGCACTTCTACTGAGGGTTGAATCAAAGGTAATTTAATACTCTCATCGGAGGTCGTTTTGGTGCAACCTTCAAAAATCAATACCCCACCCTCTCCTCTACTCCAGCCTTTAACCACATTATCTCCTACCTCAAAATGCGGAAGATCTGATTCGGGATAAAGATCTCTAGGTTTAATTCCAAGGATATTGCCCCTCCTTAATCCTGTACACACCCCCAAATAAAGAGCATAGGCCCTTAACTTCATCGGCTTAAACTCCTCCCCTGCATAGGCGAGGTCAATCTTCCTTTTAATATCAAACAACTCAGCAAGAGAGTAGGTCTCATTGCTGCGAACAGCTTGGATATTGATCCCATCTTTCCTTTTTAACTGCTTCCTGTTCTCAAGGGTCATCTTCACATCTAAGGAAAATAAATTCTCGTTGGTTATATGGTTATACTCTACTAGAAATTTCATATACTCATTTAAAGGGGTAGTGAGTGCGTGATAACTGTTAAAAGAATATTTCGTGCCATGTTTAGTTTGTGCCATCTTAACGTGAACTTTAGCCTCTCTTTTCCATTGGAAAAAATCATTAGGATGTTGGCATCCCTTCTCAAAGAAGAAAGGGAACCAAAATGAAACCAAGTATCCTCTATAAGCGTAGGCGATACTGTAATCGCTCTTATGGGCTACAAACTCTTCTAAGTTTTTTCCAAAATCAAACCCTTTCCTTTTTAAATCCAATTCCTCTTTAGCACGATAGGTTTTCAGGAAATGTTCTTTTCCTAACTCCTCATAGAGCCGCTGTTTTAAGGCCAAAAAATTGCTATCTTGTTCTGCTTGTTCCTTTTTTAGTTTGTGACCCTGTAAGTATTGATTGATCTGCTTAAGAGTTGGCTGAGTTTTAGCACTAATCTGCACCTGAGTTTCATCAGTTCCAGATTTTCTAACAGAAACTCTATAAGCATCAAACTCTTTTCCTTTTCTCCAGAGAGAGTATATGCCCTGTATGTGAATTTTTCCCTTTGCCAATTCAAACTCCTAAACACATTGATTTCGACCTTCCTGGCATAATACAAATCTGGAAGAAAACACTTCACATACTTTAAAAAGATTATTGATCCCTTTTTTTGATTGTGCTTCTAAGATTGAGAAGTCTCTTGGTTTATTAACACATTTGTTTGCTGGTTGTGAGCTTTAAACTTTATCCTTTTCAGTAGCTCTGGAAGAGCTACTGAAATAGTTAAACCCTAAAAACAAACAACCATCAACTGAGCAAAAGATAGAAGGGGGAGTTCTTTTTATTAGGAGAACGCTACATTTAGACGGACATTCCGATCAATTTTTTTTGAGTTTGTTGTTTTTAACTAGATAAAATATTTCATCCTCAATCTCTGGCCACCATAGCACGATATAAAAACGTCCTCCATCTTCAAAGGGATCCTTCTCCACCGTTTTTCTATAACTTCCCAAGTAGAAGTCTCTAGACATGTAAAGGGTGTCACTTGATCACAGAAGGAGCAGCCATAGCAAGAACCTTGCCCAGGTCGATAAAAATGCTATTTCTGTCCTGAAAAAATGGGTTGTCATGGTTACTAAGAATAGTGACCATCACGTGGCAATGAACCAATACATCGGCGATGAATTCTTGACCTTATTTGAAATTAAAACAGAGGAATTCCTGAAAGGACAATCAGATGTTTATAACCTAAGAAGCAGGATAAAAAAATGGTATGAATTTTTTAATACCATTGTTGCTGTGACTGTTTCAACAGAAGGACACAATCTTGCATCATACGTCAGATTGCTTATGGCCCAGAAGGGGAAAAAAATTTCAGATTTAGAAAAACTAACAGGATCCACAAGTGTCTATTCATGGTTTATTCATGGCAATTGTCCTCATCCTGTTAATTACAAGAGAATTAATATCATATCAAAATATCTAAATTTGCCAGAAACTTTTTTGGTGGATAGTTTTTTAAAAGTTCCCCAAAGAAATCCATTACCTTCTTTTCATACAGGAGAAATGGAGTTTAACAAAAAAATGCAACGTTTAAAGAATGATCTATATTGCATTTCCAGAAAAGAATGGTTCCAAAATTCAAAATGGAATCCTGTTCTAAAGGAAGTGGCCCTGTATGTTCAATTCAAATCTAGTTCAATAATTCCTCCACGATTGAGTAAAAATGCAATTGATTTGGGCGTAAATAGGAAAAAGAGAAAAAGAAAATGGAAGAAAGGAGCTGATGGGAATTATTCTTCAGAGGATATTTTAAACAATTCTTTGAAAAGTTTTTTTGGCTATCTTTGCAATGTAAGAAAACAAGAGATTTCATTGTCGCTTTGTTTATTGCTTGATGAGCAATTGGTTGTAGATTATGTACATTTTTTCATTGGTAGGCAGGGTGGGGAGACTACTCGTACAGTGCTCACATTTCTTAATCATGTGATTTGCATTGTTCAGTATTATATTATGTATCCTGAAAAATTGATTGATAAAGTACAGTTGCCTTGGGTGGTGGAGATTAAAAAACATTTTTCTGGTACGGAACTTTTAAAGAAAATTGTAGATTATTTAAGAATACTCGAATTGGATTATTTAGATAAAAAGCCCTCTCTAAGTGAGATTTCCCTAAGTAGAAATCCTCGAAATAAAATCCGCAAAATCTTAGATCTGGATAAGCCTCTGTCTCCCTTGTATGATTTACTAGATATTTTGCACAGAGAATATGAGCAGAAAATAGTAATGAAACCGAACATCTATACACATTTATTATGCAGGAATATCGTTTTGATTCACATGTTTATTGAAAAACCTCTTAGACGAATGAATATGTGTTGTCTAGAGGTGGACAAGCACTTACGGCAACTTTCAAGTGGTAGTTGGGGTCTCAGCCTAGAAGGAAAAGATGTAAAAAACAATGAGGATATTGATTTCATTTTTTCTGATTTTTTAAGTAAATGGATAGATGTGTACCTTCAAAAACATCGTTCCGAAATATTTTCTAATTCAAAATATCTTTTCCCAAGTAAGAAAAAAGAGTCATTGGATGGGTCATCTGTATCAAACATCATTGCCAAAATTGGAAGAAAATACTTAGGTGTTGCCATTACAGCGTATGACTTTAGAAAAATCCGACCAACTGATTATGCTCGTCGTTTTCCAGGTGATTATGCTTACCTTAGTTGTTTACTGAATGATTCTCTTGTGACAGTGATGAAAAATTATAATTACAATAACTATGAAAACATCAGACAGAATGATGCCAATTATCTTGATTCCTATAATAATAAATTAGGAAAGAAATAGTCTATTAATATTTTGCTCCATGTAGACGAAGGAGGTCTACATGGAACATTTAATAAACACTATTCAAAATTGTGACTGCATTCCATTCATGAATTCTCTTCCTAAAGAAAGCATCGACCTAATAATTTCAGATCCTCCCTACGGGCAAAATTTCGGGAAAGGACATGCTACCTACAACCGTGATGACGAACTTGTTCTTCCTGGGTATGTTGAAATTGACAAGAAGGATTACCCTGCGTTCTCAAAAAGGTGGATTGAAACGGCTTCTAAAGCATTAAAGAAGACAGGCTCTATATTTATATTTTCAGGCTTTGAAAACTTAGAATTTATAATGACAGCAGCGAGGGAATCAGGACTGATATTGCGAGATCAGCCAATCTGGAAATACAGCTTTGGCGTGAGGACTGACCATAAGTGGGTTGTCTCTCACTATAATGTTCTCCATTATTGTAAAAATATGAATAAAGTTAAATTTTATGGACATTCTCTTTACCCCAAAGGGAAAAAATCTTACGCAGATAAAATTGATGTATGGGAGATTGATCGTGAGGCTTGGAAGGGATATTTAAAAACACCAACCCGACTGCCAAAGGCAGTAATAGAAAAGATTCTTCACTACTCATCTGTTCCAGGAGACATTGTGCTAGACCCTTTTATGGGGGCAGGCCAGACTGCGTGGGTGGCAAAGGAAATGGGCCGCAATTATATCGGGTGTGAAATTTGTAAAACCTATGTTGATTTTATCAACAAGAGATTGGAGACTGGGCAGTATAACATCAAAACACTGTAAACAAGGAGATAGCTCCCCACGGCTTCCAAACTACTAAAAATAATTTCATCATTAGTCTTACCGATATCTCTTTTGCACTTTCGATAAAATTTCTTCTCTGTGCTTCAGGCACATCTCATCGCCTTTATAATCTTCCAGCACAAGATTGATGAAGATGAGGCTATGCTCATAAAGCCCCCTCCAGAACATGAACCTACTGGCCTCATAGTAAGCGATTTTCCTGTCTATTTTCTTACTTAATTTTTCAACAACCTCTATCGCTTCAGTTTGGCGATTAAGGGCCAGAAGGAGTTCTGTCTTCATGAATGATCCTGAAACACATTCATGTATATCTTCAATTTTCTCATCTAAATAGTTAAACACTTCTTCAATTGCCTTGTTCATAAACATACCTTCCTTTAAATTTTATTCTCAATTAGGATTAGAGACAGCGGCCTCAATAAATTTGAAAAAAGTTTTCTGGATACACACACCGTGGGTGGTTTCAAAGACCTTCTTTTGCTGTTGCTAAGATAGTCTTGAATTGAGATCATAAAAAAAGCATAAGCCCTACCTTCAAAAAAGAATGTGTTGCCTTCAAAACACTTTGGAAGTGGGTCACCTGAATCAGGACAGCAATAAGCATAAAGCAAATAAGCCTGCTGATTGTTTGAGGATACTGAATTCCAAACTTTTAAAGACTCGGCATCGTCTTGCAATATCCAATTCTCAAAAAAATTCTTAGGAGTGGAAGGGGGATAACCGAATTTGCGGCCCTTAATGTCGACCATGTGCATCATTTTCCCTGGTAAAACCAGATCAAAGTTTTTAATTTTGCTATCGTTATAAACAACCTTTTGGCCTTCGTTTGTAGCGATGTAGGGGATATTTTTCTCTCTCAAATACGCCTCGACAGCATTTTCATAGTGGGAATGATTTCCTTTTCGTTTCATGGAGACTCCTTGGGATTAAGTGGAAGTAAAGATAAATCACGATGCACAGTATAGCACGCCGCAGCTTTGGTGTACAGCTTTGTTTGCAGCAACAGAGCTGTACTTTAAAGTGACTAATCATTGAGCTGTGATAAGATTAAATTGTACAAATTTAATACGAAGGAGATGTTCAATGAAAAAGGCTGCCAAGTCGATATTGAAGGATCTTAAGCAAGGCAAAGATAAAAAGGATAGGGTCATGCTCTATCTGGATAGGGATGTTCGTATGCAATTAAAACAGTTTTGTAGTGGAGAAGAGATTAGAATGTCCGATTTAGTTCAGAGACTGATAGAGAAGTTCTTAACAGAAATTAATGAGAGGTAGTTTAGTTGATCATTGCTTGTCTGAAAATATTGATCTCTGTTCAATATTGAGTAATCGGCTTCAAGTGAATAATTAATTAGTGCTTCCTTCGTAAGTGTAGAGACCAGAAAGACCATTAGAATAAGTTTCTAATTTGTTTTTTAAATTTTCCCAATTGAGGAGTCTGTTAGCAAGTAGGTTGTAAAAATCTGAACCATGGTTAAGGCAAAGAGCGTGGCAAAGTTCATGAATGATAACATAGTCAATGCACTCCAGAGGAGCAACAATCAATTCCACGTTAAGAACTATCAACTTATTTGAGGGGTGATACTCCCCCCAACATTTGTTCATTTTTTTTATCGTAAATCCTATATCCTCCTGGGATAGCCTAGCTGAATGGAACTGAATCCTTTCTGTGAACAAATTTTGAGCCTTGACGGCATACCATTTTTTTAGAAGAGCTACCTTGATCTCTCTCTCCTCAGGAAAAGTACAATTGATAATTAAACGATCATCCAGTAATTCAACTGAATCGTAATTTGCTTCAAATACCTTAAGTCTTAGTTGTCTTCCCAGATAATAATAACTCTCACCAGAAACAAGTTGTCTTGTTGGTTCAGGTAAAGGAGTAAACTGTGACAGTCTTTTTTGCTCTAAAATCCAGGCTGCTCGTTTTTGAACAAGTTCCTTTATTCTTAAAATTCCTGCATGTTCTGGTGCTGTAACTTCCACTTCACCGCTAGGATAAACAGAAATTCCAAGGGTTTTTCTTTTGCTTCTTTTAACATTAAACTCAATTTTAGAATTTCCAAAATCGATAAAGTCAAACATTAAGAATCCCTTCTCCTTGCAATCATTAAAAGTGTCTCAATGATCTCATCCATGTGATCGCTTGTCATATCCAAATTATACTTTCCCTTAAGAGCATAGAGAAGATCATCCATCTCAATAGACATTTTATTTTGAACATCTCTGTTATTCACCCAATCTCGAATCTTGTGTCGCTCAACCACTTCAAATATTTTCAAAGAGTAGTCAGCTAGAACATCTTCACTATCGATAGAGAGCATCTGCTTGAGCACTCCAAAAAAGGCTTTTGCCTCATCATTGTTTCTGATCTTCTTTGGATAATCTTTTTTGTTCTTCCCACGCATCTCATCGAGTACGGTTCTTACTTTTGTCAAGTAATCTGCATCGGAAAGACGCTTTTCCCTGTGAGCAAGAATGGCCTCTTCAATCAGTTCTGAAAGTTTTTTATAAAGAGCTGGATCTTCTTCCATTCTTTCTGAGATCGTTCGCTTCACCCTCGAAGCGATTGTATCGGCCTTTGCCGCTTCCCCATTAATTCTTTCGATCTCTTTTTCAAAATTGCCTTCATCAAAAACATCGGTCTGCTCAATAATAATTTTTACCTGATCCGCACCGATATATTTGTTGACCATATTTCTAATTTGCTTTTCATAGGTAGAATAATCAACCGTCTCACCATAGCGTTGCTTAACTGCGGCCCTAAGTTCAATAAACATTTTAAGATTGCAATTATAAAGGGTCTTTGTTTCTCCTGGTGTATTGTCTTGATATTTAGCATTTCCATTTGCCATCTGAAGTGTCTTTGAAAAGAGAGTAAGTCTTTTGTAAAATTCAAGACGAAGATCAAGTGGTTCTAATTGTCTTTGAAGGGCTTCAGTATCACCCTTGTTCTTTACTTCTTTAAACATCTCCCAAACATTAGTGTGTCTTTCAGCAAGGGTCTGAATCTCTTTTTCTACATTGATGAGAGTTCCTTCAATATCTTCTCTCTCAAATCCCTCGTTCTCTAGTGCTGCATAAGTATCAATGGCATCATTAAGTTCACCAAATATACCTCGGTAATCAATAATCAAACCGTGGGGCTTACCTTCAAAAACACGGTTTACTCTAGCAATGGCCTGAAGAATATTGTGATCCTTAAGGCGTTTATCGACATAGAGTACGCTATTTTTAGGAGCATCAAAGCCTGTTAAAAGTTTATCTACCACAATTAAAATCTCTGGTTCATCTGATTTTTTAAAAGCATCAATCACTGCTTTATTATATTTTTCTTCATTTCCATAGCGATTCATCATATCTTTCCAGAACAATTGCACTTCTGGAACGTTCGACTCATCAATGCTCGTATGATCTTCCCTTGTGTCAGGAGCAGAAATTATCACTTCTGATTTAATTTCGCCAAATTCATCAAAATACTTTTTATACCTAATGGCGCTCTCTTTACTAGCGCAGGCCAGTTGCCCCTTAAATCCTGTGTTTTTAAAGTTGGTCTTAAAATGTTCCTGAATATCAAAAGAGATTTCAGACATTCTTTGTTCCGTTTTTAAAATTTCTTCTTCTCGATGAAATTTTTTCTTAAGATCCATCTTTTGTTTATCTGTTAAATCCTTGGTGATGCGCTCAAACCATTTATCAATCTGCTCTTTATCCCCACGAAGCTCACTCATCCTTCCTTCATACAAAAGCGGTACCACTGCCCCATCTCTAACTGCTTGATTCATGGTGTACTTATGAATGAAGCCTCCAAATTTTTGAGCCGTGGTCTTATCTTTTTTGAGCAGGGGTGTTCCAGTAAAGCCAATGTAGCAAGCGTTAGGAAGCATGTTTATCATCTTGGCATGGCTCACCCCATATTGAGAACGGTGACTTTCATCGACGAGAACAAAGACATTATGTCCGAGTACCTTAAGGTTTTTCTTTTTACTAGCTGACTCAAATTTATCAATGATCGTTGTAATAATGGATTTTTTTTCTTCTTCAATAAGTCGAATTAAATGCTGGCCGCTTTCGGCCTTTGCCAGTTCGGCCTCTTTCCCACAAGCTAGAAATGTCTTATAGATCTGGTCATCTAAATCCACTCGGTCAGTAACAAGCACGATCCTTGGATTTAGAATACTCTCCTCTAATGCCAAGGCCTTTGCCATCATCACCATGGTAAGGGACTTACCTGAGCCAGTTGTATGCCAGATCACGCCACCCTGGCGTTTTTGATCTCCTCTCACCTTGGTCACTCGTTTAACAGTTTCCTTAATTGCAAAATACTGCTGATAGCGGCAGATCTTTTTTTCTTTGTTATCAAAAACGATAAATTGGTAAACCAATTCCAATAGTCTCTCTGGGCGCAGAAGAGAGTGAATGGCCCTATCTTGGGCCGAAGGTAGGCGTTTCCCTGCCCCCCATATTTTTTCCATGAACGTTCGCTGTTCAGGTTTCTTTTCAGAAAAGATTTTATTCTTATCATCTTTTGAAAGAGCTTTATTAATTAACTTCTTTAAATCCTCATCCTGGCTCTCTTCATCTTCTTCCCGCCACATAGACCAGAACTCCTCCGAGGTAGCAGTAGTTCCATACTTTGCCATGTTTTGGGCCACACCTAAAAGAATTTGAGAGAAGGTAAATAGCTCTGGTACTTCATCTATCTTTTGATTTCTAAGATGCTGACTGATAGCTGACTTAACAGCATCATCTCGAAGCCCTGGCTTCTTGCACTCAATAACAACAAAAGGAATACCATTCACAAAAAGAACAATGTCAGGTCGCCTTGTCTGGTGGGAGTGCCGACGTTCAACTTCAAATTCATCAGTAATATGGAAAACATTTTTATGAGGTTCTTTCCAGTTGATGAAATGCAAAGAATAACTTTTAGAAGTTGCTTCCATTGTTTGCTCAAGACTTTTACCTAAAGTCAGCAGATCATAAATTCTTTCGTTGTTGGAGAGAAGGGCATCGAAGGGAAGGTTAGTGATTGAATCCACTGCTTGTTTAATATTCTGCTTACTAAAAGGAACCTGTTTCCCCTTGAAAGTAATACTATTGTTTTCCTCAAGCCATTTTTCTAAGATTGATTCAAGAACAACTTTCCCTTTCTTCTCTCCTCGAAGCAAAACTGTTTCAGAGGGGCTGAGATATTTAAATCCCAAGTTCATCAAGAGATGAACTGCGGGAATGTGGGAGACAAGATCTTCAGTGTGCTTTGCTATTGCCATAGTTATTCTACCTTTGAATCCCAAACGTGAGCTGTTTCTGAGTCAAAAAAGACCACTTCTAATGGATTTTTATTACTTCTGTCGCTTCTTAATTTTTCTGCTTTTTTAATTATTGATTTAGATTCATCAGAGTCTGGTCTATAAAGACTAATGAAAACTCTTGAGATTGTACCCTTTACAATTTTTTCAAGAACATGGTCGTCATTATCAGCAAGTGAATGACCAAGGATAAAAAGATCTGCTTTTTTTTGTTCACAAATGGCCTCAAAACTTCTTAAGGCCTTGCTCAAATATCCACTGTGGGTAATCTTCTCAAGTTTTTCTTCTGAGGAGCCTTCAGCTACAAATAAAGGATAAAGCTCTTTATCTAGGGCTTCTCTAACTTGCCCCATAATGGGTCTACCTGTATTAGACCAGATATATTTTCTCACCTCACTACCTGCATCGAACAAATGAAGACCACCATGTAGATACCAAAAGGTTGGACTTTGAGGAGAATCAAAAGTTCGATAATCAGCTCCAAATTCATTATCTGGATTTCTAAAACCATCATCTATCTTGTCTGGACCACTTTCACCCGAAAGCAAAGTCCAATAGAGAAGTAGGTCGTAGTTGAGTGTATAAATTTTATTTCCTTGAAAATTCTTCAAGAAGGCCATTGCACTTTTAAGTTGCTGGTCTGTAATTTCGCTTATCTTGGCGGGGTGATTTTTAGTTATCGTTTCAACTAAAATATTTTTCAGAGAATCAGCTTCCTGCTTTATTTCTTCTGCCAACTTTTCATTATTTTCTGAGTATATAGGGACAATTTTTGCAGTATCTTTTAAAGATTTTATCACTCTCTCAAAATCGGATGTTTTAAGAATATTGAAAACTTCCTTTGTGTTTTTATTTTCAAAGTCAGCTTCACTTAAAAGAGAGTTGTAAGAAAATACTTTAGGGAAAAGTGAAATACTAAACCCATTCCCTAGTAATAAGTAGCGTTTACCTTTTGATCTTTTTATTGCTTCATCAAAAGATATTGTGCTCATGATGTTTTTACTCTTTTTTTACCAGTAAGAAGAACTTGCATTAAGCCTTGTTTTTGAATTACTAACTTTCCCCTAATTTCTTCGAGAGAAGATATTTCTTGGTCATATTGCGATAATAGTTTAGAAATTTTTTGCTGTTCAGGGAACGATGGTAACAAAAACCTCAGTGCCTTGAAATCTACTGTGGTAAAGCTTGATTGATTCACTGCTGGTTTTGTTATTTTTTTTATTTTATCGACGTAGGTAGCAGTCTTAGAGAGATGAAAAAAATACTCTGATGATAATTTTTTGTTTGTTTTCATTCTCAAAATATTAGTTGTGTAAATACAGTCCCGATTTAAGTAGTTTTTATATAAACAGACCTTACCCATTCCAGCATCACTATTTATGAAGTTAATGAGCAAGTCGCCTTCATCCAGGATGTATTGTTTTGTGTTTGCCCCCTGCGGGTCATCGTTATACCAATATTTAACATCATCAAATTTGGTATATTTATCTCCAACGTTATTTGCCCTAATTACAGGCAGTCCGACATCTGTATTTGATAATTTTCTGGAGAGGCCACTCTTAAGCAAAACTATACAATCCCCCAATGGTATCTCACTCCAATCATTAGGTAACTGTCTTTCCTTATTTGAAGAAGAAGCGGACGTTCTAAACTCTCTAAATCTCAACTTCCCAAATAAAAGCAAATTCGAGAGATTCATCTTCATCTTTTTCTTACCTTTAATCAACTTCTCTATCTTCTCAATTGCCTCATCCCATGTCGAAAGAATCTTGGCGATTTTTTGTTGTTCAGGTAGAGGAGGAAGAATAATAGGAATACTTTCACAGTTGCTTTTATTCAAATATGGAATTGTTGTCTGAGATGCAATGCTTTCCATGTATTGCTTTTGAGAAGAAAGAAAATGAGCAAGATATTCATGATCTAAAGAAGGTGGGCATACAAAAGCATGTAGTTGTTGGTTTATAACAACTTCTCTTGTTGCGATTGCGACTAGTCCTAAATTACCCACACAAGAAATAACTACAGAATTTTCAGGAATTATCTTCCCTCCACTTCTTTTTAATTCCTCTATGGAAACATAATTTACTTGATCTTTAGAGGGGATATATTTTCCTGTTATTTCTGGAGTAGTTATCCAAGGAATATCACCATTAAAAACTTTAGGTTTGTTTCTACCTGGAACGATAGATCTACACACTTCCCCTATTGGTTGTTTTTTCCATCTATCAGGCAACATAAACACACCTTTGCAATTTAACTATGAACCACACAACCAATTTAAATATATCATTTCCAATGATATTGTTTTCTTTTATATCCATGATCTTATTAAAAGTAATTTTAGTTATAAAAATTAATATATTCACTGTCTTTCTTTCCTTGATTTTTCATTGCTAATGATTTTTTTCTCTCTCTTAATTTCTTTCTTAAGTTCTTCTTCGGTTGGAAGATAAAGCATATATTTTGAAGCAAAAATTTGCTTACCCTCTTTCAAGACTGAATACTTTACTACTACTTCATTCTTTTCTGAGCACAGGATGAGACCTATAGTTGGATTATCGCCAGAGGCAACATTTAAATCATCAAACATGCGAACATAACTATCTATCTGACCAACATCTTGATGAGTTAATTTTCCCATCTTTAGATCAATGAGGAGGTAACATTTCAGAATACAGTTATAAAAAACTAGATCGACATAAAAATATTCATCGCCAAATTCCATCCTTTTTTGACGAGCGACGAAAGCAAAGCCTTTCCCAAGCTCCAGCAAGAAATCTTGAAGGTGAGTGATTATGGCCGACTCTAACTCTGATTCGTGAAACTTTTCAGCATCTTTTAATCCTAGAAAATCTAAAACATAGGGTTCTTTTATCGTGTCTATTGGAGTTTTAACGACATTGCCTTCATTGGCGAGTTTCATTGCTCCATTTTTATTTTTACTTTTTAAGAGGCGTGCAAAAAGAAAGGAATTTATTTGTCTTTCAAGCTGAGGGACACTCCAAAGTTCTTTTTCAGTTTCAATCTCATAAAATAGTCGCTCATTTTTATGTTCAACTTTAGAGAGTGCTCTATAATGTGACCAGCTCAGCAAGGAAGAAAATCCTTTAGGAGCAGATTTCTTAGTTACAGATTGAAGCATACTATCCAAAACTCCACGGCCCTTGTGGAGTTTTTTATTGTCTTTTAATTCTCCACAAGGCCTGTGGAGAATTTCTGGTTTACGGTCTGAGTAGACTTGATAGAATTGTCTGAAATACCATAAGTTGCTTGTAGAGAACCCTTTGCCATATTTCTTTGTTAATTTAGTCGAAAGTTCTTCAATAACTTTTTTACCATATTCGGCACGCTCTTCTCCTTGCTGAAGAGCTTGAACAATTTCTCTGCCTATAAGCCAGTAGGCAATAACCATATTGTTATTCACGGCTCGAACTACACTACTGCGAGCAGACTCTAGTATCTCCACAACCCGCTCAAAGAGCACTGATGAGCGTTTGGGTGAAACAGTTAGAGCTTTAGATTTTTTTATAGTTGTCGGTTTCTTTTTATTCATATCCAAGCTCCTTTAGATACTTTTTCATTTCCCCTTGAACAGTAACAAGTTCAGCTTCTAGTTTATTAATTTCCTTCTGCACGGCCTTAATATCAATTTCTGCCTCTTCTTCAAAGGTGTCTACATAGCGAGGGATATTGAGGTTGAAATCGTTTTCCTGAATCTCTTTGAGTGTCGCTTTTTTGGCGTATTTATCGACGTCCTCTCTCTTCTTGTAGGTTGTAACAATCTTTTTTAGATCTTGTTCTCTGAGATAATTTTGATTTTTACCATCTAGAAATTCTCGACTGGCATCGATGAAAAAGACAGAGTCATCTTTCTTTTTCTTCTTGAAGATTAGAATTGCGGCAGGGATACCTGTCCCAAAGAAGAGATTTGCAGGAAGTCCAATCACTGCATCCAAAAGGTTTTCTTCAATGAGTTGTTGTCTAATTTTTCCTTCGGCCGCTCCTCTGAAAAGAACACCATGAGGAACGACAACACCTACACGACCTGAGTCCTCTGTGATAGTTTCAATCATGTGAGTAATAAAGGCAAAATCACCTTTGGTTTTTGGAGGAAGTCCTCTGTGAAACCGATTATAGGGATCAGCAGAAGCATCCTCATAACCCCATTTATCGAGAGAGAAGGGAGGATTAGCAACCACTACCTCAAACTTCATGGTGGTCTTTTTCTCTGTAAGTTTGGGATTTCTAATCGTGTCCCCCCATTCTATGCGAGCATTATCGACTCCATGGAGGAACATATTCATTTTTGCTAGGGCGAAGGTTTGCCCATTTACTTCTTGCCCATAGAGGTAAAAATCATTAACCCCTTTTCCAAGAAGTTGGTTGGCACATTTGATAAGAAGAGAACCAGACCCACATGCAGGGTCGCAAATACGATCACCTTTTTTAGGAGCAACTAGTTCAGCGATAAGTTCAGAAATCTCTGCTGGAGTGTAAAACTCTCCTGCTTTCTGGCCTCCACTAGCGGCAAATTTCCCAATCAGATATTCATAAGCATTGCCGATAATATCAAGTTTTCCTATTCTGCTTGGGCGTAGATTTAACTTAGAATCATTAAAATCACCAAGAAGATTTTTTAGTCTGGCATTTCGATCTTTAGTCTGACCAAGCATGGACTCAGAGTTGAAATCTATATTTCTAAAGACACCACTCAGTTTTTCTTTGTTGGCATCTTCGATTTTTTCCATGGCGATATTAATAATCTCACCGATATTGGACTCATCTCTCTGTTTATAGAGATCACGGAAGTGGCATTTATTAGGGAGAATAAATCTTTCTTTTTGAATACGGCGATTGATACGCTCCTTATCTCCTTTGTACTCTTTTTCATACTCTTCATATTTTTCTTCCCACGCATCAGAGATGTACTTCAAGAAAAGCATGGGAAGAATGTAGTTCATATAACTTGCAGAATTTAAAATCCCTCTAAAAGTATCGCAGGCCTTCCAGAGGATTCCATTAATTTCATCTTGTGATACTTTTTCGGACATATGTTTTTCTCCTCAATTTAAATATTGGTTTATGGCCTCATCTATGAAAGCGATTCGCTTTTGACAGAGGTTATCCATGATTTCTTTTTCTTTTTTTGTAGCAGCCATGAGCTTGATAAAATTATCCTGTACAGGTAGGGGCGGCACTATGATTTCCATCTCAGTTAGAACAGTTTTGGGTATATTAAGAATAGAACTCCCCATAGCATTTTTTTTGAAGAACTTTCCACCGTGAGCACCAGAGTTAATGAACCAGTTAAGGTATTCCGTCCTGATAAGCGACGGCTTCACAGACAGTGTATAGAATGTTGGTGCTACAATCAAGTTAGGTAGGTCGAGGTTTACCACTACACTGTAAGGGAGAGACTCTCTGAAAACCTTAGGGACAAAGAGGAGATCGCCTTTTTTAACCAGCTTTGGGGTTCCTTTGCCCTTCATGTTAGTTTTATATAGTGATGGCAGGTTGACCCCTATATGACGATCAATATCCTTAATTTGAATAATAAAGTAATCGCCATTGGCGATATTATCAATTTTATTCCGAATTGACTGACCTGCATGAATTTCTACAAGGTTGCCGAGTTTAGTAATCATTAAATCCTCTTGCAATTATCATATTATTGCACTAACATCGTGTCAACACTTATTAGATTACTGCGTTTTTACATGTCGAGTGTTTTAGCAAGTAGATGTAAAAATGGGCCTGGGATAAACTTCAAAAACTAACTTAGAAAAAAATATCATTAAGACAGAAAGTGGAAGTGGATACCACATCTGGAGTTGAAAATGAGCGAATATTGTCTAGGCCTGGAATTTCTTGGAAATTGTAAATACCTTCCAGATCAACCTTCATGGAGAATTATCTCAATTGGTGATACCATCACAACCATAGCACTGCTGATGACATTTACCCAGCTCTTGTCCTTAACAAAAAAAGAAACAATTTATCACGCATTAAAAAATTCATATTTATTTTGGATTGGTGCAGTCTTATTAATCATAATTTCATCGATACTTCCAATTTTACCAGGTGAAGCCATCCCCATATTAGGTTATCCGATAGCGTGGGAGTTCTGTGCAGCCATCCTTCTCATCGGAGTTATCACTTACGTTATCATAAAGTATCGTTCACCTCTGAAATTTTCACCCAGAACAGCTAAATCAACTATAGGATCGGTTACACGAATTATTGCAAGGGGCGATTCCAAAGATCACGCTGAACTTGCTGAGCATCTGACCCCAGCAGTACCAGACATTATTGATTGGCTTCAAAAACACAGCAATTTTAAAGAATATTTGGCAAAAGAAGAAGGGATAGAATATAAAATAGAAGAGACCACATCAGATGCGATACATCTTATTAGAGTATTAGCAGATCCATTTTTTTGCTCTTCTCTTGTTCAGAGAGAACCAGGGTTTATTATTAGATTGTTTCATGACATCGCAGGAAGCAATCTCTCAGGAGAGGTTACTCGTCCTTTTGTTTGGGAAATTGTTAAGCAAGCACTTGCAAACAAATCTTCTATTTTATTCAGGGAAAGATCATACAGTGGACTTGGCCTTAGAAAAGAATTTTTAAATTCCACTTTTTCCAACTGTGAATTCACAGAGAAAACATATCCATTGTCTCATTGGTTCCCTCTGCTGAACAAGGATATGGATGATGAAACATTTCAAGCATTTGCTGATTGTTTTTTAATGATATGTGACTCATACTTTTCTCAACAAAGATTTTATGAACACTCATTTATCATACAGGCACCAGGGAATACAATTGCAGAATTTCCAAGATCTGCAATTTATAGCATCGACAAAATTTCCAAGGATGAAGTTTATTCATCACCAGCTTGTTCTTATTTACAAATTTCCTGTGCAACTATCAAAAAACTAATAACAAAAACACTTGAATCCTCTCTTGCAAACGACAATTCTTATCATGAATACATTTCAAAGATTGATAATAAAAAAGATTGCACGATAATTAACAAAATTTCAGAATGGTCTTACGAGCTTTTAGAGTCAGCGTCTTATACCCGTATCCACGATTTCGTGTTAAGAAGTTCACTGATAGAGCTATGGCTCGCTATCTACCCCATTGGAGAAGAAGATCACATACTGCTAAAGGAAATAAGAAAAAGATTTGAACTAAAGATCATGGCTCAATTGAAAGTCAATTTTGAAGAAGGATTATATCCAGCCATATCCAGGCCAGTAATAACAACTCTTGGATTATATTACATGCAGGATGAAAAACCCGAATCACAATTCAGAAGACAGGTTCTTGATTATCTAAAAGATAACTTCCTTGCCCTGTATCGACAGAACAAGGAACAGGCGTTAGACAAATTACCAAGCAATATTATATTCAAAGAAGAAGAAAATTGCCTGGTACAAACAATCTACAAAGGTAACATCCGAAAAATACTTCTTAATGGCAACATTGCTTAGGTGTTGCCTGCTTTTTCAGTAAGCTGTCGAATATTTGTCACTATCTTTTTAATCATTGTAGCAAGATTTTCAACATCACTGACAGTAACAACTATTCTTTGTCCTAGATTATTATTTGTATCCCCACTCTTTTCCAAATACCTTACATCAACTATGCCGTTGGAGTGTTGTAGCAGATGTCTTTTTTGAAAGAGTATTCTTAACTCTTTATATTCTTCAGCACCTAACCAATTATCATATCCTTGACCTAACACTTTTTTCCAAGCTGTATTACCAAACTCAATTCTTTGAAATGAATTTGCAGGAACTTTTTTTTCTCCCTCTGGAGCTTTATATTTTTTGTCGCAGAAATATTGAAATGCGGTGACACAGTCAGAAAGAGATGTTTCAACAATCGACTGACATGTAATAGCTGCTGCATCCCTTTGACCAGAATCAAGCAGAATCTTCTGAATTGCCTGAAGTGAATTTAACTTATTTGTAACTTTATTTAAGGAATTATCAAACATTTTTTCTATTGAGTTATGTCCACAACATGGGCAAAAGAAGGCTATACCAACGACAGAGAATCGAGCATTACACTTATCGCATGTAACCTTCTGCTCCATCTCTTCTTGAGCACTAATAGGCATAATTATATAACGTGAATTTGTTCCACAATATTGAATTTTTAATTTTATGAAACCAGTACGATTCCTATTCTGGGCTTCTCTAGCTCCCTCAAACAGGATATTTCCGATCTGAGATTTTATAAGATTCAATGCTTGTCTTTTTGCTTCTTCAACTTGTTCCCTTGTCCACCAACACTTAGACGGAGCAGCATGGCCGCACTGAGGACAATAGACAGCTTCATCTTTAAATAGATTGGACCAATCAGTCTCATTAACTTTGAAGCTAAATAGACAATCATTAACAGGGCATTCTTTATCTATATAACCATCATTATCTGCGTTAATAGGTACTAGTATGGATTGCTGTTTGCTGATTTTTTCAATCCCTTCTATTATATTTTTGAACATAAACCCTCCTACTTCTATATTTTAAACTGGCCCCAAACCAACGATGTGCCCTTTTATTGACGTCATTGTTGAAAACACCAGGTATTATCCAGATGTACTGAAAGTAGTAATCACGATCTGGAGGATTATTTGGACTATAGGCATGTTCTCCTGTGGCCGCAAGCCAAGGAACTATCTCTTGATCCATTGTAACTGTTGATGTTGGTAAATTTTTCTTACTCAATCACCATAACTATTTGCCCCGTGTCATTAATTAACAATTCTGTTGAGTCTATCAAAATCTTCCATCCTTTTCCGCTAGGAAGATAAAAAAAGAGATCTCTTTTTAATAATTTTTAGGCCGCCTGTATAATATTAGGTGACGATAAACAGACCCCACAAAATTTAAGCAGACCAAGCACACCAATCAAGATAGAGTGATCAATTAGTGGAAATGGCTAGAGCGTCTGCTTGCCATGCAGAAGGTCGTCAGTTCAAATCTGATAACCCGCTCCATATTTTCCCTCTGAAAAAAAAACAAATTCCAAAAAACCAAAATCCTTCCGTAAGAAACCAGCACCATCTTTTTGAGACTCCAGTCCCCAAAAAAACCTCGACCAATCATTTTTCCCAAAAATTTCTTGGCCGATTATTGCCTTTTTCTCGTTCCTATCCTCCTGACTGCACCAAATTTTTTGTTGTGGTCGACAATCCAGACACACAATGGCCATTTCGGGCATGGCCCGCCCTGTAGCGTAGCTTAACAGCTGGTTAGCGCCTCAAAACAATATTCAGTTGTAAAAGAACTTTACGTTCTCAAACGAGAGTTACGTTTGAAACCAATGTTGATATTATCTCCATATTTCTCGAGGAGAGGCATATAGGAAATCTCGGTAAGTGCTGTAATGTGCATGGTAGAGTTGAGGGGTTTAAAAACAGTGCGAGAGACATAGATTACGATCTTCGCCTAAAGCTCTCCTCCATTAAATGTGAGCCTGTTAATGAAAAGTTGGTTCAGCATGAATTAGGGGATATTGATCTTAAGAAGATTTCACTCTAATATCAAAATCCAGAGGATAAGCATCTTCAGTAGATAAAGGAATCGGTAACGTGAAGTTTGATAAACTAATTTC
>JADGAN010000020.1:25506-36213 GCA_015231955.1 Oligoflexia bacterium | reverse complement strand
ATAAACCCTTGGCACGATCGTTCTACGAGATTCAGGCGATTAAAGGCTGCTGGTCAGTTAGAGAACTTTCAAGACAGATTGGATCTCTCCTTTACGAAAGAACAGGATTATCAAAAAACAAAAAGGGACTTCTTGCTAAAATACAACATGATATTGTTACCATTGAAGAATCTATTCGTGACCCATACCTCCTGGAGTTTACAGGACTAAAAGAATGGCCTGAGTATAGTGAGAATGAATTAGAAACTGCTCTGCTGACTCACATCCAGGATTTTCTTTTGGAACTTGGAAAAGGGTTTTGTTTTGAGAGTAGGCAGAAAAGAATCACTATTGACAATGAACATGATCGAATTGATCTGGTATTTTATCATCGCATACTAAAATGTCACGTCCTTATAGATTTAAAGAACAGGGTTTTCTCCCACGCTGATGCTGGCCAGATGAATTTCTATATCAATTACTTTAAGGACAATGAAATGAGCAAAGGTGATAATCCCCCGATAGGAATTATCCTCTGCACTTCAAGGGATTCGGTGAAAGTTAAATATGCTACAGGGGGGATGAACAACAAACTGTTTGTCTCTCGGTATATGGTGGAACTCCCTTCAGAAGAACAGCTTGAGAATTTCATTAAAGAAGATATTGAAAATCTTAGTTCAAAAGCCTCAAAGAAAAGAGTAACAAAAAAGATAGCAAAGAAGTAACGAAGAAAATCTCTCGAATAATTATATTGAAAACATCTCAACTCTGCATCCAACTTCCTTGATAATCTCTAATTGATCGGGATTAATAACCTTAACTTCAGATTCCCCACAAAAGAACGTAGTGATTCTAATGTTCGTTGCTGGTGTCTTGAAAACAACATGATTGGGGCCAAACTTTCTCTCTCCACAGTAAGAGTTAAGAGTATATCCAGAGTTTAAAATACTTCTCATCTCTTCAACCTTCTCTCCTCCAACATCTTCAGCATATCGGTGAAGGAGGTGAGTATCATGGTTAAGAGCAGAGGATTCACACCTAACTACATTAGAGTGAACGGCATTAAACGATAGAACAGAGTCCTTAAGGGTCTGAGAATGAATGTTCATCAACTGATGGGAAACTTCTTGGTTCCCTATTAGGTAATGTCTAAAAACAGGTTTATCTCCAATCCCTCTATACAACAACACAGACCCTTCTTTTAGGAAGGGGTGATCTTTCAGTTTAACGAATTGATAACTACCATGCTGGATGATCAGGGCCGAATCTTTGTGCTCATAGATTGCAATAGGGGATGTGACCGTTTGTGGAGAGGTACTCCCCAAAGAAAAATAGATTGGGGTGATCTTACCCTTACGAGCATTGTTCCAGAAGTCAAATAAGTCTCCTACGGTGGGATCATCTTTTAAACCAGCTCCAAACCAGAACTGTGCCCTTTTGTTGACTTTATCGTTAAAAATGCCAGGGATGATCCAGGTGTACTGAAAGTAGTAATCTCGGTCTGGGGGATTATTTGGAGTATAGGCAAGGGCACCTGTGGCCGCAAGCCAAGGGACTACCTCTTGTTCACCTATAATTGTTGATGTTGAGAACTTCTTCTTACTCAATCGCTATAACCCTCTGCTTCTCGTCTGATGACTAACAAGTCTACCAAAATCTCCCTTCTTTTCCTCTAAGAAGATAAAAATATAAATGTCTTTTTAATAATTTTTAAGCGGCCTGTATAATATTAGGTGGCGATAAACACCCGCACCCAAATTAGTATAGCTGGCTAGAGCGTCTGCTTGCCATGCAGAAGGTCGTCAGTTCAAATCTGATAACCCGCTCCACTTAAAACACAAGTTTTTTGCAAACCTGAATTTTTATAGGTTTGACTTTTCTCCTCTCAAATAATCCTTTTTAAAAAAAATCAAAATTTGTAATTTTACTAAAGTTGAACTTGATTTAATCAAGTTGAAGTTGATTTTTTTAGTATCTTTTCAGAGACAATCGATTTCCGTTTAAGAGCATGGAAACCAATCCGGCCCCACTTCCTGTGGGGCTTTGGTACCTGATAGCATGCTCAATTTACGAATGAAATTACCTGAAATTTGATCTTGTAAACTACTCTCATCTATGAATTATCCTTGATCTGTCTTACTTCTTTACAACTTAAGTTTATTACTTGAAAACCTGAATCAAGTTGAACTTGATAAAATCCACTCCTACTTGATACTTATCTGTAATCGGCTGATATACTTGAGAAAAGTAAATTTAGGATCATTGCGAAAAAACTTGTAATATCCACATTTTCCCTCTGAAAAAAAAACAAATTCCAAAAAACCAAAATCCTTCCGTAAGAAACCAGCACCATCTTTTTGAGACTCCAATCCCCAAAAAAACCTCGACCAATCATTTTTCCCAAAAATTTCTTGGCCGATTATTGCCTTTTTCTCGTTCCTATCCTCCTGACTGCACCAAATTTTTTGTTGTGGTCGACAATCCAGACACACAATGGCCATTTCGGGCATGGCCCGCCCTGTAGCGTAGTTTAACAGCTGGTTAGCGCCTCAAAACAATATTCAGTTGTAAAAGAACTTTACGTTCTCAAACGAGAGTTACGTTTGAAACCAATGTTGATATTATCTCCATATTTCTCGAGGAGAGGCATATAGGAAATCTCGGTAAGTGCAATGGCAAAACTTACTTGCAAAATCAGCAGAGCATTGTAGATATCCATATTGGCATACGCACTATCTGCTCTAAAAAACCTCTTCAATTCTACAGGAATTTTTTTAAAAATATCTTGGATCATCTGAACAGCACCAAAGGAAGAGTGTCTACTGCCATTTCTCAACTCAAAACCATAATTAAATACAAACTGATCAAAGGCATTGAGAGAACTGAGGCATCGAGTTTTTTTATAATTGAACTGTATCCCTTTGGAGCATCTCTTTTGGCTTCTGTTATTAATTTGAAAAAATATTTGTCTAAAAAGAACCAAAGGAGCCTCTCAACTCATTTTTCTTCATAGATTTAAAACTGACGACCAAATTGTTCTATGGGTGGCAGCCTACATTTGAGACTAGCTGTATTGACTTATAGAGTCCCATTAGTCGGCTGGCACCAATGGCCATTATCATATGACTCAAAAGCAATTGGATTTTCACGAAGGAATTTGTGTGTTTACTCAGAAGATACTACAAATTTTCAAAAAGCATCATATGACAATCCAATGAATGACAACAGGGTCACCGTAGGTAACTATTGGCAGGCACCAGCAGGTATGTAAGCAAAAATTTGTGGAAACGGTTGCACCGCGGGATATGTTTGATATGCACCCACTGTGATATAAAACTTTCCTTGTGCATCACCAATCGTACAATTACTATTATTACGGAGAGTGATGTTGGTAAAGGGGCGAATTTCCAATGGTCTTTCTGGCATAATTAATGGTGGATTCAAGCAAAGTGAAATGGTTATTGTTCTTGCAACTACCTTATCGAGAACTGCAATATCCTTGATAATCAAGAGATCATTAATACTGGGAAGAATTCCTGTAAAAACCTTGGCAATTTTCCCATTGCTGCCCATAGCATAGGTGCCAGAGATAAAGGGATTTTGATAAGGGATTGTATACTCCGGGATGTAATTGCCATAGACAGTCTTTGGGTTGTTTGGTGTGATAGAAGGGTTCTCGATATAGAACTCCTTTTCCAACCGAGCAGCATTGTTGCTGCAGGGATATTTTATCTTGAGACCATTGATCAGCTCAAGTATTTGTTGATTACTGAACTCCTCTTTAATGGCTGGTGTTGGCACTGCTGTGCTTTCTGTGGCATTAATATTAGTTACTGCATCGGTTGTATTGATTTCAGTACTGTCCTCGATGCAATCGTAGCACCATTTCTGTGTGCCACTATTCCATGCATAGACACCATCCCCTCCAAAATCACCTTCAACAAGATAGCGATTGCTAGAAGTAAAGGATAATTTTACTTTCAAAGAGTCCTTACCCTCAATAACAATAGAACCTAATGCAGGAAATGACTGTCGAGCATAATAACGAAGAGGTTCCAGCGTAGAGAGAGTAACGTATCCGTAATCGGAGTGATAAAAAGTTCCCTCTAATGTAATTTCTGTATAATTTTTCCCTAATGGTATTGATGTCTTAATTTTGAAATTTTCAATTTTGTGAATTTTTCCATTGTTGTTATCTTTGAATATCATTGTTGCCATTAGCAAGGAATTTGCGAATGATATGTTGCCCGAACATACAAAATGGTCATCATCGCTTCTAGAAGACAAGGATATAAAAGAAAATTTGAATTCAGTAATATCTTGATTAGAGATTTTTCCAGAAAAAATAACAGATCCATTGAGTGTGGTTCCGCGTGAACAATAATCATGGTAATTATATGTCCCTGAAAAGAGCGCTTCACTATTCGAATTTTGGGAAATCAATATCTCGTATTCGCTGTCTCCCCCACAAGATCCTGAGATAGTTTTCTTTAATGTAAGTGATTCTTTTGAGTTCGATGCATTCTTCGCTTTTACGGAGGACAGTGCATATGAAGTTAAATCAATCTTGCTCAAGTCTTCTTCCAAAGCTTGAGAGAGCGATAGTGGTCTTATTTGCACTTGCTTTTCATTGCTATCATCATTTTCATTGTCTCTTACAGCGCTTTTTACAACACTCGTGGTGCTTCCTGCTTGTAGACTACTTATAACCAGCTCTTCTGCATTGGACGTATCAATACTTGCCTTGGTTGTTAATCCTTCATAGGATATTATTTCATTTGTTACAGTAGTGTCGTCAGGTTTTTCCGTAGTATTTCCACCACTGCCGGCACTGCCACCACCTCCTCCACATGAAGTGAGCATGCTCAAAGAAAAAGGTATTAGAGCAATCAAAAGTGTTGTGGATAATTTGAACATGTTTAATAGATGGCCCATGATCCCCAGCTCTTATTGTTGAAATAGAATTACTAAATAACTATGCATCGTCATAATTATACTCGATGAGGATGGATGATCTCAACATGTCTTATCTACCGCAAAAATGCCCTGGCAGTAACTATTGATAATCGCGAGATGACCTCGCATTGATTTCTTTGGTCAGAATAGAATGGATACAAAAAACAATCATGCATTTGCCAATCACAGAAGGCAAATACGAAAAATTTGACTTCTCTAAATTCACCCTTTTATGTAGGATTCAATAAAAACACAATCAAGAGGAACTTGGTGTTTGTCAGTATATTTGTAATAAAAAAACGACTCATTTGACATAATCCTCTACTAGAAGTGGACTGGTACAATTACCTGCTAAACAAGTTGACTTTAAGAAATATTGCAAATGAAAATCCAATATAAAATCCTCCACAGGGAACAACAGGAAACGCTCATGTAAATAATACATACACACTTACTTATTCCATTTATTATTTCCATAGCTGGTTGATACTTACGAAATGCTATTCTATGCAATTCTCAATTCCAAGGAATGTATTAATTTTTTCAGCAATGGAGTTGTTATGCCCGATTGGATTATATCAATAATTATCGTCTTGTTCGTAATAAAACATTTAGAGGATAGAAGAAGACGAGATGATCTTCTAGAAGAACTCAAAACTATAAGATCATACATGAGCACATTTGAGAAAGGACAAAGAAGACAGCTCGATGAATGGCACAAGACCCACTTACGTGAAATACCGAGAGATTCTTCTTTTCGACAATCTCTACGCGAATTGGAAAAAATAAGCACTTATCTTCGAGCAGGATTAACATTAGAACAAAAGATAAATGCCCAAAAAGCAATCGAATATAGCGAAAAAATCGACAGAGATTTTTTTAGCAATCCTCCTCCCATTGATACAATTCCAAACACATAATTGCCCGCATCATAAACATTGAACCTATATTAAAATCCATACTTATTTTATTTTAAGGATTCTTTTATTCGTATTACCGCCGCCGCCTCCGCTGCTGCCACCGCCTCCGATACCATCACTAGCGTAGAGGTTGACGTTAATACAGATTAATAAAATAATGCTTAAAATTGTCCCGTATACGGCAGCTACCATTTTTTTAGATCCTCGATTTGCCCCTAGCATGGAAGCCTCTTGAATGTCTCTGTAAGTGTTTTCAAGTTTGGTTAGGGACTCCTTTAAGAATTCTTCAGATACATCTTCGGAAACCGCATAAAGTATGCCGCGCTTACTGTGGTCACAAGGATTCCAGATTTTCAGTAGTGATGGTAAATATTTTTGCATTATTGTCGTATCTAAAAAGATGTTTTCGTCTATCGTTTTGAGTTTACCACCCTTTTCTTCAAGGACTTCAGCATCCAGCAGTTTGTTAATGGTTGGCAAAATGAATTCTCCAAATTTTTTAACAAGTTCTTCCTTGGTAGCTCCATTTTGAGTGCCTGAATACCAAATAACAAGAAAGCTCTCATTATCTTCAATTTCATAGCGATTGATTGAATAATTATTTTTGCTAGACACATCATCTTTGAATAAGTGATAAGACAACTCCAAGAACTTTTTTATTGTCGGATATTGGCCAGTGGAGCAAATGATATCACCTATTTTCTGTTTTCCAGTCACCACGGCCATAAAACTGAGGATGGTGTCAGCATTTGGCAACACAGAGTTGTGCGAGTTCAGTAGATTTTTGACAGTGCTTGCACTTTTTTGCATCCTTCGGCCGATGCCATTGATAGAGACGTTTGGATGTTCTTCCACATATCGGTTGTATGCAGATCGCAATTCATCTTTTAGTTGAACAATATCTACACCCATAGTCCTATCCCCTTTTTTAAATACTCACTGTCAATGATTGCCCAGTTTTTATGCGCCTCAAGGACAACGATTGACCAATATTTTTGAGAGCTATCATTTAGCAATTGAAGCAGCAATATTTTTTTTGTACTCCAAAGGAAGGATAAGAATATTTATTTTTCAAAAGGGGTTTTTAATGAAGAAGGTTTTTGGTGCTTTTATCATATTTTCATTGCTTACGATTACAAATGCTTTTGCAAATGAAACTACGCTCAATAACCTCAGTAATATCAGCGTAGCACAACACTGCATTGATCGTGCCTGCGTAATTCAGGATAAAACAAATCCGCTTGGCACTGGAGATCTGTTTTTCACAACCAAAAATCAACTTAAAACACTAATGAAGTATCAATCATTTTGGCGATATCACTATAAGATTGTCAGTGAAGATGAATTCATAGATTTACAAAATTATGTGCAATACACATTTCAATACATTGCTTCTTATGATAAGCCAGCTAGTGACCCAGTGAGATGCGCGGAGATAGTTGCTGGAGCAGCTATAGCAGGTGCAGGAGCTGGTGCTTTAGGAGGAGCGGAGTTAGGGGCGACACTAGGTGCCTCACCTACTGGTGTTGCAGTAGGTGCTGTTATTGGAGCGATAGGTGGTGCAATAGGAGGTGCAGTAGGCGCTCACGGCGCAGCTGACTCATGTCATAGTAGCAGGGGAATAGTACACGGATCAGGACATACTCACTAAACAAAAGAGATTATATGAAAGCGAAGAAAACAGTATTCTCAATCTTTTTTTCCACACTTGCAATTTTTGCAATATTAGTATGGGTGATTACCGCAAAAGAAAACGGAAATTACACTGCAACTCAGTGGCACGTTTTAATTGCTTTTTGGGGTGCATTCTTTGGAGCATCTCTTTTTGCTTCTGTTCTTAACTTGAAAAAATATTTATCCGAAAAAAACCGAAAGGGCCTTTCAATTAGTTTTTCTTCATAGATTTCAAACTGACGACCACACACACTTTCTTGGCTCAATACATCCAAGCAGCTTTGAGAATTGTCTCTATATTTCTCAACATAACCTTCTCCCAGAAATCCCTCATTGCCAAATCCTCTTTAATACTAGCCATTTTGATAAAAAACAAGATCTTTACTGGTTTAATCCGGATTTGTTTAGGAAGAACGAAATAAGAAAGTTAGTAAACCATGGTGGAAATTTTGGTAATTGATCAAAAACATCCGTTGCAATAATCACCGAATATAAATCGCAAGTATTGGAAGTTGTTACATAATACAAAAATTGCAGATCATGTATAGTATAAATACATAATTTGACATACAAGATATTCTATCTGTAAGTTAGGTGAATTAAATACCCACAAGGAGGAGGACAAATATGAGATTAAATTTTTCTCTAATAATAATTTCAAGTATCTTTTTTGTAAATTTCAGCTGCTTGGCAGGCAATATCCCAAGAGCCAGTGATTACAATTTTGTAAAAAATTTTGAAATTAAAAATATAGTTGTCAACAAACAAAGAAATGAGCGAGAGATCGTAATTGAAATTGAATATCCTGCGCCAGACTCGCTACACAGTATTGAAAAACCGAGCTTCAGATTTGTTCCTATCCGTTACAATAGGCGAGATGAATATTGCGAGGGCATTATTATTCGCCTAGATAGCAGCTCTCCTGAAACAGGTTTAGTAAAACATACTGCCACCATTACCTTAAACACAATGGATATTTTTCATATTCCAAATTGTGATATTTCCATAAGAGGACCAAGCAAATACTATTTAATGAACCCTTGGAGGGGGACGATTGATTCGTTTGAGTACAGCGAGTAGTTATTTTTCGCGCATCCATTCCTTGATTTTGTTGAATTTGTCCTCAGTTATTCTAGTTCCACTATTAAAAGGCTTCAGCCTAGTATCATTAGAGTTATTTGGACCAAATGTGTGCACTCCTACTGTACAAGGTTGGCCAGATCCAACTTGAGAAGTTAATCCCGCCCCACTTGCTCCCTTTCCGGTTTCGATATCATAGTAAATCCTATTGCTATCAACAGATTCTACTCTCCCCGCATCACCGAACATTACAAATCCACTCATCAATTGTTCATCACTTGATTCTGGGCCAAATAGTGGATTTTTTTCCGCAGGGTAACCATAAACACTCAATTTTGACTTTTTCAGAGTTTCATCATCTGGACATCCAATTTCAATATATCCTGCTCTTTTGCCAATATCTTCATTTAACAACAATAAAGCATAGTCATAAGGGAATATATTTTTTTCGTGATAATCAATATCCTCCTTGTCTGAAACTACTCTATCCTTGTAATTTCTCAATCCCTCAATATACCTTGAATCAACAAAAATTTTTTCCACACTTACTTTGCCAAATGGACAATATTCATTGATCTTGTCTGGATTATAAGTACTGCCAGATGGATAATTTTTCCCAGGAAAAAAATCAATATACTTTGGTTCGTTTTTTGTTTGGTCAAATTCATAAGCTCCCACAGTCGAATAATTCTTGTGATCTTTGTAAATATTATGAGCTGCGGTCAGTACATAGCGAGGAGCTATCAATGTACCTGATCCGGATCTATAAAATTTGTGATCTGGATCTTCCTGTTTTGGTATCCATTCCATTCGAAGCAAGCCATTGGCACTATAAGGCCACATAATTGATTTATCCATTGGCACAGGTGAACTAGGCAAAAGACTAAGCGGCTGTGCAATATTACGCCCCTCACGTGATTCAGAGTATGATACATCTTCTGCATTACTTCGTTTCTCCACAAGAACAACTTGGTCTAGTTCGCCAGATGATATTGCTACATTAGGTATAATTTGCAGTGAAAATAAAACGAACAATAGATTAATCTTTGGCATCATAAACGTATTCCTCTGTAATATAAAGCAGTCAGCATTTGTTGAAATATATTTCAATAATATCACGATTTTTCTTTGATCAAATTAAGTAATCTCTGACTTGATAATTACAAGCACTTACTTGTCATCTATGCCAAAACATTTTTTATTTGTAGGCAAGTATTTGTGACATTCTCTTCACACATTTTCTTCATCTAATTATCTTGAATCTCTTTTTATATTTATCACATCCACAACCATCACTTATGTTTTTTAAAATTGATCTTTTTCCAAAAATTAAAAACATCGAAGTAGGCTTGCAATGTACCATTTTCATCCTATGTAAAAATCACCGATATTATCTAATCCGCTCAAGGCATATCGCTTCACGAATTTTTTATAAAGAGACATATTTAAGCCTTCAGGCCATTATTGAATCTACTCGCCGTCGTAATATCTATGAAGTTCCACAGGAGGCATGGAGATAAGCCAATACCATTATTCACAGAGATTACAAAATAGGAGGCCCCAGTGTTCAGGTTCGAATTTCTCTAGCAGGAGATGGCTCAACAACTCGACATAACCATGGATGGAGTGAAGTACCATATAAGAAAATTAAAGGCCTCCAAGTGTATCAAGCGTATTGGCCGAAAGGCCACTGGGAAGTCATTTAACCGCGAAGCTACTCCCAAAATTGACAGCCAAATTGACAGCCATACATACTCTTTTGAAAATATTTCGAGAGTATACTCTAGTGGCGTTGAAAAATTGCTCAATGAGAAAATGAAGAGAGGAGAAGGATCGGTATAATCTATGTTTTGTTAATATTATTCAATGATTGGCCCCAAGACTTACTCGTGGGACAGCAGCTTTTTGGGGTTCTGGAAAGCTGCTTGCCATGCAGAAGGTCGTCAGTTCAAATCTGATAACCCGCTCCATATTTTCCCTCTGAAAAAAAAACAAATTCCAAAAAACCAAAATCCTTCCGTAAGAAACCAGCACCATCTTTTTGAGACTCCAATCCCCAAAAAAACCTCGACCAATCATTTTTCCCAAAAATTTCTTG
>JADGAN010000020.1:0-24630 GCA_015231955.1 Oligoflexia bacterium | reverse complement strand
AAATAAACCCTTGGCACGATCGTTCTACGAGATTCAGGCGATTAAAGGCTGCTGGTCAGTTAGAGAACTTTCAAGACAGATTGGATCTCTCCTTTACGAAAGAACAGGATTATCAAAAAACAAAAAGGGACTTCTTGCTAAAATACAACATGATATTGTTACCATTGAAGAATCTATTCGTGACCCATACCTCCTGGAGTTTACAGGACTAAAAGAATGGCCTGAGTATAGTGAGAATGAATTAGAATAGTATGGGTGATTACCGCAAAAGAAAACGGAAATTACACTGCAACTCAGTGGCATGTTTTAATTGCTTTTTGGGGTGCATTCTTTGGAGCATCTCTTTTTGCTTCTGTTCTTAACTTGAAAAAATATTTATCCGAAAAAAACCGAAAGGGCCTTTCAATTAGTTTTTCTTCATAGATTTTAAACTAACGGCCATACGCACTCTCTTAACTCAACACATCTAAGCAGCTTTGAGAATTGTCTCTATATTTCTCAACACAACCTTCTCCCAGAAATCCCTCATTACCGAATCCTCTTTGATACTAACCATCAGTACCCGATAAACGGCCTCTTCAATGATCTTGTTCGGCTTGACCTTAAACATATCCGCAAGGGCCAAAACATCTTTAATGCCATTAGGTCTAAATTGAATTTTTTTTGCTTTCTTCTTTCCATCTGTCAGTCGGTGATAAGCTGGAGTATCAATGTACTTATCAACTATTTTCATAATCTTATTTTATGTGGCTTTAGAGGCGCATACCACCTACTCTCCTTTATTTTTCTTTTTTTAATACATTTCGTTTTAATTCACAAATAGTGGTTGATGTCTCCATTAGATCAGAATACGAATTCGTTTGTTTTTTATCATATTTAAAGATTAAGTCATTGTTTAAAATATAAAATTCACCATTGATTATTGATTGTACAGAACTTACTTTAGGATTGGAGTTAAATTCAGTTTTATTGTCTAAATAATTAAAAAATATCGTTTTTTTGTCATCAGAAAATGCATAATATCGATAAGAAATGGAATAAGAGTTGTTTCCTGATACTTCGAAGGAAATTCTTCCTGGTAAGGGAACGGAAGTGTCAAATATGGTTAACAAATGGCATTTCCAAAGATCTATATCCAAACTAATTTCATCTTGGGTTGTTTTCTCATTTTGTTTTGTGTTGCATATACCTCTCCAGTTCCCTGTAATATAAATACAGTCTTCTTGATAACTACTGGAGTTTTCTACTGCATAAACGGCCGATGAAAGGAAAGTATTTAATCCCAATAAAATAATTTTAATCTTTGTTTTCACTACTCCTCCTTGGTCATTGAATGACAATTTTTGTAGGCAGGGCCACCTGTTGATTAATATTAAGCTGCTAACTTAATAAAAAGATATTAAGTGGATTTTCATTAAGTAGAAAAATTAAACCATGTGATATTATTTTTAGCAAAGTAAAATATAACAAAAGTAAGGAGGGTAAAAAATGAAAGCAATAGTGAATCTAATTTTATCGATAATTATTATCACTGCGCCATTAAATATAGCGACAGCTCAGGAAAGCAAGAGTAATGAATTTATTGCTAGTGCTGTTAAAATGGTTAATATGAGTAACTCTTATTCAAATGATCAATGTATTTCAATTGATAATAATGGAAAGGGTGATTGTGCTTGGAATGTAAGTAAGTCAGATGATTTATACTATAAAGCAAACATTTTCGATTAACGGTCGATGCACGTTGCTGTAAAAATATGTTTAAAACGAAATACTATGGTTATTGGGCAATTTATGGGGAATCTAATTCTACAACAACTGGCCAAAGAGTTGATTAACGCTGGACACCCTATTTACAAGCAAGATCAGTACATGAATGCTTCTTCTGGTGGTTTTGGGTGGGATAGAACTGATTCATGTGCAATAAGGACTGCAGGTGACTTTTATGACACAGACGGGACTGTCCATACAATCAAAATAAATTTACCATAAATGTGCATCGGTGCATCAGTGCCATAAGCTAGAACGATTGTCGGTGCATTGCTTATGATGAATATCAAAAAAGAATGTGGCACCAATGCACACAAATCTGATAACCCGCTCCATATTTTCCTTCTGAAAATCGAAACAATCCAAAAATTTAGAGACATTGCCGCTACACTAGGTGCTCACGGAGCAGCTGACTCCCACGAATTATTAGTATAGTTTATATAAATTGACTTGGTTCCAGTATCTCCTGTTAGGTACATCCTTAAAGCATATAAGAGATCAGGAGTCTTACGGAATATTTCTGGTTTTTTGTCTTTAAATCCTACTATTAGAGACTTGAGTTCAATGTTGTTATCAATCAATATTCCTGAAGCCTCGTCAATCAGATTCACATATCGCTTGGCCAAGTCTTTCGCAGGCGCCAGAATCATTTTGAACTTTTCGTCCTTGATTCCTCTGCTCCTCAAAAGTGCAAGAAGAAGCTCTAGGTGCTTACAGAGGACTATGCTTCTCCTATCATTCACAATATTTTGGATATCGAGCTCGAGGCAGTCATATAAGTCCTGGCTTAAGGTTTCGAGTTCCTTTTCTGTCAATGTGTATATCAGTCCTTTAGAGCGCCAAAGGGCCATTGATAAAATCTCCATGGTAAGTGATTGGGTTGATGCTTCGTTATCAATTGGGACTGTAACGCTTCTAAATAATTCTTGTTGCCATGGCAACTCAGCATTTCCGATTGCAAATGCGATGTTCTTGCTATACTTGCGCAAAAGCCTTTTATCTTTTACAGCATCAAGAAGTCTGGTTCCTACAAATCCAGGAGCATCCTTATGCAGACAGCTCATAAAGAAAAAAAGCTCTTCTTTTAATATGTCTGGCATTTTTTCATCTTGAATTATGGAAATGATCTTTGGGATTATTCTAAACACTGTGTTTCTGAATTGATCAGGAGCATCTGATTCAGAAAGAGAGTGCCCGTTATTCCAAATAATTGAAATGGGAAAACGCATGCTTTTAGATAAAAAACAGTGTCTTGGCCGATGATCGCCAACAGCTACATCCTCTCCATAAAATTTACCTTTATCATTCTTGATTTTATAAAAAGAGAGGGTATCGCCTGGCGGTGGTAAATCTTGTCCTTCCATTAGATAAAGAGAGGTTTTGTGAATAAGCGTATCTTCTATAAAGCAAAATACATTATCATCCCCTTTATCAATCCACTTTTGAATTGTACCGACAACGCGACCATAATTAGCTATGTCATCAATTTTTCTAATTTCTCGCTCCACCCATTCCAAAAGATCTGAAAAGTTTTCGCCATCCTCTTTTGGAAATTTCTTAAAATCCGACCAGCTCTTGTAATCCGGAAAATCAGGAACATCTAATTTTGCAAGATCAATAGTTGGATCATCAGAGGCAGAAAGCCATTCAACCCGGATGGATCTAAAATCAGCACATGACGTATTCACGGGAATGAAATTAAGTTCGTATGGATCATCTGCTCCATAAGTATAAGTCATCTTCAGCTTGCAGACAGTATCCTCTTTCAATGGAAATGATGAGGATTTCAGGTATGCAACAAATTGCAACTCATGATCTCCTTCTCCTTGCAGTAAAGGAAATTTGTAATGTGGTTGCTTTGGTGGAAGTGTAAAAAATTCCTTTACAGGTATGTCTACACTCCTTCCAATCTGTGGTGTTACTGTCGAATCTTTTACTAGATAGAATTTTTCATAGCGTCCATTAACTACTATTCTAATCGACAACTCAGGGAGATGATCACGCCAAAGAGCAATGCCGACAGCTCTCTTCTGCCACTCATTTAAAGTCTGGCTTCCTTTAATTGGAGACCAAGCTGGGCCTAACCATTTGTAGTTTTGTTCTAATTTCTGCTTCTTAATTGTATCTTCTAAAGGCAGGATAAAGACGTTTACCCTTTCATAATTCCTGTTCATTGAATTCAGGCAGTGATGAATCGTATGGTTTGACAATATGTTAACATCTAAATTCTCATTCAGGGTTTCTCGAATAGAGTTTGGTAAATGGTACCAATTTTCCTTGCTCACAAAGGATATTTCACCTGCATCACTAATTAACCCGTCAAAACCAAATAATTGAATAAGTTCTTCGTGTGTTTGACAACCATCATTGGCAAGATTTTGAGCTAGACGGTTGTATATATCTCTGTTTTCTAAGATAATAGTTGGGTGTCGTTCCCAGCTTATGCCATTCATTTCGGGTATGATTGCATCCAGCTCTTTTTGAGAGATTGCTTGAATTGGAGTTATTGAAACCCCATTGTCAAATGAATCGATGACAAACACAAAATCATTTTCACGAACTTTGTACTTCAAAAAAATTTTCGAAGACTGCCATGCAAAGATAGCGGCCATACTCCTGGGTAGTGGAGTAGAATTTTTAAAATAAAAATTTATGCTCTTCCTTATGCATTCCAAGTCAAATTCATTCCCCCAATCAGGGATAAGATATGTCAAGCTATCCGTTAGGATATGATCACTTAACTTCTTTATGAAAAACATTGATGTGTTACTTTTAGTTGCACTTGAAAGTGTTGAATTGTGCAAAAAAAGGCTTCTCATGCTGACAGTTTTAATATCAGAACTCAATTCAACAGCTTTAGCTTTAGCACAGTCAATTACTAATCCGTCATTAATGTTTAAGGGCCAATGCTGTAGAAGCAATCTAAAAGGAAGAAGAATCTGTGATCCCATGTTGTTTGTGTACTTTGGGCGAATAGAGCATAAGTCTAAAACACATGTATTTATATGCGTTAATCCACATTGATCGTCCACTGCCCTAGTACATTCAAAAGAGGTATTTGTGATCAGGGACAATATTGCCGTTGGGATTTCTTTCAGCACATCTGGTAGTAGGGGAAACTTCTTTTTTGCACCTTGAAGCTGGTGAATAAGGATGAGATGATTTCCATCAATCTGCAGTAAAAATTCCTTTTCTTCCAAACGAATGACAATCTTTTCACTAGATAAAATGAAATTTACTCGTCCAGGATTTGCTATAAGTTGTATATCATCAGCACAATCACCTTGCTGATTACTCCCCATCACAAAAGAAACTGCATCGCTATCTTTTAACGAATTGATGTCTAATTTATTTGATAGATTATTTTTATGGAAAAATAGCTCATATCCACTTTCAGTAGTTATAAAGCCAAATTTTTTCCCATTATTTATGTTTTTTATATGACCTTTTATTCTCGATTCGAGCGCAGGGAATAAATATCCCTTGATTGGCAATTCAGGTACTATAGAAAAATTGTCATAATCCATGCGGATTGGTTGCTGAATTGTTCTAAAGCGACCAGTATGGTTAAGCAAAGAGAGCGTTTCCCAGTAAACAACACTAAGAATATCACTCTGGATTCTTTTGCTGTCTTCCGTTATTTTGAAATCGATTTCCTGCAACCCGAGCCAACCTTCCCAAATTTTTCTATAATACTTATCCTGAAGGAGAGCATTATTAGGAGGTAAATTCCCCCAAACTCCAATCTGGGAAGCGTTCTCAGACCTGGGCCACTGTTGAAGTAAAAGAAGTAATTCTTCACAGGTTTTTTCTGTGGTTGCATCTAAAGCACTCTGTCTTTGGACAAGAATCTGTTCCAAGCGAAGAAAAAAAGCTTTAAGCAATCTGTTTTCGGAAGTATCGACACTGGAACTTCGCCTAACAGCTTTGATGTACGGTTTACCAGAAAGTTTCTCACGGAGTGTTCTTCCTGATTGACGGCCAAGCCATTGAATGGTTTTGCTATCAACTTCTCTCACAGTATGTATAGGTAACATGATGTGCTCTCGAACTATTTTATCTCGAGTATGGTTCATGATAGCTAGAACTGCTTCTTTAGTGTGAGATACTATTCTATAAATACGATCCTTTGTCTCGTTTTGAAATAACTTATTCTGCATTGATCTGGTCAAGAGAATCATAAAGTCCACAATACCTGTATGCATGGAACATCCAGAAAAAGGGTCGAAGCACGAAACTTCTGTAAGCCAGCTACGCAACATCAGCATCAATACGGCTTTAGTATTTATCTCCTTATGAGCACTCAATGCTTTGTAAAGAGAATCAATTGAATCAATATCATTGATAGTTTGTTGAAGTGATTGAGCAGATACATGTCGCTGCTTATAATCCTTCAACATGCGTTCCTGCTTTGGCGTTAACTTATATTTCTTTGTTTCAGGCATTTATTAGTTCTCCGCTTTTTCTAAACTGCTCGCTGGATCATCATCCTTTAAGTAATTGGCACTATTCCAAATAAATTGACCGTGGCCAAATTCACAAGCTAGATCAAAGTCATCGACTATTGCGTAGTTCCCATCCTTCAGCTGAGTACGAATTTTATCAAGGCACTCTGTTTTAGATTTTCCTCTAGTTTCAATACCACGCAGTTTTGGCATAACCTTCTGAACCAATTGATCCTCAAAGGCAACTTTCATTGATTTAACAAGATTGGCATCATCTTTTTTTCTCAGAGCTTCCAATACATCGGGATAATTAGAAATATAGTATTCAATGGATTGCCAAGCTCTGTGTCCAATGGCCCTGCCAACCTTCGAGAGCGAGGTGTTTATTTCTTCAATAAATTTCTTAAATAGCAAAATTCTATCCTCATGATCATTATTGAATTTGCTTTCTTTGCACCACCAACTTTCCCATAGACTGCGTGGCAGCAGATGAGTTTGTTTGCTTAGAGTCGTTAGTTTTAAACGTCTTTCGAGTGTAGTCGGCCGAGGGAAATTTATTACAATCCCACGATCAAGGACCTTGTCTGATAGGGATTTAGTTGTTTCATCTTGGTTCATTGTGCCAACCCAGAGCACATTTCTTCCCAATGGTAAATTATAAGGTTGAATACCTGCCCCTAGCTTAACTTCCAAATTTGGCACCTTATTGCCTTTGAGACCACGTCGCAATTCAAGCTTACTTAAAAATTCAGCAAAATAGAGTTCAACATGGGCCAGATTCATTTCATCCATTAGAATCAGGTTCATAACATCACCAAGACCAGGATATTTTTTCTCCAGTTTATATTTTTCCACTTCTAAATCAGGTTCTAATTCACCAAGAACCGATTTCACCTGCTTCAGCTCAGAGTCACTGAGGTTGCCCTGAACTAACCTTTCTCTCAGATAAGTCGGTAAATTTTGTGTTTGCGCCAATAACCTAAGAACCGGTTGGGCATCAAATTTATTATCAATTGAATTAAAAAAACCAAACATGGATTCCTGACTGTCCCAATTCGGCTGAACTGATAAACTCATAAAGTTAATACCGCCAAAATGTGAATACAGTCTTGGTAGCTCTGACTTGCCCGTACCACTCACACCGGCGAGCACGGTTATCGGAGACCACTCAGAGGTTTTAAGCGCAGTGTGAAACGCATACAGAATTCGGCGAGGGAATTTCAATCCATAATCGCAACAAGATTGTCTGATCTTTTCCAACCACTGAAGTTCATCCTCATCACTAGAAGCACGAAGAACTTCCTTTTCGACATAAGGAGTTTCAATATACTGTATTCTTTCTGCGCGATCTTGTTCATGTTCATAAGAGGCCCGTAATCGTTTTAGATCTGCCTGAAGTTGATTATTGTGTGCTTCAATGTTGTCTCTCTGATCTGAAAGTGTTTTATTTAATATCTTCAAAGAGTCAATTTCTGCTTCTAAAGCATTCAAACTCTTCTGTGTGCTTACAAGTTTTTTATTTTTTTCTTTGTATCGGTCTTTTTCCCGTTCGATATTTTCTTTTTCAGTTTTTATTCGATCAAAAGCTTCCTGCATCTCCTGAGTTGGTCGTGTGGCCAGATCATCTCTTAGTATTTTAATGTCCTCTTCATAAGTTTTTAACTTCAGCAAGATTGCAGCAGGATCTTCCCCTCCTAATTTACGTTTCAGTTCTTCAAAGTTCGAGATAAGAGCACTGCTGGTTCTGATGGATTCTCTCAAACGTGAATTTTCATCGCTAAGAAATGATTTTTCATTTTCAAGAGATTGCTTACGCTCATTAATCTTATCTTCAACTTCTACATTCAAAGTAGCTACCCTTTCATCCAGGGCGTTTTTACATGATTGAATCCGCATTTCCTGGTATCTCATCTCATCCTTAAGTTCTTCAATCTTTGCTTTTTCAGTAGCAAGAGATTCTTTCGACTTATCTAATTCATCCTGCTCTCTTTGAATGTTAGCTTGATGGTGCAACCGAAGTTTTTTTAATTCTTCATCAAGTAAAGCTATTCTTGTGAGTTCCTCCTGAGTAAGGATTTTTTCCAGTTTACCCATTTCTTGTTTGCGTCTATTGCTTAATTCTTCAAAAAACTCAGACCGTCTAGCGGCCAATTCCTCATCAAGCATCTTCCTTTTTTCAACAAATCCTTCATCACGTTTTATTTCTGATTCCATAACAGATGTTTCTCTCTTCCGAAGTTCTTCTGCTTTTTTTTCTAAGTTTTGAGTACGCTGAAAAATCTCGTTTTCTCTCGCTTTAAGAGTTTTCTCGAACTCCTTGCAAAGCGATTCACGTTTCTCGATTTCTCGAAGAGCTAAAAGATTTTTCTCTGCGAATCCATTTTTAGTATTAAGTTCGACTTCCATTTCCTGTTCACAGAGGTCGTTTTTTTTACGCTCAATTTGTGCTTGATTCTCGTTTAGAGATTTTTCTCTAGCATCCAACTCCTGTTCCCATACTTTTAACTCTGCCTCACTTTTTCCTAACCATGCCATTATAAGACCTCCTTTATGATCTTGATTGCTTTAAGTACATTATGTTTTAAAGAGTCCATATCGATTCGCGAAAAGCTATATAGTTGTTTATTTCCATGTCCCCTTAAGCAGATCAACTTAGCAATAAATTCAATGAATGTTGGATCTGAATTCTTAAGTTGAATTAGTTCGCTCATCGATACCAACAAAAAAACTGCCACAAGGTGTGCACCTAGTGTTGTCCTAGTTCCCTGAACAGCATGATAAAGACGTTTATTATTCACTGTGCTTATTTGCTCAGGAATGGCAGCAAAAGATGGATAAAAACCAGACGACAGGATATTTGCCAGCGCCACTTCTTTTAATTCTAATAGATTTTTTACTGTGGGCCTTCGGTTTTTTGTAGCTTCCCAAAGTGATAGTTGCATTACAGAGGATAAACAGTTAATAATTTCTTGATTTGCCTCTTCTGCAAATCCGTTCAACATTAACTCACATCTAATCAATAGCTCTTTAATATCAGGTGATAGCGTTGAGAAAAAAGCCAGTCCAACTTCTTTTTCAATTTGAACTTGTGCCTTTAATCTATCTTGATTAATATGATTGTTTGATCCAGAGATGCATTCAGTTGTTATCTGCAGTTCTTTAGAAATTGAAGGTAACAATATCACTATCACCGAAGAAACTGTATCAGATATCTTATTAATCTGTGCTGAGTCAATTTTATAATCAACTATGTCTCCATGTTCAACTGGATCCCGCATTTTCTTTAATCTCGATAAGAATGAAAAAAAGTCGACATGGTTCTTCGATAGCAAGTAAAATGGGTGATTTGCATACCTGGTTGCCGCTCCGGTTATTGCCATTGCAACCAAAGGTTCGAGTTCTACCTTTCCCATCTCAATTTGACGAATGGCCCCTGCCTTTACTTGCAAGATGGATTGGTCTTTATCCGTAATCAAAAAACCAATTTTCTTAGCAAAACTGCATAGTATTTCTTTGTTATCCTTAAAATTTTGAGATTTATAAATTGGCCCCCACTCGTCAACGGGATGGTCTGAAATCACATATCTCAATGCCCACTCGAGAGATGCATATAACTTTGAAACAACCTGCTGTCTCTTTTCTATATAATCTTTTTCTTCATTTGTTGTAGTTGGTGTATTGCCCAAACGATTCAACAAAGAGTTTATCCCCAATCTCCTACCATCTGGCGAATCGGAAACGAATCGTTTTGTTATCTCGGGAAATATCCACAAATCTTTCTTTTTATTAGTTCCAACCACCAAGTCAGTTTCAATTTTGACATTAACTCCCTTTTCCTTAAAATCTAAAATCCATTTTAGTTCTTCTTTATCAGAGTTTTTTGTGAGATATTCAGCAAAACTTTCAGAAAAACCAAGACCAAACCCATCTGTCACAAGAAGGTCAGAATTTCCAATCTGTACAATCACAGTACAATGTAAATAAACCAGTTCCGGATTACCCTGAACTGATATTGCTTCGGCCATTGGAACAGCTGGAGGGTATTCTCCTATATTTTCGTTCAAGAGGACGTGCTGTTTGTACTTTTTTTTGAACTGCCTGATTGCTCGTATAATGTCATTGGATTCAGGAACTGTTTTCCAAAAATTTTTATCCCGATCCACGTAAATCCTCTTACAACTCCGCTGTTGAGATTTACCAGTAGGGCCGAACTCAATTACAACAGAGTCATCATATAGGGAGATTATTTTTTCATATTTCAATTTCCCTATATGGATATACGGAAGTAGTTTACCTGTTAGAAGGTCAAGGAATACTGTTCCAGCAACATATTCGATATTATCTACTGATTTATATCTTCTGCTTTTAAGTAATATTTCCCCTTGCTCCGAAAGTTCTCTACGACTATTTATAAGTCCAAGCTGATTCAAGCGATTCTGAATGAAAATTACAAATTCCTTATCTAAACAAGTAATTTCTGCAATCTTGCCTGTATCTCCAGACACGATTTCTGTAATCTTCAAAACAGTTTCCTCGAAAACATTGAGGGTGCTCCTTTGCTTACGTGGGATAGAGATGCTAAATGCATGACATGGCCAGAGAACTCTTTGTCTGCTAGCAATATTCAACTTGCTTAGTGTCTCTCGAAACATAATAACTTTAGGACAATGATCTTTTGCTTTTGCACTCATAAGATCACTCCTTGTTCACCACATAGATCGTAGAAATTTTTCAATGCAGGAACAGCATCAAAGGCCATCTGGGAGTTTGCAAGAGGCCCGTCTCCAACAAGAACCAAGGCCTTCTTCTGGCGGCTCATACTTACACATAAACGATTTACTGACATAAGGTGGCCAAAAATTTCCTGTTGTTTCTTTCTATAATCTTCCTTGTTATGGATATTAAAAGGGAGGAGGGTTCTCATGTCCTGAGACCTAACCATGGAAAGAAGCACGATATCGAATTCCATTCCCTGAAACGCATCAACCGTACCGATTCTCAATCGTTCTTCACAATTTTCAAGAAAACGGTATTTTGGGTTTATTTGCCATGCTTCATTTTGAGGGTTATCTGTTATGCCGAATTCTCTTAAGGCCTTATATATTTCATATACCTGTGCTTTATAAAAGCTAATGACTCCAAAGCTCAAACCAAGGCCATCTTTAGAATTAATCCATTTATTCAAGTACTCTGCTATAAGATGTGCCTCAGATGTACGCTTCCGACTTCCACTCTCTAGCCGTTCTTCTTCTCCACTACTATTTGGCACGTTGATCCAGACTGCTGCTTTATTTTGTATGTGCTGAAGGTTTTGCTGAAAATATCTTTCCGATAAAGGTGATTGGTAACCTTCACCGTGATCTTGATAGAAATTTTTACTAACAAAATCACCCAGCAATGGATGTGTGCGATATTGCGCATCCAACGTAACTGTTCGTGTAATGCCATCCTTTTCTTTCAGTTTTTTTAGACGCTCAAACAGATACTGAAACATGCTTGTTTTAAAATCTTTATTCTCCTGATGATCGGATGATTCTAATGACCTAGCTATCTCTTCATCAATTATGTGAGCTAACTGGCGTTGATCACCAACGAGAATTATCCTTTTTTCGGCAAGAGACATTGGAATAAGCAGATCTCTTGGACTAGTTCTTGCCGCCTCATCTATAATGACCGTGTCATACTTCATCATCTCCGGCCACTGACTAAACCTAATATCTTTGTTTTTCGAGCGAGTAATGTCAAACCCTACTGATTGTTGTGTAGTAGCTGCATACACAAAATTATAATCTTCCATAGCTTCACGAATACCATCTGGATTGTCTTCAAGCTCGTGTAAGAATTCTGCCAATATCGCCTCTAGCTTATTAGTCGAATTAAGTTTTTTTTCAAGCAACTGAGATACAGTTGCGACCAATCTTAAAACATCATCTCTTGGTTTTTCAGTTTTGAAATCGGATAATGGCAAGTATCTATAAAGTAACACCTCTTTTAGTGACTTTAGTTCAGGAAGAAAGTTAAGTGGTTTGCCACTTTGCCAACGAGCAGCTTTTTCAAGAATACTTGCATCTGAATTGGATAGTTCATCTTCGATTTTTTCCAGTAAATCCATGGCCCTTGCAGAACCATCGTCTTCAAATGCAACCTCACGTGTACGCAATGATCGAATAAGTCGCAAAATAGAAGGGTTCTCTGGTCTCAATTCTACTTGCATTGATTTTATGATTTCTTCGGTTTCAATGGAGACTTCTTCAGAAATCACATCCCTAGGCAAATCCAGAATTCGCTTCATCAAATTGATTGTGTTGTTTTTGGAAGGGCATATTGAATAAGTAACAAACAACTCTGCCAATCTTACCTGATCCTCTGTTCGAGAAATCCTGGGGTTCCTCTTGCGTATGTTCTCCGCTACATTCGAGCACCATTTGTTAATTTTTTCAGTTATAGCATTTTCGGTAAATTCCGATTCACCAGATCTTCTTCCAAACTTAACCGCTGGTAGAGCATTTATACTTAATCTCGAAACGATATTCTCTACTGCGTCATGCTGAAATCCGGAGACAAGAATTTGACCTCGTATTGACTTAGTTTTGTCATACTCTTCATTAAGCCTTTCAAGAATTGCGGTAATAACGGTTGTTTTACCAGTTCCAGGAGGCCCTTGAATCAGGGCCATATCCGGAGTGTTCAATGCAATATCGATGGCATCAATTTGTCTATCTCTCGGAGGATGCTTAAAAATTTTATATTTTACAAATGGTGTTAAAGGCTTTATTTCTGAGATCCGCTGGATTTCTGGAAGAGTGCCCTCTTCTTCTATCAACAGGCCCAGAAGAGGATTTGCACACCTACCTTCCAATATTGCCTGACGAGCTTTCATTCTTCTTTCTATTTGTTTCTTGTCCCCATTGATGGATAGAATAAAAAACATCTTACCCTGTGGAATTGAAGGTAAATCCAGCTCGATACTTGTTTTTGTGATATTAATAATAGGCGCATATGCAGAGTCTGGGATATTTTCAACATCACTCTTTTTCAGTCTCTTTTTTTCGGAAAATTCCTCTTCTAGAGCTTTGCTATATTCCTCCCATGTAATTTCAGGATTCCGGAGGTACAAAGGTTCTTCGGTGGTGATCTCCAACTCATTTCCCTCTGTGAGTTGATCGGGAATGGACGAGACAAAGAACTTAACCCCTTTTGTTGTTTGTTCTGTGCCGTGATAGTCTATTCTACCAACAGATTTAGCTCTTGCTAGCAACAGTTTACCTTCTATTGCCCCGTATTCATCCCACTGTTTTAAGTAGCTTCCCGTTTCTTTTGTAAGACGACTCATTGCTCCTGCGACTAAAGCACGAATGTGACCTGTTTTGGTATAGTCAGAAAACACGACAGTACCTCTTGCAAGACGCAAGGCCCCCTCACTCTTTTGCCTATCGTTAAATATTATTTTGGTCGCAAAAAAGATATCCTTTACTTTATCGATACTACGCCTTTCAACAGGGATGCAAACTCTCTCTCCATAGATGGACAATTCACAAGATTTCTCCTGAGCAGCAGAATGAGGAGATGAGAAATCATCATCCTCTAGACTAGAAGAATCTATATAAGATTTGGTAGCTACTCCACTCATAAACAAGAAGTAATCTTCGTCGCCAACGCTGATTTTACACTTTTCGTTTAATACGCTACTAAGTTCTTCGACTCCATTAAAGCGAATGCCTTTTCTCTTGGCCGTTGTCTCAATTTTTTCATCAATACCTATCTCCATGTCGCCAAATTCCACAACTTCACCATTAAAAAAAACGACCCTTACTAGAGCGCTACTATCCTTGGCAACTATCATTACCTCGGCAAGATGAGCACAGCCTCTTTTTAAATGAAAATTTAGATCTGCCCCTAAAGGAGCGTCTCTTAGCAACACTTTCCACTGCTTGTCTTTAAACCTCAATTTGTATGCCAGTCCTTCATCATCACGTGCAAGATATCCTACACCAGTCTTTAGAACCTCTTCTGACAACTCCGGCCTCATCCACAATTCAAACGTGATTTCAGTGTTTATATCTTTCAACCTCACTTTCCACCCCCGTTAATAGAACATGAAATCAACCGAGGCCCACTCACCTCTGCAAATAGCCAAAAACAAAATTCCAAAGAATTTCGATCTATTTGTGCCTGAGAATAAACCTTATGAAATTTACCATTTTGATGCCTCTCATGAGCAACAGATAGGTTGATTCTGCTATTTTCTGATCTTTTTACAAGAACCTCTTTTTCTGATAAATAAATATTCACATCTTCCATATCGGAATCGGCCATTGAGAAACTATCAAATACTCTTCTTGGAATAGAAATTTTTGAATTATCGCATATTTCCCGTATATAACGCCAGCATGGTACACTTAACGGCTCATTAGATCCGTGCCAGTGATAAGACTCAATTACAATAAGCAAAGGCCTTAAGGTTTTACAGTAAGGACAGCCGTGTTCATTTGTTTCAGGGTTTATAAAATCATAGTAGTAACTCATATTACAGCTAGGGCACATAACAGTTGTATCTGTTGCTTGAGCAAGGGCCTCTGCCCAATGGTAAATAGATGGACGTAACCATGGAGAAAGCCTTCCCGATCCAAATGTTTTTTCAAATAAGGTCTTCAATTTTCCCGTAAGGAGAAGAGATCTTGGCAATCCCCCATCAGAAGCATTTGAATCATCACTCTGATCATCGACCCAGGGAAAAAAGCCAGCATAGGCTTTTTCTTCAATGTCCATATCGTCATTTTCGTCATCGGCCCAATCAGCGTCATCCGTTCCATCCACTTTTTTACCTATAAAAGGATGAATCATCGATAGTAGATAAAAGGCAACCACTGCAAATGCATAACAATCACTTACAGGTCGACACCCATCTTTGCACTGAACCAACTCTGGAGCTCCATACTTTGGTGTGTGTACAACATTTCCTCCATCTGTTACTTCAAATCGGATGTTATCAGCATCGATAAGCCAGACCGAAGAATATTCTTTATCTTCTGAAATGAAGATATTATTAGGAGAAATATCTCCATAAACAAAGCCATTTCCATGAAGTCGTGCAAGCAATGAAGCACATTTATAAAGGGCCAGAAGCCTTCTTCTGAGACCACCAGTTTTATAATAAAAAACAATTTTTTTTGCTTCGTTTTCTGATATCTTCGAAAGCCAGAGAGGAATATCTTCTATAACAATATTTTCAGAAATCTTATGATCAAAACCAAGATGTTTTAACGGAATCATCTCGCTCAAAAGTTGCATCACATATCCCGCATTGTTCACCAGTAGTGCAGCTGGAACGGTAATGTTCAATTTTTCTGGCAGAGGCAAAAGTCTAACTCGTTTAAAACGCTTTGAATATTTTTCTAATGAAGCTTTATCTGTTAGAGGATTTCCATTGTCATCTATTACCAGTTTAATCGCCAAATCAGGATCTTTTGTGCGATAAACAACACCTTGTCCTCCTTGCCCTAGCATATTATCTTGAATATGCACATTCTGATACTCATCTATATACCGATCAGAACCTTGATTCACTTGAATTCTCCTTGTTTGAATAAGCAGGCCACTGTTTTATCATCAGAATGTTTTGGTACAGGCCAGGCATTGAGCCAGTGTCTAAGATCCTTTTTCCTTTCTTCTGAAGTCAGATTTATGTAACTGGAGTAAAGTTCCTGTGAAAAATTAATTTGTTTTCCAGGCAAAAGGTCATCGGATATTCCATCCGTACACATCACAATGGCCTTGCACCGAGAGCTCTCCATGGTTAATGTATTCCAATCACCTGGATTGAATTCATTATGCAAGCTCGGTGTGTAATTTGAAAAAGAGTTTTGCTTATTCTCCATAAGGACAAAGCAATCATTTTCGGTTTCACCACAAAATACAATCATGCCGTCTCCAAGGCGACCCAAGGTAATTGTTTCTTCAATCCGAATAGCAAAAAGACACGTTGAAGAACATTCTGTTGGTGAGAATGGGGCCAATTTTATAAGCCAGTTAGCATGAATGAGTCTCAATAGATCTACAATATTTGCTTGTCTATTATTTTGATAGGTTTTAGATGCTTCTAAAACAGCAAAACAAGCTGATTTAGAACCATGATCTGAATGGGGTTTACTTCCTAGTCCATCAGAAACAACCAATACATTCCCCCATTGATAGCGACGTGCAATCCAAGAGTCCTGATTAGGAATTCTTTTTTTTTTATGTGAAGGACCAGCAATACTCGCTCCCCAGCTATTCCAGATAAAGCTAGACATCCTAATAATCCTTTGAATGGAGTGATTGCGATATTTTAATTTGATTTAAATATTCTGGGGCAACAACAATGCACTTATTCATTCCAAAAAGGATCGAATCTATTGCAGAGGCGATGTTTTCAGCAAGAAAGACATTATTGCCTGAAGAAATCTTTTTTAATTTTTGAAGATCTGCATCTGCACCAACCGCTATTGTCTTCAAAATTAGATTAGGAATTGTACTGAGTTTCTTTTGAAAAGCTAGAACATCTGAAAATTTTTCAAAATTACCGTCTGAAAAAATGAGTACACGTAATGTTTGATCTCTATTAAGAGCTGCTGATAAAAAATCAAACAAATGATCTAAATCAGATGTGCCTTCTGCTATCAGCAAAGGAATATCTCCATTACTTTGGATTATGATTTCAGAAATGGTCGTGGCCCATTGGAAGAAATGAATTTCGATATTTGCATACTTTTCCTGATCTATTGTCTTTAATTGAGATGAGTATCGACACAAATTTCTCTGCAGATGGATTTTGCCCATTTCATTCATACTACCAGAAATATCAACAATGACATAGAGTGTGGTTTTCATTTATAATTCCTTCGTTATATATGGGCGAAACCAAATCAAATTATTTTTCAAACGATCAACAAAAACAGCTCGTTTATCATTTTCAAGTCCTTTAAATTTACCAATGGAACCACTGATGCATGAACCAGCATCATCTTCATTCATACAAAAACCAATACGCATCTCCAAGAATGGCAATAGATCCTTACAAAGTGAGTAGCATCGTTTCCAGTTGTCGACGAAAGCAATTACGAATGTTCCATACTGTGGACCATCTTCTAGAATTTTCTTAACACTTTCCTGTGATGAAGGAGATTCTTCTTTTTTCACCGTTCGAAAATTTGGCATTCCTAGTCCAGAATGCAATTCCTTTGCTGAATCCAAACCATCGATAATTAAAACTCTCTTCAGCTTTTGGAATTCATTAGGTATGATTGCAAGATTAAGGTCAACAATACTATTATAGCTATAAAATGATTTTTTATCTCTTCCCTCAAGGTACTTCGATGCTCCTATAGGGGTTATTGAACGAGCATTAAAGTAGATAACCTCATCAATCACATCTGAGGAATTTAAACTTTGTAGAATAGATCCAAGTAAACCATCATGAATGACATCGTTATATCCAGATATCAATAAATTCGAGGAAGATCGGTTAGAAAGTGTCACCAAAAGAGTTTGGGATTCAAAACTCAATCTTTCACCTAGTTGCAATCGCAACAACTTTTCCCCATTTGTAGTGATTAATGGAAATTTTGGCATTTCAGGAAGTTGTGATCCCTTGAAAATTTTCGTGGAATATTGGTGATTACATCGATCTGCCTCTTGAGAAATTTTGACAACATGCTGTTTGCAAAGTTCTTTATCCGCAAATGGTATTAGAAATTTTTGGTTTGCTGATTTTGCTCCATTGCAATTATTGATGATGCCTTCAGGAGGGCTTCGCAATCTAGATGCTTCCCAATTGCTATTGCCAAGAATCATTGCAGAATCTTCTTCACTACAAGCTAGCGCAATTTTACATCCTATCTGGCTTATAAGTTGCCCCATAGAAAGAGATTGAATGCCTTTTAGTGTTTGCGTAGCAAGCAACACATGAATACCGACAGCACGTCCCTGTCTTAGCAATAGATCTAACATTTTTTCAGCAGGTTCAGCGATATGACGACCTTCCGAGAATAAAATTTGAAATTCATCAATGATCAAGAGAATACGTGGCAGCCGATTTAACGGAATTTCTCTATATCCATAAAAATCAACAACTCCTCTGTTTTTGAATTCACGAGCTCTATTTTCAAGTTCTTTAGTTAAATGTGCTAGAACAGTCACGCCATATTCAGGATCGCTCTCTGTGGCCACTAGTTTTGCTTGAGGTAATAGGGGTGAAGCATAGGCACTGAATTCTATGCCTTGTTTGTAGTCGAGTAGGTAAATATTCAATTCTGACGGAGAGTACAAATGACATAAACTATGAATCAAAACATGAAGCATATTCGACTTTCCAGAACCAGTTCGACCTGCCAGAAGCACGTGATGCTCGGTATTTACGCCTCCTAGTGAAAACTGAACTATCTCTCCATCTATTGTCCAACCGATGGGAACTTGTATCCCCCGAGTTGAATCATGCTTCCAATAATCTATTTTCTCCCAGAGCTCAGTCATTTGCTTGTTAAACTTAGAACTCGATTCATATTTTTCAGATACAAGATTTAAAATGCCAGAAAGTTTTATTTTATCGGGCCAAAACTCTTGCTCTTCTGTTACATCAATTTTTGAAATACTTTTTGTTAGTAATTCGGTTGGAACAATAAAATCCATTCTTTTACAAGACTTCTCTATCGCGTCTCTTAATCCTATAAATTTGCGATCATCTAGACACTCTTCGTTAACTGTAAGTAGAGTAAGTACACCACATAAAGGGCCATGCTCCAAAAGACGTCCAAGATACCAAATACTCTTATCAGTCAACTGCTCGGGAACTCCAAAAAGGAGAAGTAACTTGTATTTAAGATTGTTATTGCTATTGGCCGAGTTGTAGTTTGACCGGTTTTTTATTTTATCTTTAAATTTATTTTGAAGGAGGTCTTCAATATAGTCGGTTAAATTTGCAAGTGCATTTTCCATTTCGTCAGAACGTGTTAGTAGGCGTTGACTTGGAAATAAATTTTTTACTCTTAGCAGGGAAAGGAATGGATCCAAGGAAGTACCCAAGCTTAAAGGATCAGCAGCGGTTATTTCAATACTACCAATGGACATACAATGAATTAATCTGAGTAATAACTGATGTATCATAGGGTAACTTGTAGTTTTATCTGGCAGCCAGAGTGATTTCTTAAATGGGAAAGGTATCAACCGTGGTACATGTCCAGTCCAGTGCTGATATGAAAGTCGTAAGCGTCCAAATGCCAAAGATTCAGGAAAATTAGATGTTGTATTTATATTTTCAGAGGTCAACTCATTCAGATGTGGTTGTCGTCTACGTATTTTTTTGCATAGTTCATCAAGTTTTTGAATGGTCGAAATCCATTTTTTTTCGAAATCTTGATTAATAACATTAAGACGTTTTTTGTAAGTGTGGTAATCGCTTGTCTTTAGTTTTTCATCAGGATACTCTTTTTCTATGAAACTAACTTTAGTATCTCTTTGAGTAACTGTAGTACCTAATGCATTTATAATATCTAATAAACATTTAATTATGGGATCTTTTTGTTTATGATTATTGCTCATTGGCCATACACCTTATACTATTGATCTGATTTCACACAAAAGCTGGTCTATATCTACGACTCTGGAATTAAAAAAATTGCCTAATTGTTGAAGGCAAGAAATATCCTGCAATACGGGATCAAAAACTTCTGAAATAATTGATTGCCCAAACTGATCCCTAACTGTATCAGAAAACATTTCCTTATAATTCGAAGCTAGGCCAAATAAATCATCAAACATCTTCATCCTCCTCTTCGTATGGAATTTGAAGAACAACACACCGATTCTTCAATGCGCGTTTTATAATAGTGACAATGTTTGTAAAGCGATCATCCAATCCAGCAGAGATAATTATTTCAAGCTGCGACTTTTCTATGATGTAATCAGACTTAAAGTTTCTATTGAACGCTCTGATCTGTTTAATCATCTGCTGCCAATTTTCCTCTGATACGGCCAGAGAGTTATTTGGATCTGTTAAAGAAAGCAAAATTTTTGTTGTATTATCGACAACACTTATTTTGCCAGCTTCCATTGCTTCTTGAATCTTTACCGAAAGGCTTTGCGCTTTAACGATGTGTTCACTAGGTATTATAGCAATTTTAATTTTCATGAATTTCTCCTTTCGCATTTGACCCAGTTATCACTTTCCAGCATGCTTGATCGATCTCATCTTTTCTCGGAAGCATCCCTATTAAAGGAGACCCCGCTTCTCGAAGGGCATCACGTAATTCTTCTTCCTTTTCAGGAGTTAGATCTTTGATGTCACGAGAACATATCGTCATAGACGTATCAGCTTTCTGATGACCTTTGGATTGAAAAACCATGTGATCTTTTTCTGAATAGAGATATGAACCACTCCCACATTTTACTTCTATTGCGATACTTCCCCCTGAAGCTGCACTCATTCCTTCACCTCGACCAAGAATAACCGGTACTTTAAGGTCTTCAATAACCAAATCTGTTTTCGTAGAACGACCATCTTCAAAGGTCGTTCTACTCTGTTTAGACACTTTACATCCTAGTGGGGCCAAGGCATGCTCTACGATTTTTTCGGCGCAATGGCCACTCAGGTTTTTACGCATTTTAAGTAGAACCATATGCCTTTCTACAGAACCGTTAGCTAAATGAAGCTGCTCCTTAAAATCTTTAATTTTTGCACGGAATGTATGGTCTCGATCAAAGAGGTATTCAAAATAGCATCTCAACTGTTCCTTCGTTAAATTCAACCTTGAGTGCAGTTCTTTTGGGGTTATTGGCCTGTTGGGCGTTGGAGACCACTTTAACCATGAATAAAACTCAGCGTTTGATGAGTGTGTATCAAGATAAGTATAAAGAGCTACCCTAGCGCTTTCTAATCTTATTTTGCCAATTTCAAGATGAGACTCAGTACTTGTAAGCCTGCTATCACATTCAGCGCGAACAGTTTCTGTAAGATTTTGTGCCATACTAAGACACTTGTGAGCTAGTTCGCCTCTTAATTCCATTCGCATTCGATGGCACTTGGACATTGCATACGCCTCTTCTGCTGCTGCCGCTGCAATTTCTGCCTCAACAACTTCACACGCGGCCAAAGGATCGACGGCCAATGCTGCATAAGCGGCCGCTAATCGAATTTGGGCCAGCTCTAAGCTTTGGGCGGCCTCTAACTCAAGTGTACGAGCTACTTCAAGCAGTCTTGCGCTGTTATCAAATTCCAATTGCACTTCAGATAACTTGATTTCAGCTGCATCCATCTGAGCACGGCAAGCACTTTTCATTGAGTCGTAAATAACTTTTAGACCTAGAATAGCTTCCTCCAGATTTTCTACTTGTCCTACAAATACTTGTGCCATTATCTGCCTCAACTCTGTAAATAATCTCTTAACCGTGAAGCCAAAGCATGAAGATAGGGAATCTGTTCTGAGGTGCTTTCTTTAAAATGAGAAAGTTGTTGCAATAGTGTATTATAATCATCTTCAAATTTTGCTCTTTTTTCATCCTGCCAAGTGTCTCCGAGCACACCGAAGCTATGATTTAAACCTCTAACAGCATCATTTAGTGTTTCAATAAATTGCGCCAAAGATTGCGCAAAACGATCCAGTTCTTCAGGATCGCCAATTGCTTGTGACATAGTTAACCTCCTAATTTATTTTTACCAATAACCATTATCCTCATCGTCTGATGATTTATGTCCTTTTCCATTTATTTTTGAATTGATGCTGCTACCATCAAGTTTTATCTCGGAAGGATCCGGTATTATATTTGGATTCTTCGATTTTGTGCGCATCGAGACTGACATGGTCACCCTCTTAAAAAACTCGTGGATTTGGTTAGCATTCTCAGCATAAAAAAGATTATTTGAAGTACCTTCCATAAAACGTTTTAACACAATCTCATCTGCATCACGCCCAATGGCCATTGCCATACGATCACACTTAGAAGAACGTCCTTCTTTGATAAAATCCTCCATTGCTTGTTTCCAAATATTTCCATCTGTAGGTTGTCCATCCGAAACGAGAACAACTGTAGGACGATAAGCACGAGATGGGGTGATTGTTTTATCCTCAATCATGGCCTTAGCTTGTTTGAGAGCTTCTCCCATGGGAGTGTCTCCACTTACTTGCAATGGTTGCCACTTCACTTGAGATGCTTTTGTAAAAGGAACAAGTAAAGTTACTTTTTCATCACCGAAGGTCATTACGGAAACAATAATTTCCGCCTCCATTTTCTCTTCCTGAATAAAGCTTTCCAACATATCTTCAACAGCTTTATTTAGATTATCGATTTTGCTACCAGACATGCTACCGCTCACATCTAAAATGAGAACTACGGGCAGTGGTTTAGTTGTTTGAGTAGTGAACTTACTAGGATCAAACATTGATTAACCTCCTTAGAAAATTTTTCTATTAATAGTATTATTGCATATAGCTTGTGAAAAGCAATTGGCGTGCCAGATCGAAACCCGTCTTAATATATTGATATTATAGAATTTATCAATAAAGATTCACTCTGAGTTATTTCATTGATTTAAACCTTGTTTGATATATTTTAAACTGAAGTTGAAATTTTTCGTTTTAATTTGTTCAACTCCTTGTTGATTGCTTGAGGAGTTAATCCCAAGATTTTGGCAGCTTTACTTTGATTCCCATCTGCTAGATCTAATGCTCTCAACATTAATTGTTTACGGGCATCATCAAGAAACTTATTCAATGAAAATCCTTCAAATGGCCCAGGCAAAGCATTCCATAGGTCAGTGGAGGTGGTTGGTTCTTTTATAAGCAAGTCTGAGGAGTCAAGTGTAAGAGAATTATTGAGCATAACTGATCGATCAATAACATTTCTAAGATCTCTTATATTACCTTCCCAATTGTGATCCTGAAGGCGTTTAAGTGCTGCAACTGTAAGGCGGCGAGGGTTTTTTATTGTATTATTGACTTGATCTAAAAGATGAAGTGCCAGCTTAGGAATATCTGAACGCCTTTCACGTAGAGATGGCAGTTTGATCTCACCAAAAGTTAATCGGTGATACAAATCTTTCCGAAAATTTCCGTTTTGAATCTCCTCATAGAGATCTCTGTTTGTGGCAGCAATAATTCTGACATTAACTTTATGCCCTTTGGTAGCACCAAGTGGCCCTACAATTCCATCATCAAGTACTCTTAAAAGTTTCGCTTGGGCCAACAATGACATCTCGCCTAACTCATCAAGAAAAAGTGTACCATTGTGTGCGGAATCGAACTTGCCTTTTTGATCCTCTATTGCTCCTGTAAAAGCTCCTTTTTTATGTCCAAAAAGGTAACTTTCAATTATATCTTTTGGAATGCACGCACAGTTGACAGCAATAAAGGTATTATTAGGTCGCTTACTCAATGTATGAATATATTGGGCAAATAACTCTTTGCCGGTTCCTGTCTCGCCTGTTAACAGAATCGGTCTTTGATGTATGGCCAAAGCAGCTCCCATCTCTAGAACTTTAAGAAATCTTGGATGATCACCAACAATTCCAAGGTGCATCCGAACAGAGTTTGCATCGATTTCCTGTTGATCAATATGAAACTTACTGGATCTAATGAATCTGACATCCGGGAACTCTTCAGATGAGAGATCAATCTCGCTTACCAAAGGGAAATTTTTTGTAACAAAACGAGGAGGTCTTACATGAAGGATTTTGGCAGGTATTTCTCCGGACGCGGCCAGTAGCATCCAGCATGCATGCATTTGTGGTGTACCAGAAGCGACTGAAATAAAAAAACTAGCTGATTTAAAATTTTCTAGAATGCCTTGTACATGATGTTTTAGACTACTAAATATATCCTTATAGCTAGTGGGATCTAACAAGTTCATATCAAGAATATGCACTTTGCACTTAGGATATAGTGAGTAAATCGCTTCTTTAGTATTCTCGCTATGGTTTATGGTTGCTGGTGTATTAAAGAGGAATACATGCTCAAAGAGTCTACATTTTAATAAGGAAAGGATAGGGCCCGGTTGTTCCTCGCCCTCAATTAGACTTTTAGAATATGGGTCATGAAAGCCAGTGAATGTTAGCAATATATTCATTATCAATCAACCTCGTCTACTTAATTAACCACAAGAGTTATATTCTGATCGTAATATTTCACAAAATAATAAAATTTTTCCTTTTGATGTTTTCATGGCCTACATTTCAAGTTGCCATGCTCCCCTTTTACTAAACCATACCACTCAACAATTTCATATCTAAAAGTTTATTACAAGCCAGAGCATTCAATTCCTCTAAACGTATCTGCCGCGAAATAATCTCTCGATTAAAAAGAATGGATAGTGCCGTCTAATCCAATGCTGCTATACCTATTCGGTAAGTTTAAACTGGATTCCAGTAAAACAGTTTTACAAATCCATCAAG
>JADGAN010000001.1 GCA_015231955.1 Oligoflexia bacterium | reverse complement strand
CCGCTAACTGGCAACTGTCCCCGCTAGCTTCACACTGGAACTGCTAACAAATACTGCTACCAGCCACCCTGCTACCTGCTTGCTGGATTTGTAAAACTGTTTTACTGGAATCCAGTTTAAACTTACTGTGATTTATATAAGCTTTTTCAGATGTGCAATAAATTTATCGTGAGGAATTGCAAAATTTCCTGTCACACATTGATTCTCTAAAACATTTTTTGTAACAACAGAACCTAATGTTATATACCCTCCATTTTCAATTGTAACTTGAGGAGCTATTGTGGAACTTGGCCCTATCCAAACATTGTCTTTTATTTCAACACTGCCCATAATCGTAGCATTCGCTACAATCAAACAATTACTACCAATATGAACACTGTGAGCAACATAAACCAGATCATCAATTTTCGTTCCTTCTCCTACAATCGTATGTCGAAACGAAAATCCCTTATCGATACAGCTATTCGCACCAACCTCTACATTCTCGTAAAGGATCACTTTTCCATCATGAAAAACACTTAAAATTCCTTTGCTTGTTCGTTTATGTTCAAACCCTACTGTCCCTAAAACAGCACCGGCCCTGATTATGCAATTGTCTCCGATCACAACATCAGGAAGAATAGTGGCATTGGGTTCTATTTCAACACCTTTTCCTATCTCCACATTATAATTTGATATCGATGCCTTTTTAGAAATTTTTGAACTACGATGGATAACGCTCTTCTTTTTAATATAACTTTTTTTTCCAATATAATTATGCAGAGTATAGTAACTATGCCTTGGATCCTCACACGACAGAAGAGTTTTTCCTCCTAAATCAACCAATCCTTTCAATTGCTCAGTAACAAAAACTGCAATAATACTAGAGTTATTTTTTAATTGCATCTGGAAAGCATTGGAATCAAGAAATCCAAGCAAATTTTTTCTATTTTGATCCGAGCTTAACCCAAGCCCATCGCATGAAATTTTTATTTTTGTTTTATATCCCAAGACTTTTTCAAGAAGTTTATTATTTATATTCATCTTCAACCTATTTTGAATCAAATTCAAACATACTTTATGATCTGATGACCTGTGATTCTTTGATAATGAAAAATAAAGTCAACCAAACTGTTATCATCTCTATAATTTCTAATGGCCCACTCACTAGAACAATCACCTATTTTTTCTAAAAGATCCCAATCATTGCACTTGATAATTTGCTGATAAATCTCTTCTTCGGTTTGGCAATTTAATACTGGAGGAAAATCATTCCTATAGAAAAATCGAGAGCACTCTTTGCAGACATAAGCCATTACTGGCTTCCCAAGAGACATGGCTTCGATGGCCCCGCCGCCCAGTCCCCCAACGTCAAATTGGTCAACAACCACATCACAATCTCTCATTTGTTGAAATAAATCCTCTCTTTCTAGATGAGGCTTCCACGTAAATTGCCTGCTACACCCAGATTCCTCTATCATTTTTCGCGCGGCCTCTCTATCCGGCCCTCTAAAAAGAATAACACATCGGGCTTTCATCCCACTTTTTACAGCTCGAATAAACGCTTTAATAAAACGATCATTTCCTTTTGAAGAATTTCTTCCTTTTTTGTTGTCTACCAGCTTCCAATCTAAATGAGAAAAATGAAAAAAAATCACTTCGTGATCTTTTTTCATTTTCTTGCTTTTTTCAAGAATATAAAACAGAGGTACTCTGTCAAAATAATATTTTTTTATTTTAAAATCGATCGTATTGCTCAAAATATGTGGATAGTAAGAGCCATAAACCATATCCATAAAATTCAAATAATTCCTATACAAATATCCTTTAATAGATTTTTCTGCCACCAGTTCTGAAAGATCTGATCCTGTGCTAATATGAACACATGGTGGCAAGCCAATGATTTTTTTCACAAAAAAAAGAAAATTCAAGAATCCAATAAGACTACCGGTGAAACTAACTATCATACGACATTGATAGGCCCACCATAAAAACTCAAAAGGATTGTTAATGTATTTAATTTCACTTAAGTTATAAGCATGAAAATAATCATTTTTATTTGTCATAACTGATGAAATATTCTGATGTCGCTTTTGTCGCAAAACCAATGGTCTCAATCCCTGACGAGATAAATGCTCCGCAAATAAAATATCGTTAGTACATAAACTCCCGACAATGGCCATGTCGTATTTTTTAAAAAATAACTTGATCATTGCTAATTTCTCTCAACATCCCACCTGTAGCTAAATTTCCGAGATCTTTCTTCTTCGAATAAATTATACACATCGATCAAATCTTCAGTAGAAACCTCATTAGTAAGAGGACGCAATATCTTTTCATCCTGATATCCTCCCATTTTTTTTAGTTCCAAAAGAGAAAAATCCATCGTGTCATCAACAATACCTTTTTCCTTAGCAATATTCCATAATGGAGTACCAGGGAAGGGTCTTAAGATATAGTGAGCAAATTTAGTTAAATCTAACTCCTTAATAAATGCCAAAGTATCTAGCATCTCCTGCTTAGTTTCTCCTGGGGCCCCAAGGATAAACCCTCCTCCAACCATAAAGCCATGCTTTTTACATACCTTTACGGCATTGATAATCTGCTCTCTGGTCATGGCGCCTGCTTTCAAAAACTCAAGAATCCTAGGTGTACCACTTTCAAAACCAAAATCAATATTAATCACTCCCATTTTTTTTAATAACACGCATATTTCATCATTGATCATGTTTACCGTTGCATATATTCCAAACTGCACCTTTTTGTTAATTCCATAATATTCTATTAAATCACTGATCTCTTTAACCCGACTTTGTTTGCCAATAAAAAGATCGTCATAGATATGAATATATTCTACGTTATACTTTTCAATCAACAATGCTATTTCTTTCACAACATACTCTGGTGAATGATAACGAACTCTCCTACCCCAAAAAGCATTTGAGGAACAATATACACATTCAAACGGACACCCTCTCGATGTAATCATATGAGTGCCTCTTCCGAAAATATTTCCAAAAACATTACTGCGATCAAGATAATTTTCCAATTCAATTAAATCTCGATCAGGAAATGGAATATTGTCCAAATCTTGCACTCTTTCTCTCGGTGCAGATATCTCAAGACCTCCTTGATTGTTTCTAAAAACGACTCCGCAAATTAAGGATAATTTATTTGGATTGATCTTGCCATCATGCTCTAAACAATGTTGCAAAACTTCACTAAAAGTTATTTCTCCTTCGCCAATAACTCCTACATTGCAGGTAGCGGGCAACCACTCTGGCATGGCCGAAATGTGTGGTCCCCCTAAAACAATTGGCACCTGAATGCATTTCCTCAAATCATCCACCCACGCTTTTATTATATTGGCCTGATGGGTGAATACGCAAATACCAACGATATCGGGACAAAATTCGACCACTGAATCCAAAGGAATTAGATGATCAACAACTTTTATAGTTAAAAAATCCCCTAGCACTTTGCGGGCATATGCTGCCAGATAGAGCAAACCTAGTGTTGGCTTTCCTTGAGTTTTATCATGAGAGGCAAGTAATAAAATTCTCATCCATTTACTCCATCTGATTCGACCGAAAAATAGAAATTCAAATCCAAATTTCTTTTACTTTACATTCTCGGATAATTTTTTAAAAATAAAACCTGCAAATAAATCTGACCCTTTTTGATTCCAGTGATTGTCATAAGGAAGAAAGTAATCTTTAGCCTGTGATACAGGTATGTCTTGAAACGCCAGAGACCCATCGATTAACGTAGCGTTAAGAATAGTAGATAATCGCTTGGTTTCTTCGTACACTTCTCCTGTCTTTAAATCTTCTCGTGTTGGAATATGAATCACAAAACATGGCATTTTTTTTTCTTGAACATATACATTTATATCGTCAATGAGGTTCTCTCTCCCAAGATCTAACACCCCTTGTGTTCCCAAAACTCTCCATTGGCGTACAAGTTCTAACCAACTCCCTGCCTTTTGATAAGCCAAATATGTCGTTGGCCAAAACTTCTTAACAGCGACAATAAATCGCGCAAGATAATAGCGAGCATATGTTTTATAACGTATTGTGTTTTGTTTTTTCGCCATAACCTCCTCAAACTGACTGTTTGAGACTTTGTAGATTTCGTCTAAATAGCGATAATAATAACTCTGCTGCAGACTATTCTTGTGCCCTGGAAAAAACTTTGGATCCCATGAAGGGACATAACCAAAGATGTCACTAATCTCCCCCTCCGTATTTTCATGCCAAAAAAACTTTCGATTGATTACCGTTGTTGTAATAGCAAAGATCACACCATCTACATCGTAGTGTTCTGAGCGAAGAATACCATCTAAGGCACGCCACCAGTTGCCAAGCCCTCCTCCCATAATCGAAAAATTGAGCAATTCAATATTCTTTCCCTCTTTTTTCGCCATCTCTTCAAAACGATCAACCCAAGTTTTTTCTAAATACTCTCCTGCGGAAAAAGAGTCCCCAAAAACAATAAATCGCTTAATCTCTTTTGAATCTTTCTGTGGATAATAATCTCGGACAGCATGCAATCCTAAATTGTTTCCTTTTCTTACAACGGAATATTCAACCACTCCCTTAGTAATTTTTGCAAAACGAAGAGGCGTTGAAGAGATCTTATAACCGAGACTAGGATCGAACTCATAAGCTGGTGCTGTATTTTCAATGATGGTCACTGATCGCATATGATTGGGAATATAGATTCGAGATTTGAAACACAGATAGGCCATGAGTTCAAAGATTGCTAAAGCGAGAATCAAAACTATTGCTAAAAAAGCAAAAGTTAAAAAATAAAATTTATTCTCGCGTCCCTTAATCATAAAAAAATCGCTTTATCTTTTCGATGATATAATTTTGTTCCTCTTTTTTTAATCCCTCATAAATTGGTAGCGATAAAACTTGTTCCGAGGCAAGCTCTGAACATGGACACAATTGATCATCATCCCCATAGAATTTTTCAAAACATTGCTGCTTATGCAAAGGACAAGGATAATACACTTCACAACCAATCCCGATAGCATTGAGGTAATCTTTGAACTGATCTCGCTCCTTTACGCCACCAAGGCATTTGATGGTAAATTGATTATAAACGTGCCTGGAAGCTTTTTCATAGACAATGGGCAATTGAATTTTAGAGTCTACTTGTAGCTGGGAAAGCCCTTGGCGATACAGCTTAGCATTTTCTTGTCGCCGCAAAGTATACTCGTCAAGGTGTCTTAGCTTTACTTGTAAAAAAGAAGCTTGCAACGTATCTAATCTAAAATTTCCTCCTAGAATATCATGATAATATTTTTTTTTCGCTCCATGAACTCTAATGGATTTCATTTTTTCGTACAACTCTCTTTCTTTTGTGACAACAACTCCTGCATCACCCAGGGCCCCTAAATTTTTTCCTGGAAAGAAGGAAAAACAACCAATATCTCCTATTGCACCAACTCGAATCCCCTTGTATTCAGCGCCAATCGATTGAGCTGCATCTTCAATCACCCTCAGCTGATGCCCTCTTGCGATATCTAGAATGGAGTCCATCTCAGCACTCTGTCCAAAAAGATGAACAACAATAATCGCCTTACACTTACTTGAAATCTTTTTTTCTATTTGTGCAGGTGAAATATTAAAAGTCTCTGGATCTATATCGACAAAGAGAGGAGTTGCTCCCACTCGTGCAATAACCCCGGCCGTGGCCACAAAGGAAAAAGAGGTTGTGAGTACTTCGTCTCCCTCACCAATGCCAAGGGCCATGAGGGCCATCAACAGGGCATCTGTTCCAGAGGAGACCCCTAGCGCAAACGGAGTTTGACAATATCTTGCAATTTCATCCTCGAAGGCCAACACTTCTGGTCCCATAATAAACTTTTGGTGTTGCAACACTTTAGAAAATGCAAAAAAAAACTCTTCTTTAAGAGGTTCATTTTGCCTCGAAAGATCCATCATTGGAATTGTCTTATCCATTTCAAATTTATAAAATAATCCGAATGTAAAGTAAACTAAAGTCAAGGAGTCGTTGTTGAATGTAAAAGGAATTGCAAATTGGGTAGAAGGATCACCGCGAAAAATACTTTTTCTCTTGGTTATTTTCGGCTTTATTTTGCGATTGTCCTTTATCTTTGCAACACATTTTACCAATCTCTCTGCCAACTGGATGGCCCCCGATAGTGAATTCTACGTTGCACTTGCCAAAGATATTCTAGAGGGCCATCCGCTTTTTTTTCCTAATCGTCTGATTGCAGACTTCATTGCCTGTTTTCACACAATTGGCCTTGTTGATATCTATACCCCTGGATTTGAAAACAGGCTTGTCTGGATCTTTGGAATGTTCAATACTCTATGGAGTACTCTCTCCATCTATCTTTACTATTATTTAGTAAAGTATTTTTTTAATCAAAGAATTACGCTGATTGCAACTTTGATTTTCACCCTTTATCCCTATAATCTTTTTTGGAATGGTTTTGTTCTTAAAGAAAGTTTTGGAGTCTTCTTGTTTATCGCTGCACTCCTTTGCACGACGATCACTTATTCCAATCCCAAACTTAAAGAGAAAATCATGGCAGGACTCCTGCTTCTGTTGACCATTTTTATTATCTATCATTGGCGTAGATCAATGTTGCACTATCTTTTTATAGCTACTGCCATCTGCTTATTCATAAAATTTTTCAACGAACTCTTCTTGCAAAAAATGATCCACCTCAATAAAAACAAAGCGGCGCTACTCTCTTGGCTCTCTATTCTAGTTACAGCGATTAGCATATCCTTTTTCAGCGCAAGATTTTCCATTTTCCCTCAACTCTACGACTCCTCAACTCCCAATAGAATCATTAAGGGAAATGGATATGTGGAGTTTTTCTCTCTTGATAACACCTATAAAAACTTCTGGGAAAAACCTCCCTTTGACGGCGGGTGGAAAGATTTTTACTACCTTCCAGATTCTGTAAAAATACAATACTATATTGATGGGCTTATCGATAATATAAAAAGATATCCTTTTATTATTCCATATTCATGGAAACAAAAATTCCAAAACTATTTTCGCCCTGTCTACAAAGGCTCTTCTCTGAAAAACATTCTCTTCTTAGGCGTAGCGGATGTCCTCGTTATGCTTACCGCTCTTTTAGGATTTGTTCTCTATCTCAAGAAAAGAAATGGCAGTAAAATCATCATTTCCCTTATCACGACATATATACTGATACAATTCCTAGCTCACTCCGAAATCCGTTATCGCATCTATGACATGCCTATTTATATCATGCTAAGTGCATTTATGATTGACTCTGCTCTTTCATTTTTTCATCCAAGATATTCTAATAATATCTCCCAACACTCCTAAGGCCATTAAAAGGATTCCAATCGATCCAAAAATCATCAAATACTGAGAAAGAACAAACCTTTGCATCATCGCCAAGATCATGGCCGGAATACAAACAACAAATACCATCACTACCAATAAAATAATAAAAAATTTTATTGGATTATAAAAAGTTACACCTTGAACAATATACTGAAAGGTCCTAATCGAATCCATGAGATGGTTGACCTTGCTTCGACCGATCCGTGGTGAATATTGAATTGGAACGTATTTTATAAAATAAGATTTTCCAAAAGCAAGTATGGTCAAGCTCGTTGTAAAAGAAAAGGTTCCGCAAAGAAACGGAAAAAAATCCAACGCCAAACTCTTTTTAAAGAGACGAAATCCACTATTGGCATCCTCTATTTTAGCATTAACAAAATAGTTGATAAATTTTTTAAATACCCATCTGAAAATTTTTTTTAAAACCTTATCAATATCTTTTGTGTTTCCCCTAGAGCCAATAACCATATCAAATCCCGCTTTTATTTCATTATATAGAAGCGAAATATCTTCTATGGGGTATGTTCCGTCTGCATCCGTAATGCCAATAATTTCAAAGCGAGCACTCATAATCCCAGTTTTTATGGCATTCCCATATCCAATATTTATAGGGTGAGAAATTAATTTAATAGAATCACTTATAATTGGTTCAACAATAATTTTTGTATTATCTCTTGAACCATCATTAACGACAATGACTTCATAAGCAACACCAAGTGCTTCTAGAACTTTCTTTACTCGTAAAACTGTTTCAACAATTCCCCTCTCCTCATTATAAGCGGGAATAATAAAACTAATTCCAGACAAACGATTGCTCATCATGTATTCCCCTTTATTGAGGTGAAACGAGGCATTAATTCTTTGATTAGCTTGTACATTTTATGCTCAATAAAAAAGCAATCAATCGAAAAATACATCCGAAGAAAGATAATCGGATAATAAATTCTGGCAATCAAACGCAGCAGCCTATAAAATAAAGAACCTCCAGATGTTACCTTAAAAATCTTTTTATCAATAAAATAAGATCCAATCAGCAATAAATCACAGTATCTTTTCATCTTCTGAGTATACCAAAGGTCAGAATAGTCCCCCTCTGCCTCCACTTGTACCCACTCTTCTAAAGTCTGTGGACTCTTATACCCCCACGTATTTACAACTAACGAAAACAACTCTGTCCCTGGCAAAGGACGAAATTTATTAGGGGTAAAAATAAGACACTGAGGATTCTCTCTAATTAATTTAAGCATAAGATCTTTTGTTGCGACAAGGTCTTCATATGTTTCCGTTGGCACCCCCATGATAAAATTGTAAGCAGCAATAATTTTCGTATGCTGAGCTAACTTGCGATTACACTCAATAATATCATCTACAGTACAATTTTTTTTTATCAAATCTAAAATCCGATCACTACCACTCTCGGCGCCGATATGCAGAATATCAGTTCCGCATCGAGAAAGTTTTTCTATAAATTCATGGGTCATCTTCTTTATTTCATTAATCCGTGCACCTCTAAATCCCAATTTAACCCTTATCCCTTGCCTCTCTATCTCATCCATGATCGCTTCAACGTGTTTTAAATCAACAAACGAGTCGTTATCGATAAAATAGATATAATTGGCCCTGTATTTACGCACAACATAGGCAATATGATCCACCACCTCTTTAACCGGTAAGGGAACCCATTTAGGGCCAACAATTTGATTATACTCCGCAGGGGAACTACAAAAAGAACAGCGATAAGGGCACCCAAGGGCACTATACATAGGAAAAATGATCTTATCCTTCTGGTCTAATTGCCCATAAAGAGAGTAATCAGAGATCAGATGATAAGGAATTTCTCTGTAGTCATAAAATTCAAATGTTGAACAGTCAGCTGGCGTCGACCTAATCTCTTTGGAAGTCATATGTTTATAAAAAATCCCAGGAATATTGCTATAGCAGCTATTTTCAAGTAAGGCCGTGGCCAATTGCTGAAAACTACTTACTGCATTTTTTGAAACTACAATATCACAATACCAGTTGTTCTCTAAAATCGATTCCGGAAAAAACGTCGCATGAGGTCCACCCCAGATATTTATTATTTCTGGATCAATAGATTTAACCATCCTTCCAATCTCTATTGCACTCTTAATAGGAGTCCCAGACATAACACTGACACCAACAGCTAAAATATTTTTAGCTATCTCTGACAATTTGCTCTGTAATATTTCTCGCCAATTTTGAGGATAGAGACGACAATCAAAGATCTCAACATCATACTTTTTTTGAACCAACCCAATTGCGGCATATAGTAAACCAATCGGCACGTGTCGCACAAAAGTACCCGACATTCCTAGTGCGGGATAGATCAACAAAAATTTTTCCCTCTTTTTCACCTTAAAACCTATTTCCTCTAGAACAACAATAATCTCAAAGCTAAGATCTATATTACACTTTTTATTTTATCTGAAAAAAGAATATAGTAAATGATCCAAAGAAAAACAGGATCCCCCAAATAGGCCCATCAATGAAAAAAGATGACTTAGTTTTTTTCTGTTGCCCACAATGCAAAAGTGAACTCGACTTGCCAACACCATCCACTGTCAAGTGCCTTTCCTGTGGTCAGACCTATCCAATCATTGATCATGTTATTTGCTTCTATACCCCTCACAATGAAATAAATGACAAAATAATTAAAACTAATCATAATTGGTCATTGCAATTTGGAAAATTTTTTCCAGTAACTCTTTCTTTATTGGAAAATAATTATGGCTTCTATGGGCGTAATGCGTTTTATAAATTCTCTGGATTAGATAGTAACACCTTTACAAACAAAATCATTGGAATTTTTTGTGGTGGCTCCGGTAGAGAGGCCTATCATGTTTGCCAGGCATCTTCCCAAAAAGTGATCGTTCTCGATATTGGAGAACACATTTTTACCTTGCCAAATCTTCTTCGTAACTTTATGGATAAGCTGATCCTTGTAAGATGTGATCTAAGCAAATCTCCTATTAAAAAGAGTTCTCTCGATATCGCCATATGCGACCATGCTCTCCAGCATATTCCCCATCAAAAGACGATCTTTCAAGAAATTTTTAGCACTGTTAAGGCAACAGGAATATTCTCCTGCTGTGTCTATAGTTTTGAAAACAATTTTATCATGGTCTACATTATCGAACCGCTAAAAAAAGTCCTCTCTTTTATGCCACCTCATGGACTCTTTTTGTTAGCAATATTCCCAGCGTTGGCACTTTATCTTCTAACCATGATTCTAATTATACCATTATCAAAACTCTTTCCGAGTATCTCACACCTTATTCCTTTTAAAGATCAGCTTTCTGAATGGTGGGCCCATGGATTCAAAAAATTCTGGGAAGCTTGTTTTGATCTCTTACATGCTCCTATCTCGTACCATTTTAAGCACGCTGAAATGGTTGAGATGGCCAATACAACCAATGCAGAAGTAACCAAGTTAATCAATACGAACTCCTCTCTTTGGACAATGGTAGTCGTACCCAAGAATGTGACTAACGATTAACAAAAAACAGGTGATATAAAATATGAAATGGCCCAGGGATACCATTTATTTAGATCTCTTTATTGCTGCTCTTATCTCTGCAACGATAGCATTATCTTTTCTGTCTCCTTGGTTAATTCTCAAACAAACCTCTACCTTGCCCATCAATGCTCCCTTTTATGGTGAGCAGGAGAAATTACTTGCAGTTTATGCTCGTCCTTATAATAATACCTTTCTTCTTGAATCTAAAAATACTCCTGAATTATATAAAGCTTACGAAGTAAAAATTTTCGCTGTTCTCAATAAGCTTATCTCTCCTGCAGCATTCATTTTAGCCTGGCAGTTTTTTGCTCCTTTTACTCTTAGTTTTATCCTTTTTCTAATCTTTTTTCATTTTAAATTTAACCGGTATCAATCTGCCTTTGCTGTCTCCTTTTTTGTATTATTCTATTCTTCACTAGAGAGAATAATTTTTTCTACTTTTTATTTTTTAAAAGATGAAAAAGCTTTTACTCAATATGCGACAGATCTTATTCATGGTCTAGGTGAGGGATGCATTGCTCGCTTTGCTAATCCGTCAGTAACCTTATCATTACTAATGATATCGGCTTATTTTTCTGCTTTTTTATATAAAGATTACAAATACTCTCGCTCGTTAAAATTAATATTATTTCTTTTTCTGTCTGTTCTTTTATATTGTATTTACTCTACTCGTTTCTACTATCTCCCATTCTTTTTCATCCTACTTTGTTTATTCATCTGGCATGAGTTCAACAACAAAAAATCAAAGACAAACAAAATATGGTATTATTTTCTTTTAATTTTTTTATTTTTTATTGGGATAATTTTGTGGGATATTGTGAATCATCTGAGGGTTCTCCCCGTTGATTATTTCGAATTAAAAAAATTTGTTATGATTCAAGGCAGATCCCCAGATGCGCTAGCTTGCGTTGTTGGCTTAGTAATTCTTCTCCTTATTCATACTTTGTATCGCCTGCGTAAAGCATTCCAGAGTACTCGTTTTACATTGCTCATCGTCACCCTTCTTTTTATTCTTAGTGGGTGCCTCGGTCTGCAAACACAAATAATTACCAATATAAAGGTAGAGTATGTCCACTGGTATCAGGTGGTTATTTTCCCCGGAATAACTCTTTTCCTTATAACAATCTTTGCCATCCTTTTGGAATATAAAAAATCTCTACTAACAGCGCTTACCGCTCTAGGAACAGGAGTTTTTCTTATATTACATACCCAATTTATTATGTCCAACTCCAGTAGATTTTCTATAGATGCCGATTATCTCCATGCCCTTTCATGGATTAAGAACAACACTTCTAGCGATACTGTTATCTTGTCACCCTATGCACCCAGTATAGCTGTTCTCTATACGAGTCGCCCTAATTATTTAACCTTTCTAGATTTTTCTACTCACACCTCTGCTCTAGAACACATTGAGCGTTTTTTTATTTTTCGATTTTTCATGGGAAACTCCTTTTCATCTACCGAACAATCTATTTCTAATATATTATCTATTGAACGTGCGTCGGGAATGGATTTTCATCAACAAAAAAATTCTCTACCCCAGCTGGCCCATCTGTGGTCAACTGGATATGATGTTGATGCATGGAATTTCATTATGAGCAAAAACATTCCAAAATCCTTTGTCCGCGAATTTCTTGATCCCATTGATGCTATTGACTATATAACAACCAAGTATATTTTAGATCTTATTGTCCTTCCAATGAACAATCCCGTGATTTCCGTTCTTTTGGCAAATACAAAAACATTCACCTTAGTGGCTTCTTTCAATAATTATGTTATCATTCGGAATTTAAAATCAAAAAACATGGGTCGCCTATGAATACTATTCCTAGAATCAAATTAACTATTACTTTTCAAGAGCTTTTCACTTTTATCTGGAATATGCTGTTTGTTCAAAAAGGCCCTGCAGAACAATCGCAAATTATTACATCCTTTGAAACCACTTTTTCATCTCGATATGAACTTCCCCCTGGTATTGCTACTTGCAAAGCAAGGATGGGCCTTTATCATTTACTAAAAAACATGAATCTTCCGTTAGGAGGAGAAGTTCTTATCTCTGCTCTACACGTGGCAGATTTTATTAATGTTATTCATCTTGCTGGGTTCAAGCCTGTTGTTATTGACATTGAAAAAAATAGTTACTGCATGGATTTTCATGATTTAGAAAAAAAAATCACTTCAAAAAGTGTGCTTTTCCTGATCACTCATCTTGCAGGCTATCCTCATGATATGCAAAAAGTATTGAATATCTCCAATAAGTATCATTTGCCATTCATTGAAGATTGTTCACAGGCCATCAGCAGTACTTTTCACGGCAAACCTCTTGGAACTTTCGGCTCAGCTTCTATTTTCAGCCTTAGCTTATTAAAACCTATCTGTACCATTAATGGTGGGATCATTCTTTCATCCAATACCGCATTATTGAATAAAATTCGCACCAGCATTTCATCGCAAAAAAAAATCGATAAAATCCCTTACATTACTGAGGCGATAAAAAACATTATCCTCAAACTCGCAGTCTCTCCCCTTTTATTTACCTTTATCGTATTTCCCCTACTTCGGCCGCTGATTTACAAAGACGATTTTTTTGCAAAATTTCAAAAACATAATAAACTTGTTATCAAAAGGGAACGTCTACCCCAACATTTTTTTGAACCATTTACCTGGCAGCAAGCACTTCTTGGCCTCTCTCAACTTAAAACATTAAAAGAACGAGAAATAAGGCGCTATAACAATGCTACACGATTATACAGCAAAATAAATAATAAGCTTATTCACAAACCACTCCCTCACGCTCCACAAAGTAATCACTCCTTTTGGCTTTTCCCTATAAAAACCGCTAACCCAGCAAACTTAAGAAATTATCTCTATAAACATGGAATTGATTGCTCTAAAATGCTCCTGAGTTGTATTCCTGAAGAGATCGCATTCACTGAGTATTCTTTTCTTGCCAACCATGCTAAAAAGACAAAAGATCAGACACTCTTTATTCCGGCCTACGCCGACCTTAAAGACAAGGATATCATTCATATTATAGATACCATTAATCGCTATAAGTAGAGGAATATGCTTAAATTCATTATCAAACACACCAAAACACTTCCCATTCCTTTTTCACGTCGCCTCATCTCCATGAGTATAGAATTCTTGCGCGCTATCTTCCGTAATTACATTTTAAATACATCTTCTTCTCGTGGACCTTTATTTATAACTTGGATGGTTACTTTTGATTGCAATGCTTTTTGCGTCTTTTGCTCGACACACTCTCAGAAGAAAAAATTCACAGCAGATCTTTCTCGAGAAAAGGCCATCGCCACGGCCCATGAAATTGGAAAAAGCAAAGTAAAGATTGTAGGATTCACTGGGGGAGAAGTTCTGCTATGGCCCTATCTTTTTGATGTAATCAAAATATTAAAAAGCTATAACATTGCTGTTTATCTTGTTACCAATGGCCATCTATTAAAAGAAAAGGCCGATGAAATTCTTGAAAATAGAGTAGACTCCATCACCGTAAGCATTGATTCATGCAACTCCGAAGAGCACGACTCCCTTCGCAATCTGCCAGGTTTATTCAAAACCGCAATAGAAGGCATTCAATATTTAAAAAAGAAGCGCCATGGAAAGTATCCGATCATCAAAAGCACAACTGTTCTCACTCAACAAAATATTCATACTATTTCACAAACAATAGAATACTTATCTCGCATTGTTGATCACACTAGCATACAACCAATCAGTTTTGGATATGAAAATCACCCTCATAGCAAAAACACTCATTCCATGAAATCACTTCTATTTGACAATGCCGAATACCATTCAACTCAATCTTACATCGATCAACTTTGTGATCAATTTCCACAATTTAATACTTCCTATTTTAGAAATATTCCTGCTTTTATTTTCAACCCAATTACGCTACAAAAGAAAATCAAATGCTGGTCCCCTTTTTTTCGTCTAATCATTATGCCTGATGGAGAGGTGTTTCACTGTATTGCTTCGCCAGCAATGAGTTCCCTTGGAAACATAAATAAATCCTCCTTTATGCAAATTTGGAATGGGTCTCAAATTAGGCAGCAACGTGATTGCATTAGGAAACACCAAAACAACTGCCTTTGCTGGACGCAAGATGTATCTTTCAATGCTCTTATGTATAGCTTGAAACTCCCTAATAAGTTACCCACTTTTAATAAATCAGATATGCTACCATGAGTGATTTCAGAAAAATTTTTAAATTTTTTGTACAATTTCTAAGCTTTCCCCTCCCTGCTTTTATAAAAATCCCTCTCTGGCGTTGTATTGGCCTTAATATCGGCAAGCATGTGCATATTGGGCCATGCTCTTTTATAATGGTAGAAAACCTCACGCTAGAAGATTATTCACAAATTGATCCTTTCACCTTTATTGTCTTTTTAAAAAGCTTCACCCTAGGCAAACGATCACGGATTGCCTATTTTACAAAGATCTATGGATATGGAACATTTATTGCCCATGCAAGATGCTTGGTTTCTGTCCAGTCGTTGATTGAGTGCAGTCATAATTGTAAAGTTACAATGGAAGACTACTCCTGTTTTGGACCGAGGAATACCATCTACACCCATGGAATATATCTTCCGCTTGTCCGTGGCTTTCCTCAAAAAATGGGTAACGTGCTTATCGGTCAATATTCGTGGACAGGAATGTGCACAACAATCCTACCAAGAACAACTATTGGTGAAAATACTATTGTTGCACCAGGAGCAACCCTTACAGGCCATGTTCCTTCATTCCGCTTTATCAGGCCCAATAGCTATCACTATGAAGAGGTTCCAATCGAATCAAAAAAAAACAACTACTCTCCTGAGCAAATTCAAACTTATATCAGCAATACAATCTATTTTGCAATCCATGGACGACCTCCGCTAGTTGATACTTCCGATTTTTTCAAGAAACATTTCACAGAGATACCAACAGACTATAAAAAAAGCAAAATCATTATCTGGACGGAAGGTGATGCATCTGTCGATTCAAAAGAACTCTCCTTACTTACCCCCCAAACGATTATAGCAGGATATGATATTCCTCGTTTCATTCAAGCATCCTCCAATCTCTCTTGGATCGATTACTCTACTTTTCTTGCTCACTCCAATAACAACTCCGACACCTACGATCTAGTAGAATACTTATGCAAAAATTTTTCATTAAAGTTTTTATACTTATAAAATCTATTTTTTTTTAAAGCAGCTGCTGTTCTTGAATGAACCACCGGATCTCTTCTGCCACAAATCTATTTCCAATAGGTAACATATGGGAAACAAACATCCTCTTATAGAGAGCAGGATTATCTTTATAAATTTCACGTAATTTGGGTAAAAGATTTAGGATCTTAATATTATTATCTACTGCGCATCTGATAATTACACTCATCTTATCGCCCTCTTCATCAACGGCCGGATTGCCTTGAACCAGCAACAACAATTTCACATTTTTTTCTTGAGCAATTTTTTTTAAATCTTTGAAAAGAAAGCAAGCAACTTTATCTCCATAATTGTGAACAACAATATCTTCTTCACTCTTAAATAACTTCGGTTGAATTCTTGGCAATACCCTGAAGAACAAATAACTAAATCCTAAGATTGATTGCAATCGAGATTGCTTACCCTCCATAGGAAAAACATGCTCATCTCTTAACGTAAACTCCTCTGATGACTTGTCTTTCTCAAAAAATGGTTTATTCTTGCCATAGATTACACGCAGTTCACTCCTACGAATATTGTCATTTATAAAACTCACAATCATTAATTTAGGAGGCCTTTTGAATTCTTTTAATATTTTTTTTGAGCGTAAATAAATTTGATCAATACCATAGACACTGACTCCTGCATTAACAACATCCATTCCAATAATCTTTTCTAAAAACGCAGGCCAAGTTTGATCATCAGAGACCTCTCCTCCAAAAGTAAACGAATCGCCAACGGCAACAATCTGATCTCGATCACTTCGAATCTCATAATTCCTTCCAGGAAAATTAGATCGAAATCCTCCCTCCAAAATAGTAACATCAATATTCCAAAAAATATTGCTAAACCACAATCCTTTCTTAGGGATCCACCCTAATTCCTTATTAAATTCCGAGGGATAAGCATTCCTAAATTCTTTAAAAAAATTCACCCAACTAAAAAGATTTCCCTGATAGACCTGAGATGTTGATCGAGAGACCATCTCCAGTATCGAGAAAAGTAAAAAAATACAAAATAAATTCACAACAAAAATCTTAATCTTATTACTCATTAAATCTTACTTGATAATAATCTATGCGATTTAAATCTCTCAAATATCAAGAAAAATAAGCACAAAGACAGCGAAACCGCCAATGGAATAATATGGATTGAAAATCTACCGCAATAAGCATTCCAATAGGGAACAATGATTGTAAAAACAAACCCACCCAAACATGCAAAAGACAAGGTCATGGGTAAACGGCCAAACAAAGGCATTTTCATGAGCGATAGTAAAGCGGACGCACAACCAACTGTTACTAGCATTGCTCGAATATTTTTTACAGGATTTAAGATATAGGGTTCATGAACTGTGGCAATCCTCAAAATGGAATCCAACACCACGAGAAAGGAGTAATCTTGAGAATCCGTCAAAAAATGAAAGGGATGGGGGCGAAACATTCCCCCATATATTTTGCCATGAAGGGATAAAATCAAAAAACCAACTATACAGGCGGACACATTAAAGAGGATCGCCTGATATCTTATCTTTTTAAAATCAAGCAAAACAGAGAACCAATCTCTGGTTGGAGTCGAGAGAGGAATGGACAGAGCGAAAGTTAACACCAAGACAAAGGGCAAATAATCCATTCTTGTAAAAAAGGATAGCATTGCAAACAATCCCCCAAAGATCAAATATCGTTTACTATTATAACGGTAGTATTTTAAGATAAAAAATCCCATAGAATAGGCAAAAGTTGATCCGACAATCTCCTGCAACCCTTTACCGATATGGTAATAGTTAACACCGATCGTAAATACCATCAAAAATATTACCATAGATGCTAAAGCATACTTGAAATTTTTCGTACATTCATGAACAACATGAAGCACAAACATTCCCATGATAGAGACACTTAAAGTATCGAGAAATTTTTCCCCAGTGCTGGTGTCTCCAAACAAACAATGGAGCAAACCAACGATCCATCGATAGAGTGGTTGAAGATCAAAAAAGTTACTTCCTCCACGAAACCACTCTCCTTCAAAAAATATCGTGTAGGCCAGGCCTTGGTACGAAGTAAAATCATCTCCTGGAGTATATAAATTGAAAAGTCCCAGAGAATTAAAATTGAGACCGACAAAGTAACTTACCCAAGGTAAGCCTATCAGCAGGTAAGCTACTTTTGAATTTTTATGATGCTCCTGAATAGGGATCAACAATCCCAACACCAAAAGGGTCACACAAATTCTATCTAAAAAGTTATGCTGCCCTAAAAAAAACAGCAAAGATGAAGAGGAAGAGATCCAAAAAAGTTGAAAAAGAGTTAATTGTAACGTTTTGATTGTGGAGTAAATCCACAACCCCAATAGCGATACTAGCAAGAGTATGATCGTGATATTCATCAGGTTGTAGGAGTATTTTTCATAACTCTTGGGCCTTTCTGTTGTTACCAAAGTATTCTTATACAGATCCTTGCCATTCCATAATGTTAAAAATTTCCACTCTGAACCTCCAGTAATCAGTAAATTCAACGCGATCTCGTGCGTCCCTGCTGGAATCTGCAATTCCAAAGCATGTTGGTTATTTTCCAGAGAGAATGGCCGATCTCCTACTTTTCCTGCCACTGTTATGTTTTCATTTTTTTCTATCCTAAAAATCCCACGGTCTTGGATCGTCACATATCCTTGCATAGTATAGGATATTTTGGCGTTAGGAGGACGAAGTGTTTTAGCTTCAGTAAATTCCGATGTGTATGGAGAGTTAAAAAACCAAAAAGGAAACTCTTCTGCCCTATTATAGGAACGATCAACAACCCTTGAATGTTTGCTAGTATATAATGGCCATCCAATCCTAACATCCCATGATCTTTCTATCTTGTTGCTCGGATGACTATGAATGTCTCCCCATAAACCCTGTTGCGTAAAAAAACAAATGCTCAACACTTTGAGCAAAAATAAAGCAACAATCAAAGATTTAGTGAGCTTCTGGATTAAAAAATTAGGGTTCGCCCAGAGCAAGATAAAAAGTGTGATCCCCAAAAAAATAGATTCGGCTCTCTGATCCAATGGAATCCCATCAAAACTAGATAGAATAGTAGATGGAAGAAAAAGTGCTAACATGAGTAATATTAAAAATAAAAATCTATTTCGATTCAATTTAGCAAATCTATTACTACTCATGGCCCATCTCCAAACGATCACTTTCATGGGTAAAACTATTCAATCCCAATTGGAAGTTTGATTTTTGATATCTTACTAAGGTATCTAAAATTGTTCCGGCAGTCATAGAAATACCCGAAAGGATAATAATCGCCAGAGAAACAACCGCAAGCGGAACTTGTGTAATATAACGGTAAGCTATGTATTCACTAACAACGACATACATGAAAATAATCGAGAAAAAAAGTAGCACGATAGAGATGATTCCATAAAAAATAAATGGTCGATAGTCTCTGAAAATATTGATCACAGTCTTTATAACTCGCACACCATCTCGAAAGGTGTTCAATTTAGAAACACTTCCCGATGGCCTTTCTTTATAAGAAACTGGGATCTCTTTAATCTTAAACTTATTATCCAAAGCATGAAGAGTCATTTCGGTCTCTAATTCAAAACCACTGCACATAATAGGATAAAACAGAACAAATCTCTTATTAAAAACACGGTATCCACTCATGACATCGCTTAAATTGGTTTTAAATAAGAAATTAATAAATTTATTGACCAGAACATTTCCAAACTCATGGAAGGCCCGAGAGTTTTGTTTTCGATATTCACCAGCAAAGAATCTATCTCCCACCACAATATCGGCTTTTTCTTGGAGAATAGGCTCAATCAGTTTCTCTAGATCTTTTCCACTATAAGTTGTATCTGCATCAATCATCACATAGATATCTGCATCGATCTTGCGAAAGGCAGTTCGAATCGCATTAGCTTTGCCCTTCATCTCTTCATGAAGAACGCTTCCCTTGCAACCCAACTCCCGAAATGTCTCGAGTGCTCTCTTGGCCGTTAAATCCGTTGAATTATTATTCACCACAAAAATTTCAGCATCGGAACGAGCACTATACATATCTCGAACGGTATGACTGATCGTCGCTTCTTCATTATATGCAGGAATGATTATTGCAATTTTCATAACTTTCTCAACTCTCCTCTACCCTATTGGTGGAATAACACAAGGAGTAGATCTTGATTAAAATTTTTGATATCAAATTGGGCCAAATACGATAAAACATCGTTGCATCCTCGCCTTGCCGCCTGCCATCTCTTATTCCACACGACGTCTCCGATTCAGGGTGTATCCTATGTGCCATAAGTGGCCTCGTATGAAAAAGAAAAGCTCCTTTTTTATTAGCAAGCCTCCAGTAAGCATCCCAATCTAAATTAATGGTGTAGTTTGGATCAAAATTAAAATCATTTAACTTTCTTTTGTTATACATGATGGAAGAACTCATGATGGGACAACCAAAAGAAACCATCATCTTTTTTAAAAAAATCACGCTTATGCTGGATTTGAGATATAAGGGGAGCAACATACACCTTTTCACTAAGGTGGTTCTATTGGACTTACGATAACTCCCCTGAGATAACTCTAAATAATTGGAAAAATAAATTAAGGCATCTTGATGTTTACCCGTATAGCTTAGCAACTCTTCCGTATAGTGTTCAAAGTAGATATCATCCTGATGGGCCAAGGTTACATAGGGTGTGGTTGCCTGCTTAAAACCAAAAGACCAATCCTCAGCAATCGTCCCTCTGTTTGCATTAAGGATCAAAGGCAAAGAGTACTTCTTTGCCAAAGAATCAATATGTTGATTTGGTGTAGAGGTCACTACTATAATGTTACTGAAAGCGGCTTGCCTTTGAACCGACTGAATACACTCTTCTAAAAAAGGTGATTGCTTATAGGCCAGAATAACAAAGGTATGAACTTTTTGATCTTTCACACTATTTTTCCCAAGCAAGAAGATATTAAGAATTTTTTATAATTGTTCAAAGTACAAGTCAATCGACTACTCTCTGTTCTTCCATTTTCCTATCATAAATGGCCCAAAGCTCATTGTACTTAAAGTATCGACCAATGCGACTGTTGTTAAATGGAAAATAACGCTTTTCACTTATTTTATATCCATAAGTTGAATCAAAAGAGCGGAAAAAATCAAGATCAATAAACTCACAATGGGTCTTGTCAGACAAAAATCCCTTAAAACACGGAACGACAAAGATCAAGCGGCGAATTCCTAAGCGTGCACACGTCCCCATAATTTTTTCCATTACCTCTCTACTCCCAGAAATGTGCTCAAGAACATGGATCATCAAAAAAGTACCGTATTGGTTTGCTCGAATATTTCCCAAAGAGTAATTATCATCCACAGGATTATAATGAGAAACAGTCAAACCTTGCTTATTGCAAAAATCTACAGCACAAGAGTTAACCTCCAGACCAATTGATTTTTTTGAAAGCTTTTTGAGAAAAACCCCTACACCGCAGCCAAAATCAATAGCATCTCCACGAACAACTTTAGCAATCCCGTTGATATAAACTCTTCTAATCACCCTTCGTAAAAGGCTTCTTGAAGATTGAAAATCACAATAATCTTTACTAAAGGCCATATTGGCTTCAATCATCTGTTCACTCCAAGTTAAGTTGACTTTTATAACAAAAACAATTTATCCTCTCCTTAAAATTTCATTACAAAGGCGCTATCTTGATCAAAATCAATAAAAAAAATGCTATCTTCTATGTTCTAACTATCTCACTAGCTCTCCTTCTCTCTTTGTTCATCACTACCCAAATTGCCATCTTCTACTTTAAAGGGAGAGATCTTCTCTATCAAGAACATCCCTTTATTAATTTTGAGATTAGGCCCAATCAAAAAATTATCAGTGCGGGGACAAAACTCACACATCTAAGAGATATCACCATCAATCAATATGGATTTAGAGGGGATGAAATAACAATGCCCAAAGGAAAAGATGTCTTTCGAATCTTTATATTAGGGGGTTCCTCTGTCTTTGAGTACGTCTCCTCAGAAAAGGAGACGTTTACTAAAATTCTAGAAAAAAATTTAAACAGTGCCAAATGGATCCCCTCAAAAAAAATCGAATGCATTAATGCCGGAGTTCCGGGTTACAATGTTATGAATTCCCTACAAACTTATATCTATAAGATACGCTACCTACAACCCGATTTAATCATCGTTTATCACACCTGGAACGACATAAAATACTTTAAAAAAGCGAATGGGAAACCTATTGATGCCTCTCTTGTTCAGAATTTCCGCGAAGATGTATACGACTATATCAACAAGAGTTTCCCCTGGAACAGCTTTTATGCAGTGCCAGTTCTCTTTGAACGCATATGGAGCAAACTATCGTACCTTGGTATGAATAAAGTCTTATATAATGAGGATAAAGTAAAAGCTAAAATCATCTCTGCCCCCAATAGCTTTCCTGGTGCCACTCTTTTTCAAAACAGCTTAAATGATTTAGTCACCCTTATTCAAAACGATCATGTTCAGGTAGTAGTTGCCAGTGAAGCTTCACTAGTTAAAGCAGATAACTCTCGAGACGAGAATGCATCCATTGGATACGATGCCATTGATATTTCCCACGATGAATTCTTTGTTGCGCACCAAACGGCCACTCATATTATCAAGCAAATTTCTCAACAACATCACATTCCCTATATTCCAATCAGAGAGAACACTATGAATTTCACTCTCGCAGAGATAGCAGATCATGTGCATCTCAATCCTGCAGGTTCCGCCATTGTTGCCAATTTTCTTTATGAAAATCTTCTTCCACTGCAGTTCAATTAAAAAAGGGACGCAACTTCTCCCCTAAACTTTTGGACAAAAACCTATTTCCTTCAGGAAAAGTGTGTGCTAAATCTTGAAAGAATGTTTTTCTCTGCTCATCACCAACGGCTTCCGCATCTGCTAGCAAATTGATATAGGGAACCTTATTCTTTAGACAATAATCTCTCATAAAAACAACAGCTAACCGTTGATTCAATGCTAAAACTTCAAAAGCATCAATCTTGTAATTTTTGTCACTTTGAAGGAGACGCAGCCGTTCTTCAACCGCTGCAGTATCAAAGGTATCCACCCCAGAGTAGTATCGCGGAATCACCGATAGCTGAGAGACAACCACCAACTTGGTTTTGGATTTTGATATGGCCTCTACAATTTTCGAGAAGTTGTGTTGCAAACGTTTAAGATCAATGACCAGATACTTCCTTTCATCGATGGAGGCGAAATGATACTTTTCCACCAAATAGGTGTAAAGCATCGACTTATAGTGGAACCTCTGATGCAGCTGAGCTATTTTTCCAGAAAAGCTCGCAATTGCTCCATCGGCCTCTACAAATTGCGACTCTTCCACCTGTTCATTCCAACCAATATACACCACGATCATATCTGGATTGAATTTTTTTAATTTACCTTCATAATGCTCGAAAGTGGAAGCCGATCCGTAGGCCCCACGGCCAGCACTGGTAATAGTCACTCTTTTATTTTGATATTGTTCTGGTAGATACGCTTTCAAAAGATGGGCAAATGTCTCCTTATCTACGGCCCTGCTATCCTCCACTGTTGAATCCCCAACAATAAAGACTTTATACGCATTCGAATCAACCCTATCTCCTCGAAAGCAATTTTCATCATGAGTCACATCCATTTCTTTATTATAAAATTTACTGAATAGCTTACTATTGGAACACTCTTTATTAGTAAGAACATTTTCAGTCTTTACAACATCGGATGTTTTCCCTTCATAAACATCAACCCCAGTATTCGTATTTTGTACGTTTTGTTTCCCTTGAACATTAAATGGTGTTGTTAAATAAAAAGAGTCTCTATTATGAGCAAAATAGAATTTTATTCGACAGACACCTTCTGCCAGCAACAATAAGACCACTACCGGCAAAAGCAATAGAACAGCTCTCTTAATTGAAGAAAATTTACTCATAAGCACTCTATCCTTATCTTAGGAACTCTTAAAAAGCAGTATAGATAAATTGTCTGGAAACAAATTTTCCACTAATAAATATAAACAAAAGAAGTATTAAATAAATATAGTATCTATAGATTTTATAGTTTTGAATAAAGAGCAGATCATTTTTTTTCTTTTGTATGCACTGTAAAGACATCAATATAAAAATATAAATAGCGATTTCCCACATCCCTCTATGCTCTAAATTCACCGAAAAACCAGAACCCACAGATAAAAGCATCGACTTAATTTGCGAAAAAGAATTAGCGCGAAAAAATAACCAGCTAATATTAATCAAGATAAACATCGATAAAATCTTGATTGGTTTAAAGAGAGGGATCTTTATTTTCAAATAATCGTGAAGAATCAAGAAGCTACCATGGAAGATTCCCCATAAGATAAAAGTCCAATTGGCCCCATGCCATAGACCACTGATCAAAAAGGTCACTCCGATACTAGAATAAACTCGCAGCTTAATATGCTTTCTGTGTTTGCTGGAAAGCATGGAGGAATAGAGCAAAGGCGAGAATACATAGTCTCGCAACCATGATGTCAGAGAAATATGCCATCGATCCCAAAAATCTTTAGGGTTTTCTGCCAAGTAGGGCAGATTGAAGTTCCATTTTATTTGAAAGCCAAAAATCCTTGCTATGCCAATGGCCATATCAGAATAACCAGCAAAATCGGCATAGATTTGAAAGGTAAAAAAGAAGACGCCTAAAAGCACATCCCCTCCACCAACAAGGGCATTGGGTCTAAACACATTATCCACAATCACCGCACAATTATCGGCAATCACCACTTTTTGAAATAATCCCCAAAAGATCAACCATAGGCCAGCATGATAATCCTCTGATGTCGCTGTCCTCTGCTGCTTTAATTGAGGAAAGAAATCGATTGCACGAACGATGGGGCCTGCGGTTAAAAAAGGAAAAAAGGAAAGATAGAGGATAAAATCGAAGCAAGAATCAATGGGATCCATTTTTTCGACATAGACATCAACCACATAACTAATCGCCTGCAAGGTATAGAAGGATATCCCGAGTGGCAAGATAATATTCAATGTTTGCAAATGGACATTGAAACCCAAAAGAGTCAGGGAATCGTTCACATTGGCTATAAAGAAATTGAAATATTTAAAAACTCCAAGCAGAGACAAGTTTAAAAAGAGATTGATCCTTAGCCATAAAACTTTATCCCTTTCATTCGATTCTAAGTGAATTTTTTTTGCACAGTAGTAATTCATCCCAGCAGAAAAGAAAATAAGCGCCAAAAATCTCCAATCCCACCAAGAGTAAAAGATCACATTAGCAATCATCAGAACGATATTTTGCATCTTATAGTTTTTCTGACAGAAACGATAAGAGACAAAAACCACAATAAAAAAAATTAAAAAAAGTGCAGAATTAAACACCATGACAATTAAACAAACTTCCTCTTTACTTCTTTACTGGAGATCTCTTTTATATGATCCACCACCAATGCTCCAAACTTTTGATGAATCATCGATAGGTATGTTTCATCGTTGAAATAATTTTGAAAGGCCATATCTCTAAACTTTAGAACTTCACCTGCGGAGAGATGTTTGGTTGGAAGTGGCAATGCCTCAAACGAGTGCTGTGAATACCCTATCCAGGTTTCAGGAAGCTGCCATCCATTCTCATCCGCCATCTTATATAGGCGTGACCCTGGATACGCCATTGCAGAATAGAAATTAGCAAATTCACAATTTAACTCTTTGGCCAACTGTAACGTCTTCTCCATCGAATCATAATTATCCTCAGGAAGCCCAAAGATATAATTTCCGATCACTCGGATCCCGTGCTCTTGAATTTTCCTGACTAAATCATGAACATCGCAGGCCAAGAGCTTCTTCTTATTTCCACTTTTTACTTTTGCATCAGCGGATTCAATCCCCAACGCTAGCCAATTTACCCCTGCTTTTTTGAGCGTTGAAAGTAGACTCTCATTGATGGTATCAACCCTAGCATAGGCCCAAATGTTCAGATCCAAGTTACGCTCAATGATCCCCTCTAAAATTTTCAAGTAATGGGACTCTTGAAAGATAAAGAGCTCATCAATAATTTTTAGATTTTTCACTCCATAGCGATGAACCAGCAGCTCCAACTCTTCCAAGACCACTTCTGGATTGCGATACCTAATAGAAGGTTTTCCAAAAGGAGCGTTGATGCAGCAAAAGACACAATTATAAGGACAACCAAAACTGGTATAAATAGCAGCATAGGGCGAACGATGTTCTATATCATCAAAACAGTGCCAATTATGAGCACGATACTTTTCCATGGGAAGTAGATCCCAGGCGGCCACTGGTAAAATCTCATTAAGATTTTTGGCAAGATCCATTCTCTCATTATGTAAAATCTTGCCACTGCTATCTTTCCACCACAGTCCTTTGATTTCGTGTTCAGGCAGACCACTAATAAATTGCTCTAGTGTATAAGATCCCTCTCCCTCCAAGAGATAATCGAAACAACTCTCTTGCAATGTCCTTTCAGGCAATGCAGACGGGTGAGGTCCTCCTACAATCAAAGGTATGTTGGGTAAACTATTTTTAATAGCAGAAGCAATCTCATAAACATCTGGCATATTTTGAGTTGATGCCGACGGTTGTGATCCATGGGCAATCACCGCAATCATTTTTGGATTCAGCTCAATAACCCGACTCACCGTTTGTTCTGGAGAGAAATTTTCAGCATTAGAATCGATAATCGCCACACTATATTTTTTATTCCTCAAGTAGGATGCCATCGCCGCCAAACAAAAGGGTGGCTCCACAGCTGAGACTTCAATCCCTAAGGATTGAAATATTTTTTTTCGATTTCCAGGATTAATAAATACAATGTCTATCATAAAAGCATCTTTACCTTTTGAGCAATCTGATCCCGTCCAATACCATAGGCAGTATGAATGTCCTCTCGCGATCCGAGCTGAAAACCGTAACGAGGAGGAATCCCCATCGAAGCAAGATCGTGCTCTCTTGAAAGATGATGCTCAAACACAAAATCTTGAATCAGATTATCTAGACCACCCTTTCCCTTAAAGCCCTCTTCCAATGTTATAATTTTTCGATACCTCTTTAAAACACTTAGTAGCTCTGATGTGTTGAAATTTAAAAATTTCACAAAATCGATCACCCCAACTTTGGAACCATCCCGATTGAACTCCGCTGCAACTTTCAGCGCCTGATGAGTCATATACCCTGTAGACACAATACATAGATCACTGCCCTTAATGATTTCACAAAGGCCATTTTGTAAAACCGAAGTCGCACACTCTTTGGTGTAAATTTCATTTTGAAGTTGAGCATCCAGGCGCAAATAACGGGCCCCGCATCCACCCAAATCTTTAAGTGCATAATCAACTACGGCAGCAGAAAGGTGGTGATCAGAAGGAGAGATCACCTCGATATTGGGAAGTGTTCTCATGACCGATAAATCTTCAAAACATTGATGAGTCGGCCCCGAGACCACATAGCTACAACCGGCACCCACACCAATCAATGTTATGTTCATCTTTCGAACTTCTTGCAAGATCGCAATATTTACTCTGATCTGCTCATAGCATCTCATGGTAATAAAGGGAGCGATGGCGTATAAGAAAACGCTATACCCTTCCAATGCCAACCCTGTTCCCACGTTGATCAGATTTTGTTCAGCAATTCCCACATTGATACACCGATCTGGAAAGTCCCTCCTGATTCGATCCACCACAGGAGATCCAAAATCAGCACATAAAAAGACACTGTTTTTATACTCCTTCATCGATTCATGAAGGCGCTCTAAGAAACTATCTCTCATTGCAACAAAATTACTCATATTTATTCTCTTCTAAAATCTTACGATAACTCTCTTCACTGATGGACATGACATGAGACAATGGTTGATTTTCAATTCCAGGGATCATTCGTCCTTTGATGGTATCTGCAATTAACACCCGTGGCCGATCCCCTTCAACCTCCCAACTCTTTAGGATGGAGTAGAGTTGTTCAATGTTGTGTCCATCCACTCTTGCCACTTCCCAGCCAAAGGATTGAAATTTCTCACACCAAGAATCTTCACCAATAATTTTTTTAGTAAAATCAAGCATGCTAATTTTATTGTTATCAATAATGGCAATCATATTGGTAAGTTTATGATGGGCCGCAAACATCAGCCCTTCCCAGATCGCGCCTTCGCAAAGCTCACCATCACCCATCATCACAAAAATTTTTTCTTTCTTCCCTTTGAGTTTAAGTGCTTTTGCAATTCCAGAAGCAACTCCCAACCCATGCCCAAGGGATCCGTTAACGGTTTCATATCCGGGGATCACGGGATCAGGAATTCCTCCTAAAAAACTCTCTTTATCACCAACAATAGCGAGTTCACTTTTATCAAAGTAACCTACATCCGCTAAAAGAGGATAGAGGCAAATCGATCCATGCCCTTTGCTTACAATCAAGCGATCACGATTATCTGCAAAGCGATTTTTGGGATCATATTTCATTAGACCACCATAAAAGAGAACACAGAAGATCTCAATCGGTGAGACACTGGATGCAACTCTAGTCTCTTTTGATTTCCAATGAACCTTAATGGTCTCAATAAAGATCTGTTTGCTTTTCTCTTTTATTAACTCTAGATTCATGCTTTTACTCTCTCACAGATAATCTGGGTCATATACGCCAATCCCCAACGAACCACTTGTAATTTTTTCTCTCCGCCTACTCTTAAGGGTTCATGGCAATAGATTTCTTTCAATTTTAATCTCTTTTTAGCAAAACGTGTGGAAAGAATTGGCTCGACTCCAATCTTTGTACGATACAATTTTTCAAACGCTTGATAGGTAGAATCAAGATGCAAATCCAATTCCTGGAAAAGATCCTTGCGATAAATTCTGTAAATCGTCATTGGATCTGTATAATTAAAACCAAAGAGCGTATTGATCACAATACGAAAAATACGATTCCCAAAAGCAGTAATAATCGTATCATCCTCACTCTTCAAATCCCCATTATAGTATCGAGAACCAATGACCATATCGTAACCCTTCTTCATCTCCTCGATTAGTTTTGGAATATATTCAGGAGGAGAGTTGCCATCTGGACTATAGGTCATCACCCAATCGCCTTTGATCAAGGGCCACGATTCTTGGTAGGCAGCACGAAGTCCTGGATTTTTTTGTCGATACACTTCACACCCCATGCTGGCAGCATACTCTGCTGTCCCATCATCAGAGGCATCCACCAACAAAATTTGATCCACCCACTCCCGTTTGATTTTGGGTAACTCGATCTTAAGTCCATCTATTTCATTTTTTGTAAAAATCATTAATGTTGTTTTCATTGCAATTACTCAATACAATTTAAAAGTTGGCAAAGTTTTAAAATTAAATCTCGTTCTAAAATTGGAAAATTTCCTATATAAAAACCAAAAGAATGAACATGTTCAGTATTGGGAAATAGCTTGTAGTAATCAGCAGGAACAATTCCCTGTAGATAAGGCTGTCTTAGCTGATTACCGCCCCCAGAAGTTCCCCTTCTAAACTCCACACCAGCTTGCTTTAAGCTACTCATCACTCTATTGCAAAATTCTAAATCTGGCCTCTTTAGCATCAGTACAAAAGCATAATTACAACTTCCTTCGACATCAAAATCAGTATGATACTTTTTGGGATCTAGATTTTCTAAAAAGAGTTTAAAATTGGCCCTTCTCCTATCGTTATTATCATCGAGTCGCTTAATCTGCTGTAGTCCAATGACTGCATTCAACTCTGTGCTGCGAAAATTATTACCCTGATAAGCAAAAATAAAATCTGGAGAAAGGTCTGGATAATTTACAATATACGACTGCTTTAAGTTTTCATCCGTCGCTTCTCTTACCATGCCGTGAGATCTGAAAATTCTCGCCATCTGAAAAATTCGATCGTCATTGCTGCAAATCATTCCACCTTCAATCGTACTCAAGTGATGAGCATAATAGAATGAGAAGTTGGAGATGAGTCCATAGCTTCCTAACTTTATACCTTTATAAGTGGCCCCATGAGATTCACAAACATCTTCAATCAAGGGAATATTGCGTTCCTTTAACTCCGATACCAGTTTAGAGTTAAGAGCATTAAAACCGAGAATATGAGTTAAAAAAACCGCTTTGGTGTTCTTCGTTACCTTTTTTAAAATCTCATCCGTATCCATTCCAAGATTTCGAAGATTGATATCTGCAAATACTGGTTTCATCCCCGCCTTCAGTACAGAGACAATATCAGAAACCCAAGTAAGGGGGGGAACAATCACCTCTCCTTCACCATAAAGTTCTTTTATAATTGCCATAGTTACAAAATTTGCAGAGGAACCAGAGTTAACAAAAACACTATGTTTAACTCCAAGCCATTTTGACCACTCTTGTTCAAACTCGCGCACTTTTGACGATTGTGTAAGAATAGGAATATCTGCCTTAAGGAAATCGATCACACAATCAACATCTTCTCTTAAAATATTGTTTTCCATAAGTTTGAGATTCAATTTTTCCATGAATTTTTCCTTAGTGATCATATCATCAGATTCTGCTTTGCCGGCATCGTTCCACTATTTTTTTTCCTATAGACATAAGAGCCATGCTCATCATCATAGACATACTGTTTACTTTTATTGTTGTAATAAAGAATTTGCGATCCGGTAAAATCAAAACTAAAGGGAACATAGAGGAGATTTTTTAAGCGATTTTTAATCGCTATTTGATCTTCAGGACGAGCAAAAAGGAGTAGAAATCCTCCACCTCCTGCGCCAATAATTTTCCCACCTAAAGCTCCAGCAGCGATGGCCTCCGAATAAATTTCATCCACAGCAGAGCTTGAAATATCATTGGATAACATCTTTTTATAAAGCCAATTCTCATGAAGCAACTTTCCAAGAAGTGAGATCCTTGATGGACTATTAATAATATTTAGCGCCTCATCTACAAACTGCTGCATCTGAGTAAGCTCTTTATAACGATCAGGTATGTTGTGAATGATTTTTTTTGCCACATCAGAAGAGTATCTTGAAAATCCTGTAAAAAACAACATCAAATGACTTTCAAAATCGAGAAGTCTCTCTTCTGAAATAGTCACAGGATGAACAGAGATCTCCCCATTTTTTTGAAATACAATATGGTTGATTCCGCCAAAGGCAGTGCTCACTTGATCTTGAGAACCGACGCACTCTTTGATCAGATTCTGTTCGATATGGATGCTTTCATGTGCCAACTGATCCTTTGATAGCATACGCCCTTGGAGAGCTGTAACTGCATTCAATAGGCCTACTGTAAAAGATGAACTGGAACCAATTCCACTTCTTGCAGGAATATCGCCATCATGATGAATCTCTAATCCGTTAGAAACATCTAAGTACTTTAATGTTTCTCGAACGGATGGGTGCTGAATCTGATCTAAATTTTCGGCAAGCTCAATCTTAGAATAGACCACACGAAAGCGATGCTCAAAAAAAGGAGGTAGCGTCCTACAAGATATATAACAATATTTATCTATGCTTGTAGAAAGAACCGATCCCCCATAGTTTTTATACCAAGTTGGATAATCAGTTCCACCACCAAAAAACGATATTCGGTAAGGTGTCCGACTAAAGATCATAATCCCCCCCATTTTAACCATAGCTAGATATTATTTAAATATTACTGCATGAAAGATTATGTCTTTTAATAATTTGCAGGCCTTTAATCAGCTCTTGCACACCTTCGGACATCGATGTTTTTGCAAAAAAGCCCTTGGCATTGATTTTCTCATTGCTAACGATATAATTCCTCTGATCAGGATCTTTTCCTATTTCCGATTCCAAAAAAACAAATTTTGGAACATACTCCTGAATTAGGGTACACAATTCAAATTTACTCAAGTTTGCATCGTTTAATCCAACGTTGTAGCATTGATCCTTCATGCTTTGAAAATTTTCAAGTGCAAAAACAAAGGCCCGAGCAACATCACGAATATGAAGATAATTTCTTTTAAAGTGAGATTCAAAAAGCACTACAGTTGAATCGACAAGCGCCCGTTGAACAAAATCATTCACTAGAAGATCAAAACGCATGCGAGGACTTGCTCCAAAAACTGTCGCTAATCTTAAGGTGATAACTTCTCCATCATCGAGCAACGCCTGTTCAATATCCGCCTTTAGCTTTCCATAGAGGGAAATGGGATTTAAAGGAGTTGCCTCCGTACAGAAGATATCTTTTTGACCTATCCCATATCCACTGTTCGTAGTGGGAAAAATAATCTTTTGATTTTTAGATCGAAGCTCCAATAACAACTTAATTGCATCGTAGTTTACACTTTGAGCATCAACTGGATTTTGAGAACATATCGGTGCACCAGTAAGACAGGCCAAAGGAAAAATAAAATCGACATCACGAATGACTTTTCCTACTACATCTCGATTGCGAACATCACCCCTAACAATTGTTAAATTTTGATTATTACAATGATCAAGGAGAGGAGTTTGTCTGTATAAAAAATTATCAACAACAACAACTTCCCATCCATGCTTTAGCAGTTCAGGAACCATAATCGATCCCAAATAACCAGCACCACCCGTTACCATTATTTTCATAACGTACTCCCCACCCCTATAAATAGAATCCCATCCAATGTTATCAGAGTCTAATAATACAATTTTAATTTGGCCAGACAAAACATCACTGGAGTTTTCTCGTCAAGAAATGTGCTGTGTTTTTTTTAAAAAAGAGATTTGATCTTTAAAATTTTTACTAGGATAATCTCAAAAAGTTTAGCTACACTTTATATCAAGGTCTAGAAAATGCAAGCTGTCATATTAGCTGGAGGTTTTGGTACTCGCATCTCTACCGTCGTGAAAGATGTCCCAAAACCAATGGCACCTATTGCAGGAAAGCCATTCCTGCATTATATAGTCGAAAAATTGATCCGCTCCTCGATTCATGAAGTCTTAATGCTTACCCATCATAAAGCAGAAATCATTAAGCAATACTTTCTTGATGGAAAAAATTTTAACCATCATCTTCATGTTCACTACTCACAAGAGCCAAAACCACTTGGAACTGCAGGGGCCATTTTTTATGCGTGGGAACAACTCCATGATCGTTTTCTTCTTTTAAATGGCGATACCTTCTTTGACATTTGCTTTCAACAGTTTTACGATTTTTTTGTTAAAGAGGATCTACAGGTGGTGATGGCCTTAAAAAAAATTTCTGGCCCTGCTGACCGCTTTGGGACAATCATCACTGATGAATTTTATCGAGTTCTTGCTATCCAAGAAAAAACACAGATTTCCCATCCAACGCTCTCCTCCTGTCTTATAAATTCCGGTATTTATTGTTTTAAAAAAGAGGCACTCTTCTCTTACTATCTCTCGTGGAAGCAATCTCCACCTTCACCTTGCTCTCTGGAAAAAGATATTTTCCCCTTACTGATTGAATCAGAAAAACTTTATGCTTTTAAACACGATGGCCTCTTTATTGACATAGGCATTCCTGATGATTACGCTATCGCACAAGAGATCCTAGGAAATAAAAGAATTCATTTATGAAAAAAAAATTAAAATCATTTTGCCTACTCATAATCCTATTTGTCATAATAGGGGTTCTTTCACTTTTGGGATTAGATTTATCTCTTCATAGATTTTATGGCAGTGCTGAAATTACTCCTCAAAAAAATTACTCCAATATTCTTCTCAATCGTAAGGGATACCGAGGAGCTATCCATGAATCGAAGCAGAAAGAAGAAATTCGGATCCTGGCACTTGGAGACTCGAATACCTTTGGACAAAACGTCAACACAGCGGAAGCTTGGCCTTTTCTCTTAGAGCAAGACCTCCAGAAAACAAGCAATCTTTATCAAGTGATCAATGCAGGTTTAGGAGCACAAGGGATTTACGGCGTCTACCATGACCTCCTCTACTTCGATTCTCTCCATTACGATATTGCAATTATTTTTTCTGGATACAATGATAGTTCCCCTACCAGTCTTCGCACTGGGGGAAGAGGTCTAAATGGTTTCTTTCATACGTTTGGCCACTGGCCGATCCTCCCGACGCTCCTTTATGAAAAGGCCAATATTCTAAAGCATGGCCTCAATAATTTGACTTACGTTTACATGCGTGATCGCGGAGAAGACATTGGCGATATCAAGATTCCGTATAATAAAAACCTGCTCTCTCTCGGACTAGGGTTTTTATTAGGTTTTGTTTCCGATATTTTAAGTTCAACTAACAAGCTGCTGGCCGCCAATGAATCGTATGAACTTAAGGATGGCCCAAAAGATAGCAAAGAGTATGCTCTCTTTTTGTTTTGGATCAAAAAAACATTCGATCTCTTAATTGAAAAAAACAAGAACATCTACTATGTTATTCAACCCAAACGAGGCGATACTTCAAAAGATCTTCTGGTAAAAAACCTTATCGCCCAAGAACCCTACAACAATAAAATAAAAGTTGTCGATTTTTCCAGCCTTATAGAAATGAGTGATCCGACATTGGTTCCTGATGGCCTGCACTTCAATCTCATCTCCAATAAGATTATTGCAGAAAAATTAAAAGAGGTTATTGTTTCAAAATGAACAAAAGTATCCTAAACAACACTCTATTGTTTCTTCTCTCGATGGCCCTAATGGTTATCATTGGTGAGTCGTTTATCCGCCTTGCCTCCTTCATTAGACCCATCTACAACATTGAGATGGTGAAGTATGCCAAAGCGCTTAAAATGGCCGATCCTTTAGGAGAGGTCTCTCACATTCATAGGCAAAACACTTCGGCCAAACTGATGGGTGTTACAATCTCTCTTAATAATTTAGGAAATCGTGGTAAAGAACTGTCCACGACAAAATCACAAAATACAAAAAGAATTTTGATTATGGGGAGTTCTGTTACCCTTGGTTGGGGGGTTTCTCAAGAAGAAACGTTCACCTCCATTCTCGAACAACGATTGAACAAAGAAAAAACTATTCATGATCCCAGGCAATTTGAAGTAATCAATGCAGGGATAGGAAATTATAACTCTTACTACCAGTATCGTCTTTTCTTGCGCCAATATTCCATCGTGCAACCTGACATGGTGATTTTCCACTACTTTATTAATGATGCTGAAAAAAATCCTCAAAGAAATGATAACCCCCTTCTTAAGCACTCTCTTCTCTTTGCCTTCTTGTACGATAAAATAGCTCTGTTAGCTTTTCAGCACAAAGGAAATAAACCATCACTCTTTGAATTCTATCAACAAAACTATCAAGAAGATAACGCAGATTTCCAACGTTCCATTCAATCCATTTTATCTGTTAAAAAAATATGTGAAGACCTTCATATCCCATTTGCGCTAGAAATCGTTCCCGATTTTCATAATCTGCAAATGAATTCACCTTATGAATCCATCTATCAACTGATTGAAAAAACTTACCTCCAACATAATATTCCAGTGATCAACACATTTAAAAATTTCCAACTGCAATTTGGAGGAAAAGAGAAAGAACTTTGGATTCAACCTGACGATCCTCATCCTAACCAGAAAGGGCATCGAGTAATGGCAGATGAAATTTATCCTTATATTAAAAACCATTTTTTTAAAGGTAATGGCCTATGACAACGACTTCTTCCTCGTCCAACTTTTTTAATATCGGATACGCTTGCACGACTCAACAGCTCTTAAATGGCCATGCAGACAAGGTCGCCTTAAAATTCATCTTTCCGGATCAAACGTCTGTCGACTATACTTTTCTTGATCTAGATACAGAAAGTAATAAAATTGCCAACTTTCTTTCAACAACCCTTTCCATCGTAGAGGGGGAAACGGTGCTAATTCTTCTTCCTAAAACACCTGAGCTTTTTTTTAGCTTCCTTGGAAGCTTAAAGCATAAGGCGATTACTGGCATCCTCTTCTCCTCTCTTGGAGAGAGTGCTATCTCGGAACGAATCATTGACTCCAATGCCACTTGTATTATCACAAAAAAAAATTTCCTAAAAAAAATTAATTTTAGCAAAGAACTCTATCCCAATTTAAAGCATATTCTTTTGATTGATATCGATGAGCATATAGATGCAACTATTTTAAGTTATAAAAAACTTCTGGCCCAAGCTTCAACAATGTTTATAGTGCCTCCGACTTCTCCAGAGGCACCCTCTGTTCTTCATTATACCTCTGGCTCCACGGGGAAACCAAAAGGAGTGCTCCATCACCATCGCTCACTTGCTTTGCAAAAAAAAACGTTTAGAGAAGTTCTTTCTGTTCAAGAAAACGATATCTACTGGTGTACTGCAGATCAAGGCTGGGTAACAGGAGTCAGCTATGGAATCATTGGCCCATGGAGCAATGGAACGACTCAAATTCAATACGCTGGTGCCTACACTCCTGAAGTATGGTTCAACATTCTAGAGAGTGAACAAGTGAATGTTTGGTATACGGCCCCTACGGCTTTACGTATGCTTATGAAAGAGGATGAAGCACTTTTTACAAATTACGAGCTTCATCACCTTCGTCACATCTCCAGTGTGGGTGAGCCATTGAACCCAGAGATAATCTCTTGGGGAAAAGAGGTGCTTGGAAAAGATATCTACGACACCTGGTTTCAAACCGAGACCGGAGCAATTATGATTGCCAATCGTCCAGGGTTGCCGATCAAAGCAGGATCGATGGGAAAGAGTAGTTGCAATGAAATTTTTCCTGTCATCATTTCCGATGATGGAGTTCCTCTTCCTCCAAAAAGTGAAGGCAATCTCTGTTTAGTAGCTCCTTTTTCCTCTCTCTTTTCAACCTACCTCCATTATCCTGATATCTATCAAAAGAAATTTATTCATAGTTACTATTTCTCTGGAGATCGCGCTTACCAAGATGAAGATGGATATCTTTGGTTTTTAGGAAGGGCCGATGATATTATTAATACGGCCGGACATCTGGTTAGTCCCTTTGAAGTTGAGAGCGCTCTTCTTGAACATAGTGCAGTATCAGAATCGGCAGTCATTGGTGTTTCAGATCCACTTCTCTATGAAAAGGTGGTGGCATTTGTCTCTCTAAAATCAGGATATCAACCTTCAAAAGAAGTAGAATTACAAATTCGCTTGCACGTCTCCAATCGTGTTTCCTCTACCGCCACACCCCAAGAAGTTTACTTTATTGATGATATCCCCAAAAATAATAGTGGCAAAATTATGAGGAGAATATTAAAAAAACAATATATCAATGAAGATGTTGGTGACACATCAACCTTAATGGGTTCATAATTGGTTACATTTATAATCTAGGGGGGATTCTTTATGAATGTTCAATCAGAATTGAACCAAATATTCTGTAAAGTCTTTAATGACGATTCTATCGTAATCTCAGGAAATATGACCTCGGCCAATATCGATGGCTGGGATTCCATGTCTCATATTAATCTGATTCTTACGGTTGAAAACTCTTTTAAAATACAATTCTCACAAAAAGAGTTAATGCGACAAAGAAATATCTCCGACCTCATTCGAGATATTGAACACAAGTTACAATCTCATTAATATTCAAACAAAATAGTGAATTAATGTTCATCTCTATCATCTCACTGATTCTTTTATTCGTTTGCTTCTACACCTTCCCTCAGTGGAATTGGTTTTTCTTGCTTGCTGTTAGTTTTGGCTTTTATTGGTCAATGGCGGGGACACCTCTCTTGATCACCCTGATGCTGATTATCGTTGCAACCTATTTTTTGGGCCATGCTATTAAACGCCACCAAACTAAACCAGCACAAAAATATTTTATCGTAGTGGGAATCGCTATTAATCTTCTACCTCTGCTCATACTTAAATACGCACCTCACTTTGTTCCTAATCTCCATTGGGGTATTATTGGAGTTTCCTTCTTCACCTTTCAAGCAATCGCCTATTTAATCGACATCTCGACTGAACTTGCGGAACCAGAAGATCATTTTGGTCACTACGCTCTTTATCTAGCTTTTTTTCCTAAAGTTCTGCAGGGACCAATTGAACGCGCTCATGACCTTCTCCCGCAACTCAAAAGCACCTCACAAATCAACTGGAAAAACTGCTTTGAAAATTTGAAATATGCTCTCTTTTTTATTCTTCTAGGTGCTTTTAAGAAATTTGTGGTTGCCGATAGGATCACCCCTTTTGTAGATGAATTCTATGATCACCACGTGGAGTATATGGGGCCGCTGGCCCTAATTCCCTTATGCCTCTATTCGTTTCAAATCTACTTTGATTTTTCTGGATACACCGATGCTGCTCTCGGGGTAGCTCGCTTATTTGGAGTCAAGTTAACCGATAACTTTCGATCTCCCTATTTTGCTGTCTCTGTGGCAGATTTTTGGCGACGTTGGCATATCTCTCTTTCGCGGTGGTTAATGGATTATCTTTACAAACCAATCTCCTTTTCTCTTCGCAAACAGAAAACTTTTTCTGTCCACTTTGCCATCTTTATAACATTCTTGGTTTGTGGCCTCTGGCACGGAACAACCTTCAATTTTGTAATCTGGGGATGCTTGCATGGATCCTATATTATTTTAGCAGGCATCACTGCAAGGCCTCGAAGCATCTTGGTACAAAAGCTTGGGTTGAAAAAGAGTCCTTTCTTAAGTGGATTCAATATCATTATTACTTTTCTATTGATCACACTCACTTGGATTTTTTTTCGAGCAGAAAATATTTATACCTCTTTGGCAGTTCTTCAAAATCTTTTCTGTTACAACAATACTTCATATTCTAAAGAACAGTTTCTCTTTAAACAAGACTCCTATGACGCTATCGTTATGATCGTCTCTTTAATCACTCTCTTTATTTTTGAAGCGGTTACAGAAAAAGAGAAGTTTGCTCTACAATTAAGAAGGGTACCTTTTCTTCTTAGTTGGTGCCTCTATTCTCTGCTTCTCTTTGTCATTCTTTTTTTTAGTGTCCATGGTGAAAAAAAATTTATCTATTTTGAATTCTAGGATGAGGCGAACATGATTAAATTGCTTAGCAAAAAATATTTATTCTTTTACACTCTATTCTTTCTCTCCTCTTTTGCACTTATTCTTCTGCTTATTTTAGCAGCAGATCTTTTCATGCACCAACACCTCTCCAAACAGCTCGGCTATAACTATAAAGGATATCGGGGAAAAGTTCTCTCCGCCAAAGACCAAAAGGAGTGGAGAGTTGCTTGCTTTGGGGCCAGTACCGTCTATGGATATTTTGTAGGCCCAACAGAATCTTGGCCCGCGCTCTTGGAAAAACAATTTAAAATGATTGATAAATTTGTCTCTGTTGCCAATTTAGGCTGGAACAACCAAGGCATCTATGGCGTTTTCCAAGATCTCCAATACTATGAAAATCTCAATTACAATATCGCTATCCTTTATAATAGCAATGCCGATCCCGACCCAAAAGCAATCGATTTTTTAGACTATCGAGGAGCAAATTTCTTTTTTAGAACTTTTGGATATATGCCTATTCTTCCTCTCTATCTTAGTGAGAAAACAAAAATTCTAAAGTATGGTGTTGAAAATTTGGATAAGGCCTATCTAGGCCAAATGGATGATCAAGAAGCAAAAAAAACTAACCCTGTCCGCTTTCGTGTTGGCATGGCACTTGATGAGGTTCATGGCCTTTTTTCTCAAATTACCGACAAAGTAAATCACTATGAAAAAGAAGCGCGGAAGATTCAAGATGCTAATCAAAAACCTTATGCAGAATACCTATCTTATCTTTCACGATCCTTTGATTGGTTAATAGCAAGACACAAGATAGTTCTCTACATCTCCAACCCTGGTAGTCCTAATCGTATAAAGCAGGAGCTCGTAGAGGCCATGATCAAAGAGCAGTATTCCGATCGGGTTTTTTATTTGGATCTCTCTCTTGCTGTTGATGTCAAAGATAAGTCTCTGTGTCTTGATGGAATGCACTTAAGTCCCAACGGAAATGAGATTGTTGCTGCCAAAATTAAAAACTTCATCTTAGAGCACAATCTTATAAATAAACACTCTCTTGGAGGAGAATAATGAATTTTTCTTCCCTTAAGAAAAATCTTAAAAAAGATTTTTCAAGTCATAAAAAAATCTCTATCGCGCTCCTTGGCGATAGCTCTACCCAGCTGCTTCACACCGCACTAAGAGGGCTAGGATACGAGTATGAAGTGAACTTAGAGATCTTTGAAGCGGACTATGATCAAGTGGATACACTTGTCTTAAATAGGTCTTCTGAACTTTATCAAAAAGTTTTTGATTTTATCATTATTTTTCAATCCACCCCAAAAATTAAAAAAAACTATTATAAACTTCCCGAAGACAAGCAACGCATCGATTTTGCTACCAACCACCTCAATAAAGTTTGTGCCTACTACGAAAGCATAAAATGTTATAACAGCTCCTCAAAAATCATCTATTTTAATTTTCAAGAGTTAGATGATAACCTTTTTGGACACTTTGCCAATAAAACCAATATCTCCTTTCGCTATCAAGTCCGAAAAATTAATCTAGGACTTATGGATCTTGGTCAAAAGTGTAGCGACCTCTTCATTCTAGATCTTGCCTCATTGTTATCATCTTATGGCCAATCCTTTATCACTGATCCTAAAATTTTTGCAACGACAGAACTCCTTTTTAGTTTGGATTTTTTGCCAATTGTCTCCAAGCATCTTTTGGATATTATCTTTTCCATTATTGGACGTTTTAACAAATGTCTTATTTTGGATTTGGATAACACTCTCTGGGGAGGTGTTATCGGAGATGATGGGATTGAAAATATTCAAATCGGACAACTGGGGATAGGTAAAATTTTTACTGAAATTCAAATGTGGACCAAGGAGTTAAAGCAAAGAGGAGTAATCCTTGCTGTCTGTAGCAAAAATGAAGAAAACATTGCCAAAGCACCTTTTGAAAATCATCCTGAAATGATTTTACGCCTCGAGGATATAGCACTTTTTGTTGCCAACTGGCACAACAAGGCGCAAAACATCCAGTTTATCCAATCCACACTCAATATCGGCCTAGACTCCATGGTTTTTATAGATGATAATCCTGTTGAACGTGAGATGGTTAAAATTCACCTTCCGGCAGTCACCGTTCCCGATCTTCCTGTTGATCCAGCAGAGTATCTCCCTTACCTCAGTTCACTCAACCTTTTTGAAACAGCTTCCTACTCTGAAAACGATTCCATTCGAACTCAACAATACAAGGAAGAGGCAAACCGAGTTATTTTTGAAAAAACTTTTATTAATGAAGACGATTTCCTTCGAAACCTTGAAATGAGCTCCGATGTCGGTACATTTAGCACCTACAATATTCCTAGAATTGCACAACTTACTCAACGATCCAACCAATTCAACCTTCGCACAATTCGTTATACCGAAGATGAAATTAAACAAATTGCTAGCTCAAAAATACACCATACTCTCTCTTTTACACTAAAAGATAAATTTGGTGATCATGGTCTCATAAGCTCTATTATCTTAAAAGAAGTTGAAGAAAAAAAGCAAGCGAAGGCCCTCTTCATTGATACTTGGGTTATGAGCTGTAGAGTTCTTAAAAGAGGCATGGAACAATTTATCCTAAATCAAATCGTCACTTTGGCAAAACAAAATGGATACTCAACAATTCTTGGTGAATATTTGCCAACTAAAAAAAATGCTCTCGTCCAAGACCTTTACAAAAATCTCGGGATGATCCAATATGGTAGTCACTGGATATTAAACATCTCTGACTATCAAGAAAAAACTACTTTTATTTTTAAAAATTAGATGGGAGAAAGTAATGACCTTTGAAGAAATGATCAAAAGTGTTAATTCTATTTTTATTAATATTCTCGATAATGATAATATCGTTTTGGCCCGAGAAACAACTGCCAAAGATATTGAGGAGTGGGATTCTCTAAGCCATATTCAACTTGTGGTGGCCATCGAAAAACATTTTAAAATACGCTTCTCCTCTGGTGAAATCCAAGGTTTTAAAAATGTCGGTGAGATGTGCGATAACCTTCTGACCAAAGTTTAATCTTAACTTTTTTACTATTGCATATGGAAAAAGGTCAAAAATTTGAAATTCCCCTGGTTATATCTGAGGAAATCTATAATGGTTTTCTACAAATATTTAAAGATTACAACCCTCTTCATACCGACAGTACCCATGCCAAAAGTAAAGGATTTTCAGATAAAGTCATGCATGGAAATATTCTTAATGGCCTTATCTCTTACTTTGTTGGAGAGTGTTTACCCATAAAAAATGTGATATTACTTTCTCAATCAATTAAGTATAATAAACCAATATACCTAAACGACTCAATCCTCTTCAAAGCAGAGATTGTGGACATTTTCTCTTCAGTCAATCTTATCGAAATCAAGTATAGCTTTTATAAAAAAGAGCATCTAGTGGCCAAAGGAACTATTCAAGTGGGGATAATTTAAATGAACATCTTAATCACTGGTGGGGCATCAGGACTTGGTGGCGCCATCACGGATCATCTTGCCCAGAACAACCCCCATAGTAAAATCCACTTTACTTTTTACTCTTCTCTCGACAAAGCAACCTACCTAGAGCATCGCTTTTCCAATACAGTCAAGCACGCTTGTAACTTCCATGATAAAGCATCAGTCCATCATCTTTTAGAGCAAATGAATGATATGAATCTTGATGTCCTAATCAACAATGCTTACCTTCGCCCACAAATTCAATATTTCCACAAAGAAGATCTTGCTACCTTTGAGTTGAGCTTTAAGCACAATATTCTCCCTGTCATCAATATTACACAGGCAGCACTCTCTCTTTTTCGAAAAAAAAAACAGGGGCGAATCATCTCAATTCTCTCTTCCGCTCTAATCAACAAACCACCTCTAGGGTGGTCCGAATATACTGCTAATAAGGCCTATATTGAATCCCTCTCCAAATCTTGGGCCAGTGAAAATTCAAAGTTTAATATTACAGCAAATTGCATCTCCCCCTCTTTTATGCAAACGAACATGAGCTCTCTAATCGACGAGAGGATGGTGTCAGAGATGATCGAGCAAGCACCCTTTAAAAAACTGCTTACTCCAACAGAGGTGGCAGAGAGTGTTCACTTTCTTCTCCACTGCTCTCCTTATATTAACGGGATCAACCTGGTCATGAATGGAGGCGCTCATGTTATTTAATTCCATCGAATACCTTCTTTTTCTTCCCTGTATCTTTTTCTGTTACTACCTCCTCCCCTACCAGCGCCGCTGGATCCTTTTGCTGGCAGCAAGCTACTTCTATTATCTATGTTGGAACTTTCACTACCTTTGGTTTCTAGTCGGCATTACTTTGACAGGATATCTTTCCGCTCTCTTATTTGAAAAATACTCTTCTGCTAAAAAGCTAATTCTACTACTTGCACTCTTTTTCAATTTGGGTGTGCTCTTCACTTTTAAATATCTCAATTTTTCCATTTCTACTCTAACCTCCTTTCCGGCCTTAAATCTCATTCTTCCTATTGGGATCTCTTTTTATATCTTTCAATCGGTAGGATACCTCATCGACGTTTACCGAGGGGATCGAATGCCGGAGAAAAATTTAGGCATTTATGCCCTTTATGTCTCCTTTTTTCCACAGCTCTTGGCCGGGCCCATCGGAAGATCCAATCAACTCATTCCTCAGCTCACTGCCAAGATCAACTTTAACTACTCACAAGTGGTCTATGGGGCCCAACTCTTCTTATGGGGACTTTTTAAAAAACTTGTAATAGCAGATCGTCTGAAAATCTATGTTGATACTGTCTATGCTTCACCAGAGTCGTACCAAGGCCTATCCATTATCATGGTTGCGATCTTTTTTACCTTTCAAGTCTACTGCGATTTTTCGGCCTACTCCGATATGGCCATTGGCTCAGCACAGATGTTTGGGATTCAATTGATCAACAATTTTCAAAGACCTTTTTATGCAACATCAATCTCCGACTTTTGGCGAAGATGGCATATCTCACTCTCTTCATGGCTTCAAGACTACGTCTTTAAACCACTCACCATTGCGACCAGAGATTATGGTCGAGCAGGACTTCTCTTTTCTGTGCTCTTCACCAATTTACTCATTGGTCTTTGGCACGGCGCCAATTGGACCTTCATTGTTTTTGGACTGATTCAAGGTCTTGCAATCTCTGCTGAAATCTTAACAAAAAAATTTAGAAAAAAATACATTTACCCTTTATTCCCGAAGAGGCAGGAGTGGGTCTTTAATGCCATATCAATGTTCTATACCTTTTCGATTTTTAGCTTCTCTCTTATTTTTTTCAGGGCCAATTCTATTGCTGATGCAAAAACCATCTTGTCTAGAATCACCTTGGGATGGTCCAATCTGTTCGATTTTGATTTTATAAGAGACGCCCTTTTCCTTGAGGAAAAGCGAATGATGCCCTTCTTGATTGTACTTTTTTTGCTTTTGCTCGTGGAAGCAACCCACCTGCTTCAAGAGCGACAGGGAAGTATTCGTTCAAAGATTTCCAATTCTCCACTCTTCGTGCGATGGTCTCTCTATTACACAGTCGTTCTTGCTATTATTTTCCTTGGTAAGTTTGGCAAACAACAATTTATTTACTTCCAATTTTAAACTGACACAACATGAAAAAATTAATTCTCAAAACACTTCTATTTCTTTCTCCTTTTATCCTCTTTATTGGCCTAGACCTTTTTATTCTTCCTGAGGATTTTTTTCACTATCGCCAACTAGAGACCCTTTACGTTATCAAGATGTCCGATAAACTACCTGGCCCATACTACCCAAATAGGATTATTACTCGATCTGTTGAAGGAGCTCTAGGATACCGCACTCCTTTTGCTGTTAAAGAAACTGTAACTTGGATTACAGATCGTTATGGTTACAGAACAAAAGATCGCGATCTCAATCACTATGATATTGTAATTGTCGGAGAATCGGATATCTATGCAGAAAAAACAGATCAAGAAAATCTTCTGTCAGTAGTTCTCGAAAATGAACTTCATGCCTCTGTCTACCCTTTGGCTCCCAGTTCTGATGAGCTAAAAAATAAATTTCTCAGTCTAAAAAGATTTCACGATAATCCACCTAAATTAGTCATTCTTGCTCGAAATGAGCGATACATTACTTCCTTGAAAGATTTTTTAAACCTACGTCCACCACAAAATAATCAATATATTGATCTTCCATTAATAAATAATAATCTTCTCCTTCAATACTATCTATTACTTGATCGATTTCATAAATCGAATATGCTGAACTATATAAAATCTCGCTCCAGAGAACTAACAGGAACCCGTCCAATGTATCCTCACGTGAACGATGAGTTATTCTTTGATGGCAAGTCTATTTTAGAAAGGATCGAAACAGTGGATATTAACTATGTTCACGATATTGCTCTCACTCTGAAAAAATACAAAGAATCTCTTAATTCACTCGGCATTGAATTTATCTTTTTACCAATCCCTATTAAAGAAAACATCCTTTTTGCAAAACTAGGCATCCCCACTCAACCTCAATTTTTGCGCAAATTGATCACTGAATTAAACAGTATGGGCGTCACAACGATTGATACACAAAAAATTTTTGAAGAGTCCACAAAACAATCCTCTGCTGTCTTTCATAAAGATGACAACCACTGGAATGCAACAGGTATTAAAGTTGTTTCACGCGATTTAATTGAAAAAATTCGTAAAGGAAAAATGCTCTCTCGATTCTAATATAAAAAAAACAGCAATCCTGAATACCATAAGAGGCACCATGCATTTATTGACAACATACAAACTTAACCTCAAATCTACCTTCTTTTTCTTTCTTCTTTTTTCCACCATTTTCTATATTGACAAAATTATCCTTGGCCCTTGGGCCACTGTAATGGTTCACGACACTTTTGATGCTGATTTCTATCGCTTTGCTATCCATGCCGATTTGCTCAAACAATTTGGCCTATTCCAATGGTTCCCTCACTTTCCAGGAGGAATCCCATCACAAACCTCACACTTTTCCGTCAGCTATCTAGCAACACTTCTATGCACTATATTTCCCACATGGCTGATCTACAACTTCTTTATCATTTTCTACATGTTTATTGCTGGATTGGGCACTTTCCTCTTTTTTAAAAAATTTTGTAATTTCTCACCCATTCCCTCTCTATTCGCAGGAATTTTCTACGCTCTCACCTCACAAATTCATCCACACTCAATCATGCATATTACAATTTACTACGCTTTTCCTCTTACTTTTGTTTTTCTTGATCAACTCATGCTGAAGGATAAAAGATTACATGACCGTTTTTGGATACTAAAAATTATTTTCATAAATTTTTTTCTATTTATTTCCTCTCCTATATTAACTCTCCCTTATTTTATCTTTTTACAATTTTCATTATTCCTCATCTTTCGAGGGTGGAAACCTCTTTTTGTCAACTACTACATCGTACGTAACATTGGTTTCTGGTTTGGATTTTCTCTTCTTTGCTTCCCTGTCCTCTGGTCCCTTATACAATTTATCCCCTTTTCTCATCGAAGCTATGCTTTTTTTGAAGCATTTAATCTAACCAACTTTGCATCAACTTTTTTAATTACCTTTTTTGATTACGTAGGTAGGACTTTGACTATAGCGCCGATGGCATTCGGCATTCCTTTTTTGTATTCTTTCAAACGTTCTCGCTGGATTTTTATTTGTATTATTTTAACTTTTATTATTTCGACACTATTTACTCTATCGACACCTATTATAAAAGGATCCTTCCTTGAGAAAATGGATCTTGCTCATCTTGTATGGACAACCCCCTTCCTATTCCTTTGCTTTATTCTAAGTTACATTGATGAACTTGAAAAAAGACCTATATCCATTCTCCCATCATTCATTGTATCTATCATCGCAACGCTAATCTACTCTTTATTGTTTTACAGCGATGAACTCCGATATACTTTTTCTATTGGAAATTGCTTTTCAGCTTATGCTTTTTATCTTTTTATTAGCATTCGTTTTTCTATCCCCTCTAAAAAAAACAATCTTCTCTTTTCAGTAGGATTTGTATTCCTACTCATTATATTGGCCTACGAATGGAATTTTAACACTGTTAATAAAAATAAATTCTTCATCAATATCCCCTTGTACCTTATAATATTTTCAATCTTTTTTATCAGAAAATATCGCATAACTGCATTCACTGCCAAGCCGTTCAAACTCTTTCTTCCCCTCTTAGCGATTCTACTTCTGGTAATTCAAGTTCGATTTATGAGATATTTTGGTCTGGGAAACGAAGGCCTTATGTATGAAAAATACCTCAATATGGTCTACTCTACCAATCTCATTGATACTCAATCCTCTCCATTTCGAGTAGGAAGCGTTGATTTTGATTACCCTTGTTTACTCCAGATCAAAGGACTTGAATCTGTCGAATCAAGGAGCCCCATTTTTAATCGATACTATAAAGATCTCTTCGGTCTGGCCATTGAACCACAACTCAAAGACAAGAAACATCGCAAACACTTTGATGAATATTGGTACGACCTCTATTTAGGAATTGATCTTGATTCACGCCAAGATCTCTCTCAATTTTTCTCTGTTCCTCATTTAAAACTACTCAATCTTCGCTATATTTTCTCGCTTAATCCCTATGAGCAAATTAAACAGATTTCATCCAATGAGATTAAACTCCTCCCTCAAGAAAAGAAAAAGTTTCTACACCCTCTTGCATCTCCTTACGACAAACCAATCTATATTTATGAAATAAAAAAACCTTTCCCCCGATTTATGTTTATTCCCAATTCTAAGCTTTTTAATGATGGTAAAGATCTTTTTATAGCACTCGCACAGGCAACAGAAAGTGATCTTCGCCAATATGTTTTCCTTGAAAAAACAGCTCCCCTCCCACCAATCACTACCGAGAAGAGATCCGCAAGCGCTGATATTGCCATTAAGACATATCATCCCGATTATATCAAACTAGAGGTCACTAATCCATCACCTGGTTTTATGCTAATCCTTAACAATTATCACCCCAATTGGCATGCCAGTATTAATGGAGTGAAAACTAAAATATTCAAGGCCGATCATGCATTTCAGGCAGTTTTTTTAGAGAATAGTGGAAAAAACAATATTGAGCTAAACTTTGCAGAACCAATATTTTACTGGTCATACCTGCTATCATTTCTTGGTTTTCTTTTCATTAATTTTTCGCTGCTCATAGGTTTTCGTTCACCACCTTGTAAACAATTGCATCCTTAGCTTCATAAATCGCTCTTAGACTTTCTCCTGGTAGTAATCCTTTTTCCTGATTAGCAATAAATATCGCCTCTATAGATTGTTCCTTTCTTTGTACTAAATAGATATTGCGAGGAGTTGCTTTTGGAACAATCAACCCTTTCTTTGGGATATTATACCTTCCAAAATAATACTCCAGTGGTGCATCGGCAGGGCATTTTGCCATAACTCTATCTTCGGACGAGAGCAATGGTCGTAAATAAAGACTGACCTCCTTTGCAGCAAGTAACGTTTTATCTTCAGATAATGATAGAATACTTCTTTGCTTCCATTCGAAGATCATCCATGGAATAAAAACCATTAGAACAACGGCAATGATGAAAAAATCATACCCCTTTTTTTCTTTCAATCGTTCTAAAAACAACATGATCCCCATGGAGATGAATCCAGCAAAAACTGGAAACAAAAAAAACCAATTCCTTGTAAATGGAATTTTTCTTTGCACTAAAATGATAACCAGGGATGGAAGAAGGATTGAGCAAAAAAGCAAGAAATTGTTCTTTAACGATTTATTGCCCACGAATACCCCAAGTGCAACTAAGATGGAGCAAACTAGACGCGCCCAATCAGGCATTGCCCTAGTCCACAACAATCCGATAGCAGAGATTGCTTGGGGTAAATCCCGTATGACAATGTCTATGGGAAGTTTTTCTAGTAATATTTTTGATGAGTAACTTCCAAATCCTGTTACAAAAATTGGTGCATACAAAACAATTGTAATAACTCCACCTAAAACCAAATAGGTTGCTAATTTTCCTGAAAAATGCGTAATTTTTTTCCAATCTCGTGGCCTTTCCAATGCCAAAGGTATAATCGCCCAAGCAATCACAACCCCAAGACAGTAGACCATCGTTGGAATTGCATAAAGTCCAAGGGCCGCAAAAACAGCAATCATAAACCATAGAAATTCATTTTGCCGTTTACGTAACAGCTCAACAAAAATCATTATGCAAAAAAAGAAAAGTCCAACAAAAACATAGCCTCTAGCGCTTGTTGAGTATTCTATAAAATAGGAGTTATGTCCAATCAGCCCAAGTGTAACTACTGCCAAATACTTTCCATGAATCATTCGGAAAAAGGTATAGACAGAAATCAAGAGTAAGATTCCAGCAAAAAATGCTGGTAGTCTTATGGCCCACTCCCCATCACCCAATAGCGATGTTGAAATGTGCGCAAGCAAGGTATGGAAAAGATGATTGTTTGGGGCCGAATAATTGGACAAAGCTATCAAAAGAGACTTACTTGCATAATTATTATAAGTAAAAGCTTCATCATAGCGAAGAGGTGCATTTAAGTAGTACAACCTGATTGCGCATGAAAAAATAAGTACGATCCCAAAAGTACAGCGATAAGCCATGCTGTCTTTAGCTATAGATTTTTTGATTATGCTATAAAAAAAATTATTTATATCTATAAAATCTCGGTATACGCGAGAAAAATAATGCTTAATTTTACTTCTCAAAAGTAGCATCACCACACTCAGTACGACCACAGCAATTAAAAAAAATTTAAATTTGAAGAACATATTGTCAAAGAAAACCTGAGTAAATAGCAATGATTCTCCACTAGAAGAAATTTTATTTATCTTTTCTTTTAGCCAATAATAATTAATAAAAAATGGCCCTAAAAAAAATTCCACATAAACTAATGTCACTAGAAATATAATCATGGCCCCAATGATTCTTAAAAAATGAATTCCTGCGATATACATCCGCTCCCTCTTTCATATAGAAAACAATGTCATCCTATTGCACTAATGGCCTTTACCCAAGTATCCTTCCATTTTTCGTCATTCTTTGCAAATTTTTCAATAAAAGCTGCAACTGCGACTTGTCTTTTCTCATGATTCCACCACAGAGAAACATCTTCTATAATACGAGAAAGTTCTTGAGCAATCTCCATGGGATCGGCATATAAAATGCCTGCATCTGTTAGGAGATCAAAATATGGAATGGCCTCTTCCGACAATTCCCACTCTTTAGTATTAAAAAAAACCAACGTAGGATAATTCATCCCTAAAGTCTCGAGAAAGGCAGTCGAATTATATGTTCCTATAAAAAGACAGCTTTCACTCAATCGCTCTCTAAAGCTTTTTTTATTTTCACAAAGAGCAATATCTGGAAATTGCTCTTGAAGCATCCCTCGCTGATTTTGTCCAAAATTGTATAACGGAGGTCGAATGAGCATCCTATTCCTAATGCTTGCTGGCAATAGTGATAAAAAATCACTTAACAGCCGAAAAGATCTTTTTCCTCCACTTGCAGAAATAGGAAAAGAAAGAATTTCATAGGAATACCTTGGCTGTTCAAAAAGAGCAGACAATATATATCCATTAACTTGCGGCGTAATTTTCTCTTTGTTGATCAAGATGGAGGGATTTGGAATAATCTTGTGTCTATCTTTCTCTTGGCCACACCACCCCCAGCTAAAGTAATGATCACAAATCGACAATTCATAGTCTTGAAAAGCTGTATACTTTAAAACACCGTACCCTCCTCCGTACTGAGAGCAAATTAACTTTGCTCCATCACAAACCTTGTCTGCAACAAATCTGGCAAAATACTCATTAGAATAAATAGCAGATGATGCAACAAAAACTTTAATATTTTCAGGATAAACTTCCCTGCATAACACTCCAGTTTTATCGTATCCTTCGAGGTAATTAATCGGCAATTGCATTGGAAGCAATTTGTTAAGCAATTTTTCAAAATCTCCCTCTCCAAGATCAAATATTAACTTTTTTCTTAAGGAGGAGTCATACTGAAAGTGCAAAAATCCCTTGCTTGGAAATCCAAAAAAAAAAGGGCGTTCCTTCATCTTTAGCAAGAAATCATTCTCTTCCTTAGTATCTTTTAATAAAGAAGATAAAAACACGCGATTTTTTTTATGCAAAAATCTAAGATACTTTTTTATTAAAAATTTCCAAAACAATGCATTACTTCTGAATCCAGCTCTTTTAGCAAAACTATTTTTAACTTGAGCAATATCAATCTTCTTTTGTTCATTGCTAACTTGATAAGGAAGGATATCGGTCATCGAAATAATCTTTGAATATAAGTAATGATTGTATTCATCACTGGGATATTGATCAAAAAGATAATAGATATTATCTGCAATAAACTCATCTTCTCTATATGTGGAAATCAGAGTACCACTTATTTTATATCTTTGTGATGCAAGCATTAGGCAAGCATATCTATCGAAAATAACGCTTAAATACATCCTCAGCCAAAATCCAAAAATAATCTCATAATGCCGAACTGGATACTGATTCCCTTTCATTGAATTCAAATTATCTCTAAGCTGCTCTAGCACCTTTTGTGTTAATTTATTTAAATAACAGTAATCTCTTTCTAATTTTTTTTTATCATCCCAATGGTAGTCCAATATGGCATGTTTTTTGGATAGCAAAGCATGCTCTCGGTTCTCAAAATTCAAACACCATTGCCCCAAAAACAGAGGATCCTCTTCTTGTTCCTGCCAATATCTTGTCAATGCAGTTTTAATTAGAAACATATACAGACCCGATTCTTATCGAAAAACTTAGTCACCGTAAGCATATCCAAAAACAGTGGTACATATAGGACAACTTATCAGTGAGTATCAATCTACTTCTCCTTGATGACAAGATCAAATCACTGTTGAAAATATTCTTTTTCAATTGCTTGCACAGAAAGATTGACACAGGAGCAGTTTCCTTTTTCTATAAAAACCAACCATTCACCATTGGTATGTAAATGATAATAATTTTTCAAATTTTCAACGCCAAACTTTATCCTTGATTTAACAATAAAATGTTATATTATGTTTTAATTCAAGCATCATCTCCAAATAGGTCATCTATGTTAAATCGAGTAGTGGTCTCTGAAAAAAATTTAAAACGATTTCAAGAGTTCCAATATGAAAAATTTGGGAAAAGGTATCTCGATTATCGAAAACATTGGGAATCACCGCTTGAAGAAATATTAAGTCAAGTCACGTTCCCTATGTACCTCATGCTTGAGCAATCATTCCTATGCAATCTAAAATGCATTACCTGTATTCACTCTGATAAACACACCGGATACAAAAAAAAACATCTGCAAAAATCTGTCATGCCAATTGACCTTCTTGATTCCATCCTTGCACAAGCAAAAAGTCACTCTCTTCCTGCTATTTCAATGCATTCTAATGATGAGCCTCTACTCCTGAAGGATATTGATGTTCGCATAAAAAAATGCCGCGAAGCAGATATTATGGAGATCTTTTTGACCACCAATGGAACATTGATGAATGAGTCCGTTGCTGAAAAAATAATTCAAGCAGGAGTGTCTCACGTTCTCTTTTCAATTGATGCAGCAGAAGCAAGTACCTATGAAAAAATCCGAGGAGAAAGTTTTTTTGACAAGGTTTTGCTCAACATTAAAAACTTCAACAAAATTCGTAATGCTCTTAATGGTGGCCTCTATCCGATTATCAGAGCATCATTTGTCGTCTCTCGCTATAATCAAACACAAATTAACGACTTTATAAGTAAATTTTCTAGTTTTGTGGACTTTATCGAATTTCAATCTTTTCAAAAATTTCATACCGAAACCGATGATTTTATTCCTCTTGGAGCAAAGCAAGTTCAAGATTTTTCTTGTAGTGAAGTTTTTAAAAAACTGATTATCAGGGCCAATGGGGATATTCTTCCATGTTGCACCTGGTATGGTTACGATCTTGTTTTGGGGAATGTTTATCGCGATAAATTGGAAGATATTTTTAATAACAATGCTCAATTAAATCTCATTAGAGAAAATTCTCTCTCAAAGAACTACTCCCTACAATCCTGCCAGCAATGCTCAAAAAGTTTCTATGCGCTTTAAAGCCAGACACCTTTAACATGAACAGATGGAGATAATCTATATGCTTTCTACTCAATTAAAACTAGACTTTCCTAATATACAAACACGTTTGACTGATGTAGAAGTTGATCAACTTTCAAAAGCAATAAGGTCAGCAACAGCGTTAACGATGGGCCCTTATCTTAAAGAGTTTGAAAAAAATTTTGCTGACTATCTAAACATTAAATTTGCATTTGGCTTAAGTAGCTGCACCGCGGCTCTTGAAATTGCTGCTATGATATCCAATATCGGCCCAAATGATGAAATCCTTGTTCCAGCTCATACCTTCACAGCTTCTGCATTACCTTTTTTAAGAAAGAAGGCAAAAATTGTCTTTGTAGATATCCATCCAGAAACATTTGTCATGGATTTGCAATCCTTAAAGAACAAATTGTCACCCAGGTCGAAAGTCATCGTTCCTGTTCATCTTTATGGTCTCCCTATCGCTATGGATGAGGTACTAGATATTGCAACTGAAAAAAATCTGATCGTTATCGAAGATTGCGCTCAATCCCCTGGTGCTGAATACAAAGGGAAGAAAGTTGGAACTTTTGGCGATTTTGGTTGCTTCAGTTTTCATGGACAAAAAAATATTACCACACTTGGAGAGGGGGGAATGTTAGTTACAAATAATGACAAGTATTGTGAAAAAATTCTCGGCCTTCGAAAAATTGGTGCTCGCCCTTTTATAGATCAAGAGCAATACTGGAAACCCGCAATGTCTAATATTGTCGAGGCCATCCCTGGAGAATATCCACACAATTTTGGATTAGGAGAAATTCAAGCTTTTGCAGGCATTCTGCTGCTAAAACGGATTGAACAAATTAATGCGATCAGAAGAAGAAATACTGAAGTGATCGTCAAAGAACTTGCTGATTTTCCTGAGTTACAATTTCAAAAAATTCCTTCGAACTGTCTATCTGCTCATCACCTACTTCCAGCAAAATACAATGGAGGAAAGTATAATAAAAATCGAGATAGTTTAATTGAGCAACTTTATTCTCAGTTTGGCATCAAATGTGCCGTGCAGTATTACCCACTCTACCGTTATGAACTATTTAAAAACAATGGTTATTCTGAAAAAGATTTTTGCCCCAATACAGAGGATTTTTTCAACAATATGATCTCCTTTCCTTTCTCTACAGATATGAGCAGTGAAGATCTTCAATATCTAATCGATTGTTTAAAAAAATCCTTACAAAAACTTAGAGGATAAATGAATGATGACATCCTATAAAAATTTTAAATCCGTTCCCAATGTTATTTTTGGCAAAGGCTCATTCTCTCAACTAGACGCAACTCTTATTCCACTCAGAGAAGACAAGGGAGTAATTGTTTTTATCATTGATCATTTTTTTAAATCAAGTCCACTACCTTTTTTTAACTTTTCCCCTGAGACTGATTTAACTTTTTTTGTCAATACCTCTCGTGAACCTCTGACAAATGATGTGGATTCTATTGTTCAATCGATAAAAAATCAACGTGCAACATCTCCCGCTGCTATTGTTGCCATTGGTGGAGGCTCAACCATGGATATGGCCAAAGCTGTTTCGGTTTTATTGACTAATGAGGGGAAAGCTGAAAACTACCAAGGATGGGATCTCGTCAAAACCAGGCCTATCTATAAAATAGGCATTCCATCACTCTCAGGAACAGGCGCTGAAGTCTCTAGAACTGCAGTTCTGATTAGTCCCCAAAAAAAACAAGGAATCAACAGCGACTATTCAATTTTTAATCAAATCATTCTTGATCCCAACCTGCTTGAAACAGTTCCCTTAAAGCAAGCTTTTTATACTGGAATGGATTGTTACATTCACAGTGTTGAGGCCCTTTGTGGCACTTTTTTAAATGAATTCAGTAAGGCCTTTGCAGAAAAAGCTTTATCATTGTGTCAGCAAAGCTTTCTAAATACATTCAACAATGCCGATTTAATGGTTGCTTCCTATCTTGGGGGACAATCCATAGTTTATTCTGAAGTAGGAATTTGCCATGCTCTTTCCTATGGAATTAGCTACGCCTTCAAGATTCACCATGGAGAAGCTAATTGTATTGTATTCAACTATCTTGAAGATTATTATCCTCATTATGTTAAAGAGTTTCAATTGATGCTGCAAAAAAATCATATTGAAATCAACAAACTCAGTCCACCGCAATATCAAATCACAGATTCACTTCTAGAAAAAATGGTGGATATTACCTTACTCATGGAAAAGCCTCTGCATAATGCTCTAGGCCCTAATTGGAGAGATCTACTACCAAGAGAAAAGATCAAGCAGCTTTTCTTAAGAATGCTTTAAGGAGAACATTGAAAATATGATTATCGGAATTATTCCAGCAAGAGGTGGAAGCAAGGGAATTCCAAGGAAGAATATAAAACCAATAGCAGGATTTCCTCTCATCTATTGGACAATTGAAGCCGCAAAGAACTCAAAATTACTGGATGAATTTTATGTCTCTACAGAGGATGATGAGATTGCTCAGATAGCTCAACAATATGGGGCCAAGGTACTCCAGCGTCCATCTGACTTAGCAGAAGATGACACAACGACAATAGAATTGCTCAAGCACATCGTCGAACATCATCCTTTAAAAGGAAAAATCACTGCGGTCGTTGTTTTACAACCAACATCCCCCATTCGTAATCCATCTACGATTGACGAGGCCATTCATTCATTCAACAACACCATGAGTGATACGTTAGCAAGTGGTTATTATACAAAAATAAAAGAGTATGCAACTCATTGCAACCTCCCCCGCCAACAAATTAAGGGATTTTTTTATGACGATGGAAATATCTATATTTTAAAGAAAGAACTAGTTGAGCAAGGACTTTGGTTTGGCGGGAAAATTGAAAGAATGATCTCGAGCAAAGAACTTAGTTACGAGATCGACGATGACACTGATTTTTTCATTGTAGAACAACTACTACTAAAGCGCTTCCATCCAGAGTGCATTCCTCTTTCTTTAAGAGAAAAAATCAAGAATATAAAAATGCTTATTCTTGATGTCGATGGTGTCCTAACAGATGGGAGTATGTATTACAGTGAAAATGGTGATGAAATCAAGAAGTTCAATACAAGAGATGGAAAGGGCATAGAGCTGATACGATCTCTTGGAATTAAAACAGCTATTGTGACAAGTGAAAACACTGAGATTGTGGCCAGACGAGCAAACAAATTAAAAATAGACCATCTCTATCAAGGAATAAAAGAAAAATCCGATGTGGTGAAAAAATTAGCACAAATGGAAAACATAACATTAAACCAACTTGCATATATTGGCGATGACCTAAATGACCTGTCTGCTTTAAAAATCGTCGGATGCCCCGTGACTGTTGCCAATGCTTCTTCTGCAAACAAGTCTGTTGCCATTTATATTACTCTCGGAAAGGGAGGAGAAGGAGCAGTTCGAGAGTTTTGTGATCTCATAATTAATGTGCATAATGGAGAATAATCATGATCTGCTACCTTTGTGGAAGTAATTCCCACAAAACACGACAAGGAAAGGTTCGTGATAATCCATCACTTCCAATCTATGAATGCAACAACTGCTCTCTCGTGTTTTTACCCTCGGACAAGCACCTTCCAGTTGATTTTTATGAACAATCTGGAATGCATGACAAACAAGTTGATATTGATAAATGGTTAACAGAAACAGAAGATGACGACTCAAGAAGATATAAGGTTCTTCATCAGCTTATTGAAAACAAATCATTGCTTGACGTCGGCTGTGGGAATGGTGGTTTTTTATTAAAAGCTGCAAAAAAAACTTCTCTTACCATGGGTGTCGAACTGGAAATAAATGCTCGGGATTATCATCAAAAAAAAAATTTGCATACAGTTGAAAGCATAAATCATCTCTCCACTAATGATCGTTTTGATTTTATCACACTATTTCATGTTCTAGAACATATTGCTGATCCTATCAATTTTTTAAATCAGCTTAAACAACACCTCACCCCTGGTGGGAAAATCATTATTGAAGTACCTAATTCAGCCGATGCATTACTCACTTTGTATGAATCACAAGAGTTCTCAAATTTCACCTACTGGAGTTGTCATCTGTTTTTATACAATGGCCAAACTCTTGCAAAGCTTTTCAATAATTGTGGCTTCAAAATTTCCTATATCAAGCAAATCCAAAGATATCCTCTCGCCAATCATCTATACTGGCTTTCAAAAAAATCCCCTGGAGGACACAAGCATTTTCATTTTTTAAATTCTCCAGGATTAAATCAAGCTTACGAAGAACAATTGGCAGCACTTGGTATCTGTGATACGATTTTTTCTAGTATTAATCTATAAATATTAATGGGGTGGTAGATCTATGGCAAATAAGATTGTTAAGATTTTGAATCATACTATTTCCGACAACAGTCCCGTCTATTTGATCGCAGAAATTGGAATTAACCACAACAGTGATCTTACCATTACAAAAAAGCTGATCGATGCGGCTTTTGCGTGCAACTGGAATTGTGTTAAATTCCAAAAAAGAACGCCCAGTATTTGCGTTCCAGAGCACCAAAAAGGCGTTATGAGAGACACTCCATGGGGAAGAATGACATACCTGGACTACAGGTACAAGTTAGAATTTGGCCAGCTTGAATATTCTTATATTGATCACTATTGCAAAGAAAAACCCATCGAGTGGTCTGCTTCTGTCTGGGATATTCCAAGTATTGATTTCATATTAAATTACGATGTTCCTTTTCTAAAAATCCCTTCTTCCAAGTTAACGGAAAAAGAGTTACTTATCCATGCAGCAAAAACCAATAAGCTTATTATACTATCTACGGGCATGAGCAACTACGATGAAATCGATGAGGCAGTCAATATATTAGAAAAGCATACCAATGGTGATTATATTTTAATGCATACCAATTCCACATACCCAACCCCACCACAAGAACTTAATCTAAAAATAATACAGTCTCTAAAAGATCGATACAACTGTATTGTGGGATACAGCGGACATGAGTATGGTCTTGAGCCAACAGTAACCTCCGTTCTACTCGGGGCCAGAATTATTGAGAGACATATTACCCTTGATCATTCGATGTGGGGATCGGATCATTTTGCAAGCATTGAAGTTACGGGCATGGATATTTTATGCAGAAGAATCAGAGAACTCGAGACCGTATTAGGCGATGGTGTTAAGCGATTGACAGAAAACGAACTATCTGTTCGTAAAAAATTACGAGGTCATTAATTATATTTCATAAAATTCACTGGAATAAAAAAAAATGACCAAAGAAATAAGATAAATCACTATTGAAAAAGCAAGACCAAATTGCAATTCAAGGATCCTATCTAACATGAAAGAGTATCATAAGAATGATTTCGATGGGAATTTAGTCTACGGTGGGAAAACTTATCATGGACTAACAGGACGAATAGATGTCATTACTGATGTTAACGAAAGCGATGAATTCGAAAAGCATAATATTTCCGATAAGGATTTGGAAACACTAAAACAGTGCCCCATGTGTAACGGAGAAGAAATCAATGAATTCATAAGAAAAAAAAGACTTAAAGTATATAGGTGCAATTCATGCGATTTTGGTTTTTTGAATCCTCGAGTTAAAAAAGAAAGTTCTTTTAAATTGTATGATCAAAGCTCCCGGTATGAAAGTTTATATCTAAATGAGACATCTAACAAATTAGACAAAATCAAGTTTCAATACGTTTTTCAATTAGTTAAACGATTTATTTCTCCCCAGTCCGTACTAGACATTGGATCATCCTCAGGAATCTTCCTTAATACGTGCGCGGAAGAGGGCGTTCAAATCATTCACGGGATAGAAGCAGACACAAGCCAGATCAAGCGAAGTCCTTTTTATCAGAAAAATTTTCACATAGAAACATCTATGGACTTAGATCTGTCAAAAAAATATAACAACCTAGAACTTGTTACCATGTTTGACGTCCTAGAGCATATCATTGACTTCAAAAAAACCTTAACTGAAATCCATCTATCTTTAGCCAAACAAGGCATATTTGCCATTATTGTTCCCAATTTTTACTCTTTAGCATCAAGAATAATCCGAGATAAATCACCTACCTTCAATATCGAACATACTAATTATTTTTCAATGAAAAACTTAATTCCTCTTTTAGAAACCTTAGGTTTTGAGATAGTCCACAAAGAGACTGTCATTTCAGAAATATCCAATATAAAAAATTATTTGGAATTCAATGACCCTTATTTCGCCGAGCCAAAAAATGAACAATGGACAAATTTTTTAACCCCCGAATGGATTCATGAAAACCTATTAGGAAGTAGGCTATTCGTTATTGCTAGAAAAAAACAAAAGGATTAAGCCATGTCTTTGAATTTGATTCCAACAAAAGAGATTACCATAGAAAACACAACCTACTGTGGTGCCAATTGTATCGTTTGTCCTCGCTCAAAATATTCGTCCAATTGGGAGCATATGAATACTGATTTTTTCATGGAGATCATGGATCAAGCAGCAGAGCTAGGGGTAATATCACTTGATACTTGCGGCTTTGGTGACTCTTTTATGGATCCAGAATTCGAGAAAAAGTTACGTCTCACAAAAGAAAGATATCCTTTTGTTAAAACATACAACAGCACAACAGGACATTTATGCGATGAAAATCGCTACCAGTGGATTATAGAGACCATAGATACTTTAAAAATAAGTATCTATGCAACATCCAAGGAGACATACGGTAAAATCCATGGAGAAAAGTTAAACTTTGAAAAGATTAAAAAGAACATCAACCGAATCATTGAAACCGAAAAGAGCAAGCGACCATACATAATAATGCTATTTGTAGTGCTCCCAGAAAATCGCCACGAAGCTGAACAATGGAAAGAAGAATGGGAATCAAAATCTGATGAAATCATGCTGTGGAAGCCCCACAACTGGAACGGTACCTATCCCTCTGATTCAGTAACACCCTTAGCAATACAATCTTGCGGAAGACCTCTTCATGGCAATCCCTATGTGCATGCCAACGGAGAAGTTTCTATTTGTTGCTTCGATTATAATAAAAATTTAATCATCGGGGACTTAAGAAAAGAAAAACTAAAAGACATCCTGCAAGGAGAAAAGCTCGAAAGAATCAGATCAATGCACAAAGACTTAACTTTTCCAGAAAACATCATCTGCAAAAAATGCGATCAGACATCAGATCGAAGTGGTGCTTTAGTTTACTCTTCAAACACACACAGAAATGCAGGAATAATCACAACTCATCCAGACTTAATTAATAATATGCTTTAAAGTGTTCCATGCTATCCATGATAAAAAAGCCTATCACTGGTGTCCGTACTTAATTGCTTCAACTCCATTTTCACTGATATTTTTTCTAATATCTTCATTCATCATTCGATTTAAAGGTCTAATATCAAATGCAAAAGGCCTGGTTTTGAACGTTTTCCCAAGAAATGCATAACAAAGTATGCTTATTTTGTCTCGCCTACTAATTCGCGGACTTTTTGTAATCTCAAATAAAAATTTCAAAAATCCTTTCGAAGCAGAGGCCACTGCCCTAAATTGAGTTTTTTTCATTTGAGAATTAATCCACAATCGATGCCTTGCCACAGCGTAAATTTGAATAGGGTATTCAGAAACAGAGATCGTACCACTTAAATCAAAAGCATTCTTATTTGAGATCGAAAGCAAATAGGCTTCTTCATCTTGAATCAATCTATTTTTCATTGCAAACCAATAGAGAGGAGTTCCTGGCAGAACTTGAGCAACATTAATCGATGCTAGCCCAGAATTCGATTTACATCTTTCAATGATTTTCTGAGATTGCACAATTTCTCGAGGTCCATCCCCTGGCATCCCTAAAATGATTTGCGGAGTGTGGTAAATATTCAGACCATTAACAATATCGATTGCCATCTCATTCACTTCAACAGAAATATTCTTATTCATAATATCTAGCATCTTCTGGCTTCCGGACTCAAGACCAATTGCAATGTCTATCAAACCAGCATTTTCTGCCATCTCTTGTACATATTTTTGATATTTCACAACCATATCTGCTCTAACCCCAGAAAAGCCAAAGCAAATTTTTCTCTTCGAAATCTCTTCTGTAAAACTCTTGAGCCAATCCTCTTTAAAAAAGAAAGACTCATCTCCAAAATGAATCAACCCTAAATCATACTTTTTAATTAATTCATCTAAATACTCAAAAGCAGCATCAATTGAACGTTGTCGAATTCCTCTAACATTACGATGGCAAAAAGTACATGCATTCTGACAGCCACTGCCAATCAAGACTATGGCCCTTCGCTTGCCACTAGGTAGTCGCTCGATTTTTCGCTGCATTTGTTCTGGGTAATTTCTAAAATCTTGCTTATTAATCAGAGGAAAATAGTGATCCGTATCAAGTAAATCAAAATTCCTAATCAAGGGAATAGTGTTAATATCCTCTAAAGACCTTCGTCCAGAATAAAAGAGCTCTTTATTCCTCTCAAAAACCAATCCTTTTACTTTTGAAAGCTCATCCGGTAATAATGTTTTTCCATCAAAGCATTTAACAAATTCTTGAATAGTGTAATAGGACTCTCCAATGAAACAAATATCAACTCCTGCTTTCCCAATTAAGACTTCTGCGTTAGAAACAATATTTCCGCCAACAATAAAAATGATCTTCTTCGATATATTTTTTTTAACTTCGAATATCAATTCCTTAATAAAAGCATACGTTGTACTTGTCACTGCAGAAATTCCAATAACATCAGGAAGAGTCTCTTTTATCCTCAGCAAGACATCTTTCAACAACAGCTTACGATCATAGTCTAAGTTCATAAAATCGACTTGAACGCCCACTGCAGTGAGTGCATTTATAATAGACAAACAACCATAAGGAGGAAAAATATCTGCTTGATTTCTTAAAGGAGGATAAATAATCGCAAATTTCAGAGAAGAACCTGCATTCATAAAATTCCTTTTTTGGCTTTATGCTTTCATATAACTAAAGGTATTCAATAATAAATTTATTTTATACTTTTCAAATGTTGAACCACCTGAATCATCATCTGTTTCACTTCTCCTTGAGAAAGTCCAAAAATTTTTGGAAACAACAAAAGGTGAAATAAGCAAAATATGGTATACAATACTCCTGATACAACAAAAATCACAATTTGATTCTGATAAAAAAAACTAAACTCGGCCACAAGTAACTTACTAGCAAATGCTAACAGTAAAAACAGAGAAACGATACCTATCTGGTGCAACAATGCTTTAGTATAACAAAGCTCTAACTTTTTCATATTCATATAGCAAAATAAATTCACAATAAAAACATTCATCACTAGTGCCTTAAAGGCAAGACCAAATGCCCCTAAATCCCACCCTCCATATCTTTGCGGTGCTAGCAAAAAGAAAGAAGCAACAATCCCTATAACCGACATGATAATCGTTATATTTCTATAAGTTTTAGTTCTATCTGTGGCATACAAGATAGAACTATGAATTTGTCCATATGTCTGATGCAAAGGAAACAAGGCCATAACTGAAATTGCCGGAATCGCTCCTACATACTCACTCCCTGCTATGACATTAACCACAAAATCAACCTGCGAAAAAATAAAACATGCAAAATACGAAGCAACCGAATAAAGAAGCATTTGATATCGAACAAGTAACCGTTTCATCATGTCCAAATTATTTTCACCATAAGCAATTGAGTATTCTCGTAAGAAAAGTGGAGTCATCGATGAAGAAAATATTGAGCAAAATGAATTTACAACGTACGCTATTCCATAATACGCTTGCTCTGAACTACCAGAAAACCCTTGAAGCAACCTCCGTTCTCCCAGTGAAATAAGTGAATCTATCAAGATCACAACAAACAACGGCCCAGAGTATTTGTAAAAATCAAGTGCAGTGCTTTTAAAATCATTTGCACTAATGTCAAAACTTATTCGAATCTTTTTTTTCCACAAACAAAGCCCAAAACAAAATATCGTGATAGCAGTGACAGCAATATGGTAATAAAATAGTTTTGATATGTTTAAAAATCCTAACGTAAACATGTAAACAAGGACTGCGACACTTAAAAACCTTATTCCAAGCCTTACGCTTTCTGAAAAAACCGTATACCCAAGGGCATCAAGAATTTTATCAAAAATGGTGCTAAAAAACATCAACATAGCATAAACAAAGGCCAGCTGAATATGCCATGGCATCTGCTGAGGCCATATAAATTCACCACATTTTGTATATGACAAAAAAACAACTAATAAACTCGCAATGGAAAAAAGAATGAGGAAATAGCCAAAATATATAGTTATTAACTTTATATTTTTATTATCTTTTGAAAGCCTTGTATAAAAACAGGTCGAAGTCCCCATATCCAAAAAATTTGCAATCTGTCCAAAAAAATTTGCAAGGAAATTAAAATTTCCGTAATCATTAGGCCCCAAGGCCCGTGGGACAATCCCTGCGGTGGCAAAGCTCAAGATCAAAGTAATCACATTTGTCGATAACTTATAAAAGTATCGCTTTTTCATTGAATCCATAGAAAACGTTGCCTATTTTGCTAGTTGTATTTAAATCAATCCACCTCGATAACTCCATGTTTTAGGAATTAACCGAATTCCTCTTTTCCTTAAAAATTCTCTAAGCGTATTTGTCAAAAGACCAGATGTTCCAATGATTTTTTTTTCAAGCAATCCAATAACCGCAATTTTTTCTACATTTTGTAAATGTGATGGCATTGCACTTAAACAGATATAAAGAGTTTCATCTGATTGATCTATTACTTCATGCAATTGATCAATTTCAATAACTTTTCTAAAAATTAACTTCATTTTTTTTTGGTCTAAGGTCACTGTGCAATTAATTTCATCGTATCCTCCACGCAAAACTTCAACATTGTATTTCAACAAAGTAAGTTGCTTGATAAAATCAAGAACAAGATCTGTAGCAATTTTGTATTGGCGCTCAGGAGAATACGTTTTTTTTGCAGGACCCAATGCTTTGGCAGGTACCCCACAATAATAAGTTTCTGCAGAAACTTTTGACATAACATTAGAATTGGATCCAACAACTGCTCCATCCTCGATAGTCACCCCAGGAAATATAGTACAACGAAGACCAATTTGAACATTGCGACCGATCTTGACAGGAGAAAAGACAACAGGATATCCCTCTAGAACTGAATTCGCAAAACAATGGGTCATGATCATGGTACCAATGGTGATCGTCGATTCTTCTCCAATCTCAATACGTCTACAACAATTAAGGTGAACGTCTTGTCCAATATGACAATGTGAGTGAATTTCAATTTCCGACTCTGGATCACGAAAGCCTCCACCACCAACCTCCACATTCTTACTTAAAAAAACATTTTCATGAAAGAAAACTTTTCGTGCATGAATCGTAGACGAGTGTCCGATATAACTCAATGTACCCAGGCAAAGAGAGTCCGTTTCAATCACTACATCATTTCCAATAAAAACGCTCTCTCCTATTTCGATATGCTTGCTTAAGATAATCGATCCTGGTGAAAATCGCATATCTCCACCAATAATGGCACCATGAACTCGATAGAGCCAGATTTTAGTATCAGAAGACAGCTTTGAAAAATGTTCTCGATCTTTTTTTATAAGATTCAAAAAATCTTCGTTTAGATATCCATTCTGTGTTCTTGATGGTTCCATTTGTTTCTCACATAGATAGTATTCGATTGAAAGTTGCACGATTTTTTTATTGTAGCAATGACTTTATCTTTACTGGGAATGGCCAAATCTTCCAAAACGGGACTGTAAGGAATAGGAACAGCTTCGCAAGCAATTCGATATATTGGAGATTTGAGTCGCGAAAAGAGATGTTCAACCACCAGAGAAGAAAGTTCTGCACCCACACCTGTTGGAAGATACCCTTCTTCCAAAGTGACAAGCCTTCCAGTTTTAGATACAGAGTTAAATAAAGTATCGGTATCCAATGGAGCAAGTGAGCGAAGATCAAGGACTTCCACATGGATACCCTCAGTGGCCAAATCTTGGGCCGCCTCTAAGGCAAGATCCACCATTCTGGAGTATGTTGCTATTGTAACATCACAACCTTCTCTCCGAATGTTAGCAACTCCAATTGGAATGAGACATTCTGACTCAGGGATATTTCCTTTGGTCCAGTAGAGACCTTTATTCTCAATAAAGAGGACTGGATTATCATCTCTGATTGCAGATTTCAAAAGGCCTTTGGCATCTGCAGGAGTTGAAGGCGCCACAATTTTCAGGCCTGGAAAGTTCATAAATAGACTCTCCAGCGATTGAGAGTGAGAAGAACCGTATCGTTTTCCTGCTCCAGAAGGGGCCCTAATAACTAAGGGAACTTTTACTCCACCACCAAAGATATAACGTAGTTTAATAGCATGATTGATAATGGCATCTGAACTTAGAGTAATAAAATCCATGAACATGATTTCTACAATAGGTCTTAGGCCGGTGATGGCCGCACCGACCGCCATGCCCATAAAGCTAGTTTCAGACATCGGAAGATCTACAACTCTTTTGGATCCAAAGGTTTTTAGCATTCCTCTCGTGACGCCAAAGCAACCTCCATACTCTCCAATATCCTCTCCCATGAGAAAGACAGAGGGATCTCGTTCAATCTCTTCAATCAAAGCTTCTTGAATGGCCTTTAAGTAGAAAACATTTTTCACGGTAATTCCTTTTAAGAGTTAACAGTAGAGATCTGTAAATAGTTCTTGAGACGATGGCCAAGGGCTATCATCAGCAAAGCGCACGGCATCTTCAATCGTCTGATTAACTTCATTCGATATAGCGGTGAATTCTTGTAAACTCATACCTTCGTGATGCAAACAGGTCTCCATCTGAACCAAAGGATCTTTTTTTCTCCACTCACTCTCCTCCTCTCTAGTTCTATAAGCACAAAGATCATTTTTAGAATGCCCCAAAAACCGATAGGTTTTGCACTCTAAAAGAGTGGGGCCGCCTCCACCTCTTGCTTTTTCAACCGCAGCTTCAGTTTTAGCAGCGACATCCAAAACACACATTCCATCCACGATGACTCCTTCAATTCCATAAGCACAAGCACGTGTTGCAATATCAGGAACGGAAAATGAATTTTTTATGGGCGTTGACATAGCATAAAGATTGTTTTCGCATATAAAAATGATAGGCAGGCTCCATATAGCGGCCATGTTTAAGCTTTCGTGAAACATACCTTCGTTGGCAGCACCATCGCCAAAGAAACAAACGACAACCTGGTCTTGCTTTTGATATTGGATAGAAAATCCGGCCCCAGTAGCAATAGGAAGCCCTCCACCTGTAATTCCATTCGAACCCAAATGACCGATGGAGAGATCGCCCATATGTTGAGTACCGCCTTTGCCTTTGCTATAACCTGTAACTTTTCCGAAGAGCTCTGCCATAATTCGAGCAGGGTCTCCTCCTTTTGCTAAAAAATGGCCATGCCCTCGATGAGTACTGGTAATGAAGTCATTTTGCCTTAATTTTGAACATACACCAACAGCAACTGCCTCTTGACCAATGTAGACGTGTGTAGTTCCAAAAATTTTATTTTTATTACTAACATCAAAAAAGGAGAGAACTTTTTCCTCAAACCTTCTAATCAAAAGCATATCGTGATAATAGCGTTGTAGAGTTTTAATGTTGTTTTGTGAGTGGCGCATAAAGGATCTTCCAAAATTTTTCGATGAGTGGTAAAAGTACAATGTTCTAGGTATTTTGACAAAAAAGCAAGAGGTGTAATCACGACGCAGGGCCCAGTTTGAAATTGATCTACTGAATGTTGACACTTAAGTGCAACTAAAAAACAATCATAAAATAAAGAAAAATACTTTACCAGCAATTACTTATTGACAATGATATGGATTAGTTTATTTGATTTTGAATGAGGGGAAAATAAAAAATGAGCAAAGAGTTTTCGATGGAGAGGTATGGAGAAATTCTTAAAAAAGCAAAAAATTTTGGATATTGGCTGCCGCTGGTTTCAGAACTAGGTCTTACTCGCTATCCTCAAGAGAAACGCTTTTTACTTATCCGACACGATATCGATGTTAGCGTTTCTGCCGCCCTAGAGATGGCGGAAATTGAATACTCCATGGGTGTTCGCAGCTCCTATTATATAAGATTGCATTGCCCCTATTATAATGTAATGGATGCAGGTACTCTGCGTAAATTATTGATGATTAAATCCTACGGCCATGAATTGGGATTACACTACGAAAGTCAATTTTTTGAAGGGATGGAGAGAAATGTCGTTGAGGGAATTTTAAACGATGTTGAAATCCTGGAAAAGATTTTGGACTTGAAAATCACCAGCATTAGCCAGCATAACCCATCTCTCTCTCTGGTATATTCAAAATTGTGGGAAAAATATATAGACACTTACCACCCTTACTTCATAAAAGAGATACCCTATTTTGGGGATTCAGGTCGTAGATGGAGAGAGGGATGTGTTCTTGATAAAATAGGTCAGATTAATCAATTCCATATTTTGATTCACCCTTATTCATGGACAAAGTGGCATGAAAATTGGGAAGATAATTTCCGAAGTCACTGTTATGAAGCAAGAGATTATATGCTATCTTCCATGGAAGATAATATTCAAATGTTAAGAAATTATTTATTAAAACGGGAACAACTTGATAAACAGAGAGAGAATCGATATTAAATCGTGTTTTTGTAGGCTTTTCAGCATGAAAGTTATTAACTCTACATTTAAGGTTTGGTTCATTTTTTTTATATACACATTAATAGTAGTTCTGGCATTTCAACTTTTAATCCATTATGTTTATACAGATTTAAACAGAGGAGGAGGAATCGTTCGCGGCACCGACTCCACTTTTCATTTTGGCAATGCTTTTTTAGTTGCAGACGAAATGGCCACGAATAAAATTAATTTGAGTTATATCCTGGCAAAAGTAAGAGGATCATTAGGACTGTCACTTTTTTATGCATTTATTGTTCACTATATTTCAAGCTCCTTCTATGCCCTCGTGATCACAAATGTTTTACTTCATTCCTTTTCGTGTCTCTTATTGTTTCAGATCCTGCGATTACTATCAAACAATGATCGATCTGGATCCTTTTATGGCACCATCCCTTTTGCACTGTTTTTAACCCCTGCTTTTTGGTATACGCAATTTCTAAAAGATAATGTCACCATTTTTTCTCATTTCTTATGGTTATATGGATGTCTTTTGTTAATGACTTATGAAACATCGAAATTAAAAAAAATTGCAGGGGGAGCTGTCGCTATCTCTTTTGGCACATTCCTGGGATTCATTGTTCGCCCATACAGTATTGAAATACTACGACACTTATTAATGCTAATTGCCTTTGTTCCTCTTATTTATTACACATTCTTTTTTATTAGAAAAAAGTTTTCTTTAATGAAATCTCTTTTTCACATTGCCACTGCATGGGGGATCATCTTTGGCATTCTTCCTATTGGTAATTATCTTCTCAGGGAACCCTCTCTGCTCGATGGTTCCGTTGAGATGAACCATCCTATCGCAATAGAAAATGAGCAGAACGCTTTAATAGAAAAAGAGCAGAAAATTGCAATGGAAAAAAAGCAGAAATTTACCGCACTAGAGAAAATAACACACTCCAAAAATGATCTTTTGGATTCTGCAGAAGATGATGCTTTGAGTGCGGGGATATTCGCCGACTCTAAAAAACGATTAAAAAAAATTTCAAGCAATAGTAATTCAGATCCCCTTGCGAGTAATTCAGATCTCCTTGCGAGTAATTCAGATCTCCTTGCGAGTAATTCAGATCCCCTTGTAAATAATTTAGCACAGGAAAATATTCCTAAAAATAATTTCATTCAACTCAACCTAAAAAAAATTATCGAGTTTTTCCAAGGAGTAATTGATCAAATAGCAAGGTTGAGAAGTGGATTTAATATAACCGGTGGCCCCTCTATTATTGATTCTAATGTGAACTTCACAGGTTTAAGTGATATTATTTTATATTTGCCAAGAGCAATTCAAATTGGTTTTACCGCACCTTTTCCAGAACTTTTATTACAGAAAGGCTCTTCCAAATTTATGACAATTGCAAGAAAAATTACATTCCTAGAGATGATTATTATATATGCTTGCCTATTGGGATTGCCATGCACACTGCTCGTTCAAAGGAGCAATCCAGAGCTTTGGATTGTTGTTTATATTTCCATTGGAATGTTGATCATGTACACTTTAGTCGTATCTAATCTTGGTACTCTTCATCGCTTTCGATATCCCTTTTTGATGACATTTACTGGGCTTGGAGTTATTGGGCTGAAATACATATACTTCTCCCTAAAAACACACAGTAAAAATTTTTCAAAAAAATCTTTTAGGTCAGAATAAAGACTAAAAGGAATATTATGTCAGATAAGCTTAATATTGGTTGTGGTGAATTTAAAAAAACTGGATATATTAATCTCGACTATTTCTCTGTAACCCCAGGGGATGTAACCCATGATTTGGATATTTTTCCGTACCCTTTTAGCGAAAATCAATTCTCAATAATTGAAGCACGCCATGTTCTTGAACATTTATCAAGGCCTTTTTGTGTAATGAAAGAGTTATTTCGCATAACAAAACCAGAGGGGCTTTTATGTATAAGTGTGCCTCATTTTACTAGAGGACTTACCCATCCTGAGCATAAAGCAGGATTTGATGTCAGTTTTCCATTGTATTTTAATAAAAATTTTATTGGAGGGTATCAAGGGTTTGAATTAGAACTTATTTCAATGCATTTGTGTTGGTTTGGACAACCGTATCTCAAGAAGAAAACGCTTAGAACCAGTCAATACCTTTTAGGCAAATCACTTGGATTTTTCATTGATTGCTTGGCCAATGCCTCACCATTCCTTTGCTCAAAACTATGGTGCTTTTGGGTCGGTGGATTTGATGAAATAGAGTACGTCTTTAGGGTAAAAAAATAAAATAAAAACAAAACCAATGTTTTTACTTATACGCAAGCCCCCTACTGTCAAGGAGCATATGAACGTTTTGGAAGTATTTAAAAAGATCAATATTGATATCAATAAAATAGGGTGCAAAAATCCCATTATCCTATTTCTACCATTTTTTTGGCCCATGGACAGAAGTTACACTGGAGGTCATGAAGGTGATTGGGTTTATAATCATCCTCCCCAATATTCATTCCACGCGATTTTTAGGTCTTTTTTATTCCTATGCTCTCAATGTAAAGAAACATCATATCGGCTAATGCTTTCTCTTTTAAAAAAGGTAAAAAAACAAATCCTCTTTACCCCCTTTATCTATGGGAAGATTCTTCCTGAATCTGATATTTTTATATTGACCTGGGTCACTTCTTGTGAAAATTGTTTGTCCGTTATAAAAAAACAATCTGATCCTTACTGGGGAAACCTTATTGGTGATTTAATTCAAAAAGGAAAAAAACCACAATTGATTCTTCAGCTTCTTTTTTCTCCTTCTAAAAAAGAGCTCGATTTACTTTTAGAACATCAATGCCTTGTCTTGAATCCACATGGCTTTATCTCTTTGCGGTCTCTACTTCTTTCTATTTGCTACTCATTCACTACGCTCTCTAAAGCAATCTTTAATTTCAAAAGAATTGATACATTTTTCTATTTTCTAGCTTCTTTTATCAATTATCGCACAATTCTCTCTCTCTCCACCTATCGTCATTGCAAAAATTCTTTTAAAAATATTATAGAGGGGAAAAAAATCCTGATTCCATGGGAAGGGCAACCAGAGCAAAGGGCCATATGTTTAGCGGCCCAAGAGTCTGGAGCAAATATTTTTGGATATATTCACTCGAGCCTAACCAACAACCCACTTTTTGCTGGCCGTTATATCGCAGGCAATTCAAACTTTAAGAAAGCATTTCCCAAACACTTATTTATTCATGGACGAGATCATCAAGAAATATTAGCTCAAATTGGCCACACTCCTCAAGAAACTCTACTGATTCAATCTGCTCGATATCATACCAAGAGAACAAAAAACGATCTTGAAGGGAAACTCTTCTTGCCTTACGGGCTGCAGTCGGCGCAAGAGATACTACTTCTCGCAAAGGAGCTTATCCTATCCAATGCTCTTCAATGCTCTTCGATTGTCTTGCATCCTGTTTTTAGAAATCATCCTTTGCTCAAGAAAATTGTCGAAAGTATTCCCTTAAATCGCAATGCCACTGAAATTATTGTCGGTGGATTTTCAACAATCATTTTTGAAGCACTAGAATCTGGATATTCTGTCTATCAGCTTGTCCATCATGCAGATCAACTTGTTACAACACAAGTTTACCCCTCCGTGCAAACGAAAAAAATCACGGATCATCTTTATCATATATCCGGCCAACCACACTCTTCAGGAGCTTTTATTCTCTATGATTGGCCGAAAACAATTTTGGATCACCTTAATAAATCATAAGGCGTGCTTTTATCTGTAAAACCAGTCTTCACAAGCCATCCCTCAACAGTTGGGATTTGCCAGTCATAATCAATATCAAAACCAATGTCTGTAACCATGGCATAAGAACGACGTCCCATCCATTTATAAGTCAATTGACCTTCATCCATATGAGTAAAACATCGTCCTCGAAGAATCTGAACTTGGAGAGTGCAGAAAAAGCAATCACCCTGACTATCACGAATAGAAGTTACTCTTTTCTCAAGATCAAATGCATTTTTATCAATAAAGGGAGCAATCTCACTTTCATTGGTCAATTTATAGGCCCTAGCAGGTGAAAACATGTTATATTTGCAAACAGAAAAAACAGAGTCATATTCTGATTTCTCTTGCAATAACTCTATCCCCTTATCAATAGAGCCTGGCGGGATCATTGGAGCATTAGCAAAAAAGAGAACAACAGTATCAATGCTTGTTTCAAGAACTGCTTCCATTTGCTTATAAGCATAAATCAAAGAATCCTCTAAAAGAGTATCTGGTTGAGCTAGCTCTTTTGGTCTTAAAAGAGTCGTTGCACCATACTTTTCTCCTATGTCCATAATGAATGGAGAATCCGACGAAACAAAAAGTCTCTCAATTTTTTTTGAATGAGTGGCAGAAAGAAAAGCGTACTCCACAAGTGGCCTACCTAAAATTAACTTTTTATGTTTATCTGGAAAACCAATACTTCTATCTTTACCTACGAGAAGACCTACAACCATGACCAATCTCCTTTTACAATTATTTTACGGCCTCATTCCCACTAATTTTAATCATTTTTTGTAAACGATGATGCGTTTTTATAAGATCAGATTGATTATTATCTTTAACTACCTTTTTTAAATGCTTATAGCCAGATAGTCCTTCTTTCTTTAAAACTTTTTCAAATTCACCATTCTTAATCTTCTTTAAAATATCTTTAATCATCTTCTTATTTGAATCAGGAAAAACTTTTTCTGCATAATGGGCCATGCCAAATTGAGCAGTGGGAGATGTGTTTTGCTGAAAAACTTGATATAAACCAACTCTCGATGCCTCAAGAATAAGCTCCCCGATTTCTCCAGATGCATAAGTTTCAAGCAAAGCAACCTCTTTGCTATATCCTTCCTCAACAAGTGCATCATAAGAAACTCTTATAGCACGAACAATAATGGGCAAAAGAAAATGTTCTATGAAATGATCAACTTCTGTTTCCTCTTCAAAAGAAACCTCTAGTGCACCAATGCGAGTTGCTCCAATTGCTTTTGCCATTGCAAGAACTCTGTGTTTTGCTCTTTTTGTGTAATTTTGATGAACACCAATAAACACAGGCGCACCACTTCCATTTAAAAAATACTCCCGAATTTGCTTTCCAGGCATTCTTGGTGCCATCAACATAACATCAACATCTTTAGGAGGAACAATACGTCCATAGCGAATAGAAAAGCCATGAGCAAAGACAATAGCTTTTCCTTTCGTCATATGCTGGCGAATATACTGTTCATAAACATATCCCTGTGCATCGTCAGGAATTAGCATATAGATGATATCTGCTCTTTCGGCGGCGGCTTCAGGAGAATACAATTTGAAGCCATCTTTAATTGCATTCGGAGCATAATGGTCATCAATATTTCCAACAATGACATTCAAACCTGATTCACGCATATTGAGTGATTGGTTCCTGCCTTGAATACCATATCCAATAATTGCAATTGTCTGTTTTTTTATTTCCTTAAGATCTGCATCCTTATCATAATAAACTTTTCCCATTGTTTTCCCTTGAAAAATTTTAAAGTTAATATATTTTTTTCGTAACTGCTCACACCCCTCAACCTTCACCTCTCAACCAAATGCTGTTAGCTAAGCAACTTTCAGCATCCGGTAGAGGGTAGATGGCTGAAGGGTGTGAGCAGTTACTTTTTTTCAATATAAAAATTTGTCACTATTAATAATATTATCAACTCTTTTTCCCAGAACAGAATTCCTCGCTGCAACTGCAGCTTTACAGCATAACTCATAACTGGCCTCTTCTGAATAAAAGGCCATATGAGGTGTTATAACCAGTCGTTGATCAAACAAGGAACTGGCGGTAGACCAAGATTCTAATAACAAATGTTTTCCATCTATAGGTGGTTCAATTGGAAGAACATCCGTTGCAACAAATGATAAAATCTCATTTTGCAAGCTAAAATAGATTGTATCCAGACTATCAAAAATGGCTCCTCTCGCAGTATTAAGCAGGATGGCCCCTCTCTTCATCTTTTCAATGAACGATCTATTCACCATACCTTTCGTCTCTTCATTTAAAGGGGTATGGATTGTTATAATGTCTGATGAACTTAAAAGATCTTCAATAGCTTCAATCCTTGAAATACCAAGTGATTTATCATAACCACACTCTTTATAAGGATCAAAATAGCACACATCCATACCAAAGGCCTTGGCCCTAACGGCAACAGCAGAGCCTATCCGGCCTAAGCCGATTATCCCCAATTTTTGACTTCGTAATCGATGCATCGGTATTCCGACCTGCCAATCCCATTTACAAATATTCTCCTTTAAGACCGTATTGTAAAAACCAATTTTCCTTACAGCATTCAAAAGGAGTGCTATTGCCGTGTCCGCAACCTCTTCACAACCATAATCAGGGACATTGCAAACTTTAATTTTCTGCTTACTCGCACAATCAATATCGATATGATCATACCCAACCGCCAAACTAACAATGCATTGGCATTGCTTTAATTTTTTTATACTTTTGCTAGTAAACATCATTCCCGGGCGAATAATAAGAGAATCGGCATCAACAATTTTCTCAATAAGAGTCTCTTCTTCCAAATCCTTTGCCAAAATAACTTCAAAATCTTCACCGAAAATTTCTTTTTTGATATTCTCAATATGCTTTAAATACATCGAAGGTCTCTTGCCCTCGGAAATGACAACTTTATATTTTTTTTTCATCTCTTAAGCCCTTTTCAATTGAGATCTACTTAGAAAATACATCCTAATCCGAATCCAGAAAGAGTAAAATAAAATTTTTTCTATTGGAAATAAAAAGAAATTGTTCTCGATTCTCCATAATATCCATTGATTGATAAAATACCTTAGTAATCCAATTTTCTGAATTGATCCTCCTTTGATCATTCCAAAGAAAGCATGTAAAGTAGCAATCTCACTTCTTTCCTTTTGCGATAACCAAGGAGTGCTACTCTCATCCATAAACCCATGGTTAGAGAACACTCCCTCCCAATCTTCCAGTTTTTCTGGATAACTTAAATTTCCTTTATCCATAAGTTCTTTAGACATTGGAGAACCAGGATAAGGGCGAAAGATAGCAATCGTTATATCGGTGAGAGGATTAATCATCCTGATTTTTGAGGCCAGTGAAAAAGTTTTGAGTACATCGTCAATGGTTTCATTAGGAAGTCCGACAATAAATGTGTACCGCGCCCAGTGCTGATTTTTGCTCGATACTTCAGATAAAATCTTGGCCGAATTGATAATCTGCTCTGGCTGAATCCCTTTTTGAATATACGTTAACGATTTCACACTTCCGCTTTCCGCTCCAAGAGAAGACCAGACCCATCCCAAATCGGTAAGCCAACTTACGGTTTTTTTATCGAGATAATTTTCTTTAAAATGATCAACTCGTACCCAACTACGCCAATAAAACTTCAAGTTTTCTTTTTCAACAAGCTTAAACAATTCAATTGTTCTTTTCTTGTTAATAAAAAAATCTTCATCCATAAACCAAATTGCATTAGCGCCATATTTTTTCTGAAGATCTTTTAGCTCCTCTATGATTACCTCAGGAGTTTTGGAGCGATACTTTCTCTTTAAAATAACATTGAGACAAAAACGACATTTAAAACAACAGCCTAATCCAGTAATTAAAGGATATGAAACAACTTGATCCTTATTAAGAGGTGGCGTAAATAATGGGCTTTTAGTATATAGAGTTGAATCATAACAACTATGATCAATGGCCCCAAGGTCGTAAATATCATCTAAGTCTGTGTTTGGTGCATAAATAATTTGCTTATCATTTTTATAAGCTATTCCATGCAATCCTGTTAATAGATCTCTTTCACTTAACCTTTTTGCCAGCTCCGGTAAAATTTTCAATGACTCATTCACTACCGCCACATCAACCAGCGAGCTACGAGCTGTCTCTTCAATGAAAAAAGTTGGATGAGGTCCTCCCCAAACAACTGGTATAGATGGATTAATATTTTTCACAAGACGACTAATTTCCAACGCAGCAGGTACTTGCGAGGTCATCACAGACAATCCGACAAATGCAGTTGTTTCATCTAATGAACTTCTAATGAGTTGCTGGTAATTTTCTTCATAGGCCATATCAATGATTGAAATATTATATCCCTGCTTTTTTAACATGGTTGCAACTACCAGCAGTCCAATATTAATAAAATTTTGCCCCTTATTTTTTCGATAAAACTCTCGATCTCTAATCATATCACTAGTTAAGTTCACCAAAACAACATTTTTTCTTAGCATAAATATGATCCTTTACTAAACTGAATGGACAAAATGAGGTATCTCTGCAAATGATTCTAGTGCCGTTATAGATTCAGGCTTCAAACCATAACCCCACGTTGCCCAACGAACAACTGCTCCTGCAGATTGACAAGACTGAAGATCACTAAACTGATCATCAACGTAATAAATCACACATTTTTTTCCTTCTTTAGAATGTTGGGCCTGAAGCTGATTAATAATCATACCCTTCTGTGTGAATGTCGATCCATCATAAATTTTTGTAGGTGTGATCCCATGGAAATACAAAATATCTTGTACAGATTCAATGTCCTTAGTAGTTATAATATAAACAGGATAATCAACAAGTAGCTTATTGATTACAGCTTCTACATTTGGATACAGTGGATTTTTTCTTAACCATGTTTTGATATTAGTTACTTTTAATTTTTTTCTTGTTTGAAAATACCTCTCTCTAAACGAGTTGAAATTCTCATCTTTTTCGTTTTTTGCTCTTTCCTCAAACAGATCCTGTTTTCCAGCATATTGTGAAATGGATCCCTCGATAATCACTTTCCAGAGAAGATAAAAATTTTTAGGATCACGAACAAGATAACGATGATTTAAAAAGCTTTCCCGAAGTTTCGTATTGATTTTAATATGATTATCACTGCTTTTTACATAGGCCATATAAGAAACAAACATGCACTCTTTAGCACTATCGCAAATCACTCCGTCAAAATCAAGCGCGACAACTTTTTTGAGCATCACACTCTACTCCTTAAATGGACAGAGATATGCTCCATCAAATCAACGACTCTTGCACTGTATCCCCATTCATTATCATACCATAAAATAATTTTCACCATGCTATCATCAATGACCCTTGTCCATTGGTCATCAATAATACACGATTTTGTAGTTTTAAGATAATCAATACTTATAAGATGCTCTTGGCCTAATTCTAAGAAACGATTCTCCTTCGCCAAAGCACCGAGGATCTCTTTTACAGTAGCAAGACTACACTTAGTATTAAGTTCAAATGTTAAATCTGCACAAGTAACAATATTTGTAGGAATCCTAAAAGACATTGCTTCTAGTTTACCAGTATATTCAGGAAGAACTTGAAGTACAGCATCAATAGCTGTGGTGTTTTTAGGAATAAGCGAGGCAACGCAAGATCTTCCGAGAGAATAATCAACAGTGGTATTTTCAGGGTTAAGTCGATAGCGTATTGGTCCATCAACAAGATTTTGATAGGAAAGCCACGGATGCAACGTTGTTACCATTCCTCGCTTAATCCCTAAATTTTCACCAATACATTTTACCAAATGAGCAATCGCATTTGCATCACATATGCTGCTTCCAATAACATGATCGCAAGAGTGATCATAACAGCTTTCATTCACTCCCATAATAATGATTTTATCCACTCCAGATTTTGGAGAATTTGTTGATACAACTTTTTTTATGCGCTTTTGTTCTACAAGATCATTACATATGGCCAAACTTTCACTTCTGCCAGAGCTTTCTATCAGGATGTCAACTCCAAGTTTATCGAAAGGAATATCATAAAGTGAAGAAGCAGAGTAAAACCCAATACTTTTTCCATCTATGATTAAAAAATTGTCTTTAACTTCTGCTTTTTTCTCTGCAATCCCATAGGTTGAATCGTAGTTGTAAAGATATTTAAAGTTATGAATATCTTGAACAATATCATTGATCCCAACCACATCCAATGCTGGATGCCCTTGCATCAACCTCGCAACACATCGACCAATTCTTCCAAAGCCATTGATAAACACCTTACTTTTTATCACGCCCACCCCCTGAAATCATTCGCAAAATTCAAAGATATTAATATCTGGTCTGTTTCGATAACGTTTTTCAAAAAAGATCTCATGCCAAATGAGTACACTAATCATCATATGAAGTTGAATCCCATCCGGCCATGACAAGAGCTCTCTTTTTTCCCATTTTGATAATATTTGATTTAGTAATGCATGATCAACAAGATCATCTAAAATATATCTTTTATTTTTAATATAAGAAATAATTGTGTTCAGTAATTTTTTGTCTTTTAAAAACCATAAGTAAAGTGGTGAACTAAAGCCTTCTTTCTCCCCTCCTCTGATGCATTCAGGTAGACGAGATGATATCTTTTTCATTAAAAATTTCTTCCCATGGGCCAATTTTCTCTTTTCGCTCACGCCTAGAAATTTTTCAAAAAGTTTATAATCTGACAGTGGACTTCTATTTTCAATAGAGTAGGCCATGCAAGTTCTGTCTGAAAAGGAGTGTTGTAATGTCCTAATTCCCAGCAGCTCTAAATAAGCAAGGCAATTCAGATCGGTTGTGTTTTTAAATTCTTTGGCATATGAAGGCAAGGCTTCATCAAGAATGCTAAAGAGTTTTTGAGGATTGTAATGTTTAGACAATCGCATGGAATCATAGGAAATATAATTCCTTGTAAAATAAACCCATTTTTCCATATTTCCAAGGATCATGCTCCTTAGCATCATTCGACTATTATTCTTAAACATATCAAAGAAAAAACGACCTCCAAAGGGAATTAGATTACGCAAAAAAGGGTTGACACGTTTAAAGACCCCCTCGTGCCAATGATATCCAAGAAAAAGCTCATCGCCACCTACTCCATCAAGTAAAACTTTTACATGTGGTTGGGCCGCCTTCGTTATTGTCATGAAATTCAAAATACCAGATTCAAAAGGAATATCATCATAGGAAAAGCAAGTAGGCACCAGAAAATTGGAATATGAGTTTGCATCATTGTAACACTTGTGAATAATAAAATTTTTTCCCTCTGTAAATTTCAAGGAGTTCACATAGTCAGTGCTATTTTCACGTCCTTCTGTCAATCCTACAAAAGCATGAATTTTCTTTCCATACTGTCTTGCTGCCGATTCAGCAACTGTAGTTGAATCCATTCCTCCGCTTAAAAAAACACCGACATCCACATCGGCCTGTAATCTCATTTTTACCGATTCATCTAAATGAGTATAGTAGAGTTCTTCCAGATCACGATCATTTAAATTGTTAATACTATAATCTGGTTTTAAAACATACCACTGTTGAATCGATATATTTTTATTGTTTTTTAACGTAAGAAGAGTTGCTGGTTTTAATTTTAAAACGCCTTTTACAGGTGTAAGTGGAGACAAAAAATATCCAAGATTGAGTCCTAGTGCTAAATTCTCTCTATCAACTGATAGATCCCCCAATCCCAAAATAAGACCTTTTAGTTCTGAACAAAAAAAGATCCCTTCCTTCCTTTGAATATAGTAGATTGGCTTTTTCCCCCAATAATCAGTCACCAGGTGTACTTCATTTTTTTTATTATCGAGGATGACCATTCCAAACATGCCATTGATTTTTTTTAAAAAATCTAGTCCATATAAATTATACAGATAAGGCAAGATTTCTACATCTGAACTCGATTTGCAAAAATCTTCTAATTTATGTTCCTTCTTTAATTGAAGATAATTATAAATCTCCCCATTACAATAGATTGTGGTCTCTCCTGCTGAAAACGGCTGATTTCCCTTTTCGGAAAGATCTAGTATTGATAAACGATTGAATCCGACACATGCCAGGTTGTGGGTGAAAATTTCCGAATGATCAGGCCCCCTATGTTGAATTGTAGATGTCATAGAACAAATAACTTCATGCTGATCTTGCGGTCTAAATCCTATGTATCCAGCAATCCCACACATTTTTCCCCCTTTAATCCCATTCGCTTAGCACAAATTTGACTGTTTCCTACCGAGCATTGACTCTATAAGATCTATAAATTTTGCTTCCCCAGCAGTATGCCAAAGAGTACATCATTCTACAAAAATTTAACATGGCATTTTTTCGCCGAACAAAAGAGTCCAGTTGGCCATTAAACAAAATCCACAAGCATTCACTCATAACCCTTACTGCATTATTACTGGAATTTTCATTATGGATTCGATAAGTAAAAAGAGGCTTATTTATGTAGTAAAAACAGTTTGCCACTTTTGCCATTCGTATAAAAAGTTCGTAGTCTGGGCAAGTTACAAAGAATCTATTTGAAGGCCCTGCTGCGATTGCTAATTCTTTCTTGAAAATCACCGAAGAACAAGTCACAAAATTTCCTCTAAGCATAAGGTCGTATGGCCGCTTTACATACGAGGAAGTCTTGTAGGTAAACCATTTTGGAAAAATATTAGAACGCCTCTCTCCAGCAGCTGTGATGATATCCATATTTGAGAAAATAAAGGGTATCGACTCATCATTTTCAAAAATTTTCAATTGTTCTTCTAATTTTTCTTGAACCCAAATATCATCTTGATCTATGAAAGCAATATAAAATCCGTTAGCTTTAGCAATCCCAAAATTCCTGGTATCAGATAGGCCTCCATTCATTTTATGGATATATTGAAACCGCTGATCATTCAATTCAATTAATCGTTGCCTAATATACATAGCATGATCTTCATTTGGAGAGCCATCATCTATAACAAGGACTTCAAAATTTTTGTATGTCTGATCAATTATTGATTGAAGGGTTTCGTCAATATAGGCCTTTCCATTATAGTAAGGAAGAATAATACTAACAATTCTGTCCATATAAAACCTTGTTAACATGAAAGGTAACTTTTCTTATTATTTTTTGAATAAAAGCTCTTGGTAGCAACTTCTCATGGCACAGTTGATTAACATATTCGAGTAGCTTAATTGTTTCTAGCGAGTTATTCAATAAGAAATCATGATTTCTTTCCCCATGAATCATCTCAACAAAAGCTCTAAACATTTCCTCATAAGCATTGAACTCATTAAATTTTCGAGACACACATCCATCTGCTGTTGAAATCCGATAGACTGCTTCTGATAATAGTGGAAAGACAAGAAGATTTGGAACTGAAATACTTCCTTTGCTCCCAACAATAGTTGTTCTATTTTCCCATTTATTTTCTATTGATGATGCTAGTAAAGCATAGCAATCAGAATTGAAAGATAACTCCCCAGCAAGAGAAGCTATTACTCCTCGTTTCTTGCAACAAGAGATAACTCCCTTTCTAAGCATTGATACCCTTTGATTCATAATGTACGTAATAGCATCAAGATGATAACAAAAGAGATCATTGAGAGCACCACCACCAAGTTTGCGGCTCCAGCGAATATTGTTTTTTGGGTTTTGAAAACCTAGTGTGCTATGAAATGCTTGAACAGTTCCAATATCTCCTCCTTGAACGCTCTCTCGAATGGAATCAATCAAAGGATGAAATCGATACCACATAGCTTCCATCAACACCAAAGATTGCTTTCCTGCTATCTCCTTAAGTTCATAAAGATGGGATTGTTTCAAGACAATTGGTTTTTCACAAAGGACATGCTTCTTTGCTAATAATGCAAGTTTTGCCCATCGAAAGTGTAAAGCGTTCGGTAATGTTATATAGACCGCATCAATACGATCATCACTTAGTAAATCGTAATAATTACCATAGTAATTTACCCCATCAACATTGTGAGCAATTTTTTTTGCTCGGGCCAATGACCTGGCAGCAATTGCAGACAACTCCAGCCCAGGAACTGCAGAAAACAAAGGTATAACTTGCTTTGCAATATTTGATGCCCCGATTATTCCTAGCCTTACTTTCTTCCCCATTGATCTTCCCACATTCTTAACATTAACAACGACCACAATTTATAAGCATGATTCTGTTTTTCCTCTTTATGTTCTTGTAAAATTTTCTCCATATAATTCTGATTCAGGGGAATAACTCCTAAAGAGGAATCAAATAATCTTTCTTCGGTCAAAGCAATAATATCTTTTTTAAACCATTGATGAATGGGAACTCCAAACCCCATCTTCTTTCTAAATAAGACCTCGTCTGGAAGCACACCTCTTAAAACCTTATTTTTTAATAAATGTTTCAAATGAAAATGCTTTAATTTTATATGCATTGGTAGCGCAGACATATATTCAATCAACTTGTGATCTAAAAAGGGGGATCTGACCTCCAAAGAGTGCGCCATGCTTGCACGATCTACTTTAACCAGCAAATCGTCTGGAAGATAGTTTTCAAAATCAAAGCCTATCACCTTATTAATGCTCTTATTGGCCAAAACAGAAGAAAATCGATCCAAAATCTCTTTCATTGTTCCGGCCGCAATATTCCGACCTGTTAACTCTAAAATTTCCCTTGGAGAAAATATTTGAATTGTTCCTAAATATCGTTGATAACATCCATCTTCCAACAAAAAATGAATCATCCGTCTAAGTTTAAAAAGAAAATGCTTTGGTTCTGTCGTCGTAATAGAATTCGCTATAAGCCTCAATATTTTTCTTGCTACCCCGGGAAGGTTTTCAAATTTTTCTCCAATAAGATGGGCCAAATAGCGTTCATAACCAACAAAACTTTCATCCCCTCCATCCCCACTTAAAACAACCTTTACATGCTCTGATGTCTTTTGAGAGAGATAAAAAGTTGGTAGTGATGAAGAATCCGCGAACGGCTGATCAAAATGCCATACAATCTTTGGCAGTAGGTGAACTAGATCAGAATCCAGTGTAAATTGATGATGATCCGTTCGAAATTTTTTGGCCACCAACTCAGCATATCGAGATTCATCAAAGGAATTCTCTTGGAATTTGATAGAAAATGTTTTTAGCTTCTCTACATACTTGCTTGCAAAGGCAACAACCGCACTACTATCGATACCACCACTTAAAAACGCGCCCACCGGAACATCAGAGGCCAACATTCTGATCTTGACCGAATCATCAATCAGCGACGTAATTGCTTCCACATGGTTTAAACTTTTTTGCGCTGATTCATAATGAACTCTCCAGTATCGAAAAATTTCTGTCCCTCCTCCAATATGATGGAGTAAATAGTGACCAGGATTTAATACCTGAATTTCTTGGTAAATAGTCTTCGGGGCCGGAATATATCCCAAACTTAAATACTCTTCGAGTGCCATTAGATTAAGGGATCGACCAACACCTTCACACGTAAGCAGAGATTTAATTTCTGATGAAAATAATAAAACACCATCTTTCCTATAAAAATAGAGGGGCTTTTTTCCTACGCGATCACGCGCGAGAAAAATATTTCCTCGCCTCTGGTCATAGATAGCAAAAGCGAACATGCCTCTCATCTTATTTAAAAAACTAGATCCTTCATGGGCATATCCAACCAAAATCACTTCTGTATCGGACTGGGTTTTGAAGGTACACCCTTGAGAGAGAAGCTCCTCTCTTAACGTAGCATAGTTATAAATCTCACCATTAAATACAATAACTAAACCCAGGTCTTCTCGTCGAAGAGGCTGATTAGCAACATCGCTCAGATCGATAATGGAGAGACGTGCATGCGCCAGAGAGATAAAATGGCCGAGAGACTGGGTATCCAGGTAATTTAAGTGATCGGGCCCTCTATGGTTAAGAAGAGATATCGATTTTTTTGCATCAATCAAATAGGGAGCAACACTCCCAAATATTCCACACATAAATTATAAGCAATCATCATTATAGAACATTAAATTTTTCCTTCTCTGGATTTGCTGTAATAAAAGTAGGAGCACTTTTCTCCTCTGCAGTCACATTGCGATTACTACGATTATCCTTATTCACCATCCCCTTATTAAACCATGGAGCATCTCCTGAATTCCAAATCTCATTTAGAAAATTTTTATCTCTCATAGTATCCATGCATTGCCAAAAATCGCTATGTCGATAGGCCATCAATTGACCATCTGCTGCCAACCGCTCTAACGGTTTTCTTTCTAAAATAGTAATATCATTATCGAGATAATCAAAAACTTCTCTTCTAAAAACAAAGAATCCGCCATTGATCCATCCATCCTCTGTTTGTGGCTTCTCCTGAAATGAAATGACTCTATCCCCATCAAAATGCATCACTCCAAAACGAGAGGGGGGCCTGACAATAGTTAAGGTTGCGATTCGCTTATGCCTTATATGGAACTCAACAAGTTTCTTTATATCAACATTTGCAACCCCATCACCGTAAGTTAACATGAAGATTTCTTCTTTCTCCAAGTAGGAGCGCAAACGCAGTAGACGTCCTCCTGTCATTGTATTTTCACCAGTATCTACCAAAGAAACACGCCAATCTTGAGAAAGATTCTCAAAATGTTTTATGGCCCCATTCTGGAGATTGATCTCTAAGTTGTTATTTAAGGCATGAAAATTTAAGAAGTAATCCTTTATCGCTTTACCCTTGTAGCCAAGAGCAAGAACAAAATCATTGAACCCATGGTAGGAGTAGATATTCATGATATGCCATAAAATTGGATGCTCTCCAACTTCAACCAGTGGCTTAGGCATTAAAGTAGTTTTTTCACCTAATCTAGTTCCCAATCCCCCGCAAAGTAGCACTGTCTTCATGTGTACTCTTCCCCCTAAAATTCTCTACTCTGTCTATAAAGAGTAGAGTATCTTCCACCGCACTTTCAATGGAATGACTATACCTAAAACCAAATGATTTGATCTTATCAGAACAAAAAGTGAAGTCAAAGGCCTCCTTAGAATTTTTTTCTTGAATCTCTATGGATGGAGTAAAACCCAAGACTTCTAATGACTTTTTTTGAATAATGGTCGCTAGCTCCAGGATCGATATAGATTGATCTCCCCCTAAATTAAAGACCGGAAACGGATCATGATCTTTTCCATGAAATAAACGATAGTAAACAGCACATGCAACATCTTTAATTGGAATAAAATTCCTTTTTTGAATTCCTGACGACTTTAATACTAAATTCCTCTTCGTCACTGCTTGTCGACAAAGATCGTTACAAACGAGCATCCAAGTATTGCTGTAGGGATTTGTAGGTGCTCCAATGGCATTCGATAATCGAAAGATACTTCCCTTAATAGCTCCCTTCTCATGATAACGAAGAAGATGTTTTTCAGCAAGATAGTGAGTATGAGCATAGGCCAGCGCTGGATCGACAACAACATCCTCCAAGATCCCTGCTTTTAAAGGAGAATTTTCATGAATAAAAGAATTCTCAGTATAAAGGTGAAAGGTGGAAAAATAGATAAAATGATCAACACCTCTCTTAATGCAACTTTCAAGAAAGTTTGCAGTGCCAAGATGGTTAACCTTATTGGCCATCTCAATATTTTCAAAAGACTCTTGATAATTCAGGGCCGCAAGATGCACAACAGCGTTAACCTTTTTCAATACTACACTAAACGATTCTGGATTCAAAAGATCAAATTCTTGCAACTCTATTCTTGCATCTTGAAACAACATCACTTCATGGGCCGCACGTAAATCACGATCGGCCACAATAATTTCGCAAGTAGGAGATTGGTGCAAAAGTTCACTCACAACTGCGCCGGCAATATATCCAGTTCCACCGGTTACCAATATCTTCATATTTAAACCCGATTGCTACTCTTTTAGATTATTTCGAAATTAATGTTAATCAGATATTCTATTCTGATAGCACTTCAATTTTTTGCTGTCAAAGAAAGAAATCCATCCAATGAGTCCTGATCCAACAATGATCATAAGATAGGGGTATCTCATTCTGTGCAAAGTCCCAACATTTGATATCATCAATCCGTAAAGAGTCGTCATCGAAAAAGAGATGGCAAAAACTATAAAAAAATTAAATCTATTTTTTATGTTTTTAATAATGAAAACCAATCCTAAGACTAAGATATAAACTATAACCATCTCAGCAAAGATGATAAAATTCATAAACCCATCTGTATCCCAAAATCCGGTTCCCTTAAAAAGTTGTGCTGGAAAAGGGGCAAATAATCCAATGCCTACTGCCGTTGGTAAATACTTAATAAGATCCATATTATTGTTAAAAACAACATCTGTATCCAAAGAGGTTCTGCCCTCATTAAGGTTAAATGTAAACCGGACAGCTTTAATTTTCGCCAATAACTTATCCAAGTAAGAGAACTGATCTTCCTTCACTGTACCATCTTTATCCTTAAGATATCTAGTTGTATAATTTAACGATGCTTTTTGCTTTGCCTCACTCATATTGATTGAACTGCTATCAATAGATTTTTCTCCTCCTGCATCTTTATTAATAAAAGGAATATAGTATATTTTTGAACTGGTCAGTGGTTTAAACCTTTCTTCATTGACCAGAATTGCTAAAATAAAAACAGAGAGAGTAATTGCTATCACTCCCTTATACAGAGTCACCTCTTTCCACTTTCCTTTTACACGAAGAGCAATGAAAACAAAAAAAGTCGAGACTATAAAAAATGTTAATACCCTAAATATTTCTAGAAAATAGTTTCTCGACAAATAAGAGATGATCACACCACAAAGAAAAATAGGTACCCCTTTTAATAATTTTTCTCTATTTCCTTTATGGATATTGCAAAAAAGCAACATTGCATAGAGAAACAAGAAAAAACCAAAGATCGTAAAGGTATCTTTTAGCAGCTGAGTATACCAATACATTGGGGTCACAAACAATAAAAAGGGAAGGGTGGCATAAAATGAATACCGGCGATTTTGATAAATTGAGTAAAGTATTATAAAGAGAAGGTAAGCTGATAAAGAATGCAATATTGCATTGAGAGCATAGAGGACAATTTTATAAGGCCCCAAAAGATATTGAACACAGCCCACAATAACAGCAACTCCAAATCCTTCATAAATATTTTTATGAATCAAATCAAGATTCACTTGATTACTTTTTATAAAGCCAGCAAACTCAACAGATCGAGTATAATAACAATATGAATCATGACTCAGGAAACCATCCTCCAACTTGTTCTCAGATAAAACTTTTGCAGATAAAATTTTTACAGTAATAATAACTAAAAGTGTATAAACAAAAAATATAACGAAAGGATATCGAAAAATATTATGGGATATTTTTTTGCTAATCTTCATTTTACTGATTTTGCCATAGGAATTAATATTTTCCTTTCCATATTTACACTCAATGCGGTCATTAATCGCTTCATAAATAAATTCACTCAAATACAACTTCCTATTTTCTCTTATGGCCTTTTTGCCTATTTTGCCCTTTTTTGTGCCATTAGACCATTTGCACCTTCGATAAAAACAACTCTCCTCTTATTTTCACTTACAGGGCTTTTCTCCAATATTTTTTCATATTTCTCACTCCCTATTTCTACAAAATTTTTATCTTCAAAAAATATTTTTTTTCCTCTTTTAATTCTATTCTTCTTCTTTATCTTTATAGGACCTTATCTTGAATATCCATCAGACCCTGTTCAACATATATTGAATGTCTCTCGTTTTTCTTCTGTCGAAACTCTTAATAAAATTCCATTCAATTTTTTTCCCTATTATTTTATCGGAATACTCCTTGGAAAAGTCAACTTTGCAACACACTACTCAAATATCAACATATTCTCTGCCCTTTTTTGCGTAACTCTATTCTTTTTATTCTACCGAATTGCATTTTTATTTACAAAAAATATTTTCCTATCTCTCCTTTGCGCGATCTTTTCCCTTTGCTTTTTTGGAACCAATATCTTTAGTTTCTACCGTTACTATCCTTTTTCAAAGACATTTTTTACATATTTTGCCTATTTAGAATTTACTATCCTATTTGTTTCTGCTATTGAGCTGAAACAAAAAATTTTCCCTATTCTGTGCATTCCACTCTTTCTATATTGTATAATTAATCATTTACAAGAAGCATTGCTAATCTATATTCAAGCCATCCTATTACCAATGATTATAGTTCTTCTTAATAGATCTCTTCTCCAACAGACATTTTTCAAAATTCTAACCTTGTTCTCGATTTTCAACGTTCTCCTCTCTCCACTCATGATCTTTTTCCTTAAAAAGAAGAACTTCTGCTTCGATCCTCAAAATCTCTTATGCCTAAACACCATTCTTCCTTGGCTACCCTCATGGGCCATGATACCTAATATACACTTTTCATCCCCTGTAATGAAGACTTTAGGGGCTTTTGGCATCGCTTCCATTGGGCTAACCCTAGTTACAATCTTGTTCAAAAAATATTTTGAGCAGAAGTATCTGATCCTTGCTATCATCTCATTAGTCCCTTTTCTCATTATTTTATGTCCCCCTGCCGTCTATTTTCTTGGTCACTTTATGGACTGTTATCTTTTTTATCGACTTCTCTATGGATCCCTTTATTGGATAACCTTTCCTCTGTTTCTTTTCCTATGGACTGCTTTTATTCTAAAAAAATTCCTTCCTTCCTTCCAAAGAAAGCAAAATTTCATCATACTGGTTTTATCCCTTCTTTTTATAATTGTCTCCTTTGCAAAAACCACACCTATAGGCGGACGAAGTTACATGCTTACAAAAAAAATCCCTCCGGAAGGAGATGGACGATCAGTCACTCCTCTTATACCCATTCTTAAACAGCAACCCTTACCTACAAGAAAAATTTATATCAGTGATGGGTACACTGAATTTTTCTTGTCACTGCACGGAATACCTGTCTCTGCTGGAGAACGTTTTTTTAATAATGGGATAGTTGCCAATGAAGACTATCTTGAATCAACTTTTCCAGTATGGAATAAAAAACATGTTAAGACACTAAGATCATTGCATTTCCATCTGAGTTCGTACGTCACAAAAAACAATAAATTCATTGTTAATGGACAAAGCTATAAAAGCAGAATAGGAGAAATTTCTGGTCACTGGAATCCCAATTCTGCAAATACGAAATCAATTTACGCAAAAAACTTCCTCTCTTCGGTAGCAGATAAGAAATATTTTGACAAAGAAGAGTTAACTCCCATCTTTACCTTATATATCAGTAAGGATTTTATCTCTCATCCTTTCCATTGCTCTCACCCCTCTTACGGGCATTATTGAGGCCAAAGGAGAACTAATCTTTCCATGCAAAAATATGCTTCCTCCCCAATGTTTCAATCTTGTATCCATAATCTCGCTTCAAAATTTGCACCAACTTAGAGTGCTGAGGCTGATTTTGAAAATCAATATGGTAAGACGATATTGAAAATTTTGGTTTAAATCTTTTAATTAAAACATCAGCACCTCTTATTGCCAGTTCTTCGGCACCTTCAATATCTATCTTAATAAAATCCACTCTATCTAAATTATACTTTTGAATAAAAGTATCCAAAGTTATCGTTGATATTGTTTTTTTACAAGAGTAAAAACCATCCGAAAATTTCCTCTTAGCAATCGAAGAGTCGCTACAAAAATCAGAAATCTCTATTTCTACCGAACCATCTTTATCCGAAATACCATAGTCAAAAACAGTAACATTCTTTGCGTTATTTATAGTCATATTTTTTTTGAGAAGATGAGGAATAACCGGTTCAAACGCATAAACCCTGCCATTATTCCCCGATAGTTGTGAAAAAATCACACTTGTCGTTCCAATATTTGCTCCTAAATCAAAGCAAACATCTCCTGGGTTGATTTTTACTTTTTTCGAAAAAAGCAAGGGATTAACAAATGCTTCAACAATGGTTTGAGACACTCCAACTTTCAATATCTCATAGTTATTAACATGATAGTCAACGTCAAAATAAAACCTATTGCGACCAAACAAAAAATACCCCTTCTCATTTTTATTTCTGACTAAATAGCGATCTTTGATTATTTCACTGGCCTTATTATTAATATGATATTTCGATACAATTTGAATTCTTTCCTTTAGTGGCATCACCTTTAATTTAAAAAGTATATTCAATCTTGATTTTATATTAAAGAGATATTCATTCATACTATTCTCCCAGGTCTCTTTATTGTGCAAAAAGAGACTCAAATTTTCTAATCGTTGCGTTAATATCAAAATGATCTTCAACAAACTTTCTACCCAATTTTGATCGCTCTATAAAACAAGGATAGTCATTGATGGCATCTACAATGCCCTTTGCTATGGCAAGTGGAGATTCCGATTGCACTAAGAGCCCACAGCGACCATTATCTAAAATTTCCGCTGGACCAGACTTACAATTGGTAGCAACAATAGGAATACCACTAGCAAGCGCCTCCATCAAAATTAAAACTAGCCCTTCATACCTTGATGACAAAACATAAAGGTCATGTTCATAAAACTCTTTTACGATATCACTAGTAAACGGCCTAATGAGAAGCATCTCATCCGAAAGATTGCACTCTTGCTTTAATTTCAAAAGATTCTCTCTCTCTAGTCCGTCGCCTAAAATGGTCACTGAAATTTTACAATCCTTTTGGGCCAAATCGTGAACAGCTTGTATAAGAAGATCAAATCCTTTCTGAGGATTCAATCGTCCCACCGATAACAACCGAAATGGATGATTTTTTTTTATTGCTTTACTCTTGAAAGCGAAGTGTGTCAGATCAATTCCATTGTAGATAGTGACAATATCATTTTTTGAAAGAGAGTAAAAACTGCAAAAACTTTTTGTCATTTCATTAGAAATAGAAACCAGCTTCGAGGAAGACTGATAGGCCTTCTTTACCAAAAAACGCTTGCCTTTAGTAAATCGTGTTTGAATCAAGGAAAGATCTTTTTCTGGAAAGCAGTCATCTACTGGATAAAATTTTATCTTTTCTTTCCTTCTTAAAAACAGCAGCGATAAGTAGACAATAATTGCAGGCATCCACATTCGCGAATTAATCACTTGAATTTTATGCTTCCTAATCCACCAAATAAGAAAAGGAATATGAATAAACTGACGAACAAAAGGAATCCTGGAAAAAAAACTATTCACAACATCGGGAGTTGATAGAAGATGAACATCCTTTTTTAAGTTTTCTTTAAATACACCCTTATTTTCAAATAAGTATAAAAAGATATTAAATTGTGTTCTATCAAGACCATTCACTAGATACGTAACCTGGCGCTCAGCACCTCCACCACAAAGATTAGGGATAACAAATAAAACATTCTTTTTTGATTCCATAAATTTATCTTGCCACTACAATTGTTCTATTTGGAAGATTAAGTAATCTTCCAAAAAAGTGATCTCCAATTATAACATTGCTTCTTCCAAGCATTTGAAAGATCATCCTTTTTATTAAACTTTGGCCACGATTATCAATGAATGGCCAATCAGTAGAATAGGATAGTTGCATAATCTGCTGAAAATGGAATATCTTTAAAACATTGGTTAAGGAATGATCAGAGAAAAGAAAGACATGATAAGGTGGTGCTTGAATGATATTTCTTTTCATCTTTCTTGATAAAAAAATCATGGCCTGCCCTAAATTGATTTGGGCCTCTAACGGCACTATAAATATAAAAAATCCCTGTGGCGTAAGCATCTTCTTCAATTGTTCTAGTACTTGCTTCGGATTGGTCAAATGTTCAATCACGTCGGCCAATAAGATAAAATCAAAAGTTTTTTGTGTCTCTATCAAGGAACTCAAGCTTCCTGATAGAACTTTTTCTCCAATTCGAGCAGAAGTCTGCTTGGCATTCAAAGGAATCGGCTCGTACCCCATGACATCCAAACCAAACCCTCGAGCAAACGCCAAAAATTTCCCATCTCCACATCCAAAATCAAGAAAAGTTTTAAACCCTTTTTCTGCAGAAAACAATTTAAAAACCTCTGTTAGTTTTTCAAGATCCTTTCTTAATTGAAAAGAGTGTGCTTTCTTTTCATCCTCCTCTTTCCTATAAACATCATAGTAATGATCTTGCTGATAAATTTCTGATAAAATTTCTTCATCTGGCATAGGAGAAACAAAGGCAACAGAACAGTGCTTGCATTTGACATACTGATAATTAAAATTTTTCTTAGGGTAATAATGTTTTCCTAAAAAATAATTTTCAATACTTCTGCTTGTACACATCGGGCATTGTAAGTCAGCTTGCATGAACACCCCTTCCCCAAATATTTTTCCATTTAAAATAAGCATAAAGCGTAAATAATTTTCTTGATGCCATATACTTGTCCAGAACATAGGATTTTTGGAATTTTTTCAATAGTTTTAAGGATTCCTGTTTTGAAATATATTCATCATCTGTTGATGTAACAATTTCTTGGTAATCATTCGCCAGCCATCCTCCCTTTTCAAACCACTGCTGCAGTAAGTCCTGAATACCAAATCCATGCTTGCGATGGTTATTTGCCTGATAGTAATCTTCTCCTAAATTTTTCCGGGCCAGCTGTTTTAGTAAGTATTTTTTTGATTTACCAACACACTTATGTTCTTTTTCTAGACCTCCTAGGGCCAACTCAATAATTCTAAAATCAAGGAGTGGACTTCTTGTTTCCAAGGAATTGGCCATACTGGCCCTATCCACTTTAACTAACAAATCATCGCAAAGATAAATCTTAATATCTGCATGAGTAAAATTCAGTAAATTATCCTCAAGGCCCATAAAGCTTTTATAGTATTCTTCTGGCAAGCACACACTTTGCTTATCGAAAAAATGTCTTTTTTGGAGATAGGATCCTCTTTCCATTGGTCGAAAAAGATTGTGCGTGTTCACAAAACTTCCTTTTTTACCCTCTCCTAATCCATATAAGAAATATTTTCCTTTTGTATTCTCTGGAATAATCATACTCAATGATCGAATCATTGGACGTAACACACGAGGGATCATCTCTCCAAAACTGTGCCTTCGAAAATAGTAATTGGAGTATCCTCCGAAAAGCTCATCTCCTCCATCTCCCGTTAAGGCAACTGTTACCTCTTTTCTAGCTAGTTTCGATACCCAAAGGGTAGGAATCATCGAGGTGTCTGCAAAGGGCTCATCATAAGCAAAAAACGCATCATCCATTATGGATTTTGTCTCCTCTATATCCACTATAAATTCTGTATGGTCTGTGCTGAGTCGATTGGCGACTTGTTTTGCATAAGCAAGTTCATTGAGGCGCTCATGATTAAACCCAATAGAGTAAGTTTTAAGCTTAGAAAGATGCCTACTTGCATAGAATGAAACAAGTGAAGAGTCAATTCCTCCACTCAAAAAGGATCCTATTGGGACATCGGAACATAGACGCAGTTTTACACTATCCTCTATAAGACCTTCAAACACATCCATGGTTTCTTGATAATCAATATTTTTTGATATTTTGCCAGCCAACATAGAGGATAGATTCCAATATTGCGTTATTTGAGGAGACCACTCCTTTCTATGCTTGGCCGCTTTAAGATCAAGAACAAGATAGTGTCCGGGAAGTAGCTTTTTAACCTTAGTAAAAATGGATTGCTGACCTGAAATATAACCAAAACTCAAAAAAAAATTAAGGGCATCAAAATCGATTGTATCGCTTATACCACACTGTAATATGCCTTTGAGTTCGGAGGAAAAAATAAATCGTTCTCCCATCATGCAGTAATAGAGAGGTTTTTTTCCAATCCTATCTCTCATTAAAACAAGTTGCTCTTGATCCTGATCAAAAATGGCAATGGAAAACATCCCATTAAATAGCTGAACTGACTCAAGACCCCACTCTCTATAGGCCAATAGAATGACCTCGGTGTCAGATGAAGTTCGAAAATAATATCCAAGTTCTGTTAATTCATTTTTAATTTGCTTATAATTGTAAATCTCACCATTAAAAACAATCCATAGTTTTCCCGATGAATCCTTCATTGGTTGATGAGAGCGATCATCAAGATCAATGATAGACAATCTATTGTGTCCTAATAAAGTATGATCTCCTATCTTTACGGACTGGGAAAAATCTGGGCCCCTGTGCTTCAAGATTGCTAACATGCTTTCCATGTTCTCACAATCGTTAGGGGTAATCGCATTGGAATTGATTATTCCAGAAATTCCACACATGGGCTGCCTAATTTTAGCTTAATGATTCATAATATGAATTAATCGATTTACGTTAGCGGTATAATCAAACTTGGTCAAATAAAGTCTTCTGGAATTTTCTTTCCTCTCTATTAAAAATTTTTCATCACAGGCCAAGCGAGAAATAAACTCTGCCAGTTTTTTTTCAACGCCCTGAGAACAAAATCCACAACCAGACAAGGATACCATTCCATCTGTATCATAGAAAAGGGTTCCGATGGGAATTCCCTCAAATGAAGCTTGAATAAATGTATTTGGCAATCCTTCATAAAAGGAGGTGTTTACCAGAACTAATGCCTTCTTAAAATAGGGCTGTGTATCCTCGTACTTATCTTTTTTTATTAAGATAAAATTTGAAATATTTTTCACCTGCTCTTTCATATTCTCATAGGTGACAAAATTCCCCGCATTAAACGTGCAAATCATTGTCTTTTTTATCTCCGGTGGGAGATTCGAACAGATCCTAAACCATGCTTGAAAATTCTTACTATCTTCATTGCGACCAATCCAAAGAACAAATTTCTCTGTGTTTTGCGTTTCAAAAGGAACATTGCTTGGATTGACCCGAAATAGATTATGAATCACATGGCACTTTTCTGAGCCAATGACGCGTTTAACTTGATTTTTTTGAAATTCATTTTGACATATAAAAGTCACTTGATCATCCCTTAAAATTTCAAAAACAAAATGATCAAGTTTTTTTGTGTTTGTTTCTAATTCATGAGAGGTCAAGACAAAATAAAAATATTTTTTTTTAAATAGTCTACAGTACCAAACAATAATGGCCTCTAATGATCGAGCATAATCTGTTTTCAAAATATAATCTGGACGAATAAGAAGAAGTATAAAACCTAAATAAATTTTTAAGACAAACCGATAGATCCATCCAAAGCGATTCCAATTAAAAGAAAGCCCCCCTAAATAGATCTTGTCTTCCTCTTTAACTATCGGCCCTCTGTCTAGAAATTCGTTCCATGTCCAAATAAAAATTCTATAAATACCCTGTTCACTAAGCCCTTTTAAAATTGATACTAGCGTTACTTGGGCCCCTCCAAAATGTTTTTTCCAGGCCGAATAATCTCTATCATCTCCTTTGTCTTCTCTAAGAATCGGATAAATAAAAGGATTTAAAAAAAGTAATCTTACTTTTCTATTTGTATTGTCCAGCATCTACTAGTTCCAAATATAAGGAATTTTTTCTGATGTTATCTCTAAGGACAAAGACTCCTGGGGATCATGCGGAATAGTTGAGCAGTTAACTATAATTGATGGCATAAGCGCAATTCCCTTAAAACCGTACCAAATATTGGGAGGAATTATTAGAAGTTTATAAAGAGACTCCTCTTCTCCTAGTACAATTTCTTGGACAACTCCCTTTGTTGCAGAATCGCATCGATCATCGAACAGCACGATTTTAATTGCTCCAGAAGGAACTGCAAAATTCTGCTGCATGATCTTATGCTGCTTCCACCCTTTAATGACACCTGGGTTAACCATCGAAAAGTATACTTCCCCAAAATCAACAAAATGAGGAGCATCCTTTCGAAGCATATGCATGACCTTCCCTCGATGATCTGCTATTTGCTTCAGCTTGATGATGCTAACCCCTTCAATCTTTTTATCCGCAATATTCATCATTGAGACTAGACCTTATTCCAAATTCCAAAAAATATCTCTTTCCTTTGCCAACTTTTGATATTCTTCTATTTGATTTTGAGTAAAGCAAGCAATTTTAGAGGGTGTATTTTTAAATTCTTTATACCAGTTCACTGTCATTGCAACAGTTTCTCTGAAATTGAGCGTAGGCTTCCATTGCAACTTAGAAAACGATTTATCACAGCATAACTTTAAAAGAGTCGCCTCCTTGGAAGTCTTCATGCTCTCTCTTTGAAAAGCTTCTGGTGTGTAAAAAGATACTTGAGTTGGATCTGAAAACTTCCAGCTCTGCTGCATTTCAAGAATCAATTCTCTAACACTTTGATTAACTTCGCTAGAAGGGCCAAAATTAAAGGAGTGCCCACTCAAATCAATTTTTTTTGTCAAATATTTCCAAGCACCAAGAGTAAGGTATCCACTCAGCGGCTCTAAAACATGTTGCCATGGTCTCGTAGCTTCTGGACTTCGAATTTCTGCAGACGAACCTTGATACCACGCTCGCATGCAATCCGGGATGATTCTATCTCTGGCCCAATCCCCTCCTCCAATCACATTACCAGCTCGTGCAGTATAAATATGAAGCCTTGGTTTTTGATGAATAAGGTAAGATCTATAGTATGAAGAAAAAGCTAGCTCAGCAGAGGCCTTTGAAGCACTATAAGGATCTTTCCCACCTAGGCGATCATCTTCCCGGTATCCATACTCCCATTCAACATTTTCATAACATTTATCGCTGGTAATAATCACTGCGCTCTGTACTGAATTGCAACTTCGAATTGCATCCAAAACATGAACTGTTCCCAATAAATTAGTATGAAAAGCAGAGACGGGATTATCCAAGCACTCGCGAACAATTGCTTTAGCCGCCAAATGAAAAATAATATCAGGGGAAAATTCGTTCACTACCTCTTGCACTTTTTCGTAATCCCTAACATCCCCACGATAATCTCTAATGTTACTTGCAAGATCAAGAACCTCAAAAAGAGACGGGCTCGTTGGAATTCCATTAGAAAAACCAGCGACATTGGCACCAAGGCGCAACAACCACGATGTTAGCCAAGATCCTTTGAATCCTGTGTGCCCAAAAACTAATACTTTTTTTCCATGATAAACATTAGTTAACATTCCGGTTTTCCTTATTCTTAATTAATGCAAATATGCAATTTTGAAAATGGTCCAAATAGCATGGATTCCATCCCACCACTTGACCTTTTTTCCTTTGCTATAATCTCTCGGATGATAGCTAATAGCAACTTCTCGAATGGTGGCCTTATGTTTAGCAAATTGAATGGTTATTTCTGGCTCAAACTCAAACTTATTCGACTTAAGCTTAATTTTGTTATAAATTTCTTTGGTATAAACTTTATAGCACGTTTCCATGTCTGTCAGGTACATATTCGTCACAAGATTAGAAACTAAAGTTAAAAATTTATTTCCCAAAAGATGCCTATAATTCCACGCCGCATGATCCACCCCGGTTAAAAAACGTGACCCGTAAACAACGTTGGCACGCCTTTGTAAAATTGGTTCAATCAGTTTTTTGATATCTTGAGGATCATATTCTAAATCACCATCTTGCTTCATCAACAAATCCCCAGTCGCAATTGCCAATCCTTTTCTGATAGAATTACTCATCCCCATATTTTGTTCTTGGAAAATAACTTTATAATGATTCTTTCTTTCTTTCAAGAACTCACGTGTTCCATCTGTTGAGCAATTATCAACAATAATGATCTCTTTCTCCAATCCTAAATCAACAGATTCAATTCGTGATAATATTTCTTGAATCGTATCGATTTCATTGTAAACAGGAATAACAATTGATATTTTCCTATAGTTATTGACATTAAATGTTTCTATGGGAAACTCCTTTTGGGGATCTTTAAATTAATGACCTCTTATAGTCTGATAGCATTTCGCTTTTTCGGTGTCAATTGAGACTTTATGAACTGGAAACGAGGGAGAGAGCTTTGACCAAAACCAATTCATGTCTTGCTTTTATTGATGATCAAAAATTATCCCTATACACACTATTGTGTGTCGGTTTTTGCCTTAAATTTATCATTGTCCTATTTTACAATCACCCGCAAATGGGAGATGCCATTACTTATGATTTAGCAGCTCAAAATATTTTATCCTACGGAAAATATGAAATCAATGGCCATGTAATAACTCACTATCCTCCTTTGTATTCACTTTTTTTATCTTTTCTTTATCTTCCTTTTGGCCACAATCTATGGATTGTAAAATTTACTCACTGTTTTTTAGGGACTATCTCTTGCTTTTTCTCTTATAAAATAAGTCGCATTTTCCTTTCTCATAAAGCATCTCTTCTCTCGACCGTACTGGTTACTTTTAACCCTCTTTTTTTAATGCTCCCTGCTCGTCTTCTCTCTGAAAATCTCGCCCTGCCTCTATTTTTCATTTTTTTCTTTATGCTAATACAAAGCAACTCTTATCCCATCAAAATGCGCCGATCACTGGCCCTCGGATTCCTTTTCGGAATAATATTGCTCGTTCGATCCATTGCAATCGCATTTATACCGTTTATCCTTATATATTCTATTTGGTACAAATTTTCTCTGCTTGAGTTTTTTTATTCCATCCGTTCTCTTCTCTTTTTCTTCTTAGGGTTCTTTTTGGCCCTTTCTCCATGGATAGCAAGAAACTACTCCGAATTTAACGAATTCATTCCCTTATCAACAAGTAGTGGCATCACACTTTACTCTTCATACGATTTTAAAATACTTGGAAATCTTAACAGTGATTATGTTTCAAAAATTGGAGGCCCAGGGATTGTTGCTAAAATGAGCAGAACCGAAACTGACTCTGCGCTAAAAAAACTATCGATGCAATATATCCTCCAGCATTTAGAGGACATACCCTCTCTAACTCTCAAGAAATTTTGGTACTTTTGGTCCCCATTTGACTGGGATATATTGTCTCCTGATGGACAGGCACGAAACCCAGGATTTAATTATGTCCTTTTTTTTATTATGCCTTTTTTCCTCTATGGATTAGCACTCCTTTTGTTCAAAAGTTCTGCATTAGAAATTTCTGTTAAAAGCACTTTCATACTCCTGTTTCCAATTTTATTGATGATATCCATCGCCCTCATTTTTCTGGGACTCTCTCGATTTCGTATGTTTATAGAACCATTGATTACAATTGTGTCTGTTTTTGGTCTTCTAAAATTTAGGAATTTGAACATTTTTAATCATACGAAAAAATATTACTATGCTATTGTGTCCTGTTGGTTCATTAGTGGACTTACACTCTTTGTTTGCATTGTGCCTCTTCTCAATTTTTATAGAAGGTTCTTTAAAGAATGACAGCAATTCCACCTACCAAGAATATTCTGTTTATTAGCTATGATGGCATGACTGATTCTTTGGGGCAATCTCAAGTGCTTCCATATGTTATTGGACTTGCTCAGAGTAAGCATTATCATATGACTTTATTAAGTTGCGAAAAACATCATAATTTTGAAAAATACAACAAGGAAATCAAAGATCTCTGCACTGCTAATGGAATCGATTGGCATTACACCTTTTTCCACCAATCCCCCCCTATCGCATCCAAATATTATGACATGTTTCTTCTGCGGAGAAAAGCTATCTCTCTCATTAAAAGAAAACAAATCGATGCTCTTCATTGCCGCGGGCACGTTCCAATGTTTTTCTCAACTAAAATCAAAAAAAAATTTAATCTAAAATTAATTTTTGATTTCCGAGGATATTGGGTCGATGAGCGCGTTGATGCAGGATTATGGGATCTTCGCTATTTTCCTTACCGCTTTGCTTTTCAATATTACAAGCGCCGAGAAGCTAACTTCATCAGAGAGTCTGAATCAATTGTTGTCCTTACAAATCGGGCAAAACAAGATATCCTTAGTTGGCCAACCTATGATGGAAAACGCCCCATTGATGTCATTCCTTGTGTTGCAGATTTCAATCATTTTTCACTCGTTACTGAAGAAAAAAGATCTCATGCAAAAGCAATACTGCAAATACCCGATCACTCTTTCACACTATCTTATCTTGGCTCCGTTGGTACTTGGTACCTGCTCAAAGAGATGCTTCTGTTTTATAAAGCTCTCTTGAGAAAAAATAGTGACGTCTATTTCCTGTTTTTAACCCACAGTAACCCCAACATTATTACTACCCAGTGCAATCTGCTTGGCATTGACTACTCTCGCATCATTATTCGCTATGCAAGTAGAAACGAAATCCCCATCCTTGCCGCAGCCAGCAACTGTAGCATCTCCTTTATCAAACCAAGCTATTCAAAAATTGGAAGTTCCCCTACAAAATTAGGTGAACTTTTTGCAATGGGTATTCCTGTCATTTGCAACTCTAATGTCGGTGATGTAGAAAATATTGTTGAATCAATGAAAGGAGGATTAGTTCTTGATGCACTTGATGAGCAAAGCTTTCACCAAGCTATTGAGCAAATAGAATTTATCTCTTCCCTTGGTGGCAAAAAACTTAGAGACAATGCAGATCAATATTACAATCTTCAAAATGGAATTGAAAAATATTGTACACTCTATTCAAGATTGTTTCGTGCTAATAGTTTAATTACTTCACAGGGTTTAAAATGAAAAAAATTGCTGCAATTGTTGTAACATTTAACAGGCTCACTACCCTTCGAGTTGTCATCAGCAAACTTCAAAATCAAACCTTTCCTTTGTCCGAAATTATTATTGTTAATAATGGCTCTACTGATGGAACTCAGGAATGGCTTAGTTCAAAAAAAGAGCAACTGACAATCATTAACCAGCAGAACACAGGTGGTTCCGGGGGATTCTATTCGGGAATAAAGTACGCCTTGGAATCCTCCCAAAATCATAATTATGTATGGTTAATGGATGACGACGGTCATCCAGATGACAGCGCACTGGAAGAGTTGATCCCCCACTTAAAAACCAAATCAACGGTTCTTAATTCATTAGTCCTAGATATTTTAAAAACTGGTGACTTGGTCTTTAGCGCTTTCAGCTTCAAGCATCAAAGTGAATTAAAAAATGCGCCAACTATCCAAGGAATGCTCTTCCCTTTTAATGGCACACTGATCCCTCTCTCCCTCGTTAAACGAATTGGACTGCCTATTCCTGAAATGTTCATATGGGGGGATGAATCAGAATACTATTTTCGAATGAAGAATGTTATTGGAAATGACATGTATATCATCCCTAGCAGCATCTTCTATCATCCAAAAAATAATGGCCGTTTCTATCAAAAAAATTGGTCTTTACTCAAAGATTGGCAAGTTTATTTTTTTGTTCGCAACAAACAAATTGTCTATTTAACTAAATATCGCAATAATAAATTTATGGCGGTATTCCACTATCTCGTTTTTATATTAGCACTCCTTGCATACACCGTTTGCTTTAGCAGAAGTAATTTTCTAAAAAAATTAATCCTTTACAAAACCGCAATCTCTCACTCTTTCGAAAAACAACTCGCTTGGAAAGCTACAGATGTCAAAAAATATATAAATAATCTTCTGCTCTCTTGATTTTTTCAATCGATTAAAATCCACACAATTTACCCGAGTTGATTTATCAGAATTACAAAACCTTAGACAACTTATGATAATTAAGTATGATCGTACATATACTTTTTTTCAGGGGTGATATGGATTTAATTGGTTTAAAATATATCATTGTCGGTGCTGGACTGTGGGGAAGTGTCCTCGCTGAACGAATTGCCACAATCCTTGGGCAAAAAGTTGTTGTTATTGATAAAAGAGATCATATCGGGGGAAATAGCTTCTCGAAAATTAACGATGAAACTGGTATAGAGTTTCATTGCTATGGAACCCATATCTTTCATACAAAGATAGAAAAAGTATGGGACTATTTCAATCAGTTTACAGATTTTACCAATTATCAGCATAAAGTACTTACTCAATATAAAAATTGCATTTATAGCATGCCAATCAACTTGGCAACCATCAATCAATATTACGGTTTAAATCTTCACCCTTTTGAAGTTGAAAATTTTATCACACGTGAAAATTCTACTTCTCAAGTAAAAAATCCTGCCAACCTTGAAGAGAAGGCCATCTCACTGATTGGTGCTCCTCTTTATGAAGCTTTCATTAAGGGTTATACTCAAAAACAGTGGGAAATTGATCCAAAACTTCTCCCTGCAGATATTATAACTCGCCTTCCAGTTCGTTATAACTACAATGCTAATTACTTTAATGATCCCTATCAGGGATTGCCTAGAAATGGATATGGAAATTTTTTTAAAAAAATTTTATCCCACCCCAATATCAGCGTTCATTTAAATGTCGATTATTTTCAAATTCGCAATCTCATTCCTGCAGATTGTAAGGTTATCTATACAGGGCCTATCGATCGTCTCTTAGATTTCAAGTACGGCCCTCTCGATTGGAGAAGTGTTCGCTTTGAAAAAGAAGTTGTAGATGTTGTTGATTATCAGGGGACTTCTGTTTTAAATTTTGCCGATTTAGAAATTCCTTTCACACGAGTTCATGAGTTCAAACACCTGCATCTGGAAAGAAACTACCTAGAGACAAATATTTACCCCAAAACACTTCTTTTCAAAGAGTACTCGAAAAAATATTCTCCTCACTACGATCCTGATCCTTATTATCCAATCAACGACAAGGCCAATAACGAAAAACATCAGCTATATTTAAAAGAGATTACAAACACACTCCCAGCTTTCCTCATTGGAGGACGTATTGGTCAATACTGCTATTGGGATATGGATCGCGCTGTAGAAAATGCTCTCGATACTTTTGAAAATATTTTTAAAAAGAAGGTATAAAACATGTCAAGAATACTAGGCATCTCTGCATTCTATCACGATAGCGCAGCAGCTCTCGTTATTGATGGAGACATCGTTGCAGCTGCACAAGAAGAACGTTTTACTCGCAAGAAACAAGACCACCGATTTCCTCGCTGTGCAGCGAAATATTGTCTCAAGGAAGGAAAACTCTCGATTGATGACATTGACTATGTTGTTTTTTATGATCGCCCTATTCTAAAATTTGAACGCCTTCTCGAAACATACATCCGCTTTGCTCCTGCAGGAGTTACATCTTTCTTACAGGCCATGCCTTTATGGATTAAAAATAAACTTTGGATTCCGCAGACAATCCAAAAAGAGCTTGGATACAAGCAAGAGGTTCTTTTCTGCGATCACCATGAATCTCATGCTGCGAGTGCTTTTTTTCCATCGCCTTTTGAGAAAGCAGGAATATTGACCCTTGATGGGGTTGGTGAGTGGACAACAACTTCTATTTCTAAAGGACAAGGGAATCATATTGAATTCCTTTCAGAAATTAAGTTCCCCCATTCTCTTGGCCTGCTCTATTCGGCATTCACCTATTACGTTGGTCTTAAGGTCAATAGTGGTGAATACAAATTAATGGGACTGGCCCCTTATGGAGAGCCTAAATATGTAAATCTGATCAAAGAACACCTGATTGATATTAAAGCAGATGGCTCTTTTCGAATCAATATGGATTACTTTAACTACTGCGTTGGTTTCACTATGACCAACAAAAAATTTGACAGACTTTTCAATGCTCCTCCGCGAATGCCGGAATCGCTCATTACTCAAAAACATATGGATATTGCAAAAAGTATTCAAGTAGTCACAGAAGAGATTATGATTAAACTTGCTCGTACGACAAAGGAACTAACCAGATGCGAGAATTTATGTTTGGCCGGTGGAGTTGCGTTGAATTGTGTTGGGAATGGAAAAATCATTAACGAAAAAATTTTCAAAAATGTTTGGATCCAGCCTGCTAGTGGTGATGCAGGAGGTGCTCTTGGAGCTGCGTTGGCAATTCATTACCATCATGATAAAAAAGAACGTAATTTACCCTCCGATGGTCGCGATTTCCAAAAAGGGAGTTACCTTGGTCCAGAATTTAAAAACAATGAAATTCGTCAATTTTTAGTAAAAAACAACCTTCCTCACCATCATATCGAGGACGAAGATCAACTTTGTGAAAATGTCGCATCCCTTTTAAACGAGGAAAAAGTTATTGGCTGGTTTCAAGGAAGAATGGAATTTGGGCCTCGCGCTCTTGGTTCGAGAAGTATCCTTGGTGATGCACGCTCACGTTCAATGCAAAAAAATTTAAATTTGAAGATTAAATTTCGAGAATCATTTCGCCCTTTTGCCCCTAGTGTGGCAGCAGAAAAGGCCTCTGAATATTTTAAATTTCCAGAAGGACAAGAGAGCCCTTATATGCTGGTAACCACGCCAGTTCGTGACGATATTCGCATCCCAATGTCTGAAGAAGAGAAAAATTTATTTGGAATTGAAAAATTAAATATCCCCAGATCAACTTTGCCGGCCATTACCCATATCGACTACTCTGCTCGCTTGCAGACGGTAAATAAAAAAGATAATCCAAGATACCATAAGTTACTGCAAAAATTTCATGAAAAAACCAATTATGCTATTTTTGTTAACACCTCCTTTAATGTTAGGGGAGAACCCATTATCTGCACACCAGAAGATGCATACAAATGTTTTATGAGAACCAATATCGATTTTCTTGTCTTGGAAAATTATATCCTTGCTAAAAAGGATCAGCCGCAATTCCATGACAACATTGATTGGAAAGAAGAGTTTACACTGGATTAAAACTTCATCTACCCAAACAGAAAAAGGACAACATCGTATGATCAATCATTTTCTTCAAAATTTAAAATTTGTTGATATCAACCCCTCAAAAAAAGAGATTAGAAACTTTGGTTATCTCTTTGCATTTGTATTTCTTCTCCTGCTCACAGCAAATTTCTACTCTACCAAAACCATTTCCGCGATTACCTATACTTTTGGCAGCATCTGCCTTGGATTTTTTGCTTTGTCCACAATCTACCCCAAGCTGTTACGGCCAGCTTATAGATTGTGGATGACTTTTGGCAAAGCTCTTTCCTGGTTTAATATACGTCTCATTTTAGCAATTCTTTTCTATGGCATTATATCTCCAATATCTCTTTTCTTCCGATTAACAAGACGAGACGTATTAAACTTAAAACTCGATAAAAAAGCAAATTCTTACTTAACCCCAATGACGATTAGTCGACGTTACAAAGGTCAGTTTTAAATAGATTTATCTTTAAAGATGACAATGATTAAATGATGAAACAAGGAGAACATATATGAGTAACAGTGCTGGTAAATTAACACTTGCCCGAGAATTTTGGGATTTCTTAAGAGTTAGGAAAAAATTATGGCTTCTTCCTCTAGTTATTATGCTTCTGCTTCTTGGAATGTTAATCGTCTTTGCAGAAGGCAGTGCCGTTGCTCCTTTTATCTACACTCTATTCTAGCATTTGAATGAAAAGTAACAAATATCGAATTTTGCGGATTATCGCCCGCCTCAATGTAGGTGGACCTGCTAAGCATTGCCTCTGGCTACTTGGACTAGATAAGGATGATTTTGAAACAAAACTTCTTTACGGACAAGTGGAAAGCAATGAAGATCAAATCCCTCTTGGGCCCAGTAAACAGCTTGCCCCTCTTAGCAGGCTAAGAAGAACTATTGGATTAGGTGATCTCATCGTTTTTCTTTCGATTCTAAGACACCTCTTTTACTATCAACCGCATATCGTTCATACCCACACCTCGAAGGCCGGGGTTCATGGACGGCTTGCAGCTGCTATCTATAATACAACCAAGCACATTTGTTTCAAGCCGCGGGCAAAGGTTATCCATACTTTTCATGGACATACTTTCCACGGGTATTTTCCTCCATGGAAAGAGAGGATCTTCCGTAATATTGAAAGAGGGCTTGCCCGTATTTTTTCCGACAAGATCGTCGTGATCTCTCAAAAACAGTTTGAAGAAATTTGTGGCACCTATAAGATTGCAGCTAAAAGCAAATTTCACATTATCCCTCTCGGTGTAGACACCGACCTTTTCAAAGAAGAAATCTTGGCATCCTATCGAGGAGAGTTTCGTGAAGAATTCAATATTCCATCCAACTGGAAAATTGTAGCGCTTGTTTCAAGAGTTGCACCCATTAAAAACCATGCGATGTTTATTAATGTTTGCGAACAGTACCTTAAGAATCACGATGAAAAAATTGTTTTTGCCATTATTGGCGGTGGAGAGCAGCAGGCCATTAAACACCTTAAGACATTAGTTGCACAGAGGGGTTTGCAACAGCATGTCCTCTTTACAGGCAATCGCACTGACCTTGCTCGCATTTATGCAGACATCGACTGTATGGCATTGACATCATTGAATGAAGGAACACCTTTATCCTTTCTCGAAGGAATGTCCGCAAAGATTCCCTGTATTTCAACTCATGTTGGTGGGGTTCCAGATATACTAGAAGATCGAGGTATTACAATACAAAATTTTAATGTTCAAATGTACACCAATGCTGTTCACACTATTTTGTATGACAAATCTATACGAGAAGATATTATTCACAATGCCTATAATTACGTTATCAGCAACCATTCCATTAAAGCTTTGCAAAATAATGTAAAAAATTTGTACTTTGATCTTTTGAAAGCTGGAGAAACTTAAATCATGAACCAAGAACAACACATTGAAGCTACACCATCCATAGAGTCATCTGATTACAAAAGAGGTGGACTACAAAAAAATGTCTACTCTTCCCATGAGACAACAACGTGGAATTGCCCCCTCTGTGGACATCATGATGACACAGTCATTAAATACGAGCGCGGAACACTGGGTGTTGTCGAATGCAGGCATTGTTCCTTAATTCGTATCAATCCACGTCTAATAAATCCCGACGCTATTTATCATGGGCAAGAAAAGGATTACAACGAAGAATTTCGCTTAATCGTTTCAGGAAAACAATCCCACCACCGCGATAAAAATTACCGTGAAGATCTTAATACAATTCGCAAATACAAGCCAAGAGGAGAGTTCCTTGACATTGGGACGAATGTGGGTAGTTTCTTGCGATTAGCACGAGACCAACAGTGGAACTTAACAGGTATTGAACCCTCTCAAAGCTTAAACAAACTAGCAAGAGAATGGTGGGGACTAAATATCATTAACAACTTCCTAGAAAAAGCAAATTTACCTGAAAAATATTTTGATATTGTTACCATGACCGATGTTTTTGAGCATATTATAAACCCGGATGAAGTTTTACAAGCTATCCTTAAAATCATTAAAAAAGATGGGGTTTTGTTTATCAAAGTGCCTAACGGCAAATTTAATGTCTATAAGCACGCTATCCGAAAAAAATTCCTCGGTAGAGAAAATGCCGACGACTTTGACTCTTATGAGCACGTTTGTCACTATAGTGATATTACACTTCGAAAAATGATTGAAAAAAATGGATATAAAGTTATTGAAACAAAAATTGCTCTGCCTGTGCAATTACCAGTCTGGCATAAATATGTTGGCCAATACTACCAATACCCATCTCCCTTCTTTTTAGACTGGAAAACATATTTAGGAAGAAGCACACTCTATCACCTTTCCAAAATAGAAAGATTAATTTTAGGCGGCCAGATTGGCCATCTCGCTCCCAACATCATCTGCATCGCTCGTCCTAATTAATGATTGCCACCCACGCTTAACAGACTATTTGTCAATGTCGCTTAAAGTTTAATGTCGTGCCGAGAAATAGTACATCCGATAGCTCCAATCTCTGGATCTTTTAGCTCCAAAGGTGGAATGGCCTCAGGTTCAATTAAAGTAGAAATGACCTTCGTCGCTCGAAACAGCATTTTCACAGCAATATCGACAGGAATATCTTCAAAATCTTTCGAAACAACGGCCACATCAATATCACTGTATTGATGTATTTTTTGATCTTCTCTAGCAAATGAACCAAAAAGATAACATGCCTCTACTGCAATAAATTGATTCACAAACTTGGCATATTTCCGAGCAATCTTTATAGCTTGATCTCTTGTCCTAGGCATTTTATCAACTCATTCGTCAAACTCATTAAAACAACAAGCTTCTCTTTGGTAAGTGAAGATGCGACCTTTTCTTTATAGGAAGGATACCTTGCCTGAATATAGAATGGGTTTAATATTTCAAAAAAAGTCACCACCGTCTGTTGTAAAAAAAACAGTCATCAACCACTTTTTGTTCTTTAACATGATGTTGGCATTATCAAGATCGTCCTTTGCCAACTCAAACCATTTTGTAATAACTCTCTTTTTCTTATTTTTTTTCCATTCTTTATCGTAGACCAAAGCAAACGAAAATTCCAAACAAAGAACATGCTGCGCTTGTCCGAAAAATGTCATGCCTCCATCTCTGCCATCTTTTTTAGCAAGAAATCAAAACGATAGTGACTTCTGATTAGGTGCCTTTCTTTTTGATTATCCCTATGCCATGATCCAATAAAGACTTGATGATGTCGCATCCATGGTGAAGTGATGATGCCGTTGGGGATTTTGGATCAGGAGGGCCTTTGATGAACGAGGCAAAAAAACTGGAGCCTTTTAAAAAGTGGGAACAACTTGCAAGAGACGATTTGAAAATGGCAGAGCTTGCTTTGGTCCATGGATTCTACTTGCAGTCGATGTTTCACACTCAGCAAATGATAGAGAAATGCTTAAAGGGATTAATCATCTTGTTAAAACAAGAGGAGCCTCCTTGTACCCATGATTTAGTAAAGCTCTATAGTAAGCTTAGTGGTCAGAACTTTTATCAAGAGCATTTAAATGTTGCCTTCTCTGGACTTAATCCTTTTTATATTCATGTACGCTATCCAACTTATAAAGACAAACTCTCTGAAAATTTTACAAAGGACACGGTTGAGTCCACCATTAATTTTGCCAAAGGAGTGTTAAAATGGGTTGAACAAGAGAGGAAGTAATCCTCGCAGCACAAAATTATGGGAAGGTACTGGAGCGGATCTTTGATGATGTAGAAATTCGCCTGTATGGATCGTACCATCGTAATGCTGCCACTAAGGATAGTGATATTGATTTGGCGGTTATTTCTCCGGATTTTAGAGACATGAACTATCTTCTCTCTTTAAAAATATTAAATCGTTTAAAGTTGGGTGTAGACTTGGATATTGAACCTATTTCGCTCACTCCTGAGGAATTTCAAAATCCACTCATCGGCTCCATTGCCTACAGTGTGGCCAAAGACAGCGAAACAGTATTTACCAGCGCACCTTGGTTTTAATCTTATTTAGAAGACAAGCAGACAGTATGTTGCTGCTACAATCAAAAAAAAAATTAGCACCCGTGCTAAAGGAGATCCTGGTAAGATGTGTGGAATAGTCGGCCTTGTAAATTTTAACAATAGGCCAATCCCTCCTGAAACCATCAGGAGATTAAACGATCTCATGATTCATCGAGGCCCTAACGGTGGAGGTCTTCTTGCTGGAGGAGACTCCCCGGGTATTGCACTCGCCATGAGGCGACTCTCGGTAATCGATCTCACCGCAACCGGCGAACAGCCTCTCTATAATGAAGACAAAAGTGTTGCGGTTTTTATGAATGGGGAGATCTACAATTACCGCGCTCTTCGAGGTGAATTGCAAGCCCGCGGGCACCACTTTTATTCCACCAGCGATACCGAGGTTCTCCCACATCTTTATGAAGAGTGCCGAGGCGACGAGATCTCTTTTCTTCGTCGCCTCAATGGAATGTTTGCCTTCTCTCTCTATGACCGCAGAAAAAATATTTTAATTGTGGCCCGAGATCGCGCTGGCATCAAACCACTTTACTATTCTTACGATTCTAAGAATCCTAGGAGAGATTTTGCCTTTGCCTCTGAGTTAAATGTTATCATCGAGAGTGGTTTCTCTTCAAAGACCATTGACCCTAAGTCGCTTCAAGAGTATTTGGCGCTTGGGTATGTTACCCCTCCTAAAACACTCCTAAGCGATGTCTTTAAATTACCGCCCGGACACTATATTCGCATCGATCTTAATCTTAATCCCAATCGTAATAAGGGCATTGAAATAAAAACTTATTACGATTATTTGTTGGAAATTGAAAACACATCTCCAGAGATCGACAAATTACCAGACGCTAAGGCCGAATTTCTTTCTACGCTGAATGCAATCTTAAAAGATCAAACCATCAGTGATGTTAAAGGCGGCATCTTTTTGAGTGGGGGGCTCGACTCTTCTATCATGACTCACCTTGCGCTTCGCTCTCAAGGCAACAGCTACCGCGATATCTTTACTCTCGCCTTCAAGCAATCAAGCTTTGATGAAAGCACGCTAGCACAAAAAATCACGCGCGACTATCATGAGCAAGGGTACAAACACCACATGATCCCTTTTGATGAACCAAGTAATAGCAATGGCAGTAGCAACATCGAAGAGATCGCAATGGCAGCACTCGATTCTATCGACGATGCCATTGCTGACACCTCAGTAATTCCCACTTATCTTCTGATGAAACGGGCCTCCCAGGATGTTGTGGTAGCACTTGGTGGAGATGGCGGCGATGAACTTTTTGGGGGCTACCCCACTTACTATCTTCCGCCTCTGGCCAAGACAGCAACACACCTTGTTCCTCCTTCGGCCCTTGCGCTCTTTGAACGCATGATCAGGCAACACCTTCCGGCCTCCGGGCACTACATGAGTTTTGATTTTAAATTGAAATCTTTTCTAAATGCCCTGTCCTCTCCCGAAAGTATCCGCCACTTCAAATGGAAAGAGCTTTTTCCTTTACACCTTCGAATGCAGCTGCTGCGTCCACTTGAAACAACAGCAACAACAACAATAGACACCACAAATGACCACGGCCGCTCCTATCAGTTTATCGAAGAGCTTTACTATAAGGCCAACAAGCGCATTCGAAACACCAAATCTCTTTTGATGTGGCAAGATTTCAACACCTTCTTGCAAGAATATGTGCTGATCAAAGTCGATCGTATTAGCATGCGCCACAGTCTTGAGGTTCGTGTGCCTTATCTTGATAATCGTATGATCGATTTCTCACTGAAGCTATCCCCTTCCTTAAAGGTCAAGAATTTCACAACTAAATATTTTTTACGAGAACTCGCCTCTGATCTTTTTGGAAAATCGATTGCAAAGGCCCCCAAGCGAGGTTTTATCCCTCCTCTTGCCGAATGGATTAATAAAGGGTTTATGAATAATCTTATTCAAGAATACTATTTCGCTGCACTCCCGGCCCTCTCCCTTAACACTCGGGAAGCAATACTTAAATCCCATAGGAATCGTGAATGCGACTATAGTCGTGGCATCTGGGCCATCATCACACTCAATTATCTTTGCAAAAAATACAACCTCACCCTTTAAACATAATCGCCATGGATCAAGTCTTCAAAAGTCTGGATACCAATGGGCAGTGATCTCACAAAAAACTCCTGTTTTAATCAAATTTTGCTATGTTAGTGGCCAGTGGCCAGTGCCCACTGCTCGCAAAGATTGCAAAAGAGCATCCTTCTCCTCAACCAACTTCATGCCCCACCCAAACGCATATTTTAATTTGCTATTATCACCATAACTTTCATCAAGATCGCAAGATTTTACATCAGTACTAGCACCATTCACCACCATGGCCCCTTTCACCTCGAAAGCATCGAGGAGAGTATCCCAAATCTCCTGCATCTTGATCGATCGCCCTCGACAAACATTATAGATCTCTCCAGGACTACCTTGAAGTAAAACCTGAAAATAGGCATCAAGCACATCACGCACGTCTAGAAAATCGCGACGACTCTCTAGGTTGCCAACACAAATCGCCTCTCCGCTCGCCTTATATTTTTTGATCTTTTCCACAAAAGAACCGATGGCCAGCGATCTTGGCATATAAGGGCCGATGATATTAAAGGTTCGTACCAAATTGAGCGGGACAGTAGTACCGGCCCCTCTCCTTCCTCGATAAAATTTAAAGATTTGCGTCTGAATCACTTTACTCAGTCCATACAACGTTTGCGGGTTAAGCTCACTCTCTTCGCGGATGGGAAATTGCTTTTGGATACCATACTCGGCAGCAGAACCCACCAGGAGTATTTTTTTAGGCCTTTGATTTTCTTGCAACTCATTAGCACTTTTTATCAGCTCCTCAGAAAAAGTAGCATTAAGATGGATCAACTCACCAAGATCATCGCCACTAGCTTTCCCCATCAAATTCAAAATATATTCTGGACGCTCCTCTTCTAGTAATTTACGAATGCGCCCTTTTTCGATCAAATTGCATTCGATCATCTTGCAATATTCGCCTTCACTCGTCTTAACTCCTACCGCCAAGTCCACACCCACAAAATCAAATTGCTTGTAAAGGGCCTGCTCTACAATAAAATTTTGTAAATTTTTTCCGATAAATCCACATGCTCCCAGGATTAAAACTTTCTCTTTCTTGTTCTGCTTGCTCTGCTTTTCCCCATTGGTTGTCTCTACTGGCATGGCAAAAACTCCGCGCGCCGCTCCCGCATAATCTCATCAGCACGCTCGCAATCCTCTACCCGCCCAATATCTAACCAAAAATAGTCAGCTTTATAGCAACTGATTTTCATCTTCAAATTTTTTATCTTTAAGATCAGTTCTGGAAGTTCAAAGCGTTGCCCCTGAGGGATGACCTCCAGCACACTACGATTAAAGATGTACATTCCTGCACTCACATCAAAATTGTAAGTTGGTTTTTCAATATAATCGCAAAAATCTCCCTGCTCATCGACCTTTAAGACGCCAAGATCGATCTTGACCTCTTTCTTGTAAGTTGCAATACTCACGGCCGGAGCATGCATGCGATGAAAGGTAAAGAAATCGTGAAAATTCATGGTGGTCAGTAAATCTCCATTCATCACCAAAAAATGTTCACTACTAATTTTTGATCCTGCAAGCGAGATAGGCCCCGCTGTTCCAAGAGGAATTTCCTCGTAAGAATAGGTAATATTGATTCCCAGTTTTTTTCCATCCTGAAAAAAGGCCTTAATGTAATCGGCCTGATGATTAACCGCCATCACCACATCGCTTACCCCATAATATTTAAGTTGGCGTAAAACAATTTCCAAAATTGGTGTATCACCAATTGGCACCAGCGGTTTAGGAATCGTTAACGTATATGGCTTGAGTCGCGTTCCTTTTCCCCCAGCTAAAATAATTGCTTGCATAGATCCCAATCCCCCCTATCCTTACGAACCCACTAAACATTAAACATTGAACATCAAACATTATAAATACTACTCTTATACCGACTTAAATTCTCCTTCTTTGCAAACCACGCAATCGTTTCACTAAGCCCAGAGAGCAAATCATACTGTGGCCGCCATTTGGTTAGTGCCATAATCTTGGTGTTATCACCAAAAAGTCGCTCCACCTCACTCTTTTCCGGTCGCAGGCGAATCTCATCCGTCACAACCTCAACTTTTTCCTTTCTGTCCACCAACTGAATAATCTTGGTGGCCAAATCGCCAACGCTAATTTCACTCTTGGTAGCAATATTGATCTCTTCTCCAATAGTCCGATCCGATTTTGCAATCTCGATAAACCCCTCAACAGTATCCTTAACATATAACAAATCGCGAGTAGGATGGAGTGAACCGAGTTTAATTCGCTTTTCTCCGACCCCATCCAATAATTGCGTAATAATAGTAGGAATCACGGCACGAGCAGATTGTCTTGGCCCATAAGTATTAAACGGCCGTACAATCGTCACCGGCAAATTGAAGCTGCGATAAAACGATTCGGCCATGCGATCGGCCCCAATTTTCGATGCTGAATAAGGCGATTGCCCCTGGAACGGGTGCTTCTCATCAATCGGAACATATTGAGCAGTCCCATACACCTCCGAGGTCGAGGTCACCAGTACCCGCTCGCACTTATGACGTTTGGCCGCTTGTAAAATATTGAGCGTCCCCTTCACATTAGTATCCACATAAGTGTCAGGAGAGTGATAGCTGTAGGGAATTGCAATCAGCGCGGCCAAATGAAAGACAACATCGATTCCCTCCATTGCTTGGTCTACGCCATGAGGATCGCGCACATCACCTGTGAAGATCTCAATGCGATCCTTGATCTCTTTGCTCGTAATTGTATCCAACCATCCCCAACTGTTAAACGAATTATAGAGCACAAAAGCACGTACACGTTTACAACCAAGCTCAAGGAGTCGCTCCAGCAAATGGCTTCCAATAAATCCTTCCGCTCCTGTCACCAATACACTTTTTGAAGCAAGATTCATCATCATAATATTTTCATCTCCCTAACACCAATTCCCTAAAGTGAGTTATAAATTTTACCCGACAAGAAAGATCTACATCGTTTCGCATATCATAGCGAAGAGAGTTTCCCTTGTGAACAAAGTTATAACCAATAAAATTGATCTTCTGTTCATTAGCGCCATCAAAATCGTTAATCGAATCGCCAATAAAGTAAACATCGCCTCGGGCACTCTCCTCGAACCTATGCTCCCTCAAAATATCTCCAATAATTTTCCCCTTCTTGGCCGGAGAACCAAACATTCCCAAAAAAAAATGCTCTAGCTTCTTCGCGCGACAAATAAGCTGAAGCTCCTCATGAGGTGTCCCTGAAACCACATACATTGGAATATTATTTTCTTGAAGTTTTTCCAAAAATTCCAGCACACCCTCATTGAGCGGCATCGAAATAATTCTGTCCACTACCGCCTTGGAAAATTTTTCACCAAGCTCCTCTAAATGTTTTTTATCTTTTGCTCTCTCCGGCATCCCCAACACTTGCTCATAGATGTAAGCAAATTTTACCATTCTAGAGATACCGCCATTCGCCTCAGTATACGCGCGAATGGCATCGACCGCCCTTGGAAACTCCTCCCGAAACACATCACAAAAGGCCTCGCTCTTTACCTCCAGCGAATCCACAATCACCCCATCAAAATCAAACAACATAATCCTTGGCCAAAACTCTATTGTTGCCATTGCCGTCCTCCTCTCTCCGTCTTTTCTCTCATAAAAAGTAGTTTTTCATACTACTTTTATAGTGTAAAATGTAGTGTAAAAATCGCTTTAAAACCATGGGAAAGTAGTGAAAAGACGTATTTAAAAAATTGCCTTTTCTTCCTGTGAACTAGTTCAACATCCAAACAGCAAGATCATAGTTGGAATTCGCGTTGACACTGGCCCCACCGACAATCCAGTTGCCATCACTTTCACGGACACATATGGTGATAGCTTCATCATTGGCATTAGTTCCACCGGCCGCTGCTGCATGGGTGTAAATGCCATCTCCACCACCAAAAGTTGTATCGAGAGAGCCGTCACTGGAAAGAAGTCGCCATAGTGCCAGATCCAAGTTTCCGCCTGCATTGCTACTGGCGCCTGCAATAGTCAAGCGGCCATCACCTTGCTCAAACACAGCATTTGCCACATCGTCGCTATTGGTACCGCCGGCAGCACCAGCATCGGTAATGTAACCAATACCACCTGGCCCGAAGCTTCCATCGATAACACCTGTATCACCGTTATAGCGCCAAACGCTCATATCTTTATTGCCACCACCACCGGCATTATAGGAGTAACCTGCAATCACAATTTTACCATCACTCGATTGAATCAAAATTGATACACCTTTATCATCTCCCAGCAAATTTGTTCCAAATGTTGTCTCCGATCCCCCAACACTAGTAAATCGTCGCACGACCATATCGAGATCGCTGCCATTCCATTTCTCTCCGGCCACAAAAATTTTTCCATCGCTACTGCGAATGGTGAGAGCGCGAGCACGATCATCTCCAACAAAGGCACTAGCATAGATTCCCGTTCCGCCTCCACCGAAAGTGTTGTCAAGGGCACCACTGCTTCCATCAAGGCGCCACAGAGTCATATCATCATCAGTGCCATTAGCACTCGTTCCCGCGAGAACAATTTTTCCATCGTCACTTTGGATGGAGAGTGCATAGGCCTCATCGTTACCATTTCCGCCTGCAGCACCATGATTGGTGAAAATGCCATTGCCATCAAAAGCGTTAATCAGAGCACTGCCATCGCTCTCCAACTTCCAAACGGCCATATCGTAATTTCCACTGCCATTAATACTGGAACCAGCAACAACAATGGATCCATCGCTTGCAATAGCAATTCCATAAGCGTGATCGTTTCCTGCACCAGCGGCAGCACTATGGTGAGTGTAGATACCATCACCGCCACCAAAACCGTTATCAAAAGCTCCGGCACTTGTAAGTCGCCACACGGCCATATCGTAGTCACTACCATTCCAACTCTCACCTGCAAGTAAAATTTTTCCATCACTTTGAATAGTCATGGCGCGAACACGGTCGTGATCATTTACACCGCTACCACCACTTGTATTGTCCGTAAAAATACCTGTGGTATTGAAGTTGCCATCGAGTGCTCCACTCGCATAGTGATAGTAAGTTCTTGTGAGTGCAGCGGCCACCGCAGTATTGGTGTTTGTAGCATTGTCGGTTGCTACATCGGCATCAACATTGACACTGACGATTTTATTGACGGCCGGAGTAATCTCCACGGTGTATGAACTAGAGGAGACAGCTATAAAATTTCCAGCACTCCCATTGGTTACACTTAAATCACCAAGGACAAATCCGCTGACGTCCTCACTAAAATCGATTGTAACCGCAATAGGCGAAGTGTAGGTAGGGTTACCCGCTCCCGAACTTAGTAAGACTGAGGGACGAATCGAATCGTAGGTTCGCGAGAGCAGATTGGAAATGAGATTATTATTCGTGGCCGCATCCTGGGCCACATCCGCAAGTACACTTACACTAACGACTCCCTCTCCACTTGGAGTAACGTCGACAGTATAAGAACTACTGGAAACACTTAAAAAATTTCCAGCACTCCCGTTAGTCACACTTACATCGCCGACAACAAATCCACTCACATCCTCACTAAAATCGATCGTTACAGCAATGGGTGAGGTTTTGGTAATTGTGGGGGCCGCAGATGCAACTACAACTGTTGGTGAAGTGATATCGTAGGTTCTCGTAAGAACATTGGAAGCAAGACTATCATTAGTGGCCGCATCTTGGGCCACCCCTGCAAGAAGACTCACCGTAACTGCACCTTCACCACTTGGAGTGATGTCGACAGTATAAGAACTACTAGAGACGCTTAAAAAATTTCCAGCACTCCCATTGGTCACACTTAAATCACCCACAGCAAATCCACTCACATCCTCTGTAAAATCAATGGTCACGGGAATGGGCGAGGTTTTTGTTCGTGCTATTGCCGTTGATGCTACCACTACGTCAGGCCCTGTGATATCGTACGTCCGCGAGAGTACATTCGAAACAGTATTATCATTTGTGGCCGCATCTTGGGCCACTCCTGCAAGCACACTTACGGTGACTGCACCCTCACCACTAGGAGTGATCTCGATAGTGTAGGAACTACTCGAAACACTCAAGAAATTTCCAGCGCTCCCATTGATCACACTTAAATCACCCACAGCAAATCCACTCACATCCTCCGTAAAATCGATCGTTACGGGAATGGGTGAAGTCTTCGTTCGTGCTGTCGCTGTAGATGCGACAACGACATCAGGCCCTGTCACATCGTAGGTTCGAGTGAGCACATTTGAAAGAAGGTTCCCATTGATGGCATCATCTTGGGCCACACCTGCAAGCACGCTCACCGTAACGGCGCCTTCGCCACTCGGAGTGATCTCCACAGTGTAAGAGCTACTAGAGATACTCAAAAAATTTCCAGCACTCCCATTGGTAACACCAACCTCTCCCACAACAAATCCGCTCACATCTTCAGTAAAATCGATCGTCACTGGGATCGGTGAAGTTTTGGTTCTCGTTGTTGCTGTCGATGCGACAACCACGCTTGGCCCCGTAATATCGTAAGTGCGAGAGAGCACATTCGATATTAAATTACCATTCGTGGCCGCATCTTGTGCCATCCCTGCAAGCACACTTACAGTAACAGCGCCCTCTCCGCTCGGAGTGATGTCGACAGTATAAGCACTACTAGAGACGCTTAAAAAATTTCCAGCACTCCCATTGGTCACACTTAAATCACCCACAGCAAATCCACTAACATTTTCAGAGAAATCAATAGTGACTGGGATAGGAGAATTTTTTGTTCGTGCCGCTTCAGTAGATGCAACCGCCACAGTAGGGGAGGTGATATCATAGGTTCGAGAAAGTACATTCGAAATTAAATTACCATTAGTGGCATCATCTTGGGCCAAACCTGCAAGCACGCTCACAGTAACAGCGCCTTCTCCACTCGGTGTGATGTCGACAGTATAAGAACTGCTGGAGATGCTTAAAAAATTTCCAGCATTACCATTGGTCACACTGATGTCTCCCACAACAAAGCCACTCACATTTTCAGAAAAGTTGATGGTCACAGGGATGGGAGAGACATTGGTATTGATGGGCGCGATCGAGGCCACCACCACGGTAGGTGAAGTGATATCGTAGATCCGTGAGAGAACATTGGAAGCAGTATTATTATTGCCAGCAGCATCTTGGGCCACACTCCCTGCGATACTTACCGTGACGGCGCCCTCTCCACTTGGAGTTACATCTATCGTATAGGAGCTGATTGAGACGGTTTGAAAATTTCCGGCACTCCCATTGGTCACCACGATATCGCCCAAAGTAAATCCGTAAACACCCTCGGTAAAAGTAATCGTCACCGGAATGGGAGAAACATTGGTCGAAGCACCCGCGCTCGAGGTGAGTGTGATCGCAGGCCCGATCGAATCGTATACGCGTGTGAGCACGCCTCCAGAGGAAGCGTTGTCATTACCAGCACTATCAGTTGCTACAGCTGCATTCACGCTCACACTGACAGCACCATCCGCAGTAGGTGTGATCATGGCCGTGAAGGTGGTTCCTACTCCCGTGGCCGGCGTTAGCGAGGCAACACTCCCATTGGTCACACTCACATCAGTGCTTTCAAAACCACTCACGCTTTCACTAAAGGTAATCGTAACAGGAATGGGTGTGGTGTTGGTTGGTGTTGTGGCCGAACTTGTGAGAATCAAAGTCGGTGCAGTAGAATCGTAAAGAACACTCAATACCCCTGCGGAAGCACCACTACTATTGCCGGCCAAATCTTTTACTCTGCCACTCGAGAGATCGACCACCACACTACCCTCACTAGTAGCGGTGATGCTCGCGGTATATACTCCCGCTGATACCTCAGTCAAAGTACTTGCACTGCCATTGCTGACACTAATATCACTCTCATTAAATCCGCTAATCACCTCGGTGAACGTGAATGTAACAGTGAAAGGATTCGCGTTGGTTGTAGCAGCATCGGCAGTGATCACTACACTAGGTGCGATCGAATCGTATGTCCAAGTGAGTGTAGTGGCCGCGGCCGTATTGAAATTTCCTGCACTATCTTGGGCCATATTGGCCGGCACACTTACGACTACGGGACCATCAATGGTAGGCGTAATCGTGGCGTAGTAGATCGAACCCTCCTTGGTAGAGGTGGTCGTGCCATTTGCTCTAAAGGCGGTAACACTTCCATTGAGTGTGATCAAATCCATTGCAGAAAAACCATTTACATTTTCACTAAAAGTGGCAACGACATTTATTGTACTGTTGGTGAGGGTGGCGGTAGTCGAGGCCAGCAGCACGGTTGGTGCTATGGAATCGTAATACTTATTCATCGAGGCATCCACTTGGTTTGCATTGCCGACCGTATCTGTAAAGGAGCCTGGTGGAACATAGACTGAAGCGTAACTCGAAGTCGTGGGGAGTGTTACCGAAAGTTCATAGACGGTTGCAGAGACTTCTTTAAAATCACTGGCCGTCGCACTTCCACCTCCTGCAATTGTAATATCCTCAAAAGTAAACCCCTCTACCACTTCGTTAAAATAAAAGCTAAAAACTATCGGCGAAATATTTGATGGATTTCTTCCAAGAGAAGTAATTGTAACTTTAGGCGGTGTTGTATCCTTAGTGGTAGAGCTCTTTGAAGAATTTTTAGAATCCGTCGCAGAACTGCGATTCTCAAAGCATCCCGTAAATATAAGCAGCATCAGCGCCCATAGCATCCCCGCCAGCACACTTACAACTAAATTTTTTTTATTGATAGACTCTATTCCCATTCCTAACATAATTAACATTTTAGAATTTTTGTTAATTAAATGGTATTAAGAAAAATTGTTACCCTACTTCTTGAGACTTGGTTTAAAATACTCTTACATTACCAAGAACCAAGAACCAAGAGATTTAAAGGTACTTGCCATGACATTCGATTACATTTTAACTGTTTTTATCACTATTATCACCATTGTTGATCCTATTGGCATGGTGCCAGTTTTTATTCCCATCGCCAATCGCTTCCCCAGCAATAAACACAATAAAATCATTCTTATGTCCACCGCTATTGCTACTCTCATCTGTTCCATCTTCTTATTTAGCGGAAAGCAGCTCTTTCAATATTTACAAATTCAGCATCAATCCATCTATATTGTAGGTGGCATTTTACTTTTCTTAGTTGGCCTGGATATGATCTACGCCCGCCCGCGGCGAACACGCAGCTCTCCCGAAGAGGAAGAGGAGGCGATGACCCTAAAAGATGTCTCTGTTTTTCCACTCGCTATCCCCATGCTCTCAGGGCCTGGAACTATTGCTACAACCATTATGTTTGCATCCAAACACGATAGTTGGAGCAACTACTTGATCGTCTTTGCTGCGCTCATCACCGCCTTTGTGATCACCGCCATTGTCATGAAATTTTCCTCCACCATCCTTAAAGTTCTCGGCCAAACTGGCGTCAATGTCCTCGATCGTGTGATGGGCATTATTCTCTGCTCACTTGCCGTGCAATTTATCATCAACGCCATTGTCGGCATTGTTCAAAACTCTCGGCAATAGCAATTGCTTGTAGAAAATCTCTGCGCTCTAGAAGGAGTAACCATTGCTATTAGCAGAACTTGCATTGATCGTGTTATTCGTGGCCTTCATCTGCTCATATCGCTGCGCTAGGATTTCATTTTGTAACTGAACGGCTTCCTCTGGGGAAAGCAACTCCTCTGTGGCCGGATGAAGCTCTGGTGGTTGCTGTGGCAACTGCTCTGAAGATGACAATACAGGAGGCACAGAAGGAGAAGGAAGAGAAGGAGGGGGAGGAGGTTGAATTTCAATACCACTATTGCTACTTAAATCCTCACTATTGCTGCTACTATTGCTTGCACTACTCTTTGCAATTTGAATCAATTTTGATTCACTCATGAAACGAAATTTCATTCCTGCAAAGGGCCCATTAGCAAGCGCCATAATGTACTCATCTTCTCCAAAATTATTAAGTAATCCACTAACCACAGTGCTATCACTACCGCTTTGATAGTAAAACTGTCCATTTCCCAGAGCAATGTTGGAAACATCCAGATAAACCTCCGATCCCGCAATATCTGCACTCACGGAGAGTTCTTTTATGCTATCAAGTTGATTTGAGAGTTTCATCTGCCCATATCCATTGGCAGAGGCAACTTGCTCATTCCGGCCCTCTTTTCCCAGAGAATAGATACGGTCTCTGGTGGTAATCTCTATCAGCGTAAACGCTTTTTCATTGCTCGCCACTATTGTTCTCTCACCCACAGCAGGCGGGTTATTGCCAGTAAGGAGTAGACTGCTCTTGACACCACGGCCATCATCATCAGGAATTACACCTGCTGAAAAACGCCGCAAATGAATGGTTACATAGTTTCCATTGCTGTTAAGAAACCCCCATACGACCAATTCGTGATTCTGCTTGAGCTTATCTTGCTTGGCCTCTAAAATGTTGAAGACTACCTTTTCGTACTTCCATTTCTCAATGTAGGGGCTGGGGAGCAACTTAAGACCATGAAGCTTCTTTTGTGCTCGATCCACAAAGATAAGCTCCAATTTAATTTTAGTGCCTTTTTTGGTAACAACACCCTTATCGCTAACAAATTGATAGGCCTGCCAAGTTCCTGCATAGAAATCGCTGCGGAGAGATTTGACACTTTTACTCTGGCCTGGCCCTTTATCATCACGAGAAGAGGCAATTACCCGACCACCTTGCTCTATAATATTTCCTTGCAAATCGCCTCGCAAGGAAGCCTCAAGGAGAAAAGTGGGAGTATAGAGAGATAAATCCTTCATCACAAAGGCAGTAGCAAGAAGGATTATTCCTACAATGGATAATGATTTAATATTCTCATTGATACTCATCATAATCATTTCATCCTAAGTTCAAGCTATTACTAAACCTGATTCAAACTCTCATGTAAATATTTTCCATTTCCTCATTTGTTAGCTTTAAGTGTGCAATCAACATGCCATAAATATTTTTTATTCATAATCTCTATCTCTCTGAAAAAAGGAACATCTTTTGTAAAGTTTATGCCTTTTTTTTATCGAGTACGCCTATTGTTTTTACATTGCTCAAACTTTATACACTCGCATACTGGCCTTTGAATTGGTTTGATGTATGATTAAAAAAGGGAAGGGAAGTAACAATGCACTTCCTAGAGCATAGCATATCAACAAAACAGGGGTGTTTTTGTGACGTACAAACGAAGCATTTATCTTATTAATCCCAAATTCCAACTGAGGTTGGCACTATTTGTTTCATCACTAGTAATGATTTTAGGTCTAGTCTATCCGCTCACAATCTACGAATTATTCAGCAGTCTCGTCACGCAAACGAAGATGAATGATCCTCTAGCACTGACCTCTGTTCATGAGGGAAAAATTAGCTTAATTCTCTCACTGATTGGGTATCATGCCGCTTTTGTGCTTGCAGTTTTTATTGTCTGTATTATTCAAGGGCACAGAATTGCCGGCCCCATGTTTAACCTAAAACGCGCGCTTGCAGAAATTTGCAAAGGTAACCCTATAAAAAAAATTCAATTTCGTAAGAATGACCATTTTGTGGATGTGGCCGATGATCTTAATACTGTGTTCAATTATATTCAAAATTCTCGTGAAAAAGATTTATCACTATTAAACGAAGTTATTCCTGACCTTAAAAGTATTTTCAATACTCTTTCTAATGATAAACAGACAATTTTGTCAGATGCAATAAACAAACTCTCTACGATAAAAAATCGCTTTGAGCAACCACCGCAAGAGCAAGAGCAAGAGCAAGAGCAAAAGAATAAACAAGAGTAAAACACTTTACACTTGTTCCAACTATCCAATCGCATGGTTACTTTGATAGCATATTCTTGATTTCTACTGATATTTTGTAGGCATATTTTTTATTTGAGGATCTACCCCTATGACATTAACATTTTCAATGATTTTATACTATTTTACGATGGCCATGATCATCCTGACCCCTGTTAATGCCAATACAGCGACAGAAGATATTAAATACTACTCTAAAATTGATTATCCTCTCTATCAAAATGATGTAAAAAATATCATCAAGGATCATCAACCCTCTCTCTATGAAAAGGGTATTGCCAAAAAAATTCTAGATATTCATTATGCTCTAGAAGAAGGTGGTCTACCCATCTCTACCGTGAACGAATACCTTTCTGCTTTATCCACAAAAAAAATAACTTTATTTGCACCAACAGAGGATGAGAAAAACATCGAAGGCCCAGCACCTGCTGCTAATAAAAAAAACAAAAAAAAGAGACAAAAAAATAAGCGCTACAAGAAAGTAACTACTATCAAAGTTGAAGGCGATAGTAATATTTTTGATTTTTTCACTCCTTTTGCCTTGGGCCTCAAAAGCATCCTTGAGATCAACAGCAAGCTTGACTCAACGAAATCACTAAAAAGCAAAATAGACCTGCTTGCAAACCTTACCTCCTCTTGTGAAGCCAGCACCACCACCGTTTCTAATACAATGACGTTTGATTATTATTTTGCAAACCACCTACAGCGATTATGCTGCCGCCTAACTTTTGTCAATTCTGAAAAGATGGTTACCCTCCTAAAACAATCTCCTTCTCTTGCGCCTCAATTTACATCAGTGATGCTTTCCTTTTTAGAGAAAAATTTTTCTAGTATCCATGCAACTCAAAATAATATCGCTTATCTCAAGCACTTTCTCGATTCAATCCCGGCACTCTCTCCCTTGCCTGTATACAGTAAATTACATCAAGAAATTTCAGAGGAGGTTGGCCGCCTCTATATCGATTCCAAAATAATTCCTCCAGCATCCATTTTACAAAAAATTCTTATCACTTCAGAACTAACCTCTTTTGTACAACAAAACCAATTTAATAAACAACATTTGCAAAAGATGATCTTCCAAGAGTTAAAAGAATTGTCCTCCCCAGTAACTGTTGGCATGAAGCGCGAATGGAATACAGAGTTCACCGATAGTGAAGTTGATCAAAAACTAGATGAAATGCTAGTGTTTTATCAGCTGAACAAATTGGAATTGCTCTCTTCTAACACGCACTCGCTTTTTTCACTGATGGGAAAAATGTTTCTCAACAGAAAGCTTTACAAAAGTGGTGAAAAGTATTTGCGATTAGCGTTGCCCATGGCACTTGAAGACAAGTACTACTACGACACTCTCTTTTATCTCCTCTGGTCAAAAATTCTACAAAACGACTACGACGGTGCTCTTCAAATAATCCGCGAATACCGTTTAACCGAAAAAATCACAAAGATGCCTCCACGTTTACTTTTTTGGATCGCCATGGTCATGATCAAAAATGATCGCGAATCAGAGGGAAAAAGTTACTTCAAAAGTATTCTTGATCAAAATCCTGCGTCTTATTACGCTATCATGGCCTCAAAAAAAATCATGGAAATGTCAGATCTTACTCCACCTTCACCCTCTGCAAAATCGATAGCAACAAATTCTCTCGAAAACACTAACCATCCTTTGATTGAAAAATTCCAAGAAAATGACGAATATTTAATCAAGAAACGACTTTTTGTTTCTCCTCATGAGTTTACCTCTTCGAAGGAGTTCAAGAACTCACTCAAGCGTTTTATGCTTTGGGTGGATAATCGTTGCACCACCTTTTCTGCTTTTGAAATAAACAACAGTCAAAAAGCTTTTTCAAGCCCCTCGGACGATCTTTCCATTAAGCTCAGTAGCAAATACTACCCTTTGCAACAGGTTTCTCTCTTCTATGCCAACGTTTACAAGGAGTATGGGCTTTATCTCCCCTCTTTTAATCTTATTATCTCTCTATTTGAGCAAAAACAACTACCTGCAAACTCGTTTATGCTTTACACTCTATTCCCTCGAACCTACCTGAATGATATCGAAAAAATGACGGAAAACGAGGTGGATCCCTATACCATCATCTCTCTTATCAAACAAGAGTCGGCCTTTAATCCTAACGCAATTTCGGTAGCGGGAGCACGTGGACTAATGCAGATGATGCCCTCAACAGCAAAAACTATTCGCCGTGGAGTACGTCCGCAACAGCTACATGATCCAAGCACCAACCTAAACCTTGGTATTACTCTTTTCAAAAAATTGTTAAAAAAATACAATGGCAGCCTACCTCACGTTTTAATGGCATATAATGCTGGTGAAAAAAATGTTGGAAAATGGATGGACACTATTTTTAAAGATCTTGGAAATAAAGAATTTTTAGTTCTCCTCGATGCGGTACCCTTTGCAGAAACTCAAAACTATGTCCAATCCATTACTAGAAACATTTTCTTTTACAAATTACTCTATCAAGCTCCCGATAGCAAAAATCTCTATGATGATAGGAATGTCTCTGAAATTTTCAACATTAACATCACCAACATGGGAATACCTGTTCGTAGAGAAAGAAATTCTAGTGATGAAATCACACCATAGCCCTCGTGATTCTAAAAAAATCACAAGGACAAAAATTTAAAAGTTTATTCTGTATGTACTTCAACCTGATCGCCAATCATAAATCCCTCAATCTCTAGAATAGGCGCTTTTTCCTCTTTGTTAAATTTATGGAGATTTGCCGTAGAGAATTCTTTATCCGTTTGAATCACACTTAGCTCTCCAACTTTTAACTTATAGTTACTATACTGCCCATTGGCCTTATAGGGATTAAAGACCGATACCATTCGAAATACATCCAATAGAGTTCCCTCTTGTACTCCCTGATCACTTCCCATAGTAAGATGAAAATTTTTTCTAAGTTTTTCACCCTTATATCCCATGGGCACATCTTGAGAGATGGAGTAGATAACATACTCCTTCGCCTTAGCAGACTCATAGGATAAAATAAAAATCAACTGCAACAGCAGTAAAAACAGGAATTTTTTTTTCCACATAAAATGCTTCCATTTTTATATGGTTGACACGCTTAAAAGACTATCTGATGATCGGTATAATCAAAGAATAATTTTAGAACCAAAAATTCGCGTGGAAAAACTTTCCACTGCAATAAAGGACACGCTATCGGAGGTCATGTGCTTCAACACAATCGTAGGTATCTCTCTTTTTTTTCTGGCGCTCTCGGATTAGATCTTGGGCTTGAAAAAGCTGGGTTAGAGGTTGTGGCCTATAATGAAAAAGATAAGAATTGTTGCAAAACCATTCGTTTAAATAGGCCCAATACTCCTTTGTATGAGTGTGATATCAGAGAACTATCAGCGGCAAAGCTCTTAAAGGAAAATAATTTACAAATCGGCGAATTATTTGCGATAGTGGGCGGCCCTCCCTGCCAAGCTTTTTCCACTGCTGGTAGACGGAATTCTTTAAATGATGAGCGTGGAAATGTCTTCTTGCATTTTATCGATTTAATTTCCGCGCTAAAACCCAAATATCTCGTGATTGAAAATGTAAGAGGGATTCTCTCTGCGCCTCTAAGTCATCGTCCCCACAATCAACGAGGCCCCCATTCCCCTCCTCTAAACAAAGATGAATTACCAGGTGGTGCCCTGGCATTCATTATGCAAAAACTCCATCTGGCCGGTTACACCCCCTCATTCACTCTCTATAACACTGCTCACTTTGGTGTCCCACAAATTCGCGAACGAGTGGTCATCTTAGCAGGCCTGAAAAAAAAAGAAATTCCTTATCTTCTCCCAACCCATCCTGAACGCTCCTCTTGGATCAGCTTACAAGACACCATTGGGGTCTTGAAAAATTCAAGAACTCATGAGCATATCAACTTTCCTGAAAAGAGATTAAAATTTTTTAGATTTTTAAAATCGGGTGAAAATTGGCGAAATCTTCCTGAGCATCTAAAAAAAGAGGCCATGGGAAAAAGCATTGCTTCCGGAGGAGGCAGAACAGGATTTTATCGACGCCTTGATTGGAACGCCCCATCTCCAACCCTTGTCACTTCACCCACCATGCCTGCAACCGATTTATGCCATCCTGAGTTTGAACGGCCATTGTCTGTTGAAGAGTATGCTGCTATCCAAACTTTTCCCGAAAAGTATCAATTCCATGGGAAAACTTTAGATAAATATAAACAAATTGGAAATGCAGTCCCTTGCACTTTTGGGAAAATTATTGGAGAGCATTTATTGCAATTTGAAGAAGGAAGCTTAGAAAAAAAATTTATTCCCGGGAAATTATCACGCTACTTAAACACTGATCACAAAAGCTGGATGGCATCCTTACAGCTCTAGGGCCCTAGTTCTCAAGCTTAATATACTTTAGGTAGTTATACACAAGATCAGAATGGCGGTAGTTTTTGATTCGCTTGTGGTAGAGAATATATTTGCGGTCGTAGTAGGTCATGATCCAAGGAAGGTCTTCTAAGATAATATCTTCCATTTTTTCCAGCATTTTAAACTTTGCGCTCCCATTTTCCATCTTTTTAACCTGGGAGTAATAATCATCAAATTGTGGATTCCTATAATAGGAGCTATTCGGTCCTGGTGGCCAACTTTTGCTCGATAGCAGCTGTAACACATTGATAGCGTCGGGGTAGTCCAAGGCCCATCCCCCCTGCCAAAATTGCAACTTCCCATTTCTTGCCTTTTCTAAAAATTCGGGAAAAGTATTTACTGCTATTTTGACTACAATCCCAATTTTAAAAAGTTCGTCCCTGATAAACTCAGCGGCCTTTTGATTGTTAATATCATCCCCGCGAGTATCAAAAGTAATAGTAATTTTTTGCTTCTTGCCAGCAGCATCCCTATAGACACTTGCCTTTTGTAAATCGTATTCGTAAGCAATTTGCCTGCGTGGATCATAGCCAGGAATCCCAGGGATAAAAATAGAATTTGCTCTCTGCCCGATATTGTTAGTGAAGGTTTTAATAAATTTATCCATATCAATAGCGTGAGCAATCGCCTTCCGTAAATTTTTATTTTTGCCAATAACCGGATCGTTCATATTAAAGGCCAACCACCAATAAATCAGAGAAGGAAAGATCTCTATCGCAATGTCATCACCATCTTCGTCGCCATTTTCTTCATGCCCAAGCTTTAACTTACCATCGCTAGTGATGTAGTTGTTGATCTCGCTCTTGGGAATATTGTCGATCAGATCGATCTTGCCACTGATAAAAGCATTCCAACGCGCTTTAAAATCTTTAAAGATATGAAATTTTATGCCTGCAACAAAAGGAATTTGCTTATCTGCATCCGCCAGCATTCCACGATCATTGGCCAAACGATCTCCCGATGCGGGAAAACGCTCCTCTCGATAATCCTTAAAACGCACAACCTCAATAAAAGCGTTATCCTCCCACTCTTTTAATTGAAAAGGGCCTGTACCAAGATCGACTTTAGAAAAATTGTTATCATAACACTCAATGGCCTCTATTGGGATTGGAGCAGTATGGGCCATGGCCAAGAGGTAAACAAGCTGTGGCATTGGTTCTTTCAACTTCACCACTAGCGTGTGATCGTCGGGTGTTTGCAATCCCTCAACCGCCAGCTCTTTAAATTTTATAAAGTCAGTCCCGGCCTTTTCTCGAAATTCATTAAGCCCTTGAATAGGCCCATTAAAAGACCACCAACCATTACTCTTAATCGGAATAAAGGCCAGGCGTTTGATTTGATTTACAAAATCTTGGGCCTTAACATAGCGATCGACACCTCCAAAGCAAGGATTGGGATGATACTTCACCTTTTTTCTAATTTTGATGATGTAAGTTTTCCCTTCGTCTTGAATGATCGGTGCTGACTCTGCCAAAAGCGGTTTTAGCGTATAGGGAATTTTAAGATAATGATACTCAAAGAGAGTTTCGTAAATTTGGTAGACGACAGTTCCAGAGACAAGATCGTAAGCATTGGCAGGATCGATCGAAGTAATGTTGTTATTAAGAGGGACATTAACGACAGCAGTGTTTTTTCGTGAAAGAACTTGCGGGAGAGCAAAGACAAAGACCAAGACCAAGACCAAGATCAGAGCGATCATCGTAATAAACACCCCGATAGCACCCCAAGCTCCAAGCTTTGCTCTGATTATAAACCGCTGTTCATCTCTCATAAGGAATCTCGAAACCGCTCCCTGATCTCATTGATAAATTTTTGGACATCACTGGACGATTCAAGGATCTCGCCCGAACCTTGGGCCATGTCCTTACGGCCACCACCATTACCATTAAACGCTGTGAGCACCTGCTTTAAAAAGCCTGCACAGTCGATGCTTTTTTTCATATTCAATAAATCTTTATGCGCACGAAGAAGTGCAGAAAACTTCTTACCATCTTCAGCAGGCACCACCAATAGCACCACACCATCTTTGTTTTTTTCCACAAAAAGATCAGAAAGTCTTCGCAGGTCGCCTCCCGCACTTGCAGCAACTTTGACCGCCTTAAATTTCACGCCACTCTGAAGCTCTTCCAAATTTGTAAACATCGATTCGCTTTCATGTTGTTGGACTTGCTCTCCTAAACGCTTCTTCTCTTTTTCAGCATTCCTTAAATCGTTACGAATGGAATCGATATAGGCCGGAATCTCTTGTACCTTTATATTTAATTTTCCCTCTAGAATTTCCAAAATATGGGAACGCTCCTCAAAACGCTTGATGGCATTTTCCGAGACCACTGCCTCAATTCTACGCACACCATTGCTTAAGGCCGATTCACTTACAATGGAGAGGTATCCAATTTCAGCGGTGTTTTTAACATGAGTTCCTCCGCAAAGCTCCTCTGAAAAATCACCCATCGCCACCACACGTACCTTCTCGCCATACTTCTCGCCAAAAAGCGCTACCGCCCCTCGCTTTTGCGCCTCTTCACGTCCCATGATTTCAATTTTTACTGGAAGCTGCTTTCTGATCATTTGATTGGTGGTGGCCTGTACCGCCTTCATCTCTTCGGCCGTCATCGCCGAAAAGTGGGTGAAATCAAAACGCAATCTCTCTGGAGAGACAAATGAGCCTGCTTGCTTAACATGACTTCCAAGGGAAAGTGTAAGCGCTTTGTGCAAAAGATGAGTTGCAGAGTGATTACGTTTGGTGAGTTCGCGTAGCTCTTGATCAACCTCCAAGCGATACCCCTTGCCTTCCTGTAACGGCTTTAACCGACGTGCGTAGTGAACGATCAACCCTTCAACTGGTTTCTTTACATCATACACCTCTGCCACCTTTTCCTGGCCTAAGTAAATGCATCCTTGATCGCCAATCTGCCCACCCGACTCTGCATAAAAGGGTGTCGCCTTAAAAACAAGCGCCAGGTTATCTCCACCACCATGCTCACTTTCCAGTTCGATCACCTTTAATAGTTTTGATTCAATACTCTCCTTCTCGTAACCAACAAATTCACTCGCTCCATGCTCCTTAACAATCGCATAAAGCTCCTCTTGACCAACACTGCTTTGATTCCCCTTCCACGATTTACGGGAGGTCTCTTGTTGGCGCTTCATACACTCTTCAAACTCCTCCACATTAACGGAGATACTTTTTTCACGAAGAATAACTTCCGTTAAATCGAGTGGAAAACCGTAGGTGTCATAGAGTTGAAAGGCCGCCTCTCCAGAAAAACGCCCATCCTTAATCTGCGAGCGTCGCTCCTCTAAGAAGCGCATTCCTTGCTCTAGTGTCTCTAAAAATTTTCTCTCTTCTAGATCTAAAAATTTTTGTGCCAAAGCCGCACTCTTTTTATTTTCTGGGTAGGCCTCGCCTAAAATTTCAAATACTGTCGGTACCAATTGTGGCAACAAAATCGCTTGTGGCCCTGCTCCTAGCTCTTTTAAGTGCCTGACTGCGCGTCGAATGATTCTTCTAAGCACATAGCCACGCCCCTCATTGGAAGGCATCACTCCATCGGTAATAAGCATGGTGGCCCCACGGACATGATCCGCGACCACTCTCATACTCGCAACACAAGCAGGATCACCACTCTCCTTGCCTGTAAGCTCTGCAATTTTTTGAATTAAAGGGGAGAAACAATCGGTATCGTAGTTCCAGTATTTTCCTTGCATCACTGCTGCAAGACGCTCTAATCCCATGCCTGTATCAATACAGGGAGAAGGAAGGTTAAAGGTTCCATCTGGCCTCTTCTCATATTGCATAAATACCAAATTCCAAATCTCAACATACCTAAGACCATCATCTAAAATGTCCCCTCCGTGCAAATTTGCACCACTAAGATTTGGATCTGCAAAATCTACACCATGGTCATAGAAGATCTCACTGCAAGGACCACAAGGCCCAAACTCTCCCATTTCCCAAAAGTTATCCTTATCCTTCTTGAAGATTCTATCTTTGGGAATGCCAATTTCTCGGTGCCAAAGTTCAATCGCCTCATCGTCACTCAAGTGCACTGTTACATAGAGTCGCTTAGGATCGATCTTTAGTACCTCTGTCAAGAACTCCCAGGCAAAGATGATAGCATCCTTTTTAAAGTAGTTACCGAAAGAGAAGTTCCCTAGCATCTCAAAGAAGGTGTGATGCCTGGCCGTAAACCCAACATTCTCAAGATCGTTATGCTTTCCTCCAGCACGCACACACTTTTGGACGGTCACCGCTCTCTCGTAGGGAGCGCGCATCTTGCCAGTGAAATAGTCTTTAAACTGATTCATCCCTGCATTGGCAAACAAGAGGGTGGGATCATTTTTTGGGACAAGTGACGATGATTGAATGTGTGTGTGCTGTTTCTTTACAAAGTACTCAATAAACTTGCGTCTGATCTCTTGTGATTTCATTTTTCGGTCCATCCATTTTTAAAAATAAAAAGATTCCACTCGATAATTTGATGGTTATCGAAATTTAATTTTATAATTGAATAGGTGAGATTGGTAGAAATTGCAACAGACTATTGTCGTTTCGATGCACTCTTTCTTTCTTGTTCAGGGGCCGGGGTCGAAGCGGCAGCAGCAGCAGTGGCGATAGCGATTGGCCGGCCGTCGCCATCAACGCTAGCAGCAGCAGCTCCACCAGGCAGGCCATACTTTCTTAAGATCAAAGTTTTAATCTCTTGGAAGATCGCCTTCTCCTTGGAGAGGAACTCTTTTGAATTATCTCGCCCTTGCCCTAGCTTTAAATTGTTGTAGGAGTACCAGGAGCCCGCCTTCTCAATGATTCCCTCTTTAGCACCAAGATCAAGAATATCCCCCTCTTTGGAGACACCTTCTCCGTGCATCATATCGTACTCCACCTCTCTAAAGGGTGGTGCCACTTTGTTCTTAACAATCTTCACCTTCGTGCGACTGCCAACAATCTCCTCCGTGGTAGGATCTTTAATGACCCCAATTTTACGAATATCAAGGCGAACAGAGGTATAAAACTTTAATGCATTTCCACCCGTTGTGGTTTCAGGATTGCCATACATCACACCAATCTTTTGTCGTAGCTGGTTGATGAAAATAACCGTGCAATTCGATCGCGAAATTGATGCCGTTAACTTTCGCAGCGCTTGCGACATCAGCCTTGCTTGCACTCCCATGTGTGAATCTCCCATATCACCATCAAGCTCTGCTCTTGGAACAAGTGCCGCCACTGAGTCGATGATTAGAAGATCAACAGCACCTGAGCGCACCAGCATATCGGTGATCTCTAACGCCTGCTCTCCACTATCAGGTTGTGAGATTAAAAGATTGGTAACATCAACACCCAACTTACGAGCGTAGTTAACATCAAGAGCATGTTCCGCATCCACAAAGGCAACAGTTCCTTTGTCCTTCTGGCACTCTGCTGCGATTTGCAAGGTAAGTGTTGTTTTACCAGAGGACTCTGGTCCAAAAATCTCCACGATTCTCCCTCGTGGAACACCTCCAATTCCCAGTGCCAAATCCAGGCTTAAACACCCTGTTGAGATAGCAGGTATTTGTTGGATCGTCATTTGACCCAACTTCATGATAGCGCCTTTTCCAAAATTTTTTTCAATTGCACTTAACGCTAGGTCGAGTGCTTTTGATCTATTTTGCTCGTTCTCTCCCGATCGATCGCTGTTTCCGTAGATAGATGAATTTAAAATGCTCATAAACAAATCTCCTCATTGCATATTTAGTGAAAAAAACTATCATTAGCTATGAACGTTCGACAAATAAGAAATATGCAAAAAAGTGCAAAAGCTAGTATTTATAAGCTATTAAAAATAGTTGTATGAATTGTGTTGTTATTGCAAATTTTGAACGCACCTAAGTAAAATTTGAAGAATCAAAGTAGATGCATAAAGAAGTAGATGCAAAATAAAAGCAGAGATCACCAAACATGAATCGACCCGACTATCTTGAAAAGTACCGTATTGACTGGGAACTCATCAATGTTGTTGCCGAAGGCCAATCGGCACTTGATACCCGTTCCTTTCTTATCGACTACAACAATAAAACTGATGTACTCAACTTCCTCAAAGGCTATGGTTTAGATCAAAATAATCCTGTGCTCAAAGCAGAGCTCTTTGGCAACTTTCAAGAGGCAATGCAATTCATTCGCAAATATTTTCTAAAGGAGAATAATCCCGAAGGGCTTGACCTGCACATCCCTCCCTGTTTTTTCAATATGACCGAGGCAAGTGAGCTCTTCATAATGATTAACAACCACAAGCGCGCCTACGAAGAACGCCTTTGGGCCATGGCGATCCTCAAAGTCATGCATACAATTATCCATCTCGATAAAGATCTGCGCCATAACTACTTCTCCGTTATTCAACAGCAAATTTTTGATCGCTTCTATAAATACCTCTCCAGAGATGAGCGAGGTCTGCTCTACCTTGGACCCACTCCCGACAAAAGAATTCCTCTGCACTCCTTCACCACCAAGGCAAAAAAAACTCGCGATAGCATTATTATCAAACTGCTGCACAAGCCGGAAAACGTGGCAGAAGAGTTATTCGATCGAGTTGGTTTACGTATCGTTACCAATAATAAGTATGATGCAGTAAGAGTCATTAAATTTTTGCAACAAATGAATATTATCACCCCTCATAATACCAAACCCAGCCGCTCCTTTAACTCACTCATTGATATCAAACTTTTTCGTAGCAAATTTCACCTGCTGATTCGAGAAAGTATTCGCGAAAACTTAAGTGAACAACTTTTCCTAGAAAAATTTCATCATGCACTTGAAAACTCTGAGCCTGATGAAAAGAAAAGTGATCGCAATGAATTTACCTCCAGAAAATATCGGGCCATTCAATTCACCTGCAGGCAGCTTATTAAATATAAAAACCCTTTTCTCCTGGAGTTCTCTTCCTTGCGCACTCTTGCAAAAAAAACACTCGAAAACGATCACGACAACTTGTTGGCCAAGAAAATTCTTGATATCGATATCATGTCAACGACTAAAGATATCAGTTTTTTCTACCCATTTGAAATTCAAATTACCGACTCTAAAAATCATGAAATCAATACACGCGGTGAGGCCTCTCATCAGGAGTACAAAAATCAGCAGTTAAAAAATGCTCTTGTTCGCATTTTTCACCCACTCATCACTTTCAAAAATATAAAATTTTGACGTTAACTTAAATTATTATTGGGTAAAATTATTTGGAAAAAACAAAGCGTAAAATATCTCCATCACTCACTTTGTAATGGCGCTCAACCGCTTTCCAAGGATAAACTTCTGCCTTGATAAAGTTTTTCATAATATCGGGATGAATAATACCAGAGGCCTCCAGCACATCGGCCCCTTGGTAAAAAAACCAAGATTGTACCTGCTCTCCCTCTATTGTAAAAAAACGCCCAAGTCCCATGCTCTGGAAATTTGTCCTCGAAAAAAAAGCATGAAGAAATGGCACACGCTCCTCTTCGATCAAATTAAAACAAGTAATCACTGAGCACGCAGAAGATCCAACCTCAATATCATCGCTATCAGTATCACCATTGCAAACATAGTAGCGATGTTTAATGGAAAGCAGTTGTGGAACGATCTTAAAAAGACGATGCCATTCCGAAAGTTTTGCACTGGCAACTTCACTCTGAATGATCTCCCAATAAGGGTTGCGCCCACTCTTTAGGGTGTTGCGAATTCCATCCAGCAGTGGCCGCAGCAGTAGCATCGAATCCAAATCTTCATCCATAGGATTGGATAAGGCCAGCACACTATCACGATGTTTTTCAACTCGCTTATCAAGATCTTTCAATGCCTTTTCGATAATTGCTAAATCGGCATCTCTTAACTCTTGATCCACAATCTCCACTGCTCTTTGTGGCGACACTTCCGCCTCTGGGTCATAACAATTAAGAACCTGCACCAAGATATCTGCATTACGGATCACATTTAAAAATTGATTTCCAATTCCCTTGCCACTGCTCGAACCTTCCACTAATCCACCCACATCAACAAACTCTGCACCTAATGGGGCCACACTCTGTAATTGCATTTGCTTTGCAACCTTAGTCGCAAGAGGATCAGGAATCTCAATAAAGCTTCTTCGTGGTCGGATCGTAGAAAAAGGGTGCTCACTGGTGCCTTCGTCGATGCCACTGATCATAGAAAAGAGCGTTGACTTTCCTGCATTTGGAAGACCAATGATTCCTAAAACGATGACTGAACTCACTTAGTTTTCCTTTGCTTTTGCTTTTGCTTTTTCGTTCTCTTTTTCCTTGCGGTTATATAGGGAAGAGGCCTTAGAAATCCCTTCTTGCAGTAAACAAACTACCGCCTCTCCACACTTTTTGAGGATATCTTCCATCTCTGCCGCTTCCTCGAGCGAAAACTTTGAAAGCACCCAATTGCTTACCTCAAAATTAGCATGAACCGGGCGAGAAATCCCCAGTCGCATGCGTATGAAATCGGGACTCCCTAAATGCTCAATGATCGAACGAAGCCCATTATGTCCAGCGGCCCCGCCCCCCCTTTTAAAAGCAATCCGTCCAAAGGGAAGATCCAATTCATCATGCAAAACCAAGATTTCCGTCGGTTTAATAGAAAAAAAACTGGCAGCAGCGATAACGCTCTCTCCACTTAAATTCATATAGGTTTGTGGGTATAAAAAATGCACCTTCTCCCCTTTAAGGGAGTAGCTGGCGTAAAAACCTTTATACTTTTTTTGCCAAGAGAGTTCTCTGGCGAAGGGGAGATTTTGCAAAACCATCTCGCCAAAATTATGGCGTGTACCTTGATATTTTGTTCCAGGATTTCCAAGACCAACAACTAGCTTTGCACTCACACTCACATCTGTTCTCACACTCGTTTACACAAAGAGGGAACTTACAGAGTCATTATTAAAGGTATAGTGGATGGCCCGTCCAAGAATTTCCGAGACAGTCAGCACCTTCACCTTTTCTAATGCTGCACACGCAGGACTTAGAGGAATAGTATCAGTCACAATCACGCCATCAAGCTCCTGGCATCCGGCCATCCTTTCAGCGGCAGGATCAGAAAAAACAGGATGAGTAGCACAAGCAAAAACTTTTCTTGCACCATTATCTTTTAACGCTTTTACTGCTTCAATCAATGTCCCTGCGGTATCGATAATATCATCCACAATGATGACATCTTTATTTTTTACATCACCAACCACATTCATTGCTTTGGCCACATTGGGAGCAATCCTTCGCTTGTCGATCATCGCCATCTCACACCCCAGCTTCTTTGCATAATGGCGAACGCGCTCCACGCCACCACTGTCGGGAGAGACGCACACAGGATCTTGCAGTGGACGTCCTACACCCACCAACTCTCTTTGCACATAATCCAAAATCACTGGTGATGAGTAGATGTTATCAAAGGGAATATTAAAAAAACCTTGAATCTGTCCTGCATGCACATCCATCGTAATCACACGAGTAGCACCGGCCACAGTCAAAAGATCGGCCACTAGCTTAGCGGAGATGGGAGTGCGTGGACTTGCTTTACGATCTTGCCTAGAATAGCCGTAATGAGGAATCACCCCAATGATCGATTGAGCAGAGGCGCGTTTGAGCGCATCGATCAAGATCAAGAGTTCCATTAAATTATCATTCACGCCCGGAGAACAAATCGATTGCACCACAAACACATCGGCACCTCTGACATTCTTTTGAATGCGGCAATTGATCTCACCATTGGCAAAGCGGATAATTTGTGGATCAACAAGAGGGACATCCAGATAAGTGGAGATTCTCTTCGAGAGTTCGAGGTTCGAGTTTCCAGACACCAAGATTAATCGTTTCAATGGTCACCCCGGAGAGATTTTTTATAGATCGTAAGAAAAAAATGGTTGGGGAGCCAGGACTCGAACCTGGGAATGGCAGAATCAAAATCTGCTGACTTGGCCGCTTGTCGACACCCCAACAAATGATAAATGCACACTTCACTTCTGGAAACAGAGTGACGCAGCATAAAATCGTCACTAACAATTGGGATCTTACTAAAAAATTTTCAATGCCTCAACAGTTAAAATTAGTAAAAAAATTTTTCTATTTGTTTTAGCATAGGTATGATTGTAATCTATCATTCAAATTTCATTTGAGCGAAAGGAGCATCCTGTGCAAAGCAATGCGAGAACACTCTTATTAATCTTCGTCCTCACTCTTCTTTTTACCACTAGCACACTAGTGGCAACTGCCTTCGCGGCGCCGATGGATTGGCAAGGAACTTTTGGTGCAGAGACGGCCTTGATTCAACACCACAAGCGCACCTCCGATGCTTATATCAACGACGATGGAAGTGAACAGATTCAACCTTCGCCCGGAGATCGTTCAGATGCCTCATTCCAGAATTACATCTTAAAATTATCACCCACCATCGTAATCAATGATGGTGCCACCCTCTATGGAGAACTCTCCACTAACTACAACTCCTCTGGTTATCTTGGTGAGAGTTCAACGCAAAAGCAGGTCGGAGCTGGTGCAAGCTTTGGTGATGCTCTCTACTTACAGCATACCAGTAACGGTCGACCAAACTTAGTCTTGAATCAATTTTATTTGAAGATTTTCGCAGACACCGCTACCTATATTATTGGTCGCCAAAGTTTTGATTGGGGGGCCGGTGCTATCTATAGCGGTGGCAATAAAACTTGGGATCGCTACAAAACTATTCAAGATGGTCTCACGGTGAAATTCAAAGTTGGAAATTTTCACGTGACACCCTATTGGGCCAAGATCAGCATGGGCAACACACTCTCCTCCTCTGATGACACCAAGACTTATGGGCTCACGGTTCTTTACGACAGCGTTGAGCGTGATATGGCGTTTGGACTTCTCTATGGAAAGAAAACCACTGGCGCCTATAGTACCTTTTTTACCAGTGGGCAAGGGCACAACCTTGGCCGTACCGATGTCAAGATTACCGATCTCTACATGAAGAAAGGAGTTGGTGACTACACTTTGACCATTGAAGCTCCCCTCATCTCTGGTGATCTTGGAAATGTGTATAGTCCCGATCAATCCACCAAGTATAAAGCGTACGCTGTGGTTACCGAATCCTCTTACAAATTTAATGACAACTGGAGTGCTGGCGCACTGGTTGGAATTGCCAGTGGTGAGGATGGGCTAGGTCCACAATTTAAGGCCATGTACTTAAACCCTAACTATCAAATTGCCAACTTGCTCTTTCGCTATAATTTAGCTGCAGTTGCAGATACCACTCAAAACCTCTATGACTCCTACATCACCAATGCTCGCTATCTTAAACTCCATGGGAACTATCAAACTGGTCCCTGGTCACTCAATGCTGCTGTCATTACCGCCAAAGCAAATGAAGTGGCAAAAGGCAATGGCAATTGGGCATTCAACCATACTCGTAACAAGCGCTTTATCTCCAATTCCAAGCAAAATAATAACCTAGGAACAGAACTCGATTTCAATGCCATCTACCAATGGAACAATACAGTAAGTGTTCACGCCGATGTTGGTTACCTTTTTGTGGGTGACTATTTTAATTATACCAATAGTGCAGATGGTAGCACCGTTAAATTACGAAACAGCTACAGTACGGTCATTGGTGTCTCTGCGACGTTCTAACTATAGCCCCGGCGCCATTGTAAACCCACCCATGGGTGGTGACTGCATCCCCATTCCCATCCCCATTCCACCCATTCCTTGCAGCCCACCTTGCATTCCAAAACTAGGATAGGTGGTAAACCCGTTAAAGCCGGCCCCAGCACTAGCATTTAAACCAGAAGAGGGCATTCGACTTCCAGCACCACCCAGCATACCAAGACCACCACCACTTCCGTTATCAAACGCCCCAGCAGTGTCATTGGTGAAATGATCCTCATAAGTATCGCCATTGCCCCTCACAAACTCAGCGGCCATATCAACATCATCGTCGCCACTAAAGAGAGAATAGCGATCAATGGGTAACGTTGTTCCATCATCACCCTTATACTCACTTAAATACTCTTCTCGCGCTTGTCGCACTTTTGCGATCTTCTCTTTGTCCTGATATTTTTTTGCAAGCTCCAAGAGATTAAACATTTTCCTTAAGTGCACACCCTTTCCAATCTTTTCAAAGTCTCGTTTTGCCCGCATGCACATCGTCTGATTCATAACTGGAGAGTAACAACGGCGAACCATGGTTTGATAATAGTATTTATAGCGATTGTGGTGGGCCTTGGCCTTCCTAATAATGGGCCTGGAAAAATTTGCTCCACCGGCAATCAACTCTTCGCGCTCCTCGGCCTTGGCCCTCAAATACTCCCTGTGCTCTTCATACGCCTCTTGTCGCTCTTTTTTTGCCTGCTCATTTTCTGCCCATCCTCGATAGGAACCAATAGCACCCTCTCGACGCTTGGCCTCGTAGGAGTTGATATCTCCATTGATAAAATTACTAATTCCGCCTGGAGAGTGGTCTGTGCTTGTCAGTGTGAATCCTTCCAGCTTAATTTTAATGGCACTATCTCTCCCTCTGCCAGCGGCCCCACCACTGCGCCGACGATCAGGAACACGCCCCTTTCCTTGCAATAGCTCCTCAATATACTTGCTATAGTATTCCGCATACAATGATAACTCTTTGGCCTGCTCTCCAATACGAGCATCATCAAACTCATTTACGGCCATTTTTATAAATTCCCCAAAATTCTTATCTGGCCAAAACTTTTTTAAGTGATCCATCATCACCTTATCGAGTGCATTCTTATCCTCATCACTCAGTTCGCGCTTCCCTAAAGTAATGGCATGAATTTTAGGGAACTCCACCTCTTTAAGGTGTTTCTTGTATTGAGTTAAGAGCTGTTTTAACTTCTCCCGATCCTCATCACTCATCGTTTTCGAGGCCACGATTTTGTCCACAAGCGCACTTAGCTCTTCGATATTCAGCGCAGGCACCACTTGTTCTGTAATAAGGACAATCTCATTTTTTTTAGTCACGGAGGTAGTACCCTCACTCACTTTTGCGGGATTGTTTTCTTGGTTTTTCTTACATTCGACACAGTCAGGGTTTGCTTTTTCTGTCTCACTCTTTGCAGCTGGGACTTTCTCTGGGCCTACAGCACCTCCATGCTCTTCTACAGCAGTCGCAGTCACCTCTGCATCCGCATCCAGCGCTCCCCCCCCCCACAATGCTATCAATCTCATCCCCATCGGCAAAACTCGAAGGTGTCTCCAGAGGAGAAGAAGGAGAAGAAGGCGATGGTGTTGTTAGTGACTTGGTGGCCTTAAAAGCAGGATTCATTGCCAGGGCCATTCCAACCTGCGCCAACATCAAAAAACTGCAAAGAAAACGCAAAAGCGTACAAACACTAAAGCTCTTTGCTTGTATTTTTGTTTGAGTCATTTTGCCTTCTCCTCACCTCAAGTAACTTAACGGTTATAAAAACGTTAAACATTAAAAAAATACACCCATCCTCCCAAAATTTTATCACCTCTCCTGGCCATCACCTAATCTTTCGTGCAACCCCTTGAATCCTTATCAATAAAAAATATTGAACTGCCAATCCCGGTTATCGCCTAGCACCTAGCGCTTAGCAATTAAACCTCCTTATCGCAGGAGAGTGACAAACCACTAGAGTGGCGGTAAAAATAGTTATGAAAAAATTTTTTACAGCGATTTTCTTATTTTGTGTTTTTGTAAGCAACTTAGCGCTAGCGGCCATTCCCTCCCCGGAATCCATCATTAGGAATGCTCAAAACGCAACAGTCAATGCCAATATTGCAACCCTTGGCCTAAAGATCACCGCAGAGCAGGCGGAGACCACCACCACTTACTTTGCATCGATCACGCTTCTTGGCGAGAAGAGAGAGCGATACGATCTATGGCAAGAACTCTACTCTGAGGAGAAAATGAGTCGATCCTCGCTACTCACTTTTCTGCATAAGAGCAATTTTCTAGCGTCCCTAAAGAAGGAGTACGAGATGACTCCTGCTCAAGGCTTTTTCTATTCCCTTCTTTTTAACTTTGCCTTCAATAAAAGTGACCTCTACGCTTCAACCTTAGTAAAACTCAATCGTGATTTTAGCTATAACAGCTCGCTAATCAATCAAGAGAAGGTGGCACTCTTGGCAAAATATCGAAACTACCTACGTGATATTAGTAAAGATGCAAAGTTAAAGAAGACATTGGAATCACCCCTCTCCCCGGCATTTGCTAAAGATCGTGAACAAATTCAAGCGCTTTACTCTAGCAATCTCATTAAGGCCACGGACAAGGCACAACTGGTACGTATTAATAAAGAATTTTTTTGGAAGATCACTTTAAGCAACACGGAACTCTTTTATACCAATGAAAGTAGGCAACTTCGAAAAATTTCTTACACCCATGATAAGCATACACTTGAAATACTTTGTAGCGAGTATATAACTTTTCATGGAGAGTATCGCCTTCCCGCCCAGCTAGTCATTAAAGTATCTGACGACAATCCTCATCAGCAAATTTTCACCATCAACATCACCTCTCTTGAATATTCCAATATGTTGCCGGATCAATATGTTTCTAAAATTCTCTCTAAAGAGAAAGGCCTTCGTGATTCGATCGCGCCCAATAAACAATTGGCAGCACTACCCTTTCTCTATCTGCAATGAAAAAAATAGTTCGGGTTGCAGTCAACTACCCTGCACACCCCTATGATAAATCCATTCTCTCCTATCTTTACCCTGATCCATACCCTTCTCGGCCAATCATACCAGGGCAGATGGTTAAAATTCCCTTACGGAAACAGTACACCTATGGCGTGGTTATCGAAACCGCCACAGAACTCACAAAAGAAGAGTCCTCCTATGAACTGAAAACGGTTCAGGAATTTTTGTTTGAGGGAAAACCCCTCCTTGATGCTAGCGATTTAGAGCTTTATCAGTGGACTGCCAAATATTATCACTATAGTCTTGGCCAGCTTCTCTTTGATTGCCTTCCCTCCATAGATAAATTACAAAGCAATAGTGCTAAACTTAAATTTTCTGTTGGTGCTCAAGGCAATTTTGAATTTAATCTCTCGCATGAACAACAAAGCATCGTTCACTCTATTATGCAAACACTCTCCCCCCCACTTCCCGTACGCTCACTCATTCATGGTGTAACTGGAAGTGGAAAAACTGCGATCTACATCGAACTGATCAAGCAAGTAATCGCCTCGGGTAAATCTGTACTCTTCTTGCTGCCAGAGATTAACCTCACTCCACAATTCATTGCCACCTTTGAGAAACATTTGCATGGCAATATCTTTGCTTATCACAGCCACGTCAGCGAAAGCAAAAAAATCGCGCTATGGAAAGATCTACTCTTTTCTCCCGCTGCTCTCAACACCCCCAAAGTCATTGTTGGCACCCGCAGTGCCATTTTTTTACCCTTACGAAATCTAGGGATGATTATCCTTGATGAAGAGCACGACCTCTCCTATAAGCAAGATGCCCGCTGCCCTTATCACACGCGCGAAGTGGCCAGTAAAAAAGCTGTCCTGCTGAAAATCCCTCTCATCATGGGAACTGCTACACCCTCAGTGGAAGTTTTTCACGCACACACTAATGAACATGCTCATGCGCACACCCGTTACTTCACTCTCAAAAATCGCATAGAAAACTCCTCCCTTCCCGATATTGAATTTGTGGATGCAAGAAAACCAGAACATAATCTTAGTAATGCTAGTAGCGCTAGCAGTGACCATAATAGCAAAAAGCGTTTTGTTCCCGATCCCTATTGGCCACTCACCGCCTACAGTATTGAACAAATCAAAGAAAACTTCAAAGAGGGAAACCAAACTATCATCTTTGCTAACAAGTTAGGCTTTGCCCGCTATATTCAGTGTAAGTCGTGCGGACTGCAATTTGAGTGCAAGAACTGCACAACCAAGCTACGCTATTTTCAAAAGAAAAATATCCTCTCCTGTCAGTTTTGTAACTTCACTCTTCCCTTGCCTGAATTTTGTCCTGCTTGTGGTTGTTTAAATCTCATCCGCATGGGTTTTGGAACGGAAAAAATTATCGCCATCCTTAAGGAAACCATTCCCGAAGCAAGTAGTGATCGTTTCGATCGTGACGAGATTAAAACGCTCCCACAGCTGATCAAAAAATTAGAACGCTTTCACTCTCATCAAGTGGATATCCTCGTCGGCACTCAAATGATCACCAAAGGCCATAATTTTAAAAAAGTAAAATTGGTGGTCATTCTGGGCACCGATGACCAGCTCAACTTTCCCGATTTCCGGGCCAATGAAAAAGTTTATCAGCTACTCACGCAAGTATCTGGACGCTCTGGACGCTTTGGGGGCAAAAGCAAAGTGCTGATTCAAACCATGAATCTGGGAGGCCCCCTTTTTGAGCATATTCAGCACCACACCTTCGATCACTTCTACCAGCAAGAGTTGGAGATGCGTAGGCAGACACTCTTCCCTCCCTTTGTTAAAATGGCCGCTCTCTACATCACCTCCAAAGATCAAAAACAGGTAGTTAAAACTGCATTCGAATCCAAAAATCTTCTTGAACACTTTTGTGAAACCTATTTCAAAGGGGTGTTTATTTTGGGACCAAAGCCGGGAATGATTGAAAAGCGGGTAGGGCAATACACTTGGTGCCTGCTCTTAAAAAGCAGCGACTTAAACCAACTTCATCGCACGATCACCGCTTATGAATTAAATTTTGCCACTCCCCACTCCATCCATCTTAAGATTGATATTGACCCGTATGATTTTTACTGATAATCAAAAAATTACCTTGCCCCCCTAAAAAAACAAAGGCTTGCTGACCCATGATGATTATTATGATGACGCTAAAACTTTTATTACTTCTCCTATTCTTGCCAGTGTTCTTCTCACTCCCACTCGCTGCTGCAACTTTAGAAAAGAAACAAAAAAAAATTCACGATTTTGAAACCACCTACCTACAATCAACAGCAGGAACTGGAGTTGGTTCGCTGCTTATGGATGAGTCTGCAATTCTCAATCCCGCCAGCATCTCTTTTTTCAACTTATCCTCTGTCTACCTTCAGCGAACCACAACCGATTTTAAAGATGATAAGAGTACTGATCAAGGTCACGTCAACAGACCTGCTGAAGATTCTCGCACCTACGCCGCTATCGCTGCCGATAGTAAGAGTACCGTCAAAGGTGCCTTTAGCTACCAAAAGCAACGAGAGTGGCAAAATGAGCGCAAACGTTTTTCACTCTCTGTTGCATCTCCCTTTGGAAAATTTTCATCGCTAGGTATGCTCACCAGAAGAACCACCGATATCACCACCGATGATGGACGAAATACGACGAAAGATAGCTATACTCAATTTACCATTGGTGCCCTTCATGCAACTCAATATGGACTTACCATCGGTGCGATTGCTATTGATCCTCTGGGGAAAAAAATCGCGGATCGTAGAGTGATTGTCGGAGGGCAATACTTGATTGCTAATGTTCTCTCCTTAATGGCCGATGTTGGTTCTGATTACCAAGAAAATTTATCCGACAACATTCTCTATCGTGGGGCCTTTCAAATAAATGTGTTTAGTGACCTCTACCTGCGTGCAGGACTCTTTCGAGACAAAGGACTGATGGAGAAAGGTTCTGGCGCCGGCATTTCCTGGGTATCCCCTAAACTCATGGTTGCTGTTGCTCTCAAAAACACCACCTTCCTCTATGATCAAAATCTCGAGCGCTCCACATCCATCTACTACCCTAAAGCAATGAAAGAGGTTGCGCTCTCCGTCTCTCTAAGATTCTAACAAATTTCATAATTTCTCTAAACTGCATGCCCCGTTTGCCGATAGGCCCTGCATGATGAATGAAAATGCAGCCTCCTCCGGTTCCAATTCCGGAAATGGTGGCGAGAAAAAGAAAGTTAAAAATTTAAGGGCCTTAAACGAGCGCTACGTTCATCGCATGTCGATCGTTAAGCAGGCACATGAGGCAAAGTATAAAGGTGACTTTATTACTGCCATCAGGTTCTACAACTCCTACCTCTCACTATTGGCAGACATTAAAGACGTTCCGCTAGAAACTCTATCCCCAAAACACTTTGACCTGAAAAGAGATCTTGCAGAAATGCTTCTCATTAGCCACATCTACTGGGAACAGAGTAAAATCCTCGACCTCTCTCCTAACCTCGACAAAGAGTTTCGCCGTTGCTTTAATAAATTTCTGGAGTTTACCATTGGGATGGAATACCAGGTGGTCAACGCAGAGATGCTCCGAAAATTTATCCGCAAAAATCGCCATGCTCACAAAAATGAGTTTCGCGAGGCCTATAATCGCATCTATATTGCATCAAAAAAGTGCTATATTGCCACCTTCTGCTACGGTGACACTCACCCGGTCACTTTGGAACTGCAAAAGTTAAAACAAGTGCTTAACCGTTCCACGCTAGGGATAGAGCTGATTCGCCTCTATTACCTCTACTCCACTAAGCTAGTTGCCAAGCTGGAAAAGTACCCTCGCCTTGGCACACTGACGGCCACACTTTTTGCCAGGCCCCTCCTTTACCTCCTATCTAAAATCATCTATTATTGCACACTGCTTTCGACGATCTTGCGCTAGCAAGTAGTAAAACACGAGGTAAAAATTGTAATGTCATTTCTAGAAAACTATCAGCAAAAAGGCGAGCTTTTAAAAGTCTATACCTATCCTCATCCTGTGCTCTCTAAAAAATCGCTTCCAGTTACCAACTTTGATGAGCGCTTAAAAAAATTGGCCCAAGACATGCTCTATACCATGTATAAAGCACCTGGAATTGGACTTGCGGCCCCACAAATCGGTGAAAACATCCGCATGTTTGTGATCGATGTTGAGTTTGAACGCAAAAAAATCTCAAGGCCAAGAATTGATAATCCTGAGTTGATTGAGGTCTCCTACCATTTGAGCAACTTTCACCCTAGGGTGTTTATCAATCCTAAAATTACTAGAGGCCCTGAGCTCGTTAAGTGCAAGGAGGGATGCCTCTCTCTTCCTGGTGTTTACGAAGAGGTGGAGCGCGCTGCAACTGTTACGGTGGAGTATCATGATCTCGACGGTAATCTTTGCGAGTTAAGTGCTGAGGAGTTGCTTGCTATCTGTATCCAGCATGAAAACGATCACCTTGATGGAGTTGTCATCATCGACCATTTAAGTTTTCTTAAAAAAAATTTCCATAAGAAAAAATTAATCAAACGCCAAAAACTCACTGCTGCTCAAAATGGTCGTTACCTCGATGGCAATAACGAATGCAATGATGATGATGAAGACGATGAGGATGAGAATGAGAATGCGGCCGCAGAAGGTGGGGGCAATGAAAGAAAGATATAACGTCATCTACTGTGGCACTCCTGAATTTGCAGTGCCCACTCTCGATGCACTTGCAAACCACCCGAACATCAATCTTCTGGCAATCGTCACGCCTCCCTCTAAAGCTGCCGGAAGAGGACTCCAGCAGCTGTGCGCTCCTCCCGTGGCAGAGCGAGCTGTCACACTAAACATCCCTCTCCTTCAAAGCGAAAACATCAATAACGACATCGAAAAATTAAGAGCACTGACTCCCGCCAATGAGCAAATTGACCTCATCATCGTGCTCGCCTTCTGCCAATTTTTAAAGGGTGAAATTCTCTCCTTGCCAACGCTAGGATGTTTTAATATCCACGCCTCCCTTCTCCCTAAATACCGCGGGGCCGCGCCCATTCAACACGCCATCCTAAGTGGTGACACCATCACAGGAATCACCATTCAAAAGATGGTCAAAAAAATGGATGCAGGAGACGTTGTACACACAGAGACCACCACCATTGCCCCCCACGAAACGGGAGGTGAACTTGCTCTGCGCTTGCAGGCACTCTCGGCCACAGCAATCACCTCCTTTATCGACAAAATAAAAAAAAATGCTCTCCTGGCAACACCACAAGTGGAGTCTTTGGTTACCTACGCCCCTAGTCTTTATCGTGATGATGGCGCCATCACCAAAGAGCTGCTGCAAAAAAGCAGTGCCGAAGCGATCTATAACCGCATTCGTGCCTTTAACCCGTGGCCTGGAACTTTTTGCCACTTAAACTGTGCTAAGCAAAAGCAACAGCGCTTAAAAATCATCAGCGCGCAAATTGTCTCGCCAGCAGAAATCCCCTCCTCCGCTCATCCCGCTCCTGGCCACTTGTGTACGGAGAAGTGGCTTCTCCTCGGTTCTGCTGATAGACCAATCCGATTAACTCAAGTACAATTGGAAGGCAAAAAGGTTTGCAAAGATAGTGAACTCTTAAATGGAATTCGAGGGGAACTCACTCTCGAGTAGGGAGTCTAACGTCCATGAAAAAAATTATCATTTCACCCAGTCTCTTGGCAGCAGATTTTTTAAACTTGCAAAGTGAACTTGAACACTTCTTTCCGATGAAAGATATTTGGTTTCACCTTGATGTGATGGACGGCCACTTTGTTCCCAACCTCACCTTTGGTAGGCCTATTATTGAAAAATTAGCAAAAATTTCCAAGCATCCACTCGATGTGCATCTCATGGTAACTAATCCTGCTTTTTACATTGATACGTTACAAGATCTGCATATCCATAACCTTACATTCCATTACGAGACCATCCACCACCACGACTCCACGATCAACAAGGTAAAGAGACTCTACCCAAGCGTAGGTGTCTCACTCAATCCAAGCACCAATATCGATATCATTCCCGATTATCTCCTAGAGCAACTCGACCTGGTGCTGCTGATGTCGGTTAATCCCGGTTTTGGTGGACAAAAATTTATTGCCAACACCTATCGCAAAGTGGAGGCACTGGATCTTCGTCGTAAGCAACTAAAGGCCACTTTTCAAATTCAAGTTGATGGCGGTGTGGATGACTCCAATGCAAACGAACTCACCAAAAGAGGAGTCGATAACCTGGTGGCCGGCACCTATATTTTTGGCACTTTTCCACAACATTACTCAGAAAAAGTAGAATCACTGCGACCACTATTAAAATGAATTAAATGATCAATGATAAGAGAAGGAGAGTTAAATTATGTCAACAACATCAGTATCAATTCCACTGCCACCAGTTGGAAATAAATTAACCTGCAAAGGCTGGCACCAAGAGGCCGCACTTCGTTGCCTCTTAAATAACCTCCACCCCGAGGTCGCAGAGGATCGCGAAAACCTCATCGTTTATGGTGGCAATGGACAAGCGGCCCGTAATCCCACCGCGCTTACCAACATCATCAAGGCACTCAAGAGCATTGAAAACGACCAGACACTCTTGATTCAATCGGGAAAACCGGTCGCAGTTTTTCCTTCGCACTCCCACGGTCCCCGTGTGCTCCTTGCAAACTCCAACATCGTTCCCCATTGGGGAAACTGGGATTACTTTAATGAACTGAAAGAGCGCGGACTCATCATGTATGGCCAGATGACTGCAGGTTCATGGATCTATATTGGCACTCAAGGAATTTTACAAGGCACCTATGAAACGTTCATGGCCGCCGCTGAAAAACATTATGGCGCCAATCATACACTTAAAGGAAAGCTTGTCCTCTCGGCCGGTCTTGGAGGAATGGGAGGAGCACAACCTCTTGCTGTAAAGATGGCAGAAGGTGTCTTTGTTGGGGCCGATGTCTCACGCGAGCGCATCGAAAAGCGACTGAAAACCCGCTACCTCGATATCCTGGCCAACTCCTTTCAAGAGGCACTAGAGCTTGCACTTAAGTATAAAAAAGAGGAGCGCGCCTGCTCCATTGGTGTGGTTGGAAATGCGGCCGACTTCTTCGAATTTCTCTTAAGTAAAAATATCCTTCCCGATCTTGTGACCGATCAAACTTCAGCACACGATCCCCTTAACGGTTACGTTCCTCGTAACCTAACCCTCGATCAGGCCGCAGCACTTAGAAAGAGCGACTCCAAACAGTACGTTGAACGCTCCTACCAAACCATGCGCGATCATGTGCGTGCAATGCTCGAATTCAAACGCCGTGGCTCCCACGTTTTCGACTATGGGAATAACATTCGTGCAGGTGCGGTTAAAGGAGGAGAGCCAAATGCTTTCGATTTTCCAGGCTTCACCCCTGCTTACATTCGTCCGCTCTTCTGTGAAGGCTCTGGCCCTTTTAGATGGGTTGCGCTCTCTGGTGATCCTGAGGATATCTACACCACCGAAGAGGCGTTAAAAGAGCTCTTCCCCCAAAATAAAAAGATGCGGAATTGGCTAGACAAGGCCAAAGAGATGGTGGCCTTTCAAGGATTGCCATCGCGTATTTGCTGGCTAAAATATGGTGAGCGTGAAAAGGCCGGTCTTCTCTTTAACCAACTCGTCCGCAGTGGCCGCGTGAAAGCACCCATCGTAATCGGTCGCGATCACCTCGACTCCGGCAGCGTGGCATCTCCTAATCGTGAAACCGAAAGCATGAAGGATGGTTCCGATGCCATCAGCGATTGGCCTATTTTAAATGCACTGATCAACACCATGAATGGCGCCTCCTGGGTGAGCTTCCATCACGGTGGTGGTGTGGGCATTGGTTACTCTCAGCACGCAGGGATGGTGATCGTTGCCGATGGCAGCGACGACATGGATGCGCGCCTTCGCCGCGTCTTAAACTCCGACCCAGGCATGGGAGTGATTCGCCATGCAGATGCTGGTTACGAAGAGGCACTTCGCTTCCGCTCGAAAACCAACCTCGGCTTTCCATCCCTCGACTAAACGATTTAGTAACCAATCAAGAAGGAGAACTTCGCCGTGCAATCACTCCACACTTCCGATGGTAGTAAAATCATTACCGCCTATCGCAACCTCTCGCAAATTGTCACATTAGGAGGCGCCCTCAAAAAAGATGGACGCAACTTAAATACAAGCGACCTTGGTATCATTGAAAACGCCAGCATCGTTTTTGATTCAGATCATATCCTCTGGGTTGGTCGTGAAGATGACTTTCCTGCAGAGTATGAACATGCTTCTAGAACCTCGCTCGATCCCACACAAATTAAAACGCTCTACTTCGCAGGCCATACCCTCACTCCTGAACTGGTGGATTCCCATACCCACATCATCTTTGGTGGTGATCGCTCGAATGAGTATGCCATGCGATTAAATGGTGCCAGCTACGAGGAGATTGCCGCAGCTGGCGGCGGTATTATCTTCACTATGAAGGAGACGAACCGCTTAAGCACTCACGAGCTTTACCTTCTCGGCAAGGAGCGGATCGAGCACTTTGCCTCTATTGGAATTGGTACGATTGAAATCAAAAGTGGCTACGGACTAAACATAGTTAAAGAAAAAGAGATTAGTGAAGTGATTGCCGATCTCAAGGAGTTTTTCTCTCCTAAAATTCAAATTATGAACACCTTTATGGCGGCCCATGCAGTTCCTAAAGAGTTCGCCACCTCCTCAGAGTACATGAATAAAGTGGTTCTCCCTCTACTCAAAAAAGTGAAAGTAGATGCGGTCGATATCTTCTTTGAAAAAAATTATTTTGATGAGACCGATACACGACAGCTCTTCACGCTTGCCCGCGAGCTAGGCATTCCTTTCAAAGCACACGCCGACGAATTTAACAACAACTTCGGGGCAAAACTAGGAGCAGAGTTAGGGGCCCTAAGCGTCGATCATCTGCTGCAAACTTGCGATCAAGGCATTGCCGCTCTCGCTAAATCCAAAACGGTGGCCACTCTCCTTCCGGGTACTGGCCTCTTTCTCGGAAAAACAATGGCAAATGCTCGTAAATTTCTCGATAACGGCGTTAAAGTTGCTATTGCTTCTGACTACAATCCTGGATCTTGCCACTGTGACAACCTCTTGATGCTGGCCTCGATCGCCGCCCCCATGTACAAAATGAACTTAGGTGAACTCTGGTCGGCCATCACTCTCAATGCAGCTCACGCCCTAGGACTCTACTCCCAAGGTGCCATCATCGAAGGCCTAAAACCGCGCTTCACCCTCTTTAAATGTAACAGCATTAACCAAATCACCTACAACTGGGGTAAAAATCTCGCCTGTAATACCCTGGCGAGATAACTCAAGAATACGAATTTGCTTCCCACTGGGGAAAAAATCGCACTTCCCTTAGAATAGAGTTATGAAAAGAAATCAACGTCAGCACCAACGTCAACAAGAAGAGGGACAAGTCCTAATTGAATTTGTATTACTCCTCTCCATCGTGGTATTTCTCTCCCTAGCTATGTTGCGAACATCGAATAGCTATATCGGAAAAATGTGGGTTCGTATGGTAAAAGTTGTTTCAGAAAGCGATGCAGTTACATTAAGATAACCTCTATCTCTCACTGCCAACTCATCAATAGAAAATAGAGGAGTATCGCTAATGTCATCAAAACAAACTTATATTTTGGCCATTGATCAAGGAACAACTGGAACAACATGCGCGCTCATTAGTGGCAAAGACTTCTCCTTTATTGGGAAAAGAACTGTTGAATTTCCACAGCACTTTCCTACGCCGGGAGAAGTTGAGCATAACCTTGATGAAATTTGGGAGAGTGTACGTAAAGCGGCGACACTGCTGTTAAAAAAAATGGAAGTAAAGAGCAATCAAATTACCGCCATCGGAATCACCAACCAACGAGAAACCATTGCTGCCATTCATAAACAGAGCGGAAAAGCGCTAGGCCCTGCAATTGTCTGGCAAGACCGCAGAACCACAAACTACTGTAACCAACTCATCTCAGAGGGAAAAGATAAGCTTATCAAAGAAAAAACAGGACTCACCACCGATCCCTACTTTTCAGGAACTAAAATCAAATGGCTCCTTGAAAATCGCCCTGAAGTAAAGAGGGCCTTGCAAGAGAACAACGCTCTCTTTGGTACCATCGACGCCTTTCTTCTCTACAGACTCACTAGCGGTGAGGTGTTTGCAACCGACATCACCAATGCCTCTCGCTATCTCTTGATGAATATTAAGAGCGGTGAGTGGGACAACGAACTGCTTTCACTCTTTGGCATTGACCCCAAAACTCTGCCTGAAATTAAAGATACTTTTTCTTCTTTTGGAAAAACCAAAGGCCTTGACTTTCTTCCCGATGGGATCCCGATTACCTGCCTCTTTGGTGACCAACAATCGGCGCTCTTTGGACAACAAGGAATTGAAAAAGGAGACATCAAATGTACCTATGGCACTGGTGCCTTTATGCTGATGAATACCGGAAGTGACCTCATCTACTCCAACTCCGGTCTGCTGACAACGGTTGCCTATCGCCACCAAGGGAAAACCGCCTATGCCCTCGAAGGCAGTTCCTACATTGCAGGTGCCGCCATTCAATGGATGCGTGATCAACTAAAAGTGATCACCACCAGCGCAGAAATTGAGGTGTTAGCAAAGAGTGCAAGCTCCAATGAAGAGATGGAGCACCTCCTATTCCTCCCCTTCTTTAGCGGCATCGGTTCACCTTACTGGTTCTCCCACGCCAAAGGGGCCATCCTCGGCATCACTCGCGATACCACGCGAACCCACCTGGCACGCGCCTGCCTTGAAGGTGTTGCACTCTCAGTTAACGATCTTATGCACGCCTTTGCCCATGATTTAAAATACCCTATTAGTGCCATCTCCGTTGACGGCGGGGCCTCCATCAATAACCTCTTAATGGAGATGCAAGCGTCCATCTCAAAAACCCCTATCACCCGGCCGCAAGTGATTGAGACCACCGCTTACGGTGCCGCTCTCGGCGCCGCCATCGGTATTGGAGCGCTTAACTTTTCTGACATCAAAGGTTATTGGAAAGAGGATCGCACCTTTAGGCCCAGCAGTAATCGTGAACTCATGAGCTACTACGAGCGCAAAATCTCCATGTGGAAGGAGTCCATCGAGCGCCTCTTCTTAAAAAAATCCCTAAGCACCCCCGCACACTCCAACTCATAAATACCACCAAGCACAGGAAAGCGATGGTTAAGCCGCGAATCGCGGTGAAGAGCGTACCCGAGAGAGAGTGCTCCTCCCTTCTTATCATACGCCCCAAAGATGAGTCCCCCAACCCGTGCCTGCACCATCGCTGCTAAACACATGGGGCACGGCTCAAGTGTCACATACAAAAGGTAGGAATTAAGCCTCCAATCGTGAACCACCTTTTCACAACTCTCTCTCATCGCCAAAATCTCAGCGTGCCCACAAGGATCGAAGGGAGGAAGCCGACGACGATTAAAAGCGTGGGCCACCATCTCTCCACTATTCACCTCCACCATCACTGCACCAATGGGAACCTCTCCCTTCTCCTCCGCTATTTTTGCTTGCACTAAAGCGGCCTGCATTCGTAAAATATGTTCACGCAGCTCTATTTTCTCCATCATCACCATCTTTTCCATTTTTTTCCTTACTCACATCATAATATTCCACATTGGCCTGTCCCTCTTCGTACTCCATTTCTATCTTCGCCCGCACCTCTTCCTTCCAATAGGAGGCAAACTCCCTATACACTTTGCGATCCTCGTGGTCTTCAAAAATAAATTTCACCCCATGAATATGTCCACGGCCAAAGGAGTATTCACGCACACTGATCACTTCCGCCAAGAGTCGCACCTCTGAATACCTCGACTCTGCATAGATAAAAATCTTATCTCTAATTTGCAAGCGTTCGAAGAGCAAGACACACCCGGCCCCTCGTCTTAAATCGGTAAGCCTGCCATTTAACATTAATTCAGGAGTGTGATCCATTCCCGCTTTCTCTTGATAGGGCCTTACTTTCACCACCAAATCGCCTCTATAACGAAAATCGTACACCCACCACCTAACCCTTGGGTAAAAAATAGGAGAGGAGAGAATATAGCCTTGAATCCAAGTCACTGCCAAAATAAGTGAAAAAATCTGCACTAGCTGCCAATTGATTGCTGGAGCTGTCACTAGGTATTGCCAAAGGCCAGTAGATGCATAAACCACAAAAAGCCCCAACAAAGACCAGTAGGTGTAGTAGAGGCCCATGAGCGACTTATACAGCAGCTGAAAAAAAATTGCTCCAAACAAGAGCTTTATCACCACCTCTCCAAAGGAGAGCTGCTTCAAAATCCACTCCACCACCAAGGAGAGAGCAAAAAGCCCCACCTGAAAGAAAAAGAGCAAAAGTACCTTCCGAAAATCTTGAAGTAGCTGATAATTCTTTAAAAGGAACATTTTCATGGAGAGATTCTCATACTTGATTGAAAAAATTTTATCAACAATCTGTTTCTTTTTAAAATATTTTGTTCTATTTTATTCTCCTCGTCCGTGGCCTTGATTGCAACTGGTCAAAGACTATTCCCGATCACCCTACTAAGGAGTTTTTTTGTGAAAAAAATATTTATATTTGGCGGAATCAACATCGATATCGTTGCTAAAAAAGAGAGCTTCTCCAAAGAGACCTCCAACCCTGCTGCTATTGATATCTCCCTGGGCGGCGTTGGTTACAACATCTTTCAAGGAATCCGCGGTAAGCGTAAGCACTTTATTACCAGCATCGGTAAAGATTTTTTTACTCCTCACCTCGAAAAAGCACTCACAAAGGGGCCTGGTAAAACCTCCTACAAAGTTTGTAAAAAATTTTCCAATGGCAAATACCTCGCACTCATGGAATCGGGAAGCCTCCTCTATGGTGCCTCTGACAATAGCGCGATTGAGTCAGGATTTGATAAGCGTTTCTTAAAACAAGAGACCGCTCGAATTAAAAAAGGCAGTATTGTTATACTTGAGGCCAATCTACTTCCCGTAACCATCTCTAAAATCATTAAAGATCTTCACTCCTCTCCTAAAAGTAAAAATACAAAAATTATTTTTGAAACCGTTTCTACCTTTAAAGCACTCAGATCGAAAAAGGCGCTCAAAAATCTTTTCCTCCTTACCCCTACCCTAGAAGAGTTACAAGCACTCCTTCCCTCTGCAGTCATCAATGACAATAAGATTTTTGCCTACATGAAAAAAAATAAAATAAAAAATATTTTGCTTACCCTTGGAAAGCAAGGCTGCAAACTTTATCAACTGGCCAAAGGCCAAGAACTTGTCGATCTTCCTGAGTCTCTCGATCGTAAAAAGAATAAATTTTTTGTCACAGAATTTTTGCCCCATCAAGTGATCCAAACTCCCAATAGTAATGGGGCCGGTGACCATCTGGTGGCCACCCTTGCAAGTCACCTTGCCAAAGGTAAAGGCCTACAAGAGTCTATTCCACTGGCAATGTTAAAAGTGGAAAAACTGCTCCAGCAAAAAATCTGCTAAAAATCCGATAAAAAAACTAAACTATCTTCCTCTCCCTCCGACAAGCCCGCTATTAAAAGATTTCCACTGACAGAGCTCAATTCTATGAACGAAAGTGCATTTAACGATATCGCCATTTGTATTCTCGGTGCAGGTCTCTTTGGAGCAATCGGCCACTTCATGCGCATCCCCCTGATTCTCTCTTATCTTCTCGCAGGCATTGTGATGGGCCCCCACATGGGTCTAGCGCTCATCCAAAATGTGGATCAACTCAAATGGGTCTCCGATGTCGGTCTTATCCTTCTCATGTTCATCCTCGGCATGGAAATCGACATTCGTAAACTTCGCCACGCTGGCAAGGCCGTTCTTCTCAATGGTGTTTTTCAATTCCTGGGACACTTAATTATTGCCACTCCCATCTTCATGCTTTGTGGGTACACTATCGGCAATGGCCATTACGATCTCCTCTACCTCTCCGTGCTCACCGCCTTCTCTTCTACTCTCATCGTAGTCAAAATATTATCCGACCGTAGTGAACTCTATAACCTCTGCGCCCGTATCACCATTGGTATCCTGGTTATTCAAGACATTTGGGCCGTATCCTTTATGGCAATTCAACCCCATTTTGATTTTGTCCATCTCTCTTCCATCTTCTTGCAAATGGGAAAAGCAGTGGCCCTCATTGCCTCCTCTTGGATTTTTGCCAAATATCTCTTGCCCATCATCTTTAACAACTTCGGCAAACGTTCTGAGCTAATGATCATCGTCGCTCTTGGATGGTGCTTTGCCATCGCTGAGGTGGCAAAGTACATAGGGCTATCCAAAGAGATGGGCGCGCTGATCGCTGGTATCGTCTCCGCTCCCTTTCCCTATCACGTTGATGTCTCCTCAAAAATCTCTGTCCTTCGCGATTTTTTCATCACGCTTTTCTTTATCTCCATTGGCATGCAAATTCCTTATCCCTCTGGAGAAACCATCTCTCTTGCAGGCATCATCATTCTCGTTGTTCTCTTGGGCCGCGTCCTCACCATCTATCCCATCCTCTATTTCATGGGCTACGGCAATCGCATTAGTCTCACGCCAGCGATCAACCTCTCGCAACTCTCCGAATTTTCGGTGATCTTAGTGGCCATGGCGGCGGCCAACAACTACGTCTCACCATCGCTACTCTCCTCCTTCATCATCGCCTTTGTTGTCACCATTCTTATCTCGTCCTTCACCATCCCCAATGCTCACGACATCTATGGTTTAATCAATCATCTTTTTATTAAAATTGGAATTAAAGATCACATTGAGATCGGCCACGAGCCAGCCGAAAAGAGTGAAGAGGGCCCAAGCATCTTTGTATTGGGTTTCGACCGCGACGCTAGCTCGCTCCTCTATGAGATGTCAAAACGCCACTCTCCAGATGCACTCTCACGCATTCTTGTCGTCGACAATAACCCCGACTGGATTCGTCGCTTGAAATCATTAGGTGTCAACGTTCGCTACGGTCATATTGATCACTTCGATACCTTAAGAAGTTTATCCCTGGAAAACGCCACCTTTATCCTCTGTACCATTCCCGATCAACTGCTAAAGGGTACCACCAACTTACGCCTCCTGCGTTTCCTACGCAAACATGCTTCACCAGAAACACAAATCCTCGTTACCGCCGATAGCATTGTCAGCGCCCGTGAGATGTACAAGCAAGGCGCCGATTACGTCTTTGTTCCTCGCCTCGTCTCCGCTACCTACCTTCTGGACGTCTTCGAGCGTATGCGTCTCAACAAGAATGCCATGAAAGACGACGTCATCGAATTCTTAGAAAAGCGTGAAGAAGTGATTCCCTAACACAAAAATCAATCTTTTAACATATCGATTATTGAACTAAAATGGTGAACCTCTCCTTTACCACCAGTCCCGCTCAGTTTGGAGGCCGAAATCACTCGATCGGCCAAACGGGAAAAAGGCAGGGATTGCAACCAAACATATCCAGTCCCTGAGAGCGTTGCTAAAAAAAGGCCTTCTCCAGAAAATAGCATCGACTTAAGTCCTTTAACCATTTCAACATCGAAGTGGATACCCTTTGTAAAGGCCACAATACTTCCGCTATCAACACGAAGAGTTTCATTAGTGATTTTCTTTAAACAAATTCCACCACAAGCATGAATAAAAGCTTTGCCGTCACCTTGGAGTTTTTGCAATATAAAGCCTTCTCCACCAAAAAAACCAGTACCCAATTTTCTAGCAAATTCTATATTAATACTCGTTCCTTTAGCAGCACAAAGGAAGGAATCTTTTTGGCAAGTTACCTCTCCTTTAAGTTTGACTAAATCGAGAGGAATGATTTTTCCCGGGTAAGGTGCTGAAAACGCCACATGACTCTTTTCTTGACCACGGTTTGTATAATGAGTAATAAACAAAGACTCTCTAGTTAACACTCTCTTTCCAATATCAAGGATTTTATCAAAGAACCCTTGGTTTGGCGTTGAACCATCCCCCATTTTGGCCTCATACTCTATTCCGTCATGCATATACATCATGGAGCCTGCTTCTCCTATCACCGTCTCTCCGCAATCAAGCTCCACCTCAATATATTGAATGTCATCGCCAAATATTTTATAATCAATTTCATCAGATTTCATTTAAGATGCCTTCTTCTTCACAATTGTTGATATATTGACGATCTCCCCACCAGAAGCAGGAGAGCAACGATGCTGCCCTTTAACTTTTCCTTGATTAAAAAAATCGACAACCTTTTCAAAAGTGTAAGGACCGTAATCCTTATCTTCACCTTTAATAATCCATTGATATTTCCAAGGTTCATCCTGGGGCAAAATGTTAGTTGCTGAGACTTTGTTAAAAGTAGACATCTCTTCATCAAGATTAATTTCACAATTATTATTACCTTTTTGAACTCCCTCATTATGATTACTGGACGACAACTTTTTCTCTACTGCACTAATCTTTTTTCTATAATCACTCGGATTATTGGAAGACGGTGCTTGCGGAGTAGGTCGATGATCTTCCTTACTTTTTCCAAAAAATGCTCCTACCACAACGCCTAACATAGTTGCTAAAACTGCAATTTTTAATAAAGATGATAGGGTAATGCCAAAACCAACAAGCCCAAACAGTGCACCTATCCCCAAAAGCAGATAGTGGCCTGTCTTAGTTCCTGGCTCCAATAGGGCCTCGCCATTTTCTGTTGGTGAATAATAGACCATTACTTTTTTTCCTACAGGGTACTTCCTTATATAAACATTTGCCTCCGAATGGCTACCTGACGAGCTAGTTTCACTCCCTATGTAAATCTGAGCGGATGTATATTGTTTACCGCTAATTTCGAATGAAAAGGAAATATGTGGTTTATATACTCTATGATTTTTTTTATCCTTACTTTCAGTAATTTCAGAATTTAGAATCACTCCCTCGGTTGTGGGCCATTTTAAACTCTCTTTTGCATTTTGATATTCTGGCCAGGCCTTGTAGTAAACTAATGCACTTCCGATCAGCGCAAAGATTAAACCAAAAAAGACACCCGAAAATGGATTTAAAGTTTTTGTTCTCATAATTATTTTTTCGGGTTTTGAGCTTGTAACTTTAATATTTTCCACAGGTGTTAAAGTATTTATTATAGGGAGTTTTTAACTTTAGTTTCAAGCTTCACTTCCTGATAAGGTTCAAAACACTCTCCTTGTTGTCATAAGGGATCATGCCTACAGTGGTTGCCAGTGATAGTAGTAATTTATGGATAAGAAGGTGCATTTTTGAAACCAATGCCACTTCTGTTATGATAGAACAAGTTCTTAAATAGACCATAAAGGTCTTTGCTACAGGCAAAGGATTCGCCATGATCAGTATCTATAAAATAAGGGCCGCACTTAGGCCACTACTCCGCCCCTTGGTTGTAGCACTGGTGCAAATGGGAATCACTGCAAATCAGATAACAGTATTCGCATGTGCTTCCTCTTGTCTTTTTGGTCTTGCACTTTGGTTTTTTCCACACAATCACACGTTGCTTTTATGTTTACCACTTTTGTTATTCTTCAGAATGACAATGAATGCAATCGGTGGAATGATCACTCGCGAGCATAATATGAAATCACATTTTGGAACAATCTTAAACGAACTTACCGATGTGATTGCCGATTTAGCGCTCTACTATCCTTTTATTTTGGTACTCGATGTAGGCCCGCACTGGGTGGCCATCTTGCTGTTATTAACAGTGCTCGCGGAGATGGCAGGAGTAGTGGGAACACAAATCGGCGTATCAAGGCATTATGAGGGCCCTTTTGGAAAGAGTAATCGCGCCTTCATATTTGGATTAACGGCGCTACTTATTGGTCTTGAAATAAATCTTACACCAGCAAGTGAATATATCTTGGGTATCATGATGGTGCTGGCAGCACTTACAATCTTAAATCGCATAAAAGGCATCTTAGGAGAACATAATTTATAACTCTCAATAAAGTCACTTTAATTCCCGTATTACTTTCTCTTAAAGAGCACCTGGCATTTTTTATTGCATAGTCACTTTTTGTCTAAAATAGGCAAAGCATTGAAACTAGGGATCAACTTTGATTTTTATTCTCTCTACAGCAAATGCTGCTTAAGATGATAACGAGGCATAACAATAAACCAACAAAAGGCCACTCATGTTAAACTTTAAATCCATACTGATAGTCACTCTTTTCCTATTTCCTCTCTTTGCGCAAGCACAAACTTCCTATGAAAGAGCATTGGTTATTATCGATATGCTTCAATATTTTCCAGCAGCACACCATCAAGAAATCAATAAAAAAATTGAAGAGCAAATCGCACTCGCCAAATCTCATAGCGATCTTATTATTTTTGTTAAATACACCCAAGATGCTGACTCCAGCATCAACAAAAATCTATACGGCCTTACAAGCGATTATCAAAATCACACAATGATTGTCGGTAAAAACAGTAACAGTGGCGGAGAAGAAATTTTTCAAACGCTCGATGAAAACGGCATCACGGTCAATAAATTTATTCTCGTTGGTGTTAACACCTGTCTTTGTGTAAAAGACACGGCCACCACGCTAGCAAAGATCATTGGTGAAAGAAAATTAGAGGGTACAAATATTACTATTCCAAGCAATGCTTGCCATTGCCACTCTCGTGGAAATCACAACGGATGCACAGCTTGCAATGTCCCCAAAGGAATTGACTCTATTCTCCTAGGTGGAGGACAGCATAGCGCCTGCAACAGAAATCTTATCACTCTTTCCAAAATGTTCCCCTCTATCATTAAAATCTTGCAACAATAATGACTTCTTTATGGCCCTTTGCGAGGAGAAAATGTATTCAAAATTTCAGGTTTGCAAAAAACTTGTGTTTTTAAGTGGCGCAAGCGACAGGAGTCGAACCTGTGACCTTTTGATCCGTAGTCAAATGCTCTATCCAACTGAGCTACGCCTGCATGATCGAACGAAAGATTCCTAAACAAGTATCCTAATTACAACGAATTAAAATAAATGGCAATGACTTTATAGAATTTGTATCGCCTAGTCGTGGGCTTTTTGATAGGTGGTAGGGATGATGATCTTTAATCGTATTAAGAAAAATCAAAAGAGGTTGGCCCCCTACTTGCGTCAGGAAGGGGTAGATGCGTATCGCCTCTATGATCGCGATATTCCAGAGTACCCTTATATTGTTGATGTGTATGGAGAGTATGTTGTGCTCTATGAGCGAGGCATTGCTACTGCCGATGAGGTGAAACGTGAGCAACACCAAAAAGAGATTCTCGTGGCCATAGAAGAGCTTTTACTTGCTCCTGCTGAACGGGTTGTGGTGAAAAGGCGCGAAGAGGGGAAAGGGGGAAGTAAGTATGGTGAGGAAGCTGCAGCAGAGGCCATACTAAAGCCTAGGACTATCATTACACGAGTGCATGAGGGATTGCTCACCTTTGAGGTAAACCTTACAGATTACATCGATACAGGGCTGTTTTTGGATCATCGGCCGCTTCGGAAACGGGTGTTAAAAGAGGTGGCCCCTGCAGCAAAGGTGCTAAACCTCTTTTCCTATACAGGGGCCTTAAGCGTGGCCGCGGCCAAAGCAGGTGGCGTTGTGGTGAGTGTAGACTGGTCAAAGACCTACCAAGCTTGGGCCCAAAGAAATTTTAGTTTAAACCAAATTTCCAACTCATCAGGCGGTCACCAATTTGTTACGAGTGATGTAGTAGCATTTCTTACAAGCAACCAAAAAGCGCTCAAAGATTATTTTGATCTTATTATTTTAGATCCGCCTACCTTTTCTAACTCCAAACGGCAAGAGGAGGTATGGGATGTGCAGCGTGATCATTGTCAGGCCATTGAGCTTGCTTTGAATCTGCTTGCGTCAACTGGGGTGCTCTACTTTTCCTGCAACAAGCGCAATTTCAAACTTGATCCAGGGTTAGTGGTTAAGGCCTCCAATATCTCTAAGGCCACCCTTGCCCCCGATTTTCGTGATCCTAAAATTCACCACTGCTATCTTCTTGGAAAATAGGATCGTGTAATCTTTTCACAAAAATAATAAAAAAAAACTATAAAGCCATATTGCATTAAAAATTATCTTGCCATGCGCCTCCAGCTCTCATATATATCCCTGTCCTTAAAAATTTTTTGAGGCATTAATAACAACCAACCTAATTCAAAGGATGAATTGATGAAAACCAAGTTTTTGAAAACAGTCACGATGAGCCTTTTCGCACTCACCTCTACTCTTGCTTTTGCTGCTGATAATGTTGTAGAGACCAAAATCTTTAAAGTGGTACCTCCCCAAAAGGCCAACCAAGATTATTTGATCCTTGCTCTTGAAAATGGAAAAGTGTTCAAACTCTCTCCCGAACAAAAAGAGTTCGCTTACGATCTCCAAAAAAGTATCAATGAAGATCTTCAAGTAAAACTAACCTTCAAGGATGAGGAGAGTGCCTTTATTCAATCAGTAGAACTTACTGAAAAGTATCAACTTCCTACCGATATAATAGTAACTCCCGTGGCCCCCTCCAGCTCTCTAGCACCAATGAGCAGATTCTCTTCCTATGAGGGAGGCAGAGTTAATTACGATGGGTTTAGGCCATCAATTATTCCTTCAATGTCAGTCGCAAACCAACTCTTTGAAGAGATGCCCACCAACTCTAAGAGAAGATCACAATGCTTTAAACGAGCACACCGCTGGACATACGACATGCACAGCAAGCATGGTATTAATAGTATGAAAATCTTCGTTTTCTACTCTGAGCGATATATGAGAGAATACGATGACAAATGGTGGTTTCACGTTGCACCAATGGTACTTGTACAAGAGGGTAGCAGCTATGAAGAGATTGTTTTAGATCCAACCTTTGCTGAATCCCCTCTTGCTCAACAAGATTGGGTCAATTTAACAATTATGAATAAGGCCCCATGTCGCGAAGTTGATAGCTATCAAGAGTATGAAAGCTATATGAAAAGTTCTGAATTTTGTATGCTAAGAAAGGTTTCAATGTATCATTTTCAACCACTCGATATCGAAGCAGTTGATGCTGGTGGTGCTAAAAGAACAAACTGGATCTCTAGTGAGATCTCCATGGCCCAGAGGGATTTTGGCTGGAGTCTCTTCTAAATAAAATACATGCACAAAAAAAAATACCGTCTATTCAGGCGGTATTTTTTTTAAGCACAATTAGAAATCTAATTTACTTATTTATTTTCTTCTTTCTTTTCTTCAACTGCTGGAGCTGCTGGTGCTGCCGCTGCTTCAACTACGGGACATGTACATTTTCTCTTTGCTTGATAAGCGTTTTTTGCTTTTCCTTCTTTCAACTTAGCACATTTTGCAACAACTTTTTTTTCTGAACAAACTGCTGGTGCTTCTGCAGCTACTGGTGCTTCTTTTGCCACTTCTGGAGCTGCTGGAGCTGCTTCTGCAGCTTTTTCTTCTGCAACAACTGCGAAAGAGAACATGCCTACTAACAATGCAAGTGCGATCATTTTTTTCATAAGAAAACTCCATTGAAACGTTGATAGTTAACTATAAATAACACTCTAAATGTTCTTTATACACTGAGGACAAAATTACTCCCCATGTGCGCTAAATGTCTAGCTAAAATTTTATTTCCAAGAAAAAATTTTTACTCCATAAAAATAAAATGTATGACAAAGATGGCACTTAGCAATGCCGTAAGCCAGTGAATCTCTCGCATTTTTCCAGTAAGTAATTTAATAGCAACAAATGTAATCATCCCAAGTGCAATGCCATTGGCAATTGAAAAGGTAAATGGCATAGAGACAATCGTTACAAAAGCTGGTACTGACTCCGTCACATCTTCCCACTTGATCTCTTTCAAGGTGAGCATCATCAAACCACCCACAAAAATGAGTGCTGGTGCGGTTGCCGATGCAGGAATCGACATCGCAAGCGGAGAAAAGAAGAGCGCAAGCAACATTAAGATTGCGACCACTACAGCGGCCAATCCTGTTCTCGCCCCTTGAGCAACCCCAGCACCACTCTCTATATAGGCAGTGATCGCCGATGTTCCAAATATTGCCCCCAAAAAAGTCCCCACAGCATCTGACATAAAGGCACTACTAGCACGTGGCAGATTTCCATCTTTATCGGCCATACCATTGGCATTGCTAATTCCTGTAAGAGTTCCTGCCGTATCAAAAAAATCTGCAAAAAAGAAGGTAAAGACAATCACCCAGAAAGTAATCGTTGTTAGTGAGCTTAAGGGTAACGACAATTGCATAAAGGTAGCGGATACATCTGGGATCGCACCTACAATACCCACGAACTTTGTCACTCCAGCAAACACTCCAAAAAGTGCCGCTGCCAAAATTCCTAACAAAATTGATCCAGGAATCTTCAATGCAAATAGTGAAGCCATTACAAAAAATCCAACAATTGTTGTTAGTGCCTCAGGTGAAGTTAAATGTCCTAGCGCTACAAGCGTATTGGGATCGCCAATCACAATCTTTGACCCCTTAAGCCCAATTAATGCTAAGAAAAGACCAATACCCGCACACGTTCCAAGTTTTACCGAAGAGGGGAGCGCTCCCACAATAAAGGCCCGCAGACCAACCAAGGTCAAAATGGCAAAGATAATGCTCTCAATGAACACTGCACCCAGCGCCACCCTCCAATCTATCCCCATCTTCAGGCATACCGTATAGGTAAAGTAAGCATTAAGTCCCATCCCAGGGGCCAGAGCAAAGGGATAGTTGGCAAAAAGTCCCATCACCAGTGTGGCCGAGGCCGCTCCAACGATTGTTGCCACCATAAAGCCACCAAAGTAAGCATTATAAATCTCACTCCCCTTGATGATCCCAGGGACTGCATCGATTAAAATCGTGGGATTGACAAAGATGATATAAGACATGGTTAGAAAGGTTGCAAGCCCTCCCAAAATTTCCGTTCTCACGCTGCTATTCGCATCCTTAATCTTAAAGAAACGATCAAGCAGCTGTACCACCGCTGCTGTACTCATCTTCTAATCCCTCCCTATTCCCAATTTTTTCATGAAGATTTCAGCTGGGCAAAAACAAGTAAATGCTGATTGCAGAAGATTTAGCCCTACTACAAGTGTAAGTAGGTACCAGTACTCTGTATGGTAGTACCCTAGAATGGTGGAAATGGTGACAAAGCTGCCGGCCATCGCCCTAATAATCATCTCCCTTCTCATTCTGAACTCCTTTTTTCATTCGCATGCGTGTAAATTTTTCAACCATGCAAAATTGTTTTTGAGAAATATCAAACGATGTGTTATCAACGTTGTCTTAGATTATTTTTACCCTTTTTTAAGAGAGTTTTTTATGTTTGAAGTATTTGAAGGACAAAAAGAGCTTTGCTTTGTATCTCGCCATGAAAAGCTTCGCCACAACTTTAAGAGTGAGTTAAAAAAATTAAATCTCCTCTATGAATATCTTGACGGCCAAATCAAAAATCGGGAGCCACTCGATTCCTTAGACCAACAAGATTTCACTCACTCTCTTCATCGCCTAAAAGCACTTTGGGATGAACTTCTTGTTAGCTCTCAATTTAACAACTCATAATCTGTCCCTACTTACTTTATTCCTGATTTTTGGCAAACAACCTCTCTCACATAAGATTAAATAACCACTCTTGTATGAGTATATATCAATCTGTCCATGAACTCCACTAACATAACTATTTGGCAATAACTGCTTAATCCGTAAACAAAGTTGTCCCTCCCATAGTAATCTTGGTGCAGTTACTATGGTATCCTTTGCCCCCACTGCCTGAAAAAACTCATTATGAGGTAGTGAATCGGCACCATGATGAGGAACTTTCAAGAGATCGGCCAAGATCCCTGGCCTATCATTTTTAGTAAGCCAATCTCCAAGTCGCACGTTTAAATCCCCAGTCAAAAAGTATCGACTTTCTCCATGATAAATCATCACTAGTGCCGACATATCATTGATGTCGAGAGGGTGGTTTAGAGGAGAGTTGTTATCGCCATAAACATGTATCACTTCCATCCTTAGATCCTTAGCAAACTCTTGCTTCATCCCTTTAACTATACTTTTCTGGCGAGCACCATGATCTCTTATCGCTGCTTGTACATTATTCATTTCTTGAAGCGAACACCCCCATGGTTCCGTTAAGCACTTCTTCTCATCGGGAAAATTGATATACACCTCGTTCACCCTAATACCACTTGCTAAAAGAGGGATTAGTCCTCCGTAATGATCAGTGTGTGCATGGGTGATAATAACAGCGTCAAGAACTCCAATATTTTTTCGCTTAAGATAAGCAATAAGTGTACCTGCTGCACTCTCATGGCCTGCATCGATTAACCAATATCGATCATGAAATCGCAAGAGGTGAGCATCTCCTTGTATGCCTTCTGCTACATTGACTACAGTCCACTGAAAAGGAAAGAGCTTCTGCTTGCCTCCACCATAAAAAAACCACAATCCAATAAGCAACAACAGGAGTATAATAATAGCAATTATTTTTAGTGGAGTTCGCATGCACACAGATCACCCTCCCATGCTATATAAAATTTTTAATTTAACTTAATTTAACTTAACGGAGTAACTATACATTGATTTTATCAAAAACGGCCATTAATCAACTGATCCTGTGGTCTTCCCTTAACTTTTCCCATACACCATGGAGAGTAAATCGCTCGCTCTACTCCACATGGATTAGTGAGGTAATGCTTCAACAGACCACCTACCAGACCATCGTCAATCGCTACCCTAACTTCATCGCGCGCTTCCCCTCTATTGAATCACTGGCCAGTGCAAGCGAAGAGGAAGTTCTCATCGCTTGGAAGGGTCTGGGATATTATCGGAGGGCCAAAAACCTACTGCTTGCGGCCCGCTTTATTTGTGAGCACCATGAGGGAAAATTTCCTTTAAACCTGGAACAGCTTCTACAAATTCCCGGAATCGGTTCTTATACCGCCAATGCTCTTCTCTCTATTGGTGGCGATCTTCCTTTTATGGCCATCGATGCCAATATCGAGCGCGTTTTTGCCAGAATTTTTGCAAGAAAAGGGGCCAAAAAAAGCGACATTCATAGAGAACTCACACTCTCACCACCAGCAGCACTCCTTTCTTTTTCACCACGTGCTTTTAATGAATCGTTGATGGATCTAGGAAGAGAGGTGTGTGCTGCTCGATGGGCAAAATGCAGTGAATGTCCTCTTAAACTTGACTGCCTGACCTACTCCTCCAACACCGATCCTTTGAGCATTCCTCTTGCTGAAGCAAAAAAGATACAGCAAAAAATCGTTCTTATTCGTTTTCTGGTGCATGAAGAATTGAAACTGCTCTTTTATCAAAAAACGCAAGGAGAGTGGTTAGCAGGACAATGGGAACTTCCAACCTTCACCCTAGATCATCCCTTAACCAAGCAATACCCTTTGTTTTCTAGCGAACAAAATCATCTTTTAATATCTCCTCCAATCCTAAGCTTAAAGAGTAACATTACCCATCATGAATTCCAAAACCGCATCTACTCCATTTCTAGGCAAGATTTTATAAATCATGGCCTACATGATCACTTTTCCCAACATGCAACGCAGTTTTTAACAACCACTGCTAATCCCCTTGCTTTGAATTTATCGAGTGTCACTCTAAAAATACTCAAAGCGATCAAAGGGGTTTGAGTAAATCTTAGTAAAAATTTCCGCTTGCCAACTTGTTTAGCAAATACTAAACTCATGTTTAGGAGATACTAAACATGAGTGAAAGGCAAAAAGAAAATGCCCTTAAAATGTCCAAGCTTTTAAAGACGCTAGCACAACCCATAAGACTACTTATTGTGTGCCACCTTCTAGAAGGAGAGCTTTACGCTCAAGAAATCACCGATTCTCTGGGAACAACCAAAGGAAATATTTCGCAGCACCTAACAGCGCTACTGAATCAAGAGATCATTGAGCGCATTTCCAATGGCAATCGCAACCTCTATGCCATCAAAGATCCACGGATTAAAAAATTAGTTCAATTAATGAAAGAACTCTACTGTCCCGATTTCAAACTTGCAAACCCAAGCAAGAACCATCACAAAAGGAGAAATTTATGAGTAACAATCTGAACGATTTAAAAGCAACAAAAACTGTCGACGCCAGATCGATGGCCTGCCCAGGATCACTCTTGGAAGCGAAGAAGGCCATTATTACAGTGAACGTTGGCGAAGTCCTAGAAATCCTTTCCAGCGACCAAGGAAGTCGTGAAGATCTCCCCGCTTGGTGTAAAAAAACAGGCAATGAGTACTTAGGCCACCTCAAACGCGACGGATATGACAGCATCTTTGTCTTAAGAAAGAAATAAGGAGTCTCCGATGCCTGACCTCATAACTTTAGAAGCAAAAATAAAGGAACTGGAAGCACAAGTTGACACTTTGCGAGCAAGTGCCCCCGACGATAAATTATCCATGGTCGTGATGAGTGGCGATCTCGACAAATTGCTTGCCGCCTTCATTATCGCCAGCGGCGGCTCGGCCATGTTTGAGCAAGTCAGCATGTTTTTCACCTTCTGGGCCATTCCCGCGCTTCGCGATCCTAAAAAAAATCCTCCTGCTAAAAATTTTATCTCCGCCATGTTTGGAAAAATGCTTCCTAAAGGAAGTACATCCCTCAAACTTTCGAAAATGCATATGGGAGGCATGGGCACCTGGATGATTAAAAATTTAATGAAGGAAAAAAATGTGTTATCACTAGAAGAGCTGATAAAGAAAGCAGCAGACGCGGGTGTAAAAATTTATATTTGTGAAATGAGCATGGAGTTGATGGGATTTAAGAAAGAGGAGATGATTGACTATCCCGAGCTTAAATTGGCCGGAGTTGCAAAGTTTCTCTCCGATGCTGGAAGCAGTAAAAGCACACTCTTCATCTAAATTTTCTCTTGTCTTCTCTCGTCCGCCCTCACTGATTTCTGCAATTTCTATAAGAACATAGGATTAGAATCAAATGCAAAAAATATTTTCGGCCAATCTCCTCCTTTTCTGTTCTTTTTCTTTTTCTTCTTCTGCTATTGCGATTACGATTGAATCTAAAGTAATCGATCTCGAACAAGGATTGCAAGCGGCCACCGCTTACTCGCAAAAGATTGAGTCGCAGGAGCAAAGCTACCAAAGCGCACTAGCAAGAGGCCGCTCCTTACGTGCAGACTATTTTCCACAGTTCTCTCTTGATGGACAATACCGTTGGGTGGATCACATCCCTTCAGTAACACTTCCGGCCCCTCTGAATAAGACGGTCGAGATGGGAAATCATAGTAATTACTCTGCAGGGATTAATCTCCATTACCTTGTCACCGATTTTGGCCAGACCAGCAAAGGCATTGACAGCGCCAAGGCAGAAGCAGAAGCAGAGAGGGAAAATAAGCGTCTTAGTGCAGATGAGTTAACGCTTTCGTTAAAAAAGGTTTATTATAAACTTATCTTTCAAACCTCCCAACTACGCTCGCTTCTCGATGCTTGGGAGCTTGCGCACGATCAAGAAAGAGATATGGAGAGACGCTTTCGCTCTGGCTCCTCTTCCCTTCTTGATTATACGACTGCTACCAAAGATACTTTAAGTTTTAAGTTGAAATTTTTGCAAACACAAACAGAGTTTTCCTTTACCCTTCAAGATTGGCTGGCACTTACTGGTGAAACGCTTGCAGTAGAAAAACTGCGCTCCCCGTTACCCCAAGAGCTTTCGACACGACCAAAAAAGCTACCATCAAGACCATCTTTAGCGGTCACTTTTTCTTCCCCTACATTAGCAGCATCAACCACATCAATGCGCTTAACAGATTTTCAGCACCCTTCTCTTTTACAATTAGAACAACTAAAACTTGCTCAAAAATTAAAAGCGGAGAGCATGGAGCGGAGCTATTTTCCTCGTTTAAGTTTAGGAGCAAGAACATCATTAGAGTATCCTGATGGTGGAAAAAAAGAGAGCTACCATCAAAACAGCATCTTCCTCACTGTTAGCATGCCTTTATGGGATGGGGGAAAACGTTCTAATTTACTGGAAAGTACCTATGCTTTAGAGCGTTCTTTTGCCGCCAAAAAAGAGAATTTAACAAGAGAATTACAAGACACCTCTCGAAAAATGCAGCAACTGCTCTTACAACTGCAAGAACAGGCCCAAGTTGCAAAAGAGGGAACCAAAGATGCAAAGAGGTTGGCCACACTCACCTACCAAAGTTATCTCAATGGGAAAACAAATTATCTCCAGGTACAAAGTGCCAATCTCAAAGTTTTAGAGTGGAAAACGCAAGAGGATTCTCTTCTCTATGCACGCTCTATGGCCTTAGCACAGCTGGAATTTTTAGGAGAACATCGGTGAAAAAGAAAATTTTAGTCCTCATTGCGATCCTCTTACTCTTAGGTGGTAGTTTTCGCCTCTATCAGCATCGTTTAGAGCGTGGAGTTTATGCAGGAACTATTGAAGCAACCTTAGTCGACATTTCTGCGCAAGTCAGTTCCCGCGTATCTGAAGTGCTGGTGAAAGAGGGACAAAACGTTGAGGAAGGAGCACCTCTCTTTAAACTTGCATGCGAAGATTTAAAAGTCTCTTTAGAGCAGGCCAAGCGCGATTGGGAGCGCGCTCAGAAATTACGGCGAGAAGGCTCAATCTCGCAAGAGAGTTATGAACATGCTCAAAATAGATTTCAGGAACTACAGGTAAAGAATAGTTGGTGTGATATCCCCTCTCCCCTCAAAGGTACTGTACTTGCCACTTACCGAGAAAAGGGAGAGTTGGTGCTGCCTGGACAAAAGCTCCTTACAATTGCAGATTTAAACGATCTTTGGTGCTATATCTACCTCTCCGCTTCGGAAATGAAACTAGTAAACTTAGGAAAAAAGCTAACCGCCTACCTACCACAATTTGCACAATCGATTACAGTCAAAGTCATCCACATTAATGCCCAAGCAGAGTTCACTCCTAAAAATGTGCAAACCAGCGAGGAGCGTGAACGCTTGGTTTATGGAGTGAAAGTGCAACTGGATAAAAGTGATCTCCACCTTTACCCTGGTATGAACTTGGAAGTAAAAATTGAAAACGCACACTAATGTTTCACTCACCCTCCAAAACCTTGAAAAAAATTTTTCAAAGGTGCAAGCGCTGGCACTCTCAGGGGTCTCCCTCCATTTTGAGGTCGGGATGCTTCATGGGATTATTGGGCCAGAAGCTGCAGGTAAAACCACACTTATGCGTCTTCTGGCAGGCCTTCTTGCCCCAAGCAAAGGCACGATCTCCTACAGCATAGATGGAGTAGTGGCCAGCGAATTTGAAACAGTACGTCCCTTGATTGCCTATATGCCAGAGAGACAAAGTTTATACGCAGACCTTTCTATCAAAGAACACTTGGACTTTTTTTCTAAGCTTTATGAGCTCACTCCTTCAGAGTATAAAGAAAAACAAGAGCGCTTACTCTCCATCACTCGCTTAGGTGGTTTTTTAGAACGCCCAGCGGGAAAACTTTCAGGAGGAATGTATAAAAAGTTAGGACTTATTTGCGCGCTTTTACGCTCTCCCAAAGTATTGCTCTTAGATGAACCTACTAATGGTGTTGATCCCATCTCACGCAGAGAGTTTTGGGAACTTCTTTATTCCCTTCGCCAAGAAAATATTCTCATGCTTGTCTCCACTGCTTATATGGATGAGGCCGAACGCTGCTCGCGCGCTCACCTCTTTCAAGAGGGAAAGCTACTTTTCTCAGGCATTCCTTCCGAGCTCTTAGTAAAACATCGGGCCAAAGATTTTAATGAACTCTTTATCAAACAAGCGGAGCAAAGAGTATGCTAGAGGTAAGATCGCTCTCTGTTTATTTTGGGGATTTTGCAGCAGTAAAAAAAGTCTCTTTTAAGGTGAGCAAAGGGGAGATCTTTGGTCTGCTCGGTGCCAATGGCGCTGGAAAAACTACCACTATTCGCGTGATGTGTGGATTATTGATTCCAACAGAGGGTGAAGTACAGATTGGCGATACTATTTTTGGTAAGAACAACAACGGCAACAACAACAACAGTGCCGAGCTGATCAAGTCTCGCATTGGGTATATGTCGCAAAAATTCACCCTCTACGACGATCTTACCGTTGAAGAAAATTGGAAATTTGCGGCCTCTCTTCGAAATATGAACAATGGTATCTATAAAAAACGATGCGACTACCTTAATCAGTGGCTCTCGCTTGGAGATAGAACCAAACAACTTGTGGGCAAACTGCCTAGTGGTTTAAAACAACAAGTTGCTCTTGCGGCCGCTCTCTTTCACAATCCAGATATTATTTTTCTTGATGAACCGACCGCTGGGGTAAGCCCCTATGCCCGTATGCAGTTTTGGAACTTAATTAAAATTTTAGCGTCTGAAGGAAAAACCATTATTGTAACTACTCACTATATGGATGAGGCGGAAAATTGTGAGCGACTTTCACTCATGCGCGCAGGAGAGATCATTGCACTCGATTCCCCGGAAAAACTAAAGCACTCAACATTTCCTCACGGCATTTGGGGCCTTGCTGAAGAGAAGATCCCTCCCTGCTTACGCGAAGAAAAAACGTTAAGCATGTGGCCTTGTGGACTTAACTACCACATGGTCACTCACAATCTCGCCCACTGGGAGGATTTAAAAAAGCAGCACCCTATTCTTGCAAATGCCACCTTGGTTGCTCCAACACTTGAAGATGTTTTCTTGGAACTGGTGGAAGGGAGGTCTAGGTGAACTTAGGAAGAATGAGGGCGATTGCTTTTAAAGAGGCAACTCACATCCGCCGTGATCCTTTCACCCTGATCATGGCCATCATCATGCCAGTCTTTTTGGTGGTGCTCTTTGGGCTGGCCCTTGATCTCGATGTAAAAAATATCAAAATTGGCATCGATGATCGCGATCAAAGTTACTCCTCTAGGCGCCTGATCTCCCTCTTTCACGAATCGCGCTCTTTTATCATTGCCAAGCAAGGGCATTGGAGTGATGCAGAGAGAGAGATTCGTGATGAAAATATCAGTGCAATCCTTGTTATCCCTCACGATTTTGAAAAAAAAATAAAAAAAGGAGAAGCACCCTTAATACAATTTGTGGCCGATGGTTCCGACAATGCCATCTTAGGGCCTGCTCTCAGTTACCTTTACGGAATCCAACTGCAGATGCGACAACAGCTTATTGAAACTAGTTTTCAACCAAAAGTAAAAATTGAAACTCGCTACCTATACAATGGAGAGCTTAAAAGCTCTTACTTTATTGTCCCGGGATTAATGAGTGTGGTCTTGGCCATTGTCTCCATCCTGCTTACGGCACTCACTATTTCTCGTGAATGGGAAAATGGTTCTATGGAGCTCTTGCTCTCCACTCCTACCAACCCCTTGGAGCTAATCTTAGGAAAAATTCTTCCCTACTCTATCATTGGAATGCTGGCCGTGCTCTTAGTCTATCTTACTGCACGTTTGGGCTTTGATATTCCCTTTCGCGGCAATCACCTCTTCTTTTTACTTGCATGCTTTCTTTTCTTGACCGCCTATCTTGCTCAAGGAACAGTAATCTCTATTGTTGCCCGCTCTCAAGCAGTGGCCATGCAGATGGCGATGGTCTCTGGCTTTTTACCGACAATGCTACTTTCAGGATTTATCTTTTCCATCTCCAGCATGCCTCCCTTCTTTCAATACTTCACCATGATCCTTCCTGCGCGCTGGTTCCTGCAAATAGTGCGAACGCTCTTCTTAAAAGAGGCCGGTTTTATGGAGATTTGGTCTCCACTCCTGGCACTCCTCTTGATTAATCTTGTTCTTGTGAATGTCGCTAGAAAAAAATTCAAAAGAACACTGGAGTAAGAACAATGAACTGCTTGTGGGGATTTATTATAAAAGAGACACTACAAACGTTGCGTGATCCTCGCATGGCAGTCCTCTTGTTTGGAGTGCCTATTATCCAACTCATGATTTTTGGATATGCCATCTCCAATGAGGTTAAAAACATTAAAATTGGTTTTGTACAAAATCCCGACGATGCCTACACTCGAGAGATCGCTAGTCATGCCAAAGCCTCCGGTCAGTTTATTGTAAGTAAGGTTGGTATTATTGCAAGCGAAGCTTATCAAAGTTTAAGTCGTGGTGATGTAGAGGCACTTTTCATTCCGCCCTCTCGCGGTCTCTCTTACTATGAAGGACGAGGCGAGGCCAAGGCACAACTACTACTCGATGCTACCGACCTCTTAAGAGCAAGGGGTGCAGAACACTATCTCCTCTCTATTATCGCCGCTCCCTCTACCAGCGGAAACATCGATGTTAAAACACTCTACAATCCCTCACTGACCAGCGCTTTTCAAATGGTTCCCGGTGTCGTTTGCATGATTGTCTGTATCTTCACCATCATTCTCACCAGTATGTCGATCACCAAAGAAAAAGAGCGAGGAACCTTAGAGATGTTACTCGTCTCTCCCATCCGCCCCTATCAAATTATCGCGGGAAAAAGTATTCCCTACTTCTTAATAGGATTGGTCAACATCTCTCTGATCATCTCCGTCGGCATGATCATTTTCGATGTTCCTTTCAGAGGCCCCTTTCTCATGTACCTCCTAGGAGCTTCAGTCTTCTTAGTCGCAACCCTTGGAGTAGGAATTTTAATTTCAACCCTTGCTCAAAATCAACAGCAAGCAATGATGGGAGGTTTTATTTTTCTCTTCCCAGCAATGCTGCTTTCTGGAATCATGACACCTATTTGTAATATGCCAGAATTTTTGCAAGCGCTTGCCCACTTAAATCCCTTGATGCATTTCGTAACTCTGTCCCGAAATATTTTACTCAAAGGAGGGAGTCCTCTCCTCTTCTGGAAACACTTTGGAAGTCTCCTGCTTTTAGCAATTTTCTTATTTTCTACGGCCATTTATCGCTTCAAAAAAAACCTTTGATCTTAGCTTCATCAAATAGGTGGTCGCTAAAATAGAGACCGCCGAAAGTGCAACCGTAATTGAATAAAAGCTCTGATCTATTGCTTTTAATGAAATCCCCAGTGTAGCAATTACAAAAGAAAATTCTCCAATGGGAATAGCAACAATTCCAAGTGCAGTTGCATTTTTAAAATCTATTTTGGTTATGAGTGCGGCAACTGTTGCACTAAAAAATTTCATTATAATCATAACCAAAGCAAGAATCACTATAGGCAACCACTGTTCGCTGATTACCTGCGGATCAAGCATCATCCCTACAGAAACAAAAAAGATAGCAATAAATAGATCCCTAATTGGCACCAGTAAAACTTTAATCGCCCTCGATTCTGCTGTTTCCGCCAGCAACATTCCGGCAATAAATGCACCGAGAGCAGGAGATAATCCTGCATGAGAAGATGCAATGGCCACCAAAAGACAGAGTGCCAAAGAAAAAATCAAAGTGGTCTCTGGTGTAAGCAGAGCACGTATTTTATTAACCATCTTCGATAAAAATAAAGAAAGCAATACCACCAATAGAACAAAGCCAAATTTTTTCATAAGAGAGATTGATAGTGCAACTCCTGAGGCAATTTCAGAACTAGAAAGCGAGCTGATTAAAAATACCATCAACAAAATTAAAACATCTTCCACCACCATCACACCCATAATCACTGAGGCAAATGCCTCATGGTTTTGATCGGTCTCTTCCAGGCAGCGGGCCACTACAATAGTTGAGGTTATACTTAAAATTGCTCCAATATAAAAACCAACGATTAGCGGCCAATTGAAAAAATACCCTACGACGGGCCCACAAGAAAACATCACTAAATTTTTTATAAGTGCAATAATGGTGGCCGAAGATCCCACGCTCAAAAGCTTTTTAAATGTAAAATTAAAGCCAAGGGTAAACAACAAAAAGATCACCCCAATTTCGGCCCAAGTTTCCACCGACTTCATCTCCGTCACTGTTGGAATAAACGGAAAGTGCGGGCCAACCAAAAACCCTGCCAAAAGATAGCCTAGCACCAGTGGTTGCTTCAATAATCTACAGACAAACATCACCAGGGCCGCAACCACCAATATCAACGTAAGATCCACTATAAACGGCGACGCATTTATCACCTCATCCTCCTTTTTTAAACAATCTTACCACGCATCCTTCTCATCCGACCAGGGACAATCTTTGCCAAGAACTTTTAACCAAGGAATATGAGTGAACACATCTGGATCGTATCCAGTTGCAAGGGCAATTTTTTTGAATCCTTTCTTGTGTAGTTGAGTTGCTACCTCTTCCCCTTTTGGAAGTCCAATACCTAATTCACGATCAAGAAAAATTTCACAATTATCTTTATCAAGTTGATCGTAGATATCTATTAGTTCGGCGGATGTTTCAAGTGCAAGCAGATGAACACCTCTTTTTTTAGCGTGCTTGATCCAATCCTTACGGTTATAGAACTCATCATCAACATAAACGGCCTGAACATTTTTTAAATCAGCTGCCTCGGATTGGATCGCTCCCGTAATTTTAGCAGCATTAAATTCAATTGGGATAAGACCTGCAAGCATTTTAGGAATTAATTTTATGCCCAGCTCTTGGCATTTGGCCCGAATCTTATTCTCTTCGTAGTGACTAGTTACAAGATAGGCCATCTTTAAATTATGCTGTTCAATTAATTTCAGGCCAGTAAACTCATGCCCAAGTAACTCATAATCACATAGATATAAAATTTTTACATATTTCAGAGAGTATTCAGCAATCCAAGCACTGAAAGCATCAGGCGTTGACACATGAACAACCGTAAATTTATCTTTATCACCAAGCAAACTCAAACGTTTGTCCCAGGTCTGATGAATCCCCTGATCATCATCTAAAATAACAATAGCAGAGTACTCCTCAATCGAAATTTTAGAAACAAACCAGTGAGGCGCGGTTGCTTTCGGAATAATTAGTTGAACACTTGTGCCCATACCAATGACGGAATCGATCTTAAATTGGCCACCCCAGCTTTCAACTGTCTTTTTTGCATGAGCAACACCAAGGCCATTGCCTGAATTTTTACTTCCATCCTTTCCATGAGTAACACCAACCACACCAAGCTTGGCCAAAATTTCAATAGGAATCCCTTTTCCAAAATCTTTCACGGTAATAACTGCATTTAAATCATCCTGGGATAAGGAAATTTCTACTCTGCCTTTTTTATCGTCATAAGATTCGGTTGCATTATTAATTAAATTGGATAGTAGTCTCTTAAACTCAGTCAGATTTATATTTGCAAAAATACCATATGTTTGATCGGTAATCGCCTCTATATGCAGATCTAAAAATTGACGAAAGTTCATACGCTTTTCAGTAACAATTTCTTCAATACAACTTGAAAGCATCTGAGGAGATATTGAAATTGCATCAAGAGAAGTCTTTCCGCTTTGGATTTCCTTACGTCTTTTTAGCAGATCATTCGCTATGTCTTGGATTCGCTGTATTTGAGAGCGAACAGTGATGCGCTCCTCTTCTGGCAACAAGTGAATCCAGGTTCGCGCAGAAGAGATAAGGGCCGTAAGCGGGGATCGAATATCATGAGAAACCTGTTGCCCAATTGACTGAATGATATACATCTTAGATCTTTCATCTTGAAATTTTAAGATGTAATACAACCCCATAAGGCCTAGAAATAAAAAAACAATAATGTAAACTATTTTATGCAACAAAAAATAGATAGCATACATCGAAAAGCTATTTTTATTACAAAGATTTATTCCATTTCCCAATACTATTATGGTCTTCATACAACTTGACACATCTGTTGAAAAAAGTTTTCTCATAGATATCGGGATAGCATCATTAAATTTCAGACGATCAATATCAATAAATGAAATAATCTGACCGATTGTTTCTGCTCCATAAAAAATTTCATCCTTTAATACTATCTCTCGCTCATTAGAAATTTTTTCAAGAACATCATTTATCTTTAAAATAGTAGATTGATTATTCATTAAATTTAACTTTAATTGCATTGATACTGGAGTAGTGTATTCTGAAGCAAAAAAATTATTTTTTTTATCGACCAAAATAAGTGCATGCGGTATAGGTCGATTAAATAACCATCTACCTAGAATTTCTTCTGCAGACAAATTTGACTCCACCAGCAAACTAGAAATAATTGCCTTTTGCTCTTTAAGATAACTATTGTCTTGTTTTGCAAAATCAATAGATTGCTTTATTGTCGAAACAATTTCCTCCTGCTGTTGCTGAAAATCTATATACGCCCAAGACATAAATATAAAAACAACCACCACAGCATAGATCAGCGCTATCGTAGAATAAAATTTTACATTGTTTTTAGACAACATCCAAGGACGCTTCATTTGGAATACTCCTTGTTTTTTTCTTTAATTGATAATTTACCTTGGAGATTAATAATTTCTGTTAATTCTGGTCTATTGAAAATTGGAAACTTTTTAAGGACGCCTTGGTTCACTTGCAACTCATTGTAAATGTTATAAACGGGGCCACTCCTCTTAAGAACGTTATTTATTTCTGATATAACCAATTCTGAAACTTGTTTTCCTAAATAATAAGGAGATGGACATACTCCCATCAACATTCCCATCTTTATATGAATTGGAGAAATACCTAGTGATGGGATCTTTAGATTGTTATCAAGAAGATCTCCTATTTTCATAAGACCAACTTCCTTTTTATTGTTATCTACGACATGATATGGGACAAGAACTATTAACAAATCGTAGTTTTTATGAGCATTTTTCACACACTTCTCCCAATCTTTAAACTGAGATGAAATAATAAAATCCATTTTCTTAATCTTATGTTTGTCTAAATAAATATCTTTTTTACCCCTAAGATTTTCGGCAATGATCTTGGAAGAAAAACCTTCCGATGTTAACACCAAAATATTTTCAATCTCTGAATACTTTTTAAGAATAGATACAGTGTTTTCAATTGGAATTGTTTCGTTGATATAATTATATTTTTCAAGGATTCTCCTATCCAAGAACAAAGACGACTCTGGTAGTGAGTTTATCCCTGTAAAGTATATCTTTCCCGATATTTTAGGAAGAATATCTTGAACTAGAAAAACCGCTTCATCGTCTGATACAATAACATAATCTGGCTTGTACGCAGCAACCTTCTCTTGAAAATTCACCCGGAATTGATTAATCAGATCTTTATAAATTATTAATTTTTTTTCTTGGTAGTTCGCGAAAACTTTATCTAAAAGTTCATTGCCTAAATAAAATTCCTCATAACTAATTTTGTGTCTAAAATTTTTTTCTAAATTATCAATGGTTCCTTTGGTAATCATTTCTGGCCACTCTGAAGGAGGATAACTATGCAAGAATAAAACCTTGATTTCACCTTGAAAATTGGCGGCTATCAACGAAAATATTTGAAAAGATAAAAAAAACACAACAATTTTCACCATTAATCTCATAAATCACAATCCTCTCTCAAATAATTTTTAACCATAGAAACATCCTCCTTTGTAAAACAAACACCATGACTCTGAATAACACAACCAGCACATTCGGTTGCAATTTTTCCTATTAAATCTGTCGATTTTCCTGCCAAAAATGCAAGAATAAAACCGGCGGCATAGGCATCTCCAGCACCAGTTCCATCAACAACTTTCACTATTTTTGATTCTATTTTGAGATGAGCTTCTCGAGAATAAATAGTCGACCCATTGGCACCATCCTTGATTAAAAAATAATCTATAGAATTCTTTTTTAATAAATCAAAGACTTGACTTTCATATGAATTTCCCAATAATGCCACGACTTCCAATCTATTCGCAAACAAGTGATTTATCTTTCCAGAGTAAAGTAACGCTTTGATTTGATCTTGATATTTATAAGCAACGTCTTTATCGGCCAGGTCTAATCCAATTATAGATTTATTTGTTCTTGCCATTTCTATTGATTGCATCAACGCCTCTTGCTGACTGTCTGTTTGCAGCATGTAAGCCGTTGAATAAAAATATTTGCAATGATTAAAAAAATCAGCTTGGATGCTTTCCTTTGAAAGTTTATGTGAAACCCCAGGATTAAAAAGCATTGTCTTTTCCCCATTCTCGAGAGCAAAAACAAAGCACTCACCAGTAGCTCCAGCATGGCCATTTAAATGATCATCAATGGAAAGTTCGTTAATTTTTTCTCGCAACCAAATAGAGTCATTGTCGTCCCCTATTGCGCTAATCAAACTTGTAGAAATATCTAAAGCGGCCAATAATCTTATGGTATTGCCAATGCTGCCACCAACTGTTTTAGTGATTCTTTCAGGAAACACCGTTTTAATGTATTGTGCGTATTCAGAATCGATTTTAGTTCTTGCCTCTGATTGCAAACCCCATGTAGCTAACTCCGATGTTGTCACATTAACACACTTATCAACAACCAAATGCCCTAGGCCTAGCACTTTAACATTTTTCATAGCAGAATCTCTTTTCCTTTTAAAGTATTGAAAACTTGATCTAATTCTTCAATGCTATTTACAATATAAATTTGTTTGAAAATTTTTTCACTCACCATGCCTATTGATTGCATTTTTTCTAGATGCTTAATGAAATCAACATAGAAATTATTAAAATTAAAAATAATTAATGTTTTTTTTATAATGCCAAGATTAATATGCACCAGAACTTCTGTAATCTCATCTATTGTCCCTATGCCTCCTGGCAAGGCAAGGAACAGATCGGATAATGCAAGCATATTTTTTTTTCTTTCAAAAAGATCATTCACAACAATAAGCTTTGAAATATCACGATTTTTAATTTCATTCCCCTCTATCAATTGAGGAAAGATGCCAAGTACATATCCTTGCTGATGCATAACAGATTTTGCCAATTCACCCATCATACCCTTTGAATCTCCACCGTAAATTAAATCAAGAGATTGTTTGCATATTATGGTTCCAACCTTTGCACTTAACATGATAAAATCTTGCGAAATATTTTCACTGGCACTGCAAAACACACATATTCTTTTCCTTGTAGATCTCCTCTCCATCAACTCATTTGCATCGCTCATAATCACACCTCCAATTTATTTTTACTAAAAATATGTCTATCCATATCTTTTCCCCAATTGATAATTTTGTAGTAATAGTTTTTGCTAATCTTACAATATTCAGCACCTTCGGCCGATCGCCCAGAAAATTTTTTAGCAAGTGCAACCCCCACTTCGGCCTCAAACTTTCTTATAAATTTTGGATATCCATAATCCCCTATAAATTTCAAATGAACTTGACTGACAAATTTTTCTCCTTCTATTTTAGAGATAGGGGGAGAATTTAAACGAATATGATGAGGAAGATCTCTGGGAGTAGCTTCACACTTTACTGTTGAAACAAGATCCTGAATGACTGATTGCAATTCACGAACATTTCCTGGCCACGAGTAATTTACAAGAAGCTCCATGGCCTTTTCACTTATTGTAATTTGACAAACACCTTGATTAATAAAATGCTTGATTAGCGGAACAATGTCTCCTTTACGCTTAGAAAGCGCCGGAATATTAACAATAATTCCAGCTATTCTAAAAAAAAGATCGGCCCTGAATTCTCTAGACTCAATTAACCCATAGATATCTTCACCAGTGGAAGTAATCAATCTAAATTGGATTTGCTTAGGTTTAGCCGCCCCAAGAGGATAAAATATCTTTTCTTCCAAGCATTTTAATAATTTCTTTTGCAAAGCTTGGGGCAGAGACGTGATCTCATCTAAAAAAAGCGTCCCCTCTTGTGCCATCTCCATAAGACCCTTCTTATCGCTTCGGGCACCTATAAATGCACCCCTCTGGTAACCAAAAAGTTCACGCTCAATCAGATCAGAAGGAAGGGCCGCGATATTAAGCGAAATAAAATTATCTTTCTTACCACCCATCATTTTATGAATATGTTCAGCAAGCTTTGTCTTGCCAACACCAGTAGGCCCAAGCAACAAAAGAGATCGATCTGAAGATAATCTTGATTTCAAAGAAGTGATCTCTGAAATCAAGGATTGATCATATGTAATATATTCGCTTGTGAAAAAATATTTTGATAATATCTGATTTGCAACTGAAAGCCGCTCACGAATGAGAAGATCTAAAACATGCTCAGATTGATTTTTACTTAGATATTGATCACAACCTAGAGAGTATGCTTTTCTAATATATTCATCACTATCATTATCAGTAAGCATTATAGAGTAGATATCTAAAGATTTTGCCATTTTCAAGATATCGAAACCAGACGGCTTTCCTTGCAAATCAATATCGATAATCACGGCATCAAAAGAATCTTTCTTTAGTTCTTTAGTGGCCTGCTCTTTAGAATTGGCCTCAATTACTTTTGCATAAGGAGAGAGCAACTTAACTAGGAATCGTCTGAAATAATCTTCATCTTCAATAATTAAAATTCTATGATTCTCTTTTGCATTCATCGCTATCTGTTTGGTTACTATGGACACAATTTTTTTACTCCATGACCCCTCATTGGCACTCTATTTGATCAACGCTTTTATCTTTTAGATAACAACACGTCAAACTTGATTTTTTTTAAAAAAATCATCAAAATGCCGTCTAGATAATGAATTCAGCAAGTTATAGTTTATTTTCGTCTAAAAACTAATCGGAAAAATTATTGATTTATCGTGAGTTTGCTTTTTTTGACAAAATTTATCCATCCTTACCACATTTTGCTATTTAGGCCGATACATGCAAAATAGTGACAAAACGAACTAATCTTTCAGAGAAGAGACATCACTTTGGCCCAACTTTCAGAGACTGCACGATCTAAAACAAAAACATCATCAATGCCTCCATTAAAATACCCTCTAAAGCTAACAGAGCTAGAAGAATTATGGTAACAGCCGATGGTGATCGTTTGCTCTGTTTGCTTGATTTCAACTGCTCCGATAGAGGCATCCTGCTTCAGTTCTCCATCAAGGAAGAGCATCATTTTACCAGAAAGATAGTCATAACTGCCAATAACAAGATGCCATCCTCCATCGGCGGGAAAATCAAAATGAATATAATGTTCACCACTGACATAAGAGGGTGGAGGTGCCGAATCGGAAGCATTATAAAGAGTAAACCTTACTTTGGTCTTATATCCATGAGCAAACGATAAATCAAAAGATCGTTGCCCACAAGTATAGTGTTTGGCCACAATCATGCTTCCGCCTGATGAAAAATCGGCATCAGGAGAAACCTTCACCCAGGCCCCGAGCGTAAACGATCCATGAAGATTGGCATTACTTTTCTCTGTTGAGGTTAATTCCAAACAACTCTGTTCTGCCGATGAGAAAAGAAGTGCTTTGTAGGTCTGCCCCTTGCGATCGTTTGTAAAAGTCTCTTTCATCGTTTCAGAAGTTTTTCTTGCTAAAAAGTGAAATCGCCCAGCATCGTTAAGATTGTTATCAAAAGGAAAATAGAGCAGTCCTTGTTCCATCAGATCACTTTGAGTGGCCACTCGTAATAAATGATCTTGCTGATTGACCTGATCGATTAATCTGTTAATACAATCGACAAGTGGCAACCCCCTACAAGAGAGTTCACCCGCTTGCACTTGCAGTGGAAAAGAAAGAAAGTTGATAAAAAGAGTTAATAAAAACAGACTTATGAATAAGAGTCTTCTTTGTTGATAATGCATATGAAATAAATCCTCCGTCATGATTGACTCAATTAAATTTCAGGAACTATTCGTCTTTAAGTTCAACATCCCCATCCGTAATCACGGCCCGATAGTTTTGAGCTGAATGATCGGTCTCCCGAGGGCCATTCGAACCTGATTGGTAATCCAAAGTAAAGCTATTATGGTACCTGCTGATAGGGCCAAACTTTAAAACTAAAAACCCCTTCTTTGTCGTATACATGGATACTTTAAAATCGGGTTGTTTAGAGATCATATTACTGCGATCTAAAGCATGTTGCTGATTAAAATCGTCATAATGGAAATAGTAGTAACCCACCCAGGTCAAATCTAAAGGCATCCCTTCGGCGTAAGAATAACCATGCAAATCATAACGGAACATCTCTTGGCCCTTATTTTTAACGGGAGTAAAAAGATGGTACCAAGCTGTTTTCCATTCCGATCCTGCAGGATAACCTTCAGCAGGATGGATAAAGCTAAAAACACTAAGGCGTCGATAGACAAGAGCATTGGGATCGGCAACCACCACAGGCGTCGTCGGTTTTTTGATTTCTTTAACGGCCTGATCAAGCTCTACAATTTTGGCCCTTAACTGTTTTACACAGACACTAATAGGAGCACCGATGGGACAAAGATCATCGGTTTCAGAACTAAAAGATAAAGAAGGTGCCACCACCATTAAAATCAAGCCAACAATCAATGCTAAACGTGTCATTTTTTTATCCTAGAGATAAGAATACTGTTACTATTGCTATTACTTTGACCTCTTCTTTTTGTGCTTACTCACCAGGATGAGCGGCCCAAAGAGCTTCATTAGAATAGATGTAAGGAAGGGCCACTAAAACTTCAAGCTCACTGGTATCTCCTAAAGGTTTTCCAAAACCGAGGTAAGGATTATCAGTGGAATATCCATAAAACTCCCCTTTAAAGAGACACCACCCTTGAGGACTTTTGTCACATTCGGTTCGAGAAATAATAGCAGCAGTATTCAAAACATCTTGGCTGACACCAAAGGAACTGCCTTGTAAAAACTTAACATACATACTGAAAACATATTTGCTTGTTGGAGAGTGAATCGTCTTTGATTGAGATTGATTGATTCTTCCAGCATTTAAACCGGCAGAGACGTGAAGTTTTAGGATATCAAAACTGGAGTTGTTCCACCCTTCTCTTGAAATTCTTGGACCTGTATCCCAAGCGCCATACCAGAAAGGGTTTTTTTCTGTTGCCGATTGAAAACCATTCGCTCTATCGTAATAGGAGGGACTTGTTTTTTCAGCATAGATACCCACGAAACCACTTGTATATTTTGATACAGGTTCATAAGTGACAATGGCCCCTCCATGAGTATGAGGAACCCAATCTTTGAGATTATTCGTTGTTGATGGGGTTCCAGTGGGATCAGCTAATACTAAAAACTTACTATTTTTCCAAATATTGGGGAGAGAGGGGACCTTATCGTTAAGACGATTAGTTAAGGCGGTGTTCTCGACAACTAAAGCATTGATCGTTCTTTGTAGAGAAGCTAAACATTGTTTCAAACTCATTCCTGGTTGATCGCAAGAGACAGGATCAACGGCCTTGGCCGAGAACGAGAACAAGAAAGGGATCATTAATGTTGCTATCAAGAGGAGTGAAGGCCCTATTAACATTATTTTTGTTTTTGCTTGTGTCCGTGAAAGATTCATTGAAACTCCATTTTTTTTTAATGTATGTGTTGTAAACCCATTCCCATAATACTTGTTACTTTTGCATCTATTTTATCGGTTTTCTCCCTGAGGACATTGCTTCCAGGGATGGTAATCGGTTCAGTCGTAGAAAAAACTGGAGACACAGTACAACTTGATTTATAATTATAGGTCAACCCACCTCCTCTTAACCACACAACAATTCCGCCTGCACTGCAACCATTGGTAGAATCAAAGTTAGCAATAAAGGGACCACGATTAGCACTAGTACCAGCATTGGTATATTCAATAGCAGCATCTAAAAAGGATGAGCCGTGACCACAAGCAAAAGAGTGATAAACAAAGCGGATATTCACACTTCCGGCCCATTCTCCATTGGTGTGGATACTGGCCCTAGAGATGACTAACTTTGTTTCCCCCTCATGCCAACAGTTATCAGCAAACCATACAGGGTAATAGTATTGAGAGTCGCCTCCAATTGTAAAAGTTTTCAAGGCGGAGAGCTCTTGTTGAGCGGCCCGAGATTGTTCTAGTTCTAAAATTTTCCGTTTACTATCAGCGAGTTCCCTCTGAAGAACAAGTAAGCACGATTTAAGTGACATATTAGGAGAAGAGCAAGCGAGATCTTCAGTGGCAAAGAGAGTTGATACTAAACTTATCATACAAAACATAAATAAAAAAATCATCACGATGATTTTTTTTGTTACACTCTGAACATTAATTCTAGACATAGATTTGTTCTCCTTTCTTCTTTATTAATTATTATTACTGCTTACTTTACACTCTAGTGAAAATCATTACTTTTATTGAGAAATCCTAAAAGATCAAAATAAAGAAATAATTTTATAAAATTTGTCCCAACCCAGGAATGGCCGTTGTTCGAATAATATCCTCTCCACAACCTTCATCTTCCAACCCTGAGCAATGTCGTATTCATAGTCAACATCACTTGTTTTGGCCTAAATCCTTCCTTAAGCACCCTTTGAAATGTTTAAAATGCCGATATAATCGACAGTCCAAACTGTTTTAAAAAGTTCACCTATCATTGAAAATTGCGGCCAAGCATCTAGGCCTCACGAAATGACAAAGGCCTTTGTTTGATTTTGAATTTTTTTACGAAAAAATAACAATCAACAAAAGCCTTTGTACGCTTGAAAGCACTATCACAATTTCTTCCACTTCAAAAGATATTTCCTCTGTCGGTGGATGAATCCATATTAACACCCTAAGTAACAAGCTTGATCTAAAAAATAAACCCTTCACTCCAAGATGGTGAGCATACAAGCAACCAAAATCCCTCTACAAACTCTTCATGGATGGTTGAGCGGCAGTGAACCGAGAAGCGTCAATCACGTTAGCAAGATGGCCATCTACTTCAACGTTTCTCTTGATTATATTTATTATGGTCTAGAGAATAGGAGTAGCAAGTTTATTGCTGATTACCAAAATGAGATTAATACTGGAATTTTTGAAGTGGTTTTGCACAGAATAAAAACAAAAAATTAAGCACATCGTATAAGGGGCAGTTGCAAGTATGTTGACCTAAAAAAGATATTTCACAGACACTAGTTTGTTGTTGCAGAAATTACAGTCATCCCTTTCCTCTCGAATAGGAGAATAACAAAAGGCACATCTTTTAGATTTAGGGATCACCAGCGGTATCAAAATCGGCCTGACCTTCATTAACTCTTCACTTTTTGCATCAAAAGCATTTAAATATTGCTTCCACCCGTCTTCTAAGCAAAGAAGTGTCTCACCAAAAGTAGATCTTAGAAAAATATTCATATCACAAATAGGGTTCGCATCGCTAGGTGGTTCATATTGAGCAAATGCCTTCCTCAAGCTATTCTTACCATACTTTGTTAATATAAATTCCACAAAAGATGCTGCCTGTAAATCATACCTGGAATCAAATCTGTTTTGATAAAATACCTCACCCTTAAATAATTCCGATAATGGTATATTCAAATTTCTGTCTACAAGCAATTTACAAACAGCACTGTATGAGGTACTGTCGCATCCTTGAAATTTTGATCAGATTCCCCCATAGGGGCAGTTCCGTGTTAAAAAGCCAATGAATAAAATTGCTCAGCAACAGTAAGATTTGCACTGTTTTCCAGGCACAGCTGTCCCTTCTTTATCATCCTTACTATTTCAATTCCGGCCAAGGTTATTCGTGCATAATTGAAATTTTTGAAACCAAGCATAGGCCGTATAATTTTTTTTATGAATCGATGATCTTGCTCGACAATGTTATTGAGGTATTTGCACTCTCTTATTTCAATATTGAACCCATTCCTTTCATTATAGGTTTGTATGCCGGCCTTATTGGCACCACTCTTGTCAATGTTAATTTTATCTGGGACGCCGTTGTTATTGATAGCCTTCTTGAAAAATCTATGAGCAGCAGCAGTATCTCTCTTGCTTGTCAAAAGGAAATCAATGGTGTTGCCTTCCTTGTCTACAGCTCGATAAAGATATTTCCAAACGCCTTTAACTTTGACATAGGTTTCATCCATTCGCCATGATCCGCCAGTGGGTCTTTTTCTTTTTCTGAAATTTTTCTCGATATCAGGAGTGTATCTTTTTACCCACCGATTGATGGTGGAGTGATCCACCTCAATTCCGCGCTCTTCTAAAATTTCCTCTAGGTCGCGATAGCTGAGTGCATATCGAAGATACCAGTGTATCGCAAGCAAAATAATATCATTGGAGAAAGGTGATCGATTCATATGAGCCATCAAGCCATCCCTGAAATTACAAAAACAATTTCGCTTTATCTTCATCGGCATTAATCGATGTTAAATAAAATCAATGGAGGATCGTGCGACAGAACCGACAGTTCTTCGATTGTAAACATATGAGCAGGAAATTGATCATCATGTCCTGCTCGCATATACCCAATACCGCTTTTTAAGGAAATCTGAGCTTCTTTTAGGTGGCCATTTTTAATTAGCCCCGAAACCCATCTGAGTTTATTATCGACTGAGACGGTTACATAACCACCAATCTTGGTAACCCGAGATAGTTCAGAAATTGCTTTATTGGGGTTGCTACAATAGGAAACGGGATCACCTTCGGCAAGACTAAGATTGAATTGCTTTGAATCTAGAAGATGCATTTTGCATATATCAAGATTCATAACTGTAATTTTATTCCCTAATTTAAGTTTTTTAATTTTAGTTACTGCTACATCAAGCATACCTTCAGATACATCTGCAAGAACAACATTGTACCCAAGTTTTGCAAGTCTTATTGCCCATTCACCTGTTCCTCCACCAGCATCTAGAATTAATGATCTTTTTTTGGTGGGAGGAAGATAGTCTTTTATATAATTCCAAGTTATTTCCTTATATATCTTCCAGTATGGATTTTTATAGGATTTATCGTAATTTGCTGAATTTTGATCATGATATTTTACACTACTATTTATCATCTAAATTCCTTCCTTTTTATATTTTCCCCAAATTATTGAAGACGATTAGCCCGTAAACCACTCCATCGCAAAGTAGATGTGCTATTATGCATGGAACCAGACTCTTGGTTTTTAAATATAGATGCCCCATCATTAGTGCATAAAAAAATGTAAGCAGAACTCCGATAAAACCAGAGGGCACTCCGTTCAAGAAGTGAATTAAACCAAAGATAATCGCTTGAACCGTTATTGCAATAAATGTGCTACTAGTAGCATTGCTTAAAAACTTCAAATAAATTCCACGGAAAATTATTTCTTCATAGAATGAATTAATTAATGAAAACATTGCTCCGATTGTAATTATTTTTAAAATGCTAGCACTTTTTAAATCCATTTCCATAGGAAGCGTAGGATTTGCAATCTTATACCAAAATATTAACCCTGCTGCTGAAACAACAGTGTAAAGGATGAAAGTAAAAGACAGTGGATTGCTAAATTTAAAGAATGAAGAGATCTTTTCCTTTGTCAAAGCCTTGTAAAATATAATCAGCAAAATCAACGAAGGAAGAATTGTTGAAAAATAGTCATAATCAAGGAACAGGAATGTAGTTTTAATAATCAAAAACAGCACGTTAAAAAAAAGTAATGTTCTCACTTTTGAAAGCGATGGCTTTTTTAGTGTAAGAACAATAAATAAAAAATTTACCAAAGCAATTATTCCCAAATGGATAAAACTTCTTGTCGGCAAGAAAGTCCCTATGGTGATCAGTGCAGCCAGCAAGGATATCATCATGTTTTCCCCTTTAGTTTTGTGAAAAAATTATGCATATAAGTTTTATTACTACAATCTTCATCGCTTATTTTCGTTATTTTTCTGAATATCAACTGGTATTGTTCGGAATTTAAGATGCTATCAACCAAATCTTGATTTTTGCCAGTAAGGTCTCCAATTAACTCAATAGATCTAATTCCTTTATTGTTGTTACTTGAGTAATAATCAATATTTTCTAAAAAGAAATTTATATCCACCAATAGATCAATATTGAGATCGCACAATTGAGAGAAAAGATGGCGGTCGATGGTTGAGGAGATAAAAACTCTAAATTCAGAATTTACCACGTGATTTTTCAAAACAGGGATATCAATTGACTGAACATCGTCACCGCTTGTTATAAAAAATATTATTTGATTGAGGTTAAACTTTTTGTGCCTCCTTAACACCTCGTTGGTAATTGAAAAATCAAAAAGGGTAGTTCTGAATATTTTATCAAAAAATTTTGGTGAGTAAAAAAATTGCCTTTCTAACAAAGGATACAAATGAATCAATTCAAAATAATTCAGAATAATATCTTGTGGGATATTACCTTGTATTTGAGTAAATATTGAATTAATAATTTTATTAAATGATGTTACATTATGTATATCTATGCTGGAACATTGATCAAGAATTGATGTACCCCCGTGAACGTTCATAGGCATGGAGGGGAGGCGCTTAAAAAGACATTCCAGTGCATGAAGAGTAACAGTCCATCTGACAATATCTGGGTCAATTTTAAATGGTCTAAGTTTTTTTATAACAATATCCATGTCCAATTATTCCTTGAAGTTACTCATGGTTACGTTGAATAACAAATTGTTAATCAAATCTTTTTGTACTTTTTTTATATCGTTTGGAATGTCAAACAAAAACATAACGCCAGCTTTTGTTGGTTTTTTAATATTAATGTTATTCAAATACATAATAACTTGAAATCCTTCTTCTGGATAGAAACTTACAAAAACTTCAGAACAGTCTCCTTGAAAATAGATGTGATCAAGTGAGGTGCTGTTTGGATTTTTGATTTTCACTACTTCTTTGAAATATTTAAAGTAGGAGAAATTACTCTTAGGCAATATAACATCATTGCCATCATCGCCAACAATGACCAAGTAATCGACATAGTCTTTGTTTAAAAAAGTGCTAAATACTGCTGATTTAAAACCAACAGTATCTTTCGTTTCAAATATTGAAGCAAAAAGATTCAAAGATGAGATTGAGTAATATTTCAGTATGGAGAAATTGTTTTCCATTACTGATTCTTGCTTTACAGGTAGGCTTTTTTTTGTACATTTGCTATTTTCGTAAAAGTTTTCCTGCTCATATAAACCAGAACCAATATTGTTGTGTGGGTGATCAGACAACCTGTTTTTTAACAAAGACCAAGAGAGTGGTGTTACGTAATTTAAAATATTATGCCTCTGCTTTGCTACGCTCAAGACATTGGTTCCGTTAACGAAGAGGGAAGATAACCCTCCTGACTTATCATTTTCCACAGAGTATGAGATTTGAGATTTAGATTGATTTATAATTGGGTAGGGTTTTGCTAGTACTATTTGATCTTTTGTAATTCCTATAGAGTTTTTTATTTCGATTATCGCACAGTGTATTCCGCTATGAAGACTGCTGGTATCTATGCATATTACCCTCTTCTCTCTATTTTCAATCCAAATACATTCACTGTAACTAACACCAGCAATTCTGATATTTACTTCACATAATTCCTTCTTCTTTCGAATAGACCAAATTTCAAATTTAAGTCGATTATTAAAGCAGCAATCATTATCTAGATTTACAAAGCGATATCCTGTTGTCCCATTGAAAATGGGTAGTTGCTTATCTATTGAATGATAATTGAAATATGTGCAAAGATAATTGGGGTTAAAATTATCTCTTATGTGAAATAATTCAGTCGAAAATAATTTTTTAATGGAAGGCACTTCTTGCATCTTAAAATAAACAGATGGCATAGATGTTTGCCCATATTTGATTCTCTCAGCAAAATCACTTTCGCATGAGTAACGAACAAGAACATCACCTTCAACAAAACCAGTCCAAATTCTAGAATAATCACATGGATCAGGACTTAAATCAAAATATCTATCACCAGGAAACTGATTGAAGAATACGTCTTGGGCAAAGATGCCAGTTTTGTGATTAATGACAATCTTTGGTTGCTTAAGAAGGCAGTAAGTCCCTCTTGATATTGAAAGGGGAAATGGATGTTTCCCGTGAATATAAGACATGACCTTGAAAGTATTATCAATAGGATCGAATAGATATTCTTTCGTAATGTATATATTTATATTTTTATAATAGATGCTAACGGTGATTCTATTTATGATTTTTTCACAATCAATTTCTATTTCTATTTCTAAATTAGAGTTGGCCTCGGAAAAATCAAGAAATTTATCCCCTAATTGATCATAATACTGAACCACCATTGGTTTTTTTTTGAAAAACAAAACATACTTCCTGTCTTCAGCACAAAACTTTACTTCTAAATTTCCACATACAATGTTTTCATTAGGATGGTTTTTTATTTCAGTTTTTTGTTTACTCCCTTCTAAGATTATCTCTTGTTTTAACACAGAATTTTTTAATGCTAAGTGTTTTGGAGATTGGAAAAGATCTATCTCCATGGAGAGGCTTTCCTCTTGTTTTTTCATGGTATATTGATAAACATCTTCATCATAACAATCTAGCGTCAAACTATTTATTTGATCCTTGATCCCCCAAAGATTATGCTTATCAATAAATCGCCTACCTCCTTCAAATGCAGAAATTGCGGGCCAGACCAAGACATACTCACCTACAGTAGATTCAATCCCTTTGAATATTTGGGTTAAGATATTTCTTGCTGCAAAATTAGACTCCCATGAATCAGTTTTGAAGTACCAAATCGCACCGCCTTCTTTATTGTAATCTAAAATTTTTTGAAATGAATGATACAATAACTCTACGCCAACATGCTGTCTTTGATAATCTGGGAGTACATGGAAATAGTGAGCGCTTAAAATATTTTCGTCTATAAAAAAGAAATCCACGCTTCCAATCATTAGATCATCGTCAAATGCTACAAATCTACAAAATAGCATCCGATGTGTGTCATTGTGAAAATATTCTTCTTTAGAGTAAGCACCACTCGGGATGTACCCTCCTGGACAAATGTTTTCTGCTTTATTCCAAAAAATAATATAATCTTCAACATATTCAGGAATGTACTCTTTGATACTAATTGCCATTACTGTTGAACATCCTGTTTATTTGATTCATATAATTATTTAACTCTAAATAAGTAAGCGTTGACGAAGGAATAACTTTTCCCCTGTTGAAAAAATAGTATGTATCATCCAGATAGTTTTTCCCTTTTAAATCAAAATATAGTTTGGTTCCTGGAAGTACTTGAAGTATTTTTGCAGATACAACGGATGGTTTTATTTTTTTTAAAAACGCTATGGTCTCATTGATAGTCTGATGATCTTCCGGAGGATAACCCAATAGAATAAAAGCCACCGTATCGATCCCATGTGTTTTGATGCATTCAAACGCTGCTTCGACCTTGTTTAAATTTAATTTTTTATTCATCTCTTTTAAAATCGTGGGAGAACCAGACTCAACTCCCATCCTGATCTGTATGCACCCAGACTTCTTTAGCAACTCAACTCTCTCTTCATTGATCAAATCAGCTCTGGCATAACAACGGTATGTTGGTTTCCATGCTAATTTAGTGGACAGTTCAAAGAACTCTTTCAGCCATGAAATATTTGTTCCTGTAATTTCATCATCAAATGTAAAACTAGTTACTCCAAACTTATTATAGAGGTGACTCATTGAATCTATGACATACTGAGGACTGTGTGCTCTAACCTTTCTAAACATTTTATAACAAAAATTGCAAGAAAATGGACATCCTCTGGCACTAAAAATAGAAACAGTTGAATTACTTTTCAAATTCAAATATTCATACGCAGGAAAAGGTATCGAGTCTAGGTTTTCGATAAGTTCTCTGGGGCCAGTCTCTACCACTTCGCCGTTGTTTTTTTTAAAAACAATTCCATTTATCTTTTTCAATTCATCTCTTTCTTTTATGGAACTTAGGTCACTGTCTTTGTTTATAAAAAGAATCAATTCTTTCAGTGTTTCTTCGATCTCACCTTTGATTATGATATCTATAGAATCAGTAATTTTAATCATCTCTTTTGCAAAAAAGCTCGGATCACGACCTGATAAAATGGTTACTGTCTTTGGGTTAATGCTTTTTATCTTTTCATAGGTTTTAAGCACAACATTTACATGATCAATTATCTGGAAACTTGTAGAATCGAACACAAAACAATCTACATTATTACTTAATATGTCTTTTTCTAGTATCCATAATGGTTTATTTTCATAATCTTTAACGATTAGGTTTGAAATGTTTATTTTTTTTAGTACTGCGGCCACTTGTACTAGGTCGTGCTGGGGATAATCGACAATATCTATGCCACTTCCATTGCTGTAATTGCAGATATAGTTTAAGTTTTGAAGTACAAGTGCTTTGTCTGCCAATGATGGCAGTGTCGCCGCTAACACATTCATGGCTACTTCCTATTAGAAATTTTATCTAGCAAGGCATTCATCTTGCCTTGGACTTGAGAAAAATTGTTTCTAAATTTTGCCAATTCCATATAATCAATAAGGATTTTTGCTAGCATAATATTTTGTTCATAGTTTTCACTATGTTGCAACTTCAGTATAATATCTTCGAGGAAAATTTCTGCACTATCCATAAGATCTTTCTTTGTTATATCTTTCATATTAAACCTCAGATATGGTATTGAGTGATTGGTGTATTATTTTATTTATTTTACACATAGTTTCTGGGGGGCAGAACAAATTGCTATTTTTCAAAGCAAGTGAGGGGCAATACGTTACACAGTTTCCTTGATCTTCGCATGAGTTACATTTTAATTTTTTATTTTTTGGAAGTGTCGTAAAGAAATTAAATACTTCATTTTTCAATTCTCCAGTAAGAGCATTACCCATTGTGAATAGTTCAATGTTGTTGTCGAAAAATTTTGCACAAGGTGCTATAGTGCCGTCACTATCCACTGTAATAATACTACTTCCAACTCCACACCTAAGCTCTGTTTGATTAAAGGTTGTTTTGTTTTTAATTGAATTAGAGACTAAATCCAGAGGGTAAATATGAACATTATTCTTCTTTGCATAACAAAAAGCATCTCTGAGCGAACTAGAGATATGGTTCCAGTTATCATCTAGCAACAATGGGGACATCTCTTCTGTTGCAAAATTAAGTTTAATATTCGTGAAACCACTATCTATCAGGTGAACAATGTTTTTATAGATATTATTCAACGTTTTTTTATTTATTGTCATAAGGACACAAGTGCATATTTTCTTATCAATGGCATCCTTGAGAACATCGCCGTTTCTCCAAATGAGGTCATAAGAACCTGCTCCACTTGGCAACTTTCTGTTATAGTCATGCTCTTCTTTTTCCCCATCTAAACTTATTGCAAACTTAATTTCTCTTTCACATAATTTGTCAAAAGTATTTCTACTAAGAAGAGTTCCATTGGTCGTGATAGTTTTAATCATCTTGATCTTAAATTTCGAAGCAACTTCATCCACGATTGTGGCCATTTCAATGAGGTTGTTCACTTTTAGTAAAACTTCACCTCCCAAGAAAAAAACATTAATATAGTCAAACCTAGATCTATTGAATTTACTAGCGATAAAGGTTATCGCCTTCGAGAATGTTTCAATGGACATATCGGTTTTATTTAAAGTATCTCTCGAACAAGGTGAGGTTGATTCAAAACAATAACTGCATTTCAAATTGCAGTTTTTTGTTATAAAAAACTGTGCGTTCAAACCTAGTGTATCGTTCATAAGCAAGCACCTTCTGCAGTGTGGTTAAACTGTTTTTTGGTTTTAATCAATCCTTCTTCTACCATGAGACTTAGCACTGCCTTGGTTACAGTACACAGGCAAGTGTCAGCATCGTTCAGGTTTCTATTCTTTTCATAAAAAGCGTATAGGCACTGATTATCGCAAAGATATTTATATTCACAATTTTTGCATCCACCATCACGCCGTGGTCGATAAGATAAAAAGCTTCTTATCTTATCAACTGAGAACATATTGCTATTCACATTTCCAAATAAAAACAAATTGCTATCATTGTCAAAAACAAATCGATGACAAGGATAAACATCTCCATTCGTGTTTAAGCACAGATTGTTTTTTCCAACCTCACAATATACTTCATTATCTAGGTTATATCTTGGATCATTAGAAAGAACATCTTCAATCCGTCTAGACTCATTCAGAAGATACTTAAAGGGATGTATGTTTAATTGAGAGTTATTAATTGCCACATCCAGAACTTTTTTCATTTCATCTTTTAGTTTTTTTAAGTCCCACTTGTCATCGAATCCAATGGAAGGTCTTAGTCTTATGTTTTTTATTCCAAGATTTATCAAGAACGAAAAGTTGCTAAAAATATCGTCTACTTTACTTGCAGAATAAACCATATTCACAGTAATGTTTAAATTCGTCTCAAGAAGATTTCTCGTGTTGTTTATGATGTGGTCATGCTTTGTTGTTTTGTTTTTTTCCGTGCTTGGTTTTCTGTGTCCTTCATTGGCACCGTCAATACTTACTTGAATATCAATGTCGTTTTCTATACAAAATCTTTCAATGTTTTTATTGAAGAGTGTTCCATTGGTGATAATCTGAAAACCACACTGGATATTGGCCTCTTTGCAAATGCTTTTTGCTAAATTCACTGAATATATTATCTTGCTAAATTCAATCAGTGGTTCACCACCAAAAAAAACAAATCTCAAACTATCTGATTTATTTTTTGACAACAGTGATTGATTGATAAACCATTCGATTCCATTTTTAAGCGTAACCTCATCTATAGACGCTAGCTCTTTTTTATCTTTTACGAAGCAATATTCACACGAAAGATTGCACTTGTTTGTAGTAATAATAGTCAGTGTTCTACGCATCCAGCGTCTCCTTTGTATCCATGGTCGGCGCAGTAGGAACAATAGGTATTTTTGGCACTCGAGTTTTTATTTCGTTTGCTATTGTCTCTGTGACAGTGCATGCGATAATTGATTCTTTGGAGGTAGAATTACCTAAGTGATCAGGGTTGTTTTCAGATAAAGCAAAACATTGGTATGAACAACAGTATCTGTGATTACACTCGGAACATTTACTCGATCTTGACATGCGTGGCATCCACGACTTAAATTTCTCCAAATTTTCTTTATTCCATATTCCTAAATGTACATTACCTATGCGGTAGTTGTTTTTAACTTCATCAATATTAATATCATCAACAATCCTAGAGCAGGGATAGATGTCTCCATTATAATTTATAGAAAAGTTATTCCTTCCAGCACCGCATTTAATTGTGCTGTTTTCGCTGATATTTTTTTTACCATCCTCTTGTCTTAGCAATTCACGATAATAAGAATATGAAAAATCCATTAGTGGCTGAACCATTAGATCTGAAGTCATACCTCCGTTGGAGAATTTCAGGTTAATGACATTGATGATTTTGACAATCGCTTCCAGTAGTTGTATTGCTTCTTCCTTTCCCCACTGAACATCTTTGTCTAATGCCAAGTGATAGATTATCCTCTTGAAACCCAGATCTCTAAGATAAATTATATTATCGTAAAAAGATTTGATGTTTTCAGGAGTTACAACCATACTAGCAATGGGGCTTAACTCCTCTATGGCCCTATTCTTTCTCATGTTATCAATAATTTTCTTATAACTTCCATCGCCATTTACATTGATCCTATTTGCATCATGTACTTCAGGCGGTCCATCTATGCTCATTTGAGTTGTAACACCAAATTGCTTTATCAATTCAATGGTCTTACTGTCCATCAACATGCCATTAGTAAACAGGCAATGATCTACTGTGATGCCATTTTGTTTTGATAGTTGTGTTGAATATTCCAGAAGGTATTTGAAAACATCAAAATTCAAAAGTGGTTCCCCACCATAATAATCAAGAGATATGGTGTTGACATTGAACTCTGCTGCATTTTTTATAATCCATTCGATTGTTATTTTTGCTGTATGCAAGGTCATCATATCCCGCTGATGCCTTTGATAACAATAAGTGCATCGAAGATTACATGCTCTAGAAATATACAGCCAAAAATTAAAATGCTTCATTGCTCGCCTCTTCTTTGTAGTGAATCTTTCCTTGGACTAGTTTGATGATTTTGTCTGCCGTGTGGAAATAGTTATCATCATGAGTGATAACCAAAATTATCTTTCCCTTTTTTTTGATCATCGGAATAATCTGATGGTAAAAAATCTTTTTAAATCTTGGATCTTGGTCGGCCGCCCATTCATCAAAAAAATAAACTGACCGATCACTTAGTAGGCACTGAAAAAGTGCCAAACGTTTGCTTTCGCCCCTCGACAGACCAAGGGTGCTGTAACGGTTGTCACTCATGCTGACTTTATGATCCAACTCTAATTTTTTTAATATGTCAGCCGCTTCGTCATCATTAGAAGGGCCAGCGTATAACTTGTGAAACAAATGAAAGTCACTGAAAACACCAGAGAAATATTCGCCCAAACTTCCATCGGTAACAGCACTGCCATTTATCTTCACCTCACCTGTGATGATCGGATATAAACCTAGTATTGTTTTCAGTAAAGTAGTTTTCCCGCTACCATTTCCCCCTGTAATAAAGAGCGCTTCACCTGCATGCAAATTAAAATTTATCGGACCTATTCCAAAGGGAGATTCGTCGTTTTCATATTTGAAACACAAATTATTAACATCAAGCCTATCTATTTTTTTTACGCCAACTATTTCTGCGGTAGTATCATGTTTTTCTAATGTCACTATTGCGCAGTGCTGATTTATATTATTCAGATCAGATATTAATTTTCTGATCCTTCTCCATGATATTCGTATTTGAGTAATCTCAGGAATGTTATACAAAACAGTGCCAATAGGTCCTGTTAGATATAGGAAAATCACAACGAAACTAATTAAATTTTTTCCAGTGAATTCACTGAAGTATAACGGTAGTATCGATATTATAAGACCGAGTACTATCAATATCAATGATTCGCCGACAATATAAGTATTGACAAATTTGAGAGAGGCTCCAATTTTTTCATTTTTATATCTCTGGCACGCACTGTAGATATCTTTTTGATATTCCATTTTTTTATTAGAATGAAGTATAATATCTTTGATCCCATAAATTAACCCATCGACCAGTCTTATGAATACGTTTTGGCTATCTCTTGCATTTTCCCAGTGATTTCTGGCAATTTGATTGACTCCATAGTAGATCAAAGAAATTAATATGATTGTTATTAGGATTATCATGGTCGCAACAAATGAAATCGTTGATAAATATGCAAAAATAAAAAGCACTGACACAATATTTGTAAATATAACAATTGCTGTATTTGCCGATGTACCAATCACTTCGGCATCGTTATTGAGAGTCGTATGGATCGTCTCTTTTTTTGTTTTTTCAAAATAGTAGTATTTTGATGCCAGTATCTTTTGGATGATTTTATTTCTTACTTCAAAAGAAGTGTTGTGGGCAATCTTCACTAATTGGGATTCAATTTTTTTCCTTAAATAGATATACGCCACAAAAACAGACCCAAAGCAAATAAGTGCAAAATAATTAGATTGATTACTCAGTAATATATTCGTTATGAAAAAAATTATAAGTGAGTTAAATATTCCCGAAAGCAGACCCATTGCTATTAAGTTGAAATATTCCAACGGATGCAACGATGACTCGCTTTCTCTTTTTAATATCAAATTGAGGCATTCAACAATAAACGAAAGGATAACTAGAGGCAGAAGAGCATGAGAAAATAAATTTAAATTTTTATTTGTTAAATCAAAGATAATGGGATTGACGAATGAATACAGAATCATGGCCACAAGGAAGTGAAACACGATGATTTGGATTAAATTCAACGATACTGAAATCGAATTCAAGCCGGGAAGCATTTTTATTTTTCTTAAACGAGTAAGAAGCAATAGCGTTTTAGACAAAACCAGCGACACATATAGTGTAGTAGAAATAACGAAGGCATATTTAAAGAACACTGACGTTGAAATAAAAAATAGTTTTATCTTATTTGCATATTCATTAATTCCTTCTGTGGCCCGAGGTAGATCTGTAAATTGTAACATTATTAAAAAAAAGATAGGGAGAATAGTGTATCCCAATATTCTCCCTACTTTAAAGCGTGGGATTGCGTATGGATGTTTTATAAGTGCTTTCATACTATAATGGTTACTTCTTAACGTCCGCCGCTGTAATCACAACAAGCTTTGCCGCATTTTCCGCATTTACCACAATCAAACGCAGCATTGTCTTCTGAAATGTCAAAAATTGAAAAAGTAGAAAGTAATGAATCAGACATTGCCTGTAAGTCTTCTCTTATTGATGCAATGTTAGAATCTAAAGCGCACTCATAGTTCATGTTTAACTCCTTGATAATTACAGTAATATTGCTAATAAAACACCCATACATGCTTTCATTTCCACGACACAGTAATTTACATATTTAATGTTAATCTTACTGTTAGATTTGACTTCCATTTGCATTACTTGCTGCAAATCTGATACCAGGTGTTCAAAGCTAAAATTAGATCTGTAACGTTAGGAATTTATTGAGAGTATAAATTTGGTATTGGGAAAGTGATTTCTCAAGTGAGAGTATTTGTTATCCACCCGGGAACTTGTATTTTATAATTCAATTGACTGCCAAAAGCATTGTATTCACAAAATAGATCTACTTTGTGCCAACATAGATAGGACTTTGATCTGAGTACGGGCAAGATAAAAAAGTGGCGGAGACGCAGCGATTCGAACGCTGGGTACCTGTTAGGGTACGGACCCTTAGCAAGGGCCTGGTTTAAGCCAACTCACCCACGTCTCCGTTTGTGAACCTATACTACAAAATAGCAGAAAGAATGCAAAAAGCAATTTTAAAATGGCGGAGGACAAAGGATTCGAACCTTCGGTAGGAGAAACCCCTACGGCAGTTTTCAAGACTGCTGCCTTAAACCACTCGGCCAATCCTCCATAATTTAAAATAACCAAGAAAGGATAAATTTTAAGGGGCGAGTTGACAATGAAAATGTATAGGTCAGAGGCAAAAAAGTTATTCTAAGGAGCGAATGATGCTTTGGATTTCATTTTTGTCTTTTGCATCAGGAGAAAGTTCGAGGTACATCTTGAAAGATTCTACGGCCAGCATATTTTGTCCCATCGCCCTATAAATATTACCAAGCTCTTTGCGAATAAGAGGGTTATTAGGTTCAATTTTGGCCGCCTTATTATAGAGGTCAAGTGCTGATTCGATGTTGTTTCTTTTGAAATTTATGGAGGCAAGGCCCATTAACACCTCCGGAGAGTTTTGGTTGATGAATTGTGCTTTTTTATATTGAGCAATGGCCTCGACAAACTCCTCCTCTTTTTGCAAAATTTCTGCTTTTAGAAGATATCCAAACTCCATCTCTGGGTTTGCCTTAATCTCTGCTTCAGCAAATTTTTTGGCCAAAGCCATCTCATTTTTTTGAAGATAAACTCGGCTGATAAAGTAGTTTACTTTAGGAAAGGTATCTAACTTTTGCAAGACCTCTTTGAATTCGATTAAGGCATCATCTGTCTTTCCTGCCTCAAAAAGCACTATGCCAAGATCCATCTTGCTTTGAATATCACCTGGATTAATCTCTGATAATTTTCTCGAATAATTGATATAGTCTTCACTTTTATCTTCGAGTTTTGAGACTCTCTTAAGAAAAATGTAGAGCGTTTTATCAATACTGCTTAATTTTTCAATTTTTTCTTTATAAATTCCAAATTGTTTGGATTGACCATTTTTATGATAATATATTGCAATCTCGGAAAGAAGTTTGGATTTCTCTAATTCAATTAGTTTGGCCTGTCCTGATGCCCCTAGTTTAGTAAAAAGTTTTCCAATAGTTGCGGATGATTCATCTTGCTCGATTTCATTGCTTTGTTTTTCAATTTTTTCATTGTCTTGTAAAATACTCTCCAAGTATCCAATGGCAGAAGTGGCCCCATCCATTTCATAGATAATATTTGCATATAAAATACTATAATCAACATTAGTGGGATCTAATTCAGTGGCCTTCATTGTTGCTTCTTTCGATTTATCAAATTTCTTCAATCGAAAAAATATTTGCGCTATCATATAGTAGTCATTATCGTTTAAGGGATCTATTCTCACTGCTGTAAGATACCATTTTAATGACTCCGCGAGTTTTCCTGAGCGGAAGTACATTAATCCCATCAATGAACTGTATTGCTGTGTGTCTCGAAACTCTGTTTGTGCAAGATTGCCTAATATTATCTTTGCATCTTCAAATTTATAAGTATCAATGTAAGTTTTAATTAAAATTGCATCAATTTCCCTTGAATTAGTATGAGTAGTACGAAGCTCATTTAATGTTTTAATCGCTTCAGAACAATAGCCTCGATCCGTCTGTATCTGTGCTAAATATAATTTTGCAGTAACACTTGACTCTGAAGTATCCACTGCGGATATTGCATAATTAAAGGCAGTATTCCAATCCAATGATTTTTGGGCCTCTTTTGCTTTTTTTATAATATCAAAAATTTTACTTTCAAGCACTAAAGGGTTTGCAAAAGTTTTTCCCTGCTCATTACCCAGTAATGCAATTTTTGAGCGCAACTCAACTGTGTCATTTAGAGTAATTGCTGCTTTGAATAGCCCTAATGCCTCATCATTCTTTTTATAATGCAAGGCCAGCATACCTGAGTATTCTAAATATCTTGCATAATAGACTCCTGATTTTTCTGCTCCCAATTCTCGTATCAGTTGCAAAATATTTTTTGCTTTTTCGTAATCATCTAAATACAAAGACACCTTGGCGTAAGCAAGAAGAAGCACTACTGATTTTTTCGATTTTTTTTCAGTGGCATCAAGAACAAGTTTTTTTGCCTGATCATAATTCATATTGGCAATTTCATAATTAATAAGGGCAACATATGCATCTATAGATTTGCCTGGGACATTACTAATAAATTCTGCTAAAATTTTAGCAAGTTCAAATTTTTCAGCTTTCAACGCAATTTCGAGATAGGTAACATAATATTTTAAATTAAGTTTATTAGCGCCGCTTACCCCAAATCGATACAAGGCATTTATGGCCGCAGAATATTTTCCTAGATTGGCATAGAAAATAGCAGTGCCTATGGCTAAATTAATCTCGCTCAAAGATTTTACTTGTCCTTCTTTGATAAGAGTGAAAATAGTATCACTAGCTTTTCCTTTAAGATTGTTAAATAGCAGCGAATTTTTAGCAGCATTTTCAGCGGCCATATCCAATTCTTTTTTTTGATTGTCATTTTTAGGAGCAAATTTTATTTGTACTATATGTGAAAAAAGCTCCGCATAAACCAAAACCAAAGCCGCCAGTGCTTTACTATTTCGCTTTTGTTGCATTGATTGCATGAATTTATTAGAAGCATTGATTCTTGATATATATGTATGCTTTTCATAAATTTCTGCTCCTTGCTCAAAATACTGCTTACTTAATTTATCATTGGGTTTATCGATTTCCTGTGGATAATCAAATGTTGCATTTATTGGATCAATTTTAGCTTTTTCACTAGATTGAGGAAAAGCAAAATAAATTCCAACAAGTACTGCAATTAGTACAATTGGCTTTATGCCTTTTTTGTTTTTTTTTAATTTATCAACATTCTGTTCTAAAGTTTCATTGGATACAACTTCTGCTTGATTTTTTTCATCTCCTTTTTCCTTAGTTATCTTCTCTTGCTCTAACAATAATTTTTTTTCAATTTCACTTATCTCATTTAATGAAATTATTTCTTCAGAAGAGATTAACCTTGTTTCGCCGTTGTAATTTTCTTTTATAGCAATCTCGCTCAAAGGTGTCTCTTGTTTGCTGATTTCACTTCCTATCCCATCTTTTAAAGTATTTTCTTTTTTCAATTCTTTTGCAGCATTGGCATTAATCAATGTTTTTTCTATTTGAAAAACATTGCCTTGCTCGGCTTTTCTTATTACAACGGTTTTTTCAATTTCATTCAAAATTTCATCGTGCATTTCGCTGTTTTCAGTAGCATCTGTTTCTTTATTTTCTTGAGTAAAATCATTCTCTTTTTCCTTTGCTTCTCCCTGCACAGAAGTAAGTGTGGATTGATTACCACTACAGTTATCATCGTTTTTAAATTTACTTATCTCTAATAAAATATTGGTATCCTCTTTATTTTTGTCTTTTTTATCATTCATATCAAAACCCATCCATGGGATTAATAAATCCAGATAAAACATTCAAAATCAAAAGAAACAAAGAAAATCCGATTCTGCAAACATCAAGATTCGATTGCATGCATGTCGTTTCATTTGAAGAGCAGGAAATGAGCATATCTTTCTTCCATTCATCAAAAACAAGTAAAACAAGTTTTTTAAAAGCAAGCATGCTCATAATGAAAAATATAATCCATCCTCCAACAAAAAGAAAATTTCCCATCTCAATATAATTTCTCAAAAGCAGATATTTGCTAAAAAAAACACCACTGGGCATTGGGGATAATAACACTAATGCAAACAAAACAATGATAATATTTGCGAATCCTTTTAGCCGTCTGTGGCCAACACTTATCATTTGCCTTGAATATAAAGAGAACAATATTCCTGTGAACAGCAATGAGACCTGACATATAAAAAAGACCAACTGCCCTTCGTCAATTTTTTCTAGTAGTGAAATATTTGTAAAGTAAAAAGCTTGCACAGAAAAAAGTGAGGCGATTAATATTTTGTGATAATTTCTAGTAGATAAACATATATAACACAAAATGAATGATGCTGATAAAAAAATAATCCAGGAGAATAATGCATAAAAATTATCACTAATCTGTGACAATTTTACAATAAAATTCTGCAGACATACGAAGGATATATAGAAAATAATAGACCTAAATCCCACTAATGGCCGTAACAGCAATCCTAAATCAATATTTTTCAAAGAAGTTTTATCGATAGCAATATTAAACCATGGCAAAAAACCACCTCTCATTAAAAAGGCAAGCATGAATATACCTGTTGCAAAAGAAAACATTTTATAATCAAACACCTCATATTCTGATAACTTAAATCCTCCGGTAGCACCATAGAAAAGGATCATGCCCAATAAGAAAATTGAAGAAGTTATGATATGCAAATTAAAATTATAATTTTGAATCAGCAATGTCCTTGAATGATTTGATTTATTCGAATAAGCTATAATTTCACAAAGAGACAAAAACTCTAAAAACAACCACAGGATAAGAAGATCTGGTGCTCCCACTAAAAACAGCGATATTGGTAATAGCAATGCCATTATGAATTCTATATAAAAATGACTCTGTCTCTTAAACAAGAGCATCTCTATTATAAAAATCATCAGTAACAATAAAAAAATAAACATTAGCAGATATCTTGCATGCTCAGTAACAACAAAATAATTCATTATTTTAAGATCAGTATTTAGATATAAAAATAAAAAAAAAGAAACATTGATCAATATCAATATCATTTTATCAAAACATTTCGATAAATATTTATCCAATAATAATTTTGATATTCCGAATAGAAACAAAAACAGCAGTGGCCCCCCTAGGAATATTTCGATTGAGAAAGAATTGCATAAGTTTAAAATTTCTGTTTTCATTATTTACTGCCATATTCTGTACAAATTTTGACTGAATTTTTCTAGATTAATTAATATCAAATATATTCCATATGAAAGTGATATGTTAGCAACAATCAGAGCATATCCATGAATCAATAATTTTGAATTTGAAACGATATGAATATTTTTTGATACTCCGGCAAATACAATAACTATTTTCTTCATTACATAAAAAAAGCAAAACGCCAGTATTATTAAAACCAAATATCCTGTGACATTACTTTCTTTAATCAAATAACTAACGGCAATAACGTCCATGATCCACAGTGACATTGAAAAAAAGATCACCCATGCAAACGAACTAAACTTGGTCAACGAAAATACAAAATGCCCTAGGTGAGAAATTTGTTCACATTTTTTTTCCAGTTTTCCATCAAATCTCAGTATTTTTTTTGCGAACATAAAATAAAAATAGATACCAGTAAAAATAATTACAGTAAGTATTGATTTTGCAATTAAAATTTCCACCAATAATGATCCACTTTCTAGGATTAAGTAGATCAACAAGAAAAGGTAAACAAAAAAAACATTTATCAATCCTTTCTGACTACCTTCTTCTCTGATTTTGAAAAATAGATCTATAATAGATAAGAAAAACAAAAGCAGTCCAATGTATGGCATTGGCATAAATTGCATTATTTCCGTATTGCTGCCTGATTTTGGAACTAAAGCAAATAATAAATAAAAGCAAGATGCACAAGAAATAATTAAATAGGTAGCATCTTCAATGCAAATATAGAAATTGTTTTTTTTACCATGCAATAAGCGTAGATATGAGACCACTGGACCTTTTATTACAAGGGCAATTACAAATGCAGCAAAGCAAGTTTTACTGAGTTCACTGTTCAAGCTTTCTAATTGGGAAAAATCAAATACATTGATGACAAATTTCATGGTTCTATAAAAAAGATGCCCCTTTGTCGCAGATAACTCTATACCAATAAAGATCACAAACACAAAAGTCAATGCAGATAAAATAGTCATGATCCCATACGTGATGTAATCTATATAATCACTGCATTCATCTTTTTCTCTCCGGTTATTTTTAATAATCAAAAAAATCAACAAAAAAACCAGATCTGATAAAAAAATAAATATCAATAAATTCTGTGAAGAGATCTGCAAGAAAAAAAGCCCCATTGCCATCCCTAATAAAGAAGACAGCTGCAAATCCTTAGTAGGAGTAACTAACTTAATTATTATGTATAAGATATACACAAGGGCAGAAATAAAAACATTTGAATGATTTAAATTCAACACCCATGTTGATGAAAAGAATTTCACACTAATTGGAGCACTAGCAGATTCATTTGTAGCAAAAATCATGCCTAACAATACTACGATTGCTATGCAAATAATTGTCTCTATTGCGTGATAAATCAAAATTATTTTTTTCTCAGTATTTTGTTTATTTGAAAACAGCAACACTAAAACGCAAAACAAAAAATGGAGCACAAAAAAATTAACAAATAATGTATCAATCATATTTACAAACTTTCAGGATACAAAGTAACTGATAATTACTATTACGACCATCATGGATATACTGACGGCCAAAAGAAAAACCATGCGATCTACACTAGAAATCAAGATATCCATCTTGGGAAAAAGTAGCATACTCTTGTTCCATACTTGCTCCATTGCGCTTGTCAATATATATTGCTTGCCCATAGCGCTTGATATTCCGGCCCAAATTTTTAAATAAACCTCTCTAATTTTCTCCATCAAATCACTTGCTTTAACTAATACCATTCTCCCCCATTCTCTTCCCACTGACCTATCTAATCCATAGATACAAACTGCGCTCATAGTTATAAACAATGGAGCTTTTAAAAAAAATGCCCATAATGTATATCCTTCGCTAGTAGGAAAAGTATCAAAAGTCCAATACCCGGCAATCACCGCCAATAAAATCATTGCTCCTAATAAGAGTATGGATTCTATATTTATTTTTATCTTTTTACTTTCTGCACTCGCCTTTACAACTTTGCTAATTAAAATTTCCAGAGACCATTTTTCTTTTGTTTCTATCATTATTGCGGGCAAATTAATGACTGTAGCTATTGCCAAAACAGTCCAAACATACGATAGCGCAAACAATAAATACTCTTTTTGCGCTAAAAAGATCGATTCTATTTTTAATTGCATTATATACATTGGTGCCAGCGGAATTATAGGGATAAAGAACAACAACACCGGTATAATTCGTAAACTTTCTATTTGCACTGCGTTTTTACGCTTCCAGGATTCAAAAAACATCATGACAAGAACAACCATTATTGCACATTCAAGATATAATTTTCCCATGGTAAATGCTGAAAGCACAAAACAAGAAAGCGCAAAACAAATATTCGCCAGCAACATGATTTTTACAAAGCCACAATCCATCTCCTTGTGCTTAAAAACTCGCACCACCATAGGTATAATAATGATTAACGCTAAAATTTTTAACATTATAAAATTAAAATTTTGTAAAAAATTTAATTCGAAATTAAATTTTCCTAAAAAATACATTACGGGAAGTATATAAAAAACAATGTGATCGAGCGATTCTTTTTCTTTGCTCAAAACAAGAACTAATAGTTTCCCAATAACGCTCACATAGATTATGAAAACAATTATCCTGAAAAAATTTTGATTTTCATGGAAAGCAGTAAATCCTTGATTAATTATTGAAAAATCTGCGGTTTGAAAGTAGCAACACAGCAACATGCTGAAAAATAGTCCATTCAAGTCAAAAATATTTTTCCAAGATAATATTTCAATGCCCCCAATACCATGCTCTGAAATAATTCGTCCGTTTGGGCAATATCCTAAGCAAAATATACAAACCGTAGCAAGGATTATATTTGAAGTTGCTACAATTACAAAGGATAGTGCCATCATTGTTATAAAAAAATTAATATCTTTATTTAGATTTTTTTCATCATTATGTTTTTGATAAATATGCAGCAAGAAAAATGCCATTAGTAAGATCAGCGAACGAAGTGTTTCCTGGTTTACAACTAATCCAATAAAAAAATAATTACACCAAGCTTTTTGTCTTTGGCAGTTAAGCACAAATGGATCCAAATCAGCAGCATTTATACTGACAAGAAAAAACGCCACCACAATACACAACAGCGAAACCCCAAGCAAACCCAGTGAATATCGTTTTATCTTAATACTGTTGTCACAAAACCAACTGTTAAACAAGACTAATGCTAATACAAGTAATAAAGCAATTAGCATCAAACAATTAAACAAGTTATTCTCCATAACGACCACACTGTCCCGTTATTATTTTTGTTTTGTAACTGCTCACACCCCTCAACCTTCACCTCTCAACCAAATGCTGTTAGCTAAGCAACTTTCAGCATCCGGTAGAGGGTAGATGGCTGAAGGGTGTGAGCAGTTACTTTGTTTTAATACTTCGCTTGTCGATTCAGCAAAGTATATACAATTAAATACATAATCATGATCAAGTCCACCGCAATCATCAATGCGAAATGTCGTCCGGAATTATTAATGTGCCTCAAAGAGCTAATAAGAATAAACATCGCTTGCACAAACAATAAATTGCCTAAAAAAACATAAGCGAAATTTTTCCGAGTGAATATGATACTGATACCAACAACAATCAATATAGCAGCAATAAATACATTATACATCATTGGCCATCTCTCTATCTTTCATTAAAAAAACATTAAACAAAAACCAAAAAATCACAAGAAGCGCAATCATGGCATAAAAATATTCTTCTACCGTAAAAGGAATAGAATTATCATCAATTTCTATAGGTCTCAAAAATTGAGCAATATTTCTCCCTTTAGTAGTCGAATCAATCGCCCATGGAGCCACTATTATCGAGGAAAAAACAATAGCAATCAGGTATTTACAAATTTCCCACCAATAATTTCTTGCCCCTTTAAATGATTGTATTTTTTTGTTAATAAAGATGTACTCACGTTTAGTAGTTAGCATTAGCACTATCACCATAAATATAGTAAGCAATGTATGAAGAGCAAAAAGAACAGGAGGAATCGTTGTAATAAAACAAAAACTAGAGACACAAATCAACAAGGGGATACAAAACATTGGTATCTCTTTTTTTCGATGAATTTTAATCAATACATAAAATGCTAATAAAAATATCATAAACAAAATCAAGCTCATGCTAATATCCTGTAATTTAATGAATTTTCAATATCGCCATTACAAGCATTATCGATGCCAATGGGAACATTACATAGTAATTTAATCGCTCTATGTGATAGAAATTTACTGGAAACAGTGACTGCTTTAATAACGACAACACAATCACCATGGCCGCGACTTTAGCACAAACAACAAATATTGCTATCAGCAAATATGTAAGTTGTTGGGACTCAACTTGAATAATATTACTCAAATAAACAGCTTCTTTCGATCCGCCTAAAAACAAAAAAGTAGCGATCAATAAATGATAGAAACCCATTAATCTGTTAATTTCTAAAAATAGATTAACATTAAAAAAATAATCTTTATTCCAGAAATATCTCTCGTAATAATTTTTATGCCCAAAAGAAATCATCATTATTCCAGAAAACACAAACAATAAAAAACCGATCGGAGTATACCACACACCCCATTGCATAGGATTTGATTGATAATTTAAAATTTTATCCCAACTTGTGTTGCTATAATAGTTGGTTACTATCCCTAAAACAAGAATTTGTATGATAGTAGCAGACAAAGTTAAAAAGACTAAACGCTTTTGCCCTTTGGGATTTCTATGTGTGGCCAGTTCCATGATAACTTTAAAAAAAGCAATCACCACTGCTGCAAACACAATAATGCTAACATTATCCAGAGCATATTTTTTTTCATTTGCAAAATCAAATATAAAACTCCCTTCCACCGGCAGCATCAAAGAAGAGCTAAGAATCATCAATAAAACAACTACGAACATGATTATCATTTCATAACGTTTATTTTTTTTCAGAATACTTAAATTTTTATAATTCCTATATAAAAAATTATTCCTGACAAGTGCCCATAATCCAGAAGTTTTCTGATGAACCAACAAGTGCTCTATAGTAAGCATCGTAGTGTCACAAATAAATAAAATAAAAATTGTGATTAAAATTTTATAAAATATCCAATTAAAATACTCCATGGCCTTTTATTTAATTCCTTTTCTCTTTATTACAAATAGTGAAATAAAAAAAATCACACAACTAGAGATGACCCCTAATATAAAAAAACTATCCTTATCCGCTATGTTTTTGCTTACCAAAAAAAATTGCTGATTCAAAACAATTGTAGAAATGATAGTCACTGCGGGAAAAAAGAATACATAGAAAACAATACAATTTGGTGTTTTATTTTTTCGCTGAGAACAAATACCCACAACGTATTTTAAGTTTTTTTTCTTTTTAATCAACATACTCTCTCTATTGCCGTTCCAAATTTATCTGAGATTTTTGCAAGTATACATTCCTTGGAGGAAGCGCAAATTTAATATCCTCTCCCTGGTACTTAAGCACAAGCCGTTTAATGAATTCATGTTTTACTAGATATTGGTCATTTATTTTATTCACCTGCAAGACTACATTAAACCCAATGCCATTTTCCCCTAATTGGCCATAGCGTATGACTGGTTCAAAATCTTTATCTGCTCCTTCAATCTCTTTTTGCACCTTCATTGCAACACTCAAGGTAGTCTCTTCAATTTTTTTCAAATCTTGATCGTATGCGACACAAACAGCAACAAGCGTTGTACTCTTTTGGCAAGGAAAAGCATAATTGGTAACAATCGCTTGTGCCAATTTTGAATTAGGCACAATAACTTCATTGCCTGAAGTTAGTAATATCCGCGTGCTTCTCCAGCCAATTTTAAGTACTGTGCCCTCAACAGAACCCTCAATCTTAATAAAATCTCCTTGCCTTACAGGCTTATCAATCAGTGTATAAACACCACTAAAAAAATTACTTAGTGTATCTTGTAATGCCAAAGCAATGGCCAGTGAACCAACTCCAAGAGATGCCAAAATAGGAGTAATGGATATTCCAATTGCATCCAAAATAATTAATACCCCAATAAATGTTGCGAACACATTCAATGTTGTAAGGAGATAGGTTTTGCTGTTTCCATCAAAAGAGTTGAAAAAACGAGAGTGTTTAATAAAGACAGAGAGAAAGCGATGAGCAAGCCATAATACTGATAAAATTAATATGTTTTTGGCCAAAACTTGCAACATTACAAATTTTTGCACTTCTATTGAAGAGAGATGAAAAGCAATAATCAAGGCCAAAATAATAAAAATAATACGTCCAGGTGTTCTGGTCTCTGTTAATAACTCATCATCCCATTCAGCGTCAGTCTTTTGTGCTATCCTGTAAAGCTGTTTCCAAATACCTTTGTGTACAAAAAAAAGAATGCATGTAAAAAACAAAAAAATGAGCAGTGAAGTAATCCAAGGTGCCCAATGAGTTGTCTGGTATTTTTCTAAGATGAAGAGTAATTCTGTCATGTAATTTATCTCCTATAACCAGCCAAATTCTTATTTAAGATCTATTTTATCTACTTTTTCTATTTAAAAAAAGGTATAAGTGTCCATTTAGTTAAGTTTTTCAATTTTACTTCTATATATAGAGTTCGGGCCACAAGCAAATTTTTTTTTTTGGATGAAAGTGATGTCTATGAAAGATTCTATATGCATCGTCTTTGGCATTGATCTTGGCACTACCAATACCTGTGTATCTTATTTTCGTGATTACCATCCGGAAATACTTCCTATAGAGGGAGAACAAACAGTTCCTTCTATTGTGGCCTATGACAATGGCAAGTGGATGATAGGCAAGCACGCAAAAAATATTACTTCTAAAAATCCAGCAAACGCTATCTTCTCTATTAAAAGGCAGATGGGTAATCCCAATTACTCGATAACAATAAATGAAGAGAGATTAGATCCCACTGCAATCTCTTCAAAAATTTTATCCTATCTTAAAGAGTGTATAAAAAGAGATCATAATCTCGAATTAAGTAATGTTGTAATAACCGTTCCCGCTTACTTTAATGATTCTCAACGTAGAGCAACCTTGCAAGCTGGCATTGAAGTTGGCCTAAATGTTTTACGCATTATTAATGAACCAACCGCTGCTTCTTTGCTCTATAACTTTGCGCTCTCCTCTACATGGCCAACACATTCCCTGCTATCTCCTCCATTATCTCCCTTGCATGCAGAGAAAATTATCGTCTTTGATCTTGGGGGCGGAACTTTTGACGTAACGGTTTTACTGGTGAAGCAGGGCCAATATGAAGTGCTTGCCTCCACAGGAAATAATTACTTAGGAGGCGATGATTTCGATCTTAAAATTGCCCATTTCCTATGCGATTTCATTAAGATTAATCATGGGATTGCCATTGACAATTCTCTGCAAATTACAAAATTAAAAATATTAGCAGAAAATATAAAAATCAAACTCTCCGATTTAACTGAAGTCGATATCGATGAAATCATACAGATTGGAAATAAAGAAATTAAGTTAAAACTCAGGATTACAAGATCTCAATTTGAAGCTATGATCACACCCTACGTCGAATCGACTATTGAGAAAACCAACGAAGCACTTCGAGAGGCAAATTGCACTTGTGATGAAATCTCCAAATTTTTGCTGGTCGGTGGATCTACACGTATCCCGCTGTTAAAGGAAAAGCTTTGCACCCATTTTGGAAAAACAATTAGCAACTATTTTGATCCAGATATTTCTGTGGCTTTAGGGGCAAGCATTCAAGCGGCCATTTGCGCAGGACTCAAGGTAGATAGCATCATCATTGATGTCTCTTCGCACACACTGGGAGTTGCGGCCATGGGTGAAATAGATTCCCTTGTTGAATCTACAGCACACGCAAAAGTAAAGGAAGCCATCCTTGCGGAGTCACAACAACATGCAAACACAACCAATGATCACCCTGGTAATCGCCACCCGAAAACATTTGTTCCAGTTATTTTAAGAGGCACTAGGCTGCCTGCAAGAAATATCAAAACATTTTACACTAGCTTTGATAATCAGGAGCATGTCGAGGTGGCCATCTATCAAGGAGAATCCAAATCTACTCTAGAAAATCTTTTTATTGGATCTTTCTCAGTTAATTTGCTGCCATCATCTGCGGGAACACCTATTCACATTAGAATGGAGTACGATTTGAATGGCATTGTGAAAATCAATATTGCGCAAAATACCTGTGATAATAATATTTACCATTATCATTTTAATTTAAATGCTCCCTCCTCAGCAACTGTGTGTGAACCATTCACTTTAAACAATTCCCCTTTTGCTGAAACCAATGAAGCCTCTAGACAATTGCTCCTCTTTTTACAAAAAAATAGTCCTCTCTGCTCTCATGGAATCATGGAGCAAGGACACGCACTCTTAAACGATTACTTGTCTGCCTTAAAATGCGCAGACGACGACAGATTAGACTCTCTCGAAATAACCATTCATAATTTTATAAAAGATCACGAACAAGGTGAGCATCAGTGAATGCACAAAACACTTCAACGCTGCTAAAAAATATCACCGATAAATTATCATCCTCTCCCACTTCCTTATGGAACCTGATTACAGGGTTTGAAAATGAGACAATTGACCCCAGTGCCCTCTTTTCCAAAGATGAACTTAATATTTTTCTTAATTTTCCACTAATCCGCATAAACGCCATCTTTTTTCTGCGTCTGATTCCTGGCGTTTCAAAAAAATACTCTCTTATTTTTAGCATAAGTAAACTCAAGGCATGCCTCTTCTTTTTTTCATCCTTAAATAACAACCCGGCCAACCCTCACAAAGAGATCATAGAGCAAGTTTTAAGAATATTTTTTGATGAATTCATTGCTATTTATAATCAAACGTCCAATCCCAAATTTGCTCCCCTGCAAAGAAGAGTGTTCGAGATTTTTTACATTGTACACAAAATTCTTCTCTCTTCTCTTCCACTAAAAAACATTATAAATGATTCTAACTGTGCTTTTTTTCAAGAAATTTATCCTCCTCATGCACATGATTATAGATTTTCTATTATTATAGATTTTCTATTAGAATCGTCTTCTAAGAAAAAGAAAATAAAGGATGAATTTATCAACATCGACTTAGATTTTTTAGTGATCTTTGCACTATCCAATCTTGATAATCCTAAATACATTGCTCATCTATCCGATAAATTTTATAAAATACTCAACTTATCTCAAAAACAAATTTTTTTTGAAAAGGCGCTGCAGATCTTCTTTCCTAATAAATTAAAAACCGCATCTCCTCAATATAGTCTCACCTCATTTGAACGGGATCTTCATTTAAAAGACTTCTTGCAATTCAAATCGCAGATGACCTTATTTTTAAAATTCTTCACATTTTCGAAGGACGAGTGCTCGTTTCACTATTCCACTACTGCTATTTACAATTTTCATCTCATTCTAAATTGCAAGAGCACCGCGGCGATCAGCAGCAATGAATACCACTCCATTCTCTTATACTTCACACCTCTTTTTCACAAGTGTACCCATGATATCTCCAAAAAATTTCTTCTCTACTTTTTATCTTTGTTATTTCAAAGCATTGATAATCTCCATTCCTGGTTATCTATACTCAAAGGACTAGACAGTGATTCCTATAAAAAAATTGCACTCTCCTTTAACTTCCTAGAAAAGACTAAAAAACTTTTCCTAAAAAGTGGCCATCAAGACCATGCTACTTGGGAATTATCGAATGATATTTTTAAGGAGTTAAAACGTTTAGATGCTAATCTTCTAAGCTCTATTAAATACGACCTCTCTTTGCAAAAGCACTTAGGGCGCATTGCGTCTTCTGTGCAAAAAAGCTCCTCTTTTAAAAGCAATTTGATCAACCTAATGAACGATGATAATACTCTCCTCTAATCTAAAGGAAATATTTCCCATGCTTTTCGATAATGCTTTAAAAATTCTTCGTTGCGAATGTCATAACTCAGATGCAGACATAGAGCAAGCTTACCAAAAAATGGTAAAGCGATATCCTCCAGAATTTTTTCCAGAGAAGTTTATTGAAATTCGTAAAGCATATAACCTGCTTATTGCAAATGATGATTTCTGGAAAGAACTACTCGAATCAGAGCATCTTGATCTCTCTTTCCTCTACTCATCAGCACAAAGATCACAAGATGAAAAACATTATTGATAGTTACGTCTCATTTTTAGAAGAGAGTTCCCCATCTCACCACACACTCCATCTTACTGGAGTTAATGTCTCCACTTGGACTTTCCTTTTTATAAAGCACCTTGAAAAAAGGCCGCCTAATCAAATTTCCCATTTTTTAATAAATACGGCGACTACCTTTGAAGCAGAGACTATTTATTCTATTTTAAAGCATAATACCCAATTTGAAACCTATCTTTTTCCTCTCTCTGAGCTCTCTCCCTACTCTTCATCTATCTCCTCTGAAAACGACCTTTTTATCAAATTTCATCTTTTAGACCTGCTTGTTCATCAACAAAAAAATGACATCGTTATTATTACCTCTCTTCGCTCACTCTTTGAAAAACTGCCAACACCTGCGCTCTTTATCGATAGTTCATTTGTAATTCAAAAAGATGATATTCTTCCTCCAAATGAATTAGCAGCAAAGCTAGTCTCCATCGGATATATCTCGACCCCTACGACAGAAGAGCCAGGAAGTTTTTGCAAACGCGGAGAAATTTTTGATATTTTTCCCATATCTCACTCCCCAGTACGCCTTCACTATTTTGATGATTTAATTGAAGAGATCTATCTAATCGATGTTACCTCTCAAAAAACTTGCAGGGAGATCACTTTAAATCAAGTCTCTATTGCCCCAACACCTCTCTTGCTTAGTGGAAATGGTTTTTCCAAAAATTTAAAATCAAAGATCCCCATGCCTCCTGCAAATTGCAAGCAAAGGTACGCTAAACGAGCTCAAGTTTTTTCTGAACTTTCTGCTGGACACCTCTTTGAGGATTATCCTAAATATCTTCCGCTTTTTTTAGAAGAACACGCCTCTCTTTTCGACTATTTTAATAACGAAAACTCCTTGGTATTTCACGTTAATCCTCTGGCCTATGAAGAGAATGCTCTAAGCTTCTTCGAAGAACTTTTTAATGATTATGATGGCATCCTTGGAAACAGTGAAAGTGAATCCTTACTAACCAATCATCCCTCAGAGCTCTATTTTGATAACTGGAAACTACTTTACAGTAAGCTCTCTTCTCTAGATAATAAATCGCGCTCCGTCACTATATCTGAGTCCAGTGCTCCAAATATTTTTAAGGATCCCTCGTTTTCCCTCTCCCTACAAACTGAGGAATTGAAGTCGTATATTACTAAAAATTTGCAATGGATAGATCTCCAACAAAACAAATCTTCCTTCGTTCCTCATAAATTTGATTTTATCCGACAACTTTTTCAAAATATCAAAGAGCAAACGCTCTTTGTTAGCAACGTCGTCATCGTCTATAAGAGCGAGCATACTCGCTCTGAAATTGAATACCTCTTTTCTGACCAAGAAATTTCTAGCGAAGTTAAGAAAAAAATTTCCTATATTCAGGGGGTCTTAAAAGAAGGTTTTTATCATTTTGATCCCAATACTGTATATATCTCAGATAATGACTTTTTTTCCTTTAAGCGCACTCCTCATAAAAAAAGCAGTAGCAGAAAAATTGATGTCTTTGCAGAACAATTGGCAACTTTAAAACCCGATGATTACGTTATCCACAGTCAATATGGAATTGGACAATATAAAGGGCTTGTTTCTATCAACCAAGGAACAGCAAACGATGTAGATTTCCTGCTGATTCACTATGATTGCGGCGATAAAATTTATCTTCCTGTCTATAAGATGAACTTGATTCAAAAATATGCTGAATCGGATAGCAAAACCCCTTTGGCCAATTTGCGCACCAATAAATTTGAAAAAGCAAAAGAGCGGGCCAAAGGTGCTGTGAAAAAGCTGGCCTTTGACCTGATTAAACTTCAGGCCGATCGTCTCTCTTCTCCGGCCTTTGCCTACTCTTCCCCAAATCATCTCTATAATGAATTTGAGCTCTCTTTCCCTTTTGAGGAAACCATCGATCAGCACAAGGCGATCGAAGATGTACTCCAGGATATGCAAAAAAATCATCCCATGGATCGTCTGGTTTGTGGGGATGTAGGACATGGAAAAACTGAGGTGGCCATGCGCGCCTGTTTCCTTGCTGTCCTCGATAAAAAACAGGTTGCGCTGTTAGTTCCAACAACTGTTTTAGCACTCCAACACTTTAACTCTTTCTCTGAACGTTTTAAAGATTTTCCAATCACCATTGAATTTATCTCTCGCCTGAAAACTGCCGCTGAAATCAAAGAGATTTACCATCGCCTACGAATTGGCACTATCGATATTATTATTGGAACACATAGTCTTTTAAACAAAGAGATTGGATTTAAAGATCTCGGACTGATCATTATCGATGAAGAACAACGTTTTGGAGTGGCACAGAAAGAAAAACTTCGCCTTGTAAAAACGTCTGTGGACACACTAACCTTGTCGGCAACACCAATCCCTCGCACCTTGCAACTCTCTTTTCTAGGAATTCGTGACCTCTCCTTAATCCAAACACCTCCGCTTAAACGCCAATCAATCAAAACTTATGTGATTAAGAGGGATGAGGAGACCATTCGCATGGCCATTGAAAAGGAGCTTTCACGAGGAGGGCAAGTTTTTTATGTGCATAATCGCATTCATGATATCGATGAAGTTTACCAACAGCTTAAGCAACTTGTACCTTCTGCTAATATTATTATTGCTCATGGGCAGCTCCCAGGAAGAGAACTCGAAAAAAGAATGCGCTCCTTCTATTCAAAGCGCTTTAACGTCTTACTCTCTACCACTATCATTGAATCAGGGATCGATATTCCCTCGGCAAATACCATGATTATCGATCGTGCGGACACCTATGGGCTCTCGCAACTCCATCAACTCCGTGGAAGAATTGGCCGTTCTGATCGCAAGGCCTATGCTTATTTTATTATTCCTGAGCAACGCGATCTCTCGGAAATTGCCAGCAAACGCTTGAAGGCGATTCAAACCTATGCTGATCTAGGAGCAGGATTTGCTTTGGCCTCTTGTGATCTAGAGATCCGAGGGGCCGGAGATATTTTAGGAGCAGAACAATCGGGGCACATTGAAAATATTGGGTTAGAACTTTACATGGAGCTTCTACAAGAGGCGATCTTAGAAATCAAAGGGGAACGTTCTACGCTTAAACGCAGTAAAGATATTGAAATCCAAACACCCTTTGCGGCCTCTATTCCCTCCTATTATATTCAAGATTCCTCTCTAAGACTTAAATACTACAAAAAGATGTCCAACTGCTCTGAACTGTCGCAATTAAGTGAGTTACAAAATGAAATGAATGATATCTTTGGCGAGCTACCTAACGATCTTTACAATCTTTTTATTACACTCGAAGTGCGACTACACCTTCAAAAATGTGCTGTCAGCTCCATTTCTGTGCAAAAAACTACAATTCTGCTTAAATTTGACAAAAATGTTTTGGAGAGTGAACCCTCTCTTCGTGATAAGGTAATTTCCTTGGCACTTACCACACCTAAAAGCTATCAGATCCACCCCGATTACTCCCTCACCTACAAACACAAAGATGGAATTATCAGTGAGAATGCATTTAGAAATTTTGCAAAACTTATTTCTGAGCAAATCGTTCCTTGCTAAATTTCAATTGTAAAAATACAATATCTTTAAACCTAGTAAAAAATAACAAGGATAAGGGTTTTTAAAATGATGACAAAAAGATTTCTAAATTTATTTAGTTATGTCCCGGTCATTTGTTTTCTGGTTCTTTTCGCACTTTTGATGGAAACTACCATAGCGGCCCCTGCAAAAGAGAAAAAGGGCGATACCATTGTCGCAACCGTTGATGGAGTGAAAATTACCAAAGAAGAGTTTGATCAGGCCTACCAGCAGGCCCAGCTTTTTCTATCAGCTGAAAAAGTGACTCGAGAAAAAATATTAAACGACCTTATCAACAGACGCATTGGAATCGCTAGAGCATACAAAAACAAATTGGATAAAGATAACCTAGTTTTAAGTAAACTCGAAGATGTGCTCTTTCATGCTCAAGTTTCCAAAGATTTGGAAGACAAGCTCAAGACGATCACCGTTTCTGATGATGAAGTAAAAAAATATTACGAAGAAAACAAAGAATATCGTACAGCGCAAATTCTTTTCCGTGTGCACACTAACCCAAGTGAGGCCGAATTCTCAGCAGCGCTGAAACAAGCACTAGATGTGTATGAGATCGTTAAAAAAGATCCTGACAAATTTGCAGAGATGGCCAATAAATACTCCCAAGCTTCGACTGCACCTACTGGTGGGGACATGGGTTTTCAACCTCCTCCTCGTCTGGCCCCTCCGTATTTTGAAGCAATTAAAGGCAAGCAACCAGACTTTATTACAGCTCCTTTTAGAAGCGCCTTTGGTGTCCATATCGTTAAAGTTCTCGGGGTAAAAACTTTTGATCAAATCAATCAAGATCTTTATAAGAAAATCATCTACGACACAAAGCGAGACAAAATCATCGCCAACTACTTTGCAGATGCCAGAAGTAAGGCCAATGTAAAAGTGATGAAAGAAAACCTCTAAATTACTCAAATCCTCCTTGATAAAATACCGATAAATTCTTATTACTACTTATTAGTCTTGTGCAACTTTAAGGAACCCTCCATGAAACGTTCAAATCTTCCCTGCTCTACCTTTATCGCATTAGCTCTCTTACTTTCATGCTTAAGCTATTTAATAAGCATACCAAAGGCCGAAGCAAAGTTGCTTGATAAAATCATGGCCGTCTTTGATGATAAAATTATCACTCTTTCAGAAGTGAATCAAATTAAGAGCAATGCGACTATCCGAAAGCAGATTGCTCCACAAATCTATTATTTTAACGATTTTTCCCCTCAAGAGGTAGTCGCCTCTATAACACAAACGCTATTAATCAGAGGAGCTCTAGGTGATTCCGGCATCATCATCTCCGACAACCACGTTGAAAGTGAAATCAAGTCCACCGAAAAGCGCTTGCAACTAGATCGTGAATCATTACTCACACTTTTACACAATAGCAATACCTCATTTGAAGAGTATTTTGAAATCACCAGGGCCGCAATCGAGTATGATGCTTTTAAATCTATCATTCTCACGCCACTTATCTCCATTACCGAACAAAACATAAAAAACACCTTCTACAAGCAATACTCCTCTAAACAGACCCTCTCTTTTCGTTACGATCTGATTGCTTACTCCATAGAAAAAAGCAAATTAAATTCTAATCAAGCTAACAATTTAAAAGATGCCGTCTCTCAATATCAAAAAAACGGTCTCCTTCCAGAAGAGTTACGAGACCTCTCCGTTACCGACTTAGGAAATATCAGTGAAGATGGACTGACTCCAGAGATGGTTGCTTTATTAAAAAACAGTGATGAGGGGTCTATTAGTGATCCTATTGTCGTCCACGGGCAATACCAACTCTTCTTTATCAAGAGTAAAAATCTGGTAGAATCAGATATCTATTTAAAAAACAAAGAACGGATTGAGCGGGAACTCTTTGAGAAAGAAGCACAGCAAGTTTTAATCGCATGGCTAGAGAGAGAAAAACAGAAACATTTCATCGAATATTTTTTCGAAACCCTTTCCAAATGACCATCTACATAGCTCAAGGACATGAAAAATCAATTGGACTAGAGATCCTTTTAAAGTCGCTCTCTTGCCTCTCTCCAGAAGAGATAAAAAAGTTTTGCCTCATAACTTTTCACTCCTCACTTGCAGATGTTTTTGCCACCATTAAGCTTGGAGAAAAAAATAAAAAGCATATTCCTGCTAAATTTATTAAGGAAAATGATTCGCTTCTACCACAGACAACACAATCACTACTGGAATGTCTCCGTCTGATCAAAGCTAGTAAAAGCAAAAAAAAATCCATTCTACTCACACTTCCAACATCTAAAGACCAATTGATTCTTAATGGAAAATTACTAAAGGGATATACTGAATTTTTTCGCACTTACTATCATAACCCTAATCTCCCGATGGTTTTCAAAGGCCCCTACACCAATGTGCTTTTAATCACTGATCACATTCCCTTGGTTGAAGTCGTAAAGCTTTCGGAAGAGTTAATCTTTGAGAAAATAAAAATCACCTTGGAAAATTTCCCCCAATATTTCTCACCAATTGAGGAAGTTGTTCTCTCTGGTATCAATCCTCATGCAGGAGAAAATGGTCTCCTCGGGAATAATGAAGAAAAAAATATTATCAATGCCATCTCTAAATTAAAAAAATTATTTCCAAAAGTATCCTTTATAGGACCAGTTTCTGGTGATACTCTTTTTTTCCATAAAAAGTCCAATAATAAACAACTATTTGTCTACATGTATCACGATCAAGCGTTATCGATTTTTAAGTCGCTCTATGGAATTATCGGCCTTAATATTACTCTTGGCTTACCTTTTTTAAGATTAAGTGTTGATCATGGAACTGCATTTGAATTATATGGTAAGAATCAAGCAAACTACTTAAGTGCGCTCTACATGTTAAAAACAGCGCTAGAGATTAAAAATGAATCCTATGAATCAAAAAAATACCCTTAATAAAATCACTATTTCTCGAGCAAAAATTCATAACCTTAAAACCATCTCGCTCTCCATCCCTAAAAACACGTTAACTGTTATCACTGGGCCTTCAGGTTCTGGAAAATCCTCACTGGCATTTGATACCATCTACGCAGAAGGACAGCGCCGCTATATTGAATCGCTCTCCTCTTATGCTAGGCAATTTTTAGAACAATTTGCAGCTGCCGATGTTGATTCCATCACAGGCCTTTCGCCTACTCTTGCTATTGATCAAAAAAGTGTTAATAAAAATCCACGCTCAACCGTTGGAACCATTACCGAAATTTATGATTATCTAAGAATACTCTTTACCCGTATTGGAAAATCGTACTGTCCAGAGTGTGGGGAAATTATTGAAAAACAGAGTGCCGAACAAATAGTCAACTCTATCCTAAAAAAACCGATAGGAACCAAAGTCCAGCTACTTGCCCCTATCATTCGTAATCGCAAGGGAGAACACAAAGAAGAAATCACTAACCTCCTTTCTATGGGCCTCTCTCGCGCACGCTTAAATGGCGAAATCATTTCACTAGATAGTGACTTCACTCTCTCTAAAACTAAGGCGCATACCCTAGAAGTGATCATTGATCGCATCTTGCTTAAAGATGGTGTAAAATCACGTCTTACCGATTCTGTTGAACAAGCATTAAAACTAGGCAAAGGGATGTTGACGGTTTTGCTAGATGCTGATTCAGGTGCTGCCAGTGAATTTCTCTATAATGAAAATCACATGTGTCTTAAATGTGATATTGGTTTTCCTGAACTATCCCCCAACTCTTTTTCTTTCAACTCTCCGCTAGGAGCATGTTCTATATGCAATGGACTAGGATTTGTTGAAGATTTCCAAGATGATCTAATCATTACCGATCCTTCACGCTCTATCGATGACGGTGGCATTCCTCTGCTTACCAAACGCCACGTTTTTCTGTATAAGATGATTGCTTGTATTGCTGAACAAGAGGATATCGACCTCAATATGCCTATCAAAAACCTTCCTAAAAAATTTATGAATACGATTTTGAATGGAAATAAAAAAATTTATACTTTCTCTTTCACCACTGACAATTCCACTTTTAATTTCACTCGCCCTTTTATAGGCATTCATGCTTGGTTACGCAAACGTTATTTTGAATCGGCTTCCGAAAAAGTACGTAGTGAACTACAACAATATTTAAACACTCGAAGTTGCAAAGCATGCAAAGGTCATCGCTTAAATCCCTTTGCACTCTCCACTAAAATTTTAGATCACTCTATTATGGAGATTTGCGACCTCTCCGTTGCCGATTGCTTTAAATTTATCTCCAAGCTTGGACCCCATCTCTCGAGTGAAGATCAACAAATTGCAATTAAACCTCTAAAAGAGATTAAAGAGCGTCTAGGTTTTCTTTTAAACGTAGGCCTCTCCTACCTTACGCTTAATCGTAGTGCCAACACTCTAGCGGGTGGTGAGGGGCAACGGATTCGTCTTGCAACTCAAATTGGTTCATCGCTTAGTGGAGTCATCTACGTTTTAGATGAACCTAGTATCGGTCTACATCCGCGTGATAACACTCGCCTTATTCAAACCCTTATCTCTCTGCGCGACCTTGGAAATACAGTATTAGTAGTCGAACACGATGAGGAGACTATTCGCACTGCTGATCACATTATCGATATGGGCCCTGGTGCCGGTATCCACGGGGGTGAAGTAGTGGCCCAAGGGGAACTTCATGTAATTCTCTCCACCCCCAATTCTCCCACAGGGAAATTTTTATCAGGAAAAGAGAGCATTCCCATTCCAGAAAACACACGTAGCTTCTCCAAATTCATTAACCTTTATGGCGCTAAAAGAAATAATTTACTAGGGATCGATATTAAATTTCCCTTAAACGCCTTTGTCTGCATCACTGGTGTCAGTGGCTCTGGTAAATCCACACTTGTGCATGAAATTTTAGTTCCCGCAATTTTAAAACAAGGACACTACTATGGAGGGAGCGGCAACCGCCCTTATTCTTCGATTGACGGAAATGATGCCATTGATACTGTTATCGAGCTCGATCAAACACCCATCGGACGCACACCCAAATCCAATCCAGCAACCTATAGTGGTGTTTTTGATCATATCCGCAATGTCTTTGCAGAAAGTGTAGAGTCTAAAGTTCGAGGGTATAAACCAGGGCGCTTTAGTTTTAATGTAAAAGGCGGGCGCTGTGAAAGTTGCGAAGGCAATGGAGTAAAAAAAATAGAAATGCACTTTTTGCCCGATGTTTTTATTACTTGCCACGCTTGTGCAGGCAAACGCTATAACCAAGAGACACTCTCCGTGCTTTACCGTGGAAAAAATATCCATGATGTTTTAAATATGACGATAGAGGAGGCCTATAGCTTTTTTAAAAACCACAACAACATTAACAAAATTCTCTCCACTCTTATCAGTGTTGGCCTTGGCTATATGCGACTAGGGCAACCGGCCACTACCCTCTCTGGAGGTGAGGCCCAACGACTAAAATTAGCAAGTGAGCTTGCTCGTCCTACCAAAGCACATTGCCTCTACGTTTTAGATGAACCCACGACCGGACTACACTTTGCCGACATAAAAATCCTTTTAGAATCGATCCACAAGCTTGTAGATCGTGGCCACTCTGTGCTCATTATCGAACATAACTTAGACGTAATCAAGACTGCCGATTATATCATTGATTTAGGACCGGAAGGGGGAGATCAAGGGGGAAATATCGTTGCTGTTGGCACACCCAAAGAGATCGCTAATAACCCCAAATCCCACACAGGAGCTTATTTAAAGAAATTATTTACACAATCTATTTTACAAGGAAGATAGTAACGATTGTAAAAATAACCAATGATTCAACGAAAGCAATAGTAAGAATCATCGGCGTAAAAATTTTATCCAAGGCGCTTGGATTTCTAGCAATCCCTTCCATTGCTCTTGAGCCAATAAGACCTTGACCAATGCCACCACCAGCAGCGGCCAGTCCCACACCCAATACACCACCAAGTCCAAGCACTGCTTTGTCGCTTAAGATTGTTCCTGTTGCTCCATCATTTGCAAAGGCCACTGCAGTAACCAGAAGCAGAGTTGTCATTGTAAAAAGAACATAAGAAATTTTTTTCATGCAAAACCTCACTAATAATTTTTAATGTTCACTTTCACCGTGGCCGATGGCCAGCGAGATATAAACCATTGTTAAAATACAAAATACAAACGCCTGAACAAAGCTTACTAAAAGCCCAAAGAACAAAAACACTACAGGAATAATATAGTGAGTTAGCTCTGTAAAAACCCCCAGCACAAGGTGATCACCAAACATATTGCCACGAAGACGGACTGCCAATGTCAGTGGTCTAATAAAATCGGATACTAACTCAATTGGAAACAACAAAATTGCCATATACCACAAAGGTCCCATAAAGTGCTTAAAGTAGCCAATAACCCCCTTGGTTTTACAGCCGTACAAAGTATAATAAAAAAAGGCCAAAAGCCCCAAGGCAAAGGTTGTATTAAAGTTAGCGGTGGGAGGCAAAAATCCAGGAATCAACCCAATCAAATTACTAGAAAGAATGATTAAAAAAATGGCGGCAATGAACCAGAAATGCTTCGGCCCCTCTTTTTCACCAATAATGGAAACACATTTGCTATAGATAAATTCCCCATAGACTTCTATCAAGTTTCTAAAAGAAACACCCTTATCCGGTAGTGCAATATTTTGAACTTTGGATAATTTCAAGCGATAGACTATAGCTGCAACGGTAATCAAGAGTGCAATAAAAGCAAATGTTATTGTATGCTCAGGAATATGAATCTCTTCCGCCAGGAGCGAAAAAAAAGAGAAATCACTCGCACTTGCAGCAAGTGAAGTTGCTAGGAGAGTTGTCGCCAACAAACTACGATATAGAATACGCATTCTTACCCCCGACAAACGATTCCTTTTTCACCGTAATCGTAAATATACACAACTGAACAAGATACACCATAACACCAACAAAGGCGTGTCTACCAAGGAAATAGAAACCTAGGCACATCGATAAAATTAACACAAATGGCCTTAATAGGTGTATCACATTTATTGTAGATTCATTGCAGTTGCTTAGCAATTCCTCTTTTTTTAAATTATGGAGTTCTACACTTGCCTTTAACAACTTTTGCGAGTAGCTCCAACACATTAAAACCTGACTAAAAAGAACGGCCAGGTAAATCAAAGCAACACTTGCAATCACCTTTACACTGCAATCTGTGAAGTACCAGCAAATGAGCACCACCAGAGAAATTGATAGCAGCAAATACCAGCATAGTCTAATATGTTTTAATATTAATACAAGAGATCTCACACTTTAGGCCTTCTTTTTTTTAAAATAATAAAGAATAAGAAAAACAAAATCCGCCATAACAAAAATCAATATGATTAAAATCCACTTTTTTGATAAAATCCCTTGATCGTATAACTGAAAGCAGATCCAACCAATGGCCGCAATTGCTGATGGCAGCGCCAATGCCAAGGATAATATTTGCAACAAATTACTCTTCATTGTTACCGTTACCGTTTTCTTTGTAAACGTCGCAAGTGCAGCGACTTAATACGATCCTTAACCACCTCTGGATTGGGATAATCACCTAGAATTGAATAATAAAACTCATATGCCAAATCGTACTTTTCCTGTGTTTCATAGATCGTGCCCATTAAAAATTTTACCTCAACAATTCTCTCTTTACTTTTTCCCTTGGTCACAAAATCACCCCAAATTTTAAGCGTCCGCTCAAAATCGTTCTTTTGAAAATAACAAAGCCCAATATAATAGACAGAATCACTGTTATACTCATGATGCTGATTTTGATTTATCTTTGAAAAAGTATCAATGGCCCGTTCAAATTTTCTGCTCTCCAAAAAAGAACTAGCCAACCTAAATTCATAAAAATCATTTTTTTCTAACTTAGGAGAAAATCCCACTAATTTTTCATAATTTTCGATCGCACCTACATAATCTTTGAGTTGTGTAAACCTGATGTCCCCAATACGCTCTTCCACCTTTACAAGCCATCCTGGATCCTCAGTTTCTTTACGCAGCTCCTCGAAATATTTAATCCCTTTGCGTGGGTTCCCCGCATAAAGAGAATAGAGTTCTCCCAATCTAAAATAGATCTTTTCACGAATGGCCAGTGGTGGATTTTTTTTTAGTATCTCTTCATAGAGAGCGATCGATTCCGAATAATTTTTATCTCGAGCGCTCTTTTGTGCAAAGAGGATATCTTGATGAAGTTCTGAAGAAAAATCACAGGATGACAACAAAAATAAAAAAGAAATCAAAAAAGAGAGACTTTTTAATCCAACTCTAATCAATTCTCGTCTTCTCCACTATCATCACTATTATGAATGATTTCATGTTCGTTTTCGTTTCCCGTTTCAATGATACTGCTAGCATCAATATCGGCAATAGTTGCAACTTTATCTTCATCATCAAGCAATTCCGTGTTAGTCATTATTGCTGATTCCGCAATTTTTTCCATGGAGACAACTTTTTCTCCCTCAATCACTCGAATTAAAATCACACCACCAGTATTCCTTCCTCGAAGAGAGACCTCACCAACTCTAGTGCGAATTACTTGTCCCGCATCTGTTATGATCATAATCTCATCGTGATCCGCCACTTGCATAATACTAACAATATCACCCGACTTGTCGGTAATTCTTCCAGCGAGAATCCCCTTACCTCCACGCAATTGTTTCCTATATTCACTAGTATTTGTTCTCTTTCCAAATCCCTTCTCCGTAACCGATAGCAGTTCTACCTTATCATCAATGGCATCAACCACTTCCATGCCAACAACTCGATCATTGCCACTAACGCTCATGCCTCTTACCCCCTGAGAGACACGTCCCATCTGCCTTGCTTCTGTTGCATTAAAACGAATAATCTTCCCTGAAGAAGAGAACATCAGCACGTCTTGCTCTTTTTCCAGATTTAAAATTTTAACTCCAACTACAACATCTTCACCAGAAATTTTCAAGGCCTTAATTCCAGAACTTTTAATTTTTTGATAATCACTTAAGGCAGAATTTTTTACAACACCTTTGGCAGTTGCAATAATTAGTCCAAATTTCTCCCAATTTTTCTCCTCTGGAGTTGGGATCACTGCCTTAATGGCTTCTCCTTTAACAATTGGAATAATATTAACGATATTTTTTCCTTTGACTGTCCTAGAATATTCTGGAATATCATACACCTTAATAGTAAACACATTCCCCTTGTCCGTAAAAAACAAAATATCAGCATGAGTATTCATAACCAAGATACTGGTATAAAAATCATCATCTAACTCTGCTCCTTTTACTCCAACACCACCTCTCTTTTGCGCACGATAGGTGTCCAATGACATTCTCTTGATATAACCATTTTTAGTAATGGTGACAAAAACCTCTTCTTTTTTAATTAAATCTTCAACGTTGATCTCTTCAAGATTAGCTATAATTTGTGTTCTTCTCTCATCACTATATTTTTCTTGGATTTCCACAAAATCATTGCGAATAATCTTATTAATAAGCTCTTCAGAGGAAAGGATCTCTTCTAAACGCTTAATCTCCGCCATTACTTCGTTATAATCTTTAAGGATCTTCTCTTGCTCAAGTCCTGTAAGTCGTTGCAGCCTCATTTCCAAGATAGCTTGAGCTTGAATTTCACTTAAAGCGTAGGTGGTAATCAATCCCTCTTTTGCCTCTGCAGGATTTTTGGATTGCTTGATCAGCGCAATAACCGCATCCATATTGCTTACTGCAATTTTAAGCCCTTCTAAAATATGAGCACGCTCTTTTGCTTTCTTTAAATCAAAGCGTGTTCGGCGAACAATCACCTCGCGCCGATGATCAATAAAAGAGACTAGTAGCTCTTTTAAGTTCATTAACTTGGGACGATTATTGTGAATGGCCAATAAAATAATTCCAAAAGAGATTTGTAATTGCGTCTGCTTCATCAAGTGATTTAACACAACATTAGCATCATTCCCTTTTTTGATATCAATAACAATGCGAATACCGAGTCGATTAGATTCATCTCTAATATCGTAAATACCATCAATCTCCTTATGATTTACTTGATAAGCAATCTTTTCAATCAATCTTGCTTTAATCACCTGATAAGGTAATTCGCTAATAATAATTCTCTCTCTTGAAAAGGTTTTATCAGGAGGAATAATTTCCGTTTTCGCACGAACTTGAATAACCCCTCTTCCTGTTAAGTAAGCACTTCTTATTCCCGCAATGCCATGAATAGTTCCCGCAGTTGGAAAATCGGGCCCAGGAATAAATTTCATAAGATCTTGAATTTTAGTTTCTGGATTATCAATCAGTGCAATCAATGCATCCATCACCTCGCGCAAGTTGTGGGGAGGAATGTTGGTGGCCATGCCCACTGCAATTCCAGTTGAACCGTTGATCATAAGATTAGGAAGTCTCGTAGGTAAAACAACTGGTTCCTCTAATGATCCGTCGTAGTTCGGCCGCCAATCGATAGTCTCTTTGTCAATATCCGCCAGTAATTCTTCTGTGATCTTCTCTAAACGAACCTCGGTATACCTCATCGCCGCTGCATTATCGCCATCGATAGAACCAAAGTTCCCTTGTCCTTCAATCAGCGTGTAGCGCATGGAAAAATCTTGAGCGAGTCTCACCATGGTTCCATAAGCAGGGCCATCACCGTGTGGGTGATACTTACCAATCACCTCTCCCACAATCCTCGCCGATTTCATAAAGGGTCGATTGTGATAGTTGTTCTGCATATGCATGGCATACAACACTCTTCTATGAGCAGGCTTTAAACCATCACGTACATCTGGAAGGGCCCTACCAATAATTACCGATAAAGCATAATCTAAGTAACAACTTTTCATCTCATCTTGGATAAGACATGACGTTGCGGAAGCTCCTGCTCCCTCTAAAGAGGAGTTAGGAGTTGTTTCGTTGCCACTATTATTGTTATCGTTGTCGCTCATAAAGAATCCTTAAACTATATATCCAAATTTTTAACATTGAGAGCATTGTTTTCAACAAACTCTTTTCTTGGCGCAACTTGATCGCCCATCAAAAGTGAGAACACTTGATCTGCTTCAATCGCATCCTCTATTTTCACTTGCATCAAAACTCGATTTTCAGGATTCATGGTTGTCTCCCAAAGCTGCTCTGGGTTCATCTCTCCAAGACCTTTGTATCGCTGTATGTATGCGCCCTGACGTCCTTCATTTAAAACCATATCTGCAAAATCAGAGAGACAGTTAAAAACACGCGTCTGCTGTTGCTCTCTTTTTATTTCAAATTTGGAATAAACATATTTTTTTATTCCGTCATGTAAGTTCATTAAATCTGAATACTCCAGCGAGCTAATGAAGGAGTGATGCAGCTTGAACGCTTTTTGCTTTAATGGCGATTTGATCGACACCTTCAAAACACAATGGGAACTTTCAACATCATTCTTATCTAATTCTATGGCAAAAGAGTATCTTTTAAGGGATTTTACCTCCTCTATGGAAAAATATTTTTGTAGTTTTTCCACAATTTCACTTAAAGCAGCGCTGCTCTTAAAGTGATCACTATTTACTCTCTCCGTCTCAATTAATCGCTGCAACAACTCTGTATCGAAATGACCATCATAGGCCATCAAGGTAGATTTATAAGACAAGAAACGATTGATCAGTGATTTTGCTTTTTCATGATCAATAATCTCGTCACCCACATGAATAGAACAATTCATCAGAGAAGAATTGATAAGAAAACCATTAAGCTCTTTCTCATCTCGTAAATATTTCTCAACTTTCCCCCGCTTATACTTATAGAGCGGTGGTCTTGCAATGTGGATATGCCCTCTCTCTACCAACTCTGGAAATTGTCTAAAAAAGAGTGTTAACAATAGTGTTCGAATGTGTGACCCATCCACATCCGCATCGGTCATGATGATGACTTTATGGTAACGAAGCTTACCCAAATCAAAAACATCGCGTCCCATTCCTGTACCAAGGGCCTGAATGAGCATCTTAATCTCTTCGTTAGTGATAATCTTATCGTAACGAGATTTTTCCACATTCAAAATTTTACCTCTCATTGGTAAAACTGCCTGCGTTCTACGATCTCGTCCCTGTTTGGCAGAACCACCCGCAGAGTCCCCCTCTACCAGATAGAGTTCACAAAGCGCAGGATCACTCTCTTGGCAATCGGCCATCTTGCCAGGAAGCCCATCCATCACTAGCGCTGTCTTTCGCCTGGTTAGTTCTCTGGCTTTCTTGGCAGCTTCTCTGGCAGCGGCAGCATCGAGCGATTTTTTGATAATGATCTTTCCCACATTGGGATTTTCTTCCAAATATATTTTGAGTTTTTCCCCGATGAGAGAGTTAACAATCCCCTCTACATCAGAATTTCCCAGTTTAGATTTTGTCTGCCCTTCAAATTGCGGATTTTTTAGCTTTACAGAGATAAGGGTGGTAAGACCCTCCCGCATGTCATCCCCGGTAAGTGTGATTTTTGTGTTCTTTAAAAGATTATTATCTTTAGCGTAGTTGTTTAAGATTCTCGTAAGTGCAGTTTTTAACCCCGAAACGTGGGTTCCCCCTTGAGGGGTATTAATATTATTGGCATAGCTAACGATAACTTCGTTGTAAGAGTCAGTCCACTGCATGGCCACCTCTACTTCATAGTCGTCATCCCTTAACAAAGAAAAATAGATGGGATCCTTATGCAACGGATTCTTTGTCCTATTTAAATAGCTGACAAATTCAGCAATACCACCAAGGTAACAAAAGCTCTCTAACTTATCACTTCGCTCATCTTGAATGGTAATCTTAAGTCCCTTATTGAGAAAAGAGATCTCTCTAAAGCGTGTGGCCAGTGTATCATAATTAAATTCATGAACCTCAAAGATCTCACTGTCGGGTTTAAACGTCACAGAAGTTCCTGTAGCACTCTGGTTCCCTTGAATATCCCCAATCACTTTCAATGGGGCCAGCGCCACCCCCCTTTCAAATAAAATCTCATGGAGCTTTCCATGTTTTTTTATCTCTAAGCGAACTCTCTTTGAAAGCGCATTCACTACGGCCGCACCTACACCATGCAAACCACCAGAAACCTTGTACGCCCCCGCATTCCCTTCGTTCTCAAACTTGCCACCAGCATGAAGCTTGGTGTAAACAAGCTCTGCTGCAGAGATCTTTTCAGCTTCGTGCATGTCGACAGGAATTCCCCGCCCATTGTCAATCACTGTAATAGAATTATCGATGTGAATAATGACATTTATCTCATTGCAGTGGCCTGCCATGGCTTCATCCACAGAGTTGTCTACAATCTCAAATACCAGGTGATGAAGTCCTCTAGGGCCAATATCCCCAATATACATCCCAGGTCGCTTCCTAACGGCTTCTAGACCATTTAAAACCGTGATCTGACCTGCGGTGTACTCGGTATCAACCTTACTGATCTGATTGTTGTTAGAATCGTTTTTCATCTTTTGATCACCCAATTATCCATATAGTAGACATTTACTCATTTACTGCCACGAAATTAATCCTAGTGGATTTACTTATGATTTATCGAAAAAAAAAATCACTTTTATAGCTATTGTATTAGATTTTTATATAACTAACGACACTTCTCCGTTCTTAATCAAAAATTTTTTTGCATTTTTCAAGTTTCCTAGGCCTTCCCATACGCTTTCACTCGTAGTTGAGATGAACGTCTGATAATTTTTGCTAAGAACATAATCAATCAACTTTTTCCAGCGCAGAGTATCGAGTTCGCTGGTGATATCGTCAATTAAAACGATGGGATAAGATTTAAAGTTGTATCTAAAAAGTTCCGTATAAGCAAACAGTAAACTAAAATAGCTCACTTTTTGCTGCCCAGTGGAGGCGTAATTTTCTGCACTCTGCCCATTCCAAATCATCTCATAATCATCGAGGTGCACCCCATATGTGGTGTGGCCCTTTTTTTGATCTAAAACGACATTGCGTTGTAAGCATTCAAAGATATCAAGATTGTTCCAAAGCGTGACCTCTGTGCACATTTTTATACTGAGATTCACGGTTTCCCCAAAGATTGCAAAACATATAGAGGGAAGAACTTCTGAGAGTGACTGAATAAAAGAGTGCCTTGCCTTTAGCAAAATTTCCATATGCTGAGCGATCTCGCGATCGATTGCTTTAATTTGCAAGAGGTCGAGAGTAAATTTTATTTTTAGTAAATTATTTCTGTGTTTTATTAACATTCCATAGCGCTGAAGCGATTTTCGATATTCATCGTTCACCTTTGAGAGGTGCCGATCAAACCAATCCCTTCTATTCTTAGAAGAGATAAAAAAGAGATGAGCATCAAAGGGTGTCATGATAATAGATTTAAAATTGGGAAATTGATTTTTTTTTCCCAAACGGCTTCCATCGATATACCACTCATTCTCTATAGGACCTATTTTCCCTGAAATTTGGTGCTGTTTTTGAAAGGCGTGATCTTCTAGGGTGGCAAAAAAATAAATATGGGGATTTTCCACAAGGGAAAAAGAGCATATTTGTGGAAAACTCACATTTTTACGAAAAGATTTCTTATTACTAAAAATATAGAGCGCCTCCAAGAGATTAGTTTTCCCATTCCCATTATTGCCAAAAAAGCAGTTCAAGTTTTCTGAAAAATCTAGTGGCCCGGTTAGCAGGTTTCTAAAATTATTAACTTGAAATTTCCTAATTCTAAAAAAATTCATAGTGAGAATTTAAATTAGCGTTTAATGGGCATGATGATACTTAAAAAATAAGGCATACTTTGCATTTTAATTACAAAAGGTCCAAGTTCATTGTTAAATTCCAAGAAGAAGTCTTCATCATCGATAACAGAGACTGCTTCAATGAGATAGCGGATATTAAAACAAACCTCAATTGGATTTTCCTTGTAGAGCACTGGTATCTTTTCGGTAGCGGCACCTAAAGAGTGGTTTTGAGCTAAGAAAGTCATGGAGTCATTTTCAAATTGAAAATTAATACCATCGTTTTCCTCATTGGCAAGCACCCTTAATCGCTTGGCGGCCGTAAGAAATTGTTGGCGATTAATGACAATTCGTTGAATGGTCTTACTGGGAATGACATTTTGATAACGTGGGTATTGTTTGGCCATTAAACGAATGGTTAAGTGGTAGCTGTCTTGAACTTTTAGATAAATAAAAGAGTTATCCACAAAAATTTCAAGAGAGTCGCCAAGCGAAGAATCTGATAATTTTTTTATCTCATTCAACCCTTTTTTAGGAATAATAATTCCTTCCTCTAACAGTTCCCCTTTGATTTCTGGATCCGTGTGATCGATTAAAACTAAGCGATGTCCATCAGTGGCCACAAAACGAAGTTTATTACCTATTTTTTGAATGAAGATCCCACTTAAAAAGGACATCGTATCGTCTTGAGAAACTGCATAGGAGATCTTGTTGATAATTTTTTGTAGAATTTGAGTCTTGGTTACAAAATGGTCTCCACTCGAATCAAAGCGCAACGTAGGATAATCTTCTGTACTAAAAATAAGGAGTGAATAGCGAAGATCGTTGTGACTTATTTTTAAAAGATTGTTTTGTTCAGTAATCTCCATGTTAATGGGCACATTAGATGGTATCTCTCTAAGGATTTCTGAGAAATTTCTTCCATGAATGCAAAAACTTCCTGTGCGATAAACTTCTGCTTTAATTTTTATTTTGGCATTTACATCCGAGTCCGAGCCGATCATTTCAATGGTATTATCTTCAAGATAGGCGGTTATCATGCAATAAGAAAGAATTGGTCTGGGTACTTTTTTATCCACGATGGATAAAAGTTTACTAAAGTTGTCACGTAAGTGGGAGCTGTTTATAACAATGTGCATACTTATCCTTATCCAGTTAGATGGGCCTAAAAAAGTTTCTACCAATTTTTTTTCATCTGTGTAAGAGGGGGAGGCATCTCTTTTTTTTTCTTTTTTAATATATATATATTTCTTTATTAATAATAATGTTCTGTGGAAATGTGGATAACTCAAGAAAGTATAATCATTTCAATAGATTATAATCAAAAGTTATCCACAATTGTATGTGGATAACTTTGTGGATAACTTTTTTTCATTCGGATATTTCTTGAGTTATCCACATTTTTTAGAGTTTTCCACATAGTTATCCACATACAGAGATGCACTTGTATATACAATGATATACAAGCACATGCGTTAAATGAACTTGTATATACAAAAAAGGCCTCAAAAGAGGCATGAGCGCCGCGCATTTGCTGTGCGCTGGGGATAACTCAAGCTTTGAGGGGTAAATTTTGTATATACAAAAAAAACGATTTCTACATTACGTCGCGTTGTTTTTGTGGATAACTTTTATGCCGTGCTTTTTTGTCAATTGTAGAGGGTGTCTTGGTGATAAATATTCGTAGATCAATGTGGATAACTATGTGGATAACTATGTGGATAACTCGGAAGCGGTGAAGCATAGCTTAGTATATTTTTGAGTTATCCACATAGTTATCCACATAGTTATCCACAATTTTGTATATACAAGAATCGAATTTTGTATATACATGTATATCATTGTATATACATGTATATACAATGATATACAAAATGTGGATAACTTTGTGGAAAACCCTGTGGAAAACTCTGTAAGTTATTGATGTATGACACTTTTTTGAGTTATCCACATTGTATATCATTGTATATACAAAATCGACTTTCAATGTGAATAAGACCGTTATTTTGCGTCAAATAATACTACGGGTTAGATGGTTTTTTCGATAATTCCAACTGTCTGCGATAAATCCCGATCTTCTTTGATTTGGTGTTCCATTTTTTGTAACGCGTGGATTACTGTTGTGTGATCTCTGTAGAAAAACTGCGCAATCTGGGTAACGGTTATCTGCATTAATTTGTGGATGAGGTAGATGGATACATGCCTGGGCTCGATGTTTTTTTTGCTTCTCGATTTAGAACGAATATCAGCGACGGGTATTTTGTAGTAGCGGGAAACTGCAAAAACAATTTTTTCAATAGTGAGGATGCTGGTATTAGCAGTACCCATTTGAATTTTAAGTTGCTCCTTTGCTATGTTAAGATCGATATCTTCTTTCATAACGGAAGAAAAAACACCAAGACGTACGAGTGCACTTTCGAGTTCACGGATATTTCCAGTGAAATTGTTGGCAACCTCTCTGATAACATCGTCAGGGAGGAAGAAATCTTCCTGCTCTGTCTTGTTTTTAAGGTAAGTTAATCGAGTTTCTAATTCTGGTGGTTTAATGTCTATCACTAGGGCGCATAGAATACGATTTTTTATATTTTCACCAATACCCACGATTTCATTGGGTGGGCGATCAGCGGTCAAAATAAGCTGCTTATTTTTGCTTTGAAACTCATTCATGAGGTGAAAAATTTCTGCTTGAGTTCCAGGCCTATCTTTTAATTCTTGAATATCCTCAATCATAAGGATATCAACTTGATTCATGTATTTTTTTCTGAACTCGTGGATCTTCTCACGATAATCCACGAGTTCTCTCATGAAGTCGCGGGCGGTGACGATGATTACTCTATATTGAGGATATGCCTCTTTTAGGTAATTAGCGATGGAGTGAATAAGGTGAGTTTTTCCAAGACCTGTGCGACTGTGAATATAGAGTAGCGAGTAGGATTTTGTGGGATTTTTAGCAAAGTTCTGGCAGGTGGCAAAGGCAACCCGATTAGAGGGTCCAACCACAAAGGTATCAAAATTTTTCTCAGGATTAAGGTGGTGACGTTCATGAGATTTTTCGAGTTTAGTGATCACAGTTGAATCTACTTGTGAGAGCAGTTCTTTTGCCGTGGGTGTGTTGATTCCGGGGAAGGGAGTTGGAGGGCCATTGAGGTCGATGGAAAAGCGGGCCTCTTTAACAGAGTTGAATCGTCCAAATGGCGCCTCTTTTTTGCTTTTTTTAGCTGTTGCTATGACGGCCTCTGCTGTATCGTTGGTGTTTTGGGTAACTATACTTAGTGTCGGCGTCTGTGTGAGTGGAGTAGGTGTGGTCGGTGTTGGTGTTGGCGATGGGGGTGGTGGGGATGTTGATATTGATGTTTTGGGTGGCCGCTCTTTTTGATTCTTGCTAGCGGTGATGAGCAACTCCTCTTCAATTTGAGGAGCATTTAAATCCATAAAGTGAGTAAAGGGAAAATTTTTGGAGTGGGTGGTTTTATCGTCCATAGCTTATAATCTGGTGTGAATGACGCACAAAAATGATAATAAAGTGTTCAGTATTTAGTTTTTGTTTGAAAAAGCGACAGTAAAATCTTATATAATTTTTCCTAATTACTGTCTAAGCATAAATTTTTTTGTTATATAGCTAATGCTTTGTGATGTTTGAAGTGGTAAAGAATAGTTTTAAAAATTTTTGACACAGCGCTGGAGTAATGTTTTATGAAAAGAACATGGCAACCTAAAAGAAAGAAGAGATTAAGAGTTCATGGATTCTTAAAAAGAATGTCAACCCCAGGGGGGAGAAACATTTTAAGGAACAGAAGAAGCAAGGGACGTAAAAGACTTGCCGCAGTTATTGGAAAGAAGTAACAATCTCTAATAACAAGTAAAACCCTTAAGAGCGGGCCTTCATAAGCTATATGCGAAAGAATGAATTTTCAAAGCGTTTTCGTTTAAAAGCACGAAATGATTTTATGTATCTTAAGGAAGGTTCGCTTAAGCGTTTTACACCAAGCATGGCCATATACTTTAAGAGATCTCGCTTGGGTCAAAGTGAGACTAGAGTTGGACTTGCTGTTTCTAAGAAAACTGGGTGTTCTGTAAAGAGGAATAGGTTTAAGAGGATTTTACGGGAGACATTCCGAGCATCCTCGCAGAAGTTTATAGGGATTGATGGGCTTATTGTTATTAATCCATCTTTTGTAAAAAAAGTTTTAAACCAAGAAGAGCTTGAAAAAATTTTGAAAGATGATTTCTGCAAACTCCTTTCAGATGCGTCTTACCTCATCAAGAGAATCCCGCAAGAGAAGTTGTAATGTATGAATAAAGGGCATTTAGGGCCAAATTCTATCTTTATATGGATGATAAATCTTTATCAGATAGTCTTGTCTCCTTTTTTGGGTAAAAGATGTAGGTTTTATCCATCTTGCTCAACCTATGCAAAACAGTGTTTTGAACATTTTCCTTTGCATCTAGCATTCTATCTTACGTTAAGGAGGGTGGTGAGATGTTCACCTCTTTCTGACGGTGGATATGATCCAATCCCCATGCAAACGGAAACTATGAAGGAGTAAAAAATGGGAATCGGAAGCGAACAAACGCGGGCCATATTGGCAGTAGTGATTTCAGGAATTGTGTTGATTGGTTATCAATATTTCTTTGCCCCGAAGATGGCACCAATGCCAGCACCAGATGTCACAGTATCTACCTCTTCCGAGGTGAAGGTTGTTGATAAGAGTGCGGCGACAAGTGGAGAGAGTAGTTTGGTGAATGAAAAAGCAGGTGGGAAACCTGGTGCTGCTGTTGTTGCGGGAACAACTTTTGATGTTGCAAGAGTAATTTCAGGTAAAGATGCTAAAAATGTAAGTGTGGATAACTCTATAAAATATTCTATCACTTCTCCTGTTGGTGTGAAAAAGATGGAGAATAGTGGTTTGAAGGTAAGCTTTGATAAGTTATTTGGATTTGAAGGAGGGGCCAATCTTTCTGAAGGAGAATTGCCTTTTTCAATCCAAGTGTTAGAGGGTGATAAATATGTGCCCATTAATTTATTAAAAGAGAGTGGTGCTGATAGTGGAAAAATTATATCTGCGGTGAACGAACAGGGGATTGCTTTTAATGCAGAAATCACTGATGATGGTCGGCTAAAATTTGCGATTAAGTCGAATAACACTAAGAAATTTCGCTTTTTAATTCGTTCAAGAAGTGGTGAGATTGCAGGCCGAGGAGCAAGACAATTTATTTTGCTCGACCAAAGTGTAGAGAGAATCAATGTTGGCGATGATGATAAAGGCGAAAAACAAATTAAGTGGTTTGGTGTTGATTTTGATTTTCATATGTTCACAGTTGTTTTTAGTGAACCGAAATCGGTCACCTACGCTACAGATAAGAATGGACTGCTAGATATTTATACCAACTCGCCGTATACAGATATAGAAGGCACCATTGTTTACGCTAAGAAAAATTATGATGATCTGGCAACAATGGGAGATAATTTAAAACTAGCGGTGGATTTTGGGATCTTTGGCATATTGGCCGTTCCTATTTTAAGGTGCTTACAGTTCTTTTATAAATTTATTCCTAACTATGGAATTGCGATTATATTTTTAACACTCCTATTAAGGATTGTTACTTTTCCTCTTCAAAACAAATCTTACAAGAGTATGAAGCGCATGCAAGATATTCGACCAGAGATTGAGAAGGTTAAAGAAAAATTTAAAGATGACCCGCAAAGAATGCAGAAAGAGACAATGGAACTTTTTAAACGAGAGAAGGTAAATCCTTTTGGTGGGTGTTTTCCTCTGCTTATACAACTTCCAATCTTCATCGCTTTTTATCAAGTGCTTTTTAATGCTGTGGAGCTTATTGAGGCACCCTTCTTTTGGTGGGTGAAAGATTTGAGTGCTAAAGATCCTTATTACATTTTACCTGTGTTGATGACGATAGCGATGTATATTCAACAAAAGATGACACCAGCAACTGGGCTAGATGCAACTCAACAGAAGGTGATGATGTTTATGCCATTGGTGTTTGGTTTTATTATGAAGGATCTTCCCTCGGGATTGGCACTTTATATTTTTGTTTCCACTGTACTTGGGATTATTCAGCAGCTCGTGGTGTATAGAACAAAATAATGGCCCTCTTTAGCGATGATCCTATTATTGCATGTAGCTCTTCTCTTGCTAGTTCAGCAGCAATCGCCGTTGTCAGAATATCGGGGTTTGCCGATTTAAGTGAACTTGTTCCATTTCTCTCTTGTCCAGTGGAAAAAATTATTCCGAGGAAAGTTTTTTACACGATGATTGTGGATAAACTTGGAAAATACTCTTCTAAGGGTGAAGAGGTTGATAGCGCTCTTGGTACTTTTTTCAAGGCCCCCCACAGTTACAATGGAGAGAATATTTTAGAACTTTCTATTCATGGAAATCGCATCAACGTTCAAAGAGTTTTGCAGCTCTTTTGTTCAGAGGGAAAAATCCGACCAGCAGTCGCGGGTGAATTTACTTATCGTGCTTTAAAAAATCGCAAGTTAACGCTTTCACAAGTTGAAGGATTAGATCTTTTATTGAATGCGACCTCAAGCTATGTATTAGAGCAAGGTCAAGGGATCCTTCAAGGAGAGGTTAATCGATCTTACTTAGAGTTAGAGAAAAGGTTTAAAGAGCTACGCGTGTCGATAGAGATCAATATCGATTTTGTTGAGGATGTGGGTGAAGAAAAAGGGTTGGAAATTTTTAAAAATAATTTCTTAGCATTTACACTAGCGATGAAATCGCTTTACCAAAGAGCACTAGCGCCAATCAACTATCTACACTCCCCTGATGTAGTATTTGTCGGTCCAACCAATGCAGGAAAAAGTACCTTATTTAATCGCTTACTTCGAATGAATCGCTCGATTGTTTCCCCTGTTGCTGGCACAACTAGGGATTATGTGAGTGAATCTTTATTTGTAGAGGGAGGGCAACATTTTCGCTTGATCGATACCGCTGGTATTCGAGCTACTCATTTAACGGGTGAGATTGAGCAAGAGGGAATTAAGCGAAGCCTAGATGTGGTGGCAAATGCTTTTTTTAAAGTGTTGGTGCTAAATCCTTTTGATATAGCTAATGGCGGTGATAGCGGAAAGGATTTTGCTGGAATTACCTTTGATCTTTTGGTGCTCACCCACAATGATAAGGAAAATTTTACAAAAAAGACCTCTGAGCAATCGTTTAAAGAGTACCTTTCTAAAATAAAATTTCACGAATTATTATTGTGTGGTCCTATAGGACCGGCGATGGGTGGTACTGCTGTCTCTGTTGGTCCTATAGGACCAGAGTTTAGTGAGGAGTTTTTGAAATTGTTGCTTGCAAAATACGCTCTTATTACCAAAGAGAGTCCTATCATTTTGGAGCGGCATCGGCAGCTTATACGGAAAATTCATAAACACACCTTGGAGCTTCAAAAGTTGTGTGTTATAGGTGTGGAATCTGTCGATGAGTTCATTGATTTTGCAGTTGCAGCCACTATTGTTGATTTAATTGGTCAAGATATTTCTGAGCTTATTGGTGTTGTCTCTCCTGACCATGTGTTGAAATCAATCTTTGATAATTTCTGTATTGGCAAATAGTTGAGTTTTTATGTATGCAATAGGTGCTGCGTTCCATGTGGAACACGGTGTATTTATTCATTGAGCAATACAAGAATAAGCGTATGAACAAAAATCAAATAAAATATGATCTGAAATTTGATGTGGTGGTTATTGGGGCCGGGCATGCAGGGATTGAGGCGGCCAATATGGCCGCAGAGATTGGTGCGAAGTGCGCGGTAATTACTTTGCCAGGGGTGGAGATCGCCTCTGCTCCTTGCAATCCAGCTGTTGGTGGGGTTGCAAAAGGGCAAGTGGTGAGGGAGATCGATGCTCTGGGAGGACTGATGGGAAAGCTTGCTGATATGGCAGGGATTCAGTATCGTACCTTAAACTCCTCACGAGGGGTGGCGGTGCAGTCAACCAGGGTGCAGATTGATAAGAAAAAATACTCTGAGAATGCAGCAAGAGTGTTATCGCAAAAAGAGAATATAACCATTATTCGTGATAATGTGGTTGAGGTGTTGAAGCTGTTCGAAGATGATGCTGGGTTTACACTCACAACGGTTACGGGAAAGAATTACTACAGCAAGCGCGTGGTCGTGACTGCAGGAACCTTTTTGGATGGAAAATTGCACTTTGGGCCGCGAAAAGAGGTGGGCGGAAGGGTTTTTTCTCCTAAGGGGAACTCCCTTGGAGAAATTTTTTCTAAAGCAAGCTTAAAGACGTTTCGTTTTAAGACTGGGACGCCTGCAAGGCTAGTAAGCTCTTCGGTGGATACAAGTTTGATGGAGGAGCAGCCCTCTGACTCACTCACTAGAAATTTTAGTAGTAGTTCTCACCCTTTTACACGACAACTGCCGCAGGTGTCGTGTTATATGACATGGACGAACAGTGAAACAATGCGGATCATTCGTGAAAATAAGGGCCGTTCTCCTATCTTTAATGGTGATATTGTGGCCATTGGCCCTCGCTACTGTCCTAGCATTGAAGATAAGGGAAATCGTTATCCCGATCGCGATAACCACCACGTTTTTGTAGAGCCCGAGGGACTTTCCTTAGAGACTTTTTACCCGAACGGGCTTTCAACAAGCTTACCTGTTGAGGTTCAAGAGCAATTCTTACGTACGATTAAGGGATTTGAGCGCGCAGAGATTGCTATTCCTGGGTATGCGGTGGAGTACGATGTTTTTGATGCGACAAGGTTGCGGCAGACATTAGAGTCAAAAGATATTCCAGGACTCTATTTTGCGGGACAGATTAACGGAACTTCTGGGTATGAGGAGGCGGCCGGGCAAGGAGTTGTTGCAGGGGCAAATGCGGCGCTTGCGGTGTTTGAGCGTGCGCCACTACTCTTAAGTCGCTTCGATTCCTATATTGCAGTGATGATTGACGATATTATTAGCAATCATCGTGATGAGCCTTATCGGCTTTTTACAGCGCGCTCAGAAAATCGTCTCTATCTGCGAGAGGATAATGTGGTTTTGCGGATGTACCCTTATCGGAAACAACTGGGGATTAACTCTTTTATAGATGAGTATTCAAAGCGCTTTGTGAGTGAGTGTGAATTGCTTGCACAACTTTGTGATCGCCAAGTCTACTCTGCTAAGTATGCAAACGAGCGATTTCTCAGTGCGGGATACGGTGCAATTCCTGGCGAATCGATGCGACTTGCAGATCTTTTGAGGCAATCACACCTCGATCCGGTTACAACATTGGAAAGCGAGTGTCTTCACTTTGGGGTGGAGTTTGATTTTGATATTTTAAGGTGCGTTTCTATAGAAAAACGCTATGAAGGGTATGTGGCGATGATGTCGGAGCAAAATCGCAAGATGATGAACATGGATAATACACGGATTGATTGGAAATTGTTGTCGGATTCAACCAATGTCTCTTTTGAGTGTCGCCTGCGGATTGAAAAAATTCGACCTGAAACCTTTGGACAGTTGCGATTGATTGAGGGAATAAGGGCCGCAACACTGGCAGTGGCCGCTGGAAAGTTGTATTAAACAGGGGATGGTCCTATAGGACCACTCTTTTTGGAACAAAAAATAGGTAAAAGATGGAGTGGATCTCAAAAATTACAGGGGAATGTTACGAGAGACAGAGGGTGTTATGCGAAAAATGCTGGGGCGTTCTACATGGAACACTTTCGGGGATTAATCTTGTGGGGCACGACTCCATCGAGGAGTTTTTTGCAAAGCAAATATTGGATTCAATTGCTCCATTATATGTGGGCCATGCTTTTCGCACTTCCATAGAGAGGAGCTTAAAGCTTGTTGATGTGGGAACTGGTGGTGGATTCCCTCTGCTACCGCTTGCTTCAGAGGTGAGGGAAGCGCATTTTTTAGGCATCGATTCGAAAAGGAAAAAAGTTGAAGCGGTTGAGCTTATGGCCCGAGAACTCAAACTCGATCATGTGAAGAGTGCGCATAAGCGTTTAGAAGATATTGTCATCGATTGTGATTGCACGATTACAGTAAAAGCAGTTGGAAAGTGTCTCGATATCTTAGATTTCGTGCAATTAAAAGATGAAAATCTTAAAGTAGAGATCTATTTTTATAAAGGACAAAACTTTAAAGAGCTTGAGGGAAGAGATGCGAATAAGATTGCTAAACGCTTTGAGCTGATTGAAGAGTGTGAATACTCCATTCCTTCCTATGCAGAAAAAAGATTCTTAGTGGGTTATCGCCCGAAAAAAATAAAATCGAAACCTTTTCTCAATAAAACGCTTGTCAACCTCTCCCACTTTTTTTAAAAATTTAAGATAGTTATAAAATAATTTATTGTTTAGCTAAGGTTTGCTTTGGTTGAATAAAAGTTGATTATTTTACTCTTCTTCCTCTTTCAAAGGAATTTTTCTATGGCCCAGATCATTGCTATTGCGAATCAAAAAGGTGGTGTGGGTAAGACCACCACTTCGATTAATTTAAGCGCCTGCCTTGCCGTTGCAGAGAGGAAAACGTTACTTATCGACTTAGATCCCCAGGGAAATGCGAGTGTGGGTGTAGGACTCGATAAGGAGAAGCATGCCAATAGCAATATCTATCATGCAATTATTGGTCTACAAGAGATAAAAAAGGCCATTTATGAGACGGAGTTACCCTTTCTTTCGATTTGCCCGGCAGATAAGAACCTGGTGGGTGCTGAGATTGAATTAGTGAGCGCCTTTTCTCGAGAGGCAAAGTTAAAGATGGCCATCGATAGTATTAAGGAAGAGTACGAATATATTCTCATCGATTGTCCTCCATCACTGGGACTACTCACGGTAAATGCTTTGAATGCGGCCCTCACCTATATTGTTCCAATGCAGACAGAGTATTTTGCGATGGAGGGGCTTTCCCAACTACTCAATACCGTAAAGCTTATCAAAATGTCACTCAATCCCAGCTTGGATTTACAGGGAATTCTACTAACAATGTTTGACGCGAGGAATAATTTACATAAACAAGTTGCGGGAGAGATCAAAAAGCATTTTGGAGAAAAAGTGTTTAATACAATTATTCCAAGAAATGTGAAGTTATCGGAGTGCCCAAGCTTTGGGCGTCCAGTGATTTTGTATGATATTGAATCCAAAGGGAGTGAGGCCTATTTTTCACTTGCTCGCGAGGTGATTTTTGGTCGTCAAAGCATTGGGGCATCGTTAGATCAGATGGCCGAACAATAATAAAAAATATGAAAAAAAAGAGGTTACTGATATGACAAAAAAGATCGCACTAGGAAAGGGATTAGCTTCATTAATTGGGCCTGATATTGTTAGCAGAACATTGGACGATGATAGGACAGAAGTCGCAGGAAGTGGAAATGTGACAAACGCTGGGCCTGCAGCTTCTTTAGCTGCAAAAAATGGGGCGCTTGCAGTGGCAGCGGCCGGGCTTATGAACAATAGCAATAGCACTAGCAGTAGTGGGCAAAATATAAGAAGTGCTGAGGAGATGGGAGGGCCAATTTTAATTGATATCTCAACCCTCAAAGTTAATCGTTATCAGCCAAGGAAAAATTTTAGTGAAAGAGAGTTAGAAGAGCTCGGGAACTCCATTCGTGAGAATGGATTGATTCAGCCACTAATTGTGACAAGAACAGAGGATGGGTATGAATTGATTGCAGGCGAGAGACGCCTGCGTGCTTGTAAACTCATTGGCGTACGCAAAGTGCCTGTGATTATCAAGAGAGTGACTGACAAAGATAAGCTGGCAATGGCGATTATTGAAAATGTTCAGCGCTCCGATCTTAACTGTGTTGAGGAAGCGTGTGCCTACTACCAACTGATGGAAGATTTTAATCTTACACAAGAAGAGGTGGCAAAGAAGGTGGGGAAGGAGCGCTCCTCTATTGCTAATTTTTTACGAATACTCAACCTCCCATCTGCAGTAATAGAGTTGCTACAGCAAAACTCTATTAGCTTTGGACATGCAAAAATTTTGGCAGGGCTTAAGGATAGTGAGAAAATTGAGAAATTGGCCCATGAGATTTACAGTAAAGGGTATTCAGTTAGGGAGCTTGAGAGTATTGTAAAGGCGATGCAGGCAGGAGGCGGAGAGAAGCCGACTAAAGGGAAAGCACCGGAAGTGGATGAGAAACTAGATTTCCTACGGCAAGATATTGAGAAAAAAACTGGATTGCATGTTATGATTAATAGTAAAGGGGTGAATGCCCCTGGGTCGATTACGATTAAATATAATGGGAAGGATGAGTTCAATAGAATTTATGATCTTCTCATAAGAAGATAATATTTTGCATTTTGGATTTTTATGTTTAGAAGTAAAGAGAAAATTACTGCTGTGATTGAGGAAGGTTGCAAATTTGAAGGCAATTTTTCCTTTAAAGGGATCGTGCGAATTGCAGGAGCTTTAAGTGGCAGAATTTTTTCCAATGATACGCTTATTATTTCAGAGGGAGCGGTCATTAATGCTGATATCAATGCAGGAATTGTTTTTATATCGGGAACTGTAAAGGGCAATGTGAGGGCCACTTCTCGTGTAGAGATCCGTAGACCTGCTAGCTTCGAAGGGACGATTATCACTCCAAGTTTGATTGTAGAAGAGGGAGTGATTTTTCATGGAACCACTAAGATGCGAGAGGTATCTAGCTAAAAATAAAGAGAGAGATAGGGTTCTTTTGGTTGCTATTTTAGCGATATCCTGAAAAAATGGGATGTGAAATTAAGCGGGGGCCTTAAGAGATGGGACAAGTTTTAGATATTCTCCAGCGCCTTGGGGTAGATCAATCATTCTACTATCAGTTAGCAATTATTTTTTTCATGCTCTTAGCGTGCAAGTTCTTACTACTGGATTTGTTACTAAAAGTGATTCGGCAGCGAGAGGAAAAAACGGTAAAACTTGAGGTCGATGCTAATCAAAAGCTTGCTAAGTCAGAGCAGTTTTTAAAACAATACGACGAAGGTATTGATCAAACTTATCGCGAAATTAAGAAGATGGTTTATGAAAAAAGGCGTGAGATTGCCTTTGGCCAAAAAAGTATTCTTAAGAAAGCGGATGAAGAGATTAAATTAAAGATTGATAAAGAGCGGGCAACTTTTTCAGAAAAAGTTCAAGCAATGAAAGAGCAAAACAAGGGAGAGATCAAAGGTTTAATGGACTCTTTCTTGGAAAAAATGACAAAGTAAAGTAAGGATGAGGATGATATATGGCCAACTTTAGTGCTTTGATCACGCCAACGATTAACTTTGCAATTTTTGCGGGTATTGTGGTTTATGTGGCAAGAAAGCCGATTCGGGATTTTTTTGAAAATCGGAGTAAATCGATCCAAGAGGCGGTAGAGAGGGTTGATGTGAAGTTTAAGGCCGCTGCTGCAAAATTAGGGGATGCAGAAAAGAGGATCTCCGGTTTAGAGGCGGATAAGCAAAAACTTAGGAAAGATGCTGATAAAGAGCTACAAATATTTGAGCAAGAGTATAAGGCAGAGATTGAACGAAAATTGCTACGCATGGGGAAGGATGCCGAGGAAAACCTGCAGTCGGAAAAGCATACTAAACTTTCCGAAGTGAAGCGAGATTTGTTGGATAGTCTAGTCTTACAAACCAAAGAAGAGATTAGAAAAAACGATACCTATAGAACAAAAATTACCAAAAAGATGCTGGAGTTAATAAAATGAACGTTAGCTTAGTCGCAAAGATCTATGAGCGTTCCTTGAGGGTGATGGCAAAAGAGGAAAAGGTATCTGATCTATCTACTGAATTTTCAACAATAATGAATTTAGTGGAAGAGCATGAGGATTTAAAACGTGTCTTTTTTTTAGAGGTATTTTCTCCTTCTGAAAAGCGAGTAGTCATCAATGATCTTTTTCAGAAGATTCAAATTTCTCAAGTGTTAAAGAATTTCATCCTCTACTTAGTGGAAGAGAGACGAATTGAGTTTCTTCCGATGATTTACCATGAGTATATGCTTCAAGAGAGTTTGGCCCAAGGTATGGTCAAAGGAGTGATCTACGGGGCCGCGGAGGCCAAGTTAGGGATCAGTGAAATGCAAGAGGTTGAAAAGATTGTTGAGAGCAAGTTAAAGACCAATGTCATACTTACTTACAAAGAAAATGCACAAATTGTAGCTGGATACCGAATTATTGTGAATGACTATCTATTGGATGCGACTTTGGACTACCAGTTGGATCGCTTTAAAGAATTTGTAATGGATGAGTATAAAAAAATATAACTAAAAATTATAGAATGAAAGAGGTGTAAGGATGGAATTATCAGTAAGACCTGAAGAGATCTCGTCAATTATTAGAGAGCGAATTAAGAATTTTGACACGAGATTACAGGTTGAGGAAGTTGGGATAGTTTTATCTGTCGGTGATGGAGTTGCTCGCGTTTATGGTTTAAAAAATGCTGAAGCGGGGGAGATGGTAGAATTTGCTTCTGGGGTAAAGGGTATGGTGCTAAACCTCGAAGCAGAAAGTGTGGGTATTGCCATCTTTGGAGTAGAGGATGGGATTTTAGAAGGAACAACAGTCAAAAGGACTAACACGATTGTGAGCGTGCAGGTAGGTGATGAGCTCCTTGGGCGTGTCGTGAATCCTCTTGGGGAGCCCATTGATGGATTGGGTGAAATTAAATCGAAAAATTTTCGTGCAGTGGAAGTTAAGGCCCCTGGGATTATTAGTAGGCAATCGGTAAAGGAGCCGCTACAAACGGGCCTAAAAGCAATCGATTCCATGATTCCTATTGGACGTGGGCAGCGCGAGCTGATTATTGGTGATAGAAAGACAGGTAAAACTGCACTGGCAGTGGATACGATCATCAATCAGAAAGGAAAAAATTGTAAATGTATTTATGTGGCCATTGGACAAAAGCAATCAACTGTTCGCTTGGTTCAACAACGCTTAAAAGATTCGGGAGCGCTTGATTACACGATTATTGTTGCCGCCACAGCTTCGGAACCAGCACCACTGCAATTTTTGGCCCCTTACAGTGGATGTACTATGGGTGAATATTATCGTGATAGCGGACAACACGCTTTGATTATTTATGACGATTTAACCAAACAAGCACAAGCATATCGTCAGTTGTCGCTTTTACTGCGAAGACCTCCAGGGCGAGAGGCCTTTCCTGGGGATGTGTTTTATATCCACTCGAGATTACTTGAACGTGCGGCCAAGATGTCTGATAAGTTTGGAGGAGGATCGCTTACGGCGCTTCCAATAATTGAGACACAAGAGGGTGACGTATCTGCTTACATCCCGACTAACGTGATTTCCATTACCGACGGACAGATTTATTTGGAATCAAACCTTTTTAATGCAGGAATTCGTCCTGCTGTAAATGTGGGTTTATCGGTTTCTAGGGTAGGTGGCTCTGCTCAAATTAAAGCGATGAAAAAAATTGCAGGATCACTACGCTTGGATTTGGCCCAATACCGTGAGCTTGAGGCCTTTGCAAAGTTTGGTTCTAACCTTGATGTAACAGCAAGAAGACAGTTGGCGCGAGGAGAACGCTTAGTAGAGTTGTTAAAGCAGGAACAGTATGCCCCAGTGGATGTTATTGAACAAGTGATTGGTATTTTTGCTGCTACTAAAGGAATTTTTGATAGTATTCCAGTAAAGAGAATTAGAGAGGCAGAGAAAGATTTGATCAAGTATTTGAACACTGAATGTGCCAATTTAATGAAAGATTTTCGTGAGAAGAAAGAGTTGACTGCGGAAATTGAAAAGCAGCTGATCGAGAGTATTCAAAAGTTCTTGCAAACAAAAAAATATGTTGAATAGGTAGTTGAATAAGTAAAGGTAGAATCGTATGCCCAATATTCGCGATATTAAGAAAAGAATAAACGGGGCGAAGCAAACACTAAAAATTACGATGGCCTTGAAACTTGTCTCCGGTTCGATGCTGGCGAAGGTTCAAGGACGAGTAAAGGGTGCACGTCCATACAATGCTGAACTTGAAAAAACATTAAAGACAGCATCTGTTTTTGCTTATGATTACGCTCATAAGTATTTACTGGAGTCGTCGGAGAAGAAAAAAGTTGCTTTGCTGGTGATGTCTTCTGAACGTGGTCTTTGTGGAAGTTACAACTCGATGCTGGTGCGGAAGATCCATGAATTTATCAATCAGAATAAGCAGTACGATTATCAGATCTACTGTATTGGAAAGAAGGCCAGTGAGATCATGGCCAAGGACTATACCATTGCAAAGAAGTTTACTTTTGCTAAGAATGAGCCTAGTTATGCAGAAATTGAAGGGGTGGCCAACGAATTAGGTGCGATCTTTGAGCGTTCAGAGGTTGGAAAAGTTTTTCTGGCCTATAACCACTTTCAATCGGCACTGACTTTTACTCCAACGGTTTTGCAGGTATTGCCACTAACATCGTATGAGACTCATCGTAAGGAGGCACTAGCGAGTAAAGAACTTCCTCCCGATTATAAGTATGATGTGAGTGTGGAGGAGATGCTCGATTATTTAATTCCCGAGTTGTATGTTTCCTCACTCTTTAATTGTCAGTTAAGTGCGCTTACCGCTGAGTATAGTACGAGAATGTGGGCGATGGAGAATGCCTCGAAAAATTGCCAGGATCTGATTAAGAGGCTTACGATCAAGATGAATAAGATGAGGCAAGGTTCAATTACAAAGGAGTTGATTGAGATTGTTTCTGGTGCTGAGACCATGAAGGCAAGGTAAAGAGTAATTTAGTGATATGTGATATATAGGAGGTTTACTTTGAAAGAGCAAAGTAATATGAGGTTCGGTTCTGTTCATCAGGTGATGGGACCAGTTGTCGATGTGTTGTTTAAGGATGGGGCCGTGCCTGAGATTCACACGGCATTAAAAATATCCAATAGAGTTATTTCCGATGCCAAGTGGAATTTGGTGGTTGAGGTGGCACAACACCTTGGTAACGGAGTTGTACGCTGCATTTCCATGGATTCAACGGAAGGACTTGCTCGTGGTCAAGATGTGTGGGATACAGATGGCCCAATTATGGCACCTGTAGGGCCTGAGTGTCTTGGTCGAATCATCAATGTGGTCGGTGAGCCTGTTGATGAGAAGGGCCCTATAGGGCATAAGAAATCGTACAATATTCACAGGCCTACGCCTAAATTTGAGGCCCAGTCGACAAAGTTAGAACCTTTGTTTACGGGGATTAAAGTGATCGATTTAATGGCACCTTACCTTAAGGGCGGAAAGATTGGTCTCTTTGGCGGTGCTGGTGTGGGAAAAACAGTTTGTATTATGGAGCTCATTCATAACATTGCTGAACACCACAAAGGATATTCAGTTTTTGCGGGTGTAGGTGAGCGTACAAGAGAAGGAAATGACCTTTACCATGAGATGATCGATTCAGGGGTTATTGATAAAACAGCACTGATTTACGGTCAGATGAACGAGCCACCTGGGGCGCGTGCAAGAGTGGCACTCACCGGTCTGTGTGTGGCCGAGTATTTTAGAGATGAAGAGAAGCGGGATGTGTTGCTTTTTATTGATAATATTTTCCGCTTTACTCAGGCAGGATCGGAAGTTTCTGCGCTTCTTGGGCGTATTCCTTCGGCCGTTGGTTATCAACCAACCCTGGGCACAGAGATGGGAGCATTACAAGAGCGAATTACTTCAACTCGCGATGGTTCGATCACCTCGATTCAAGCGATCTATGTGCCTGCTGATGACTATACTGATCCAGCACCGGCAACAACCTTTGCCCACTTGGATGCTACGACCGAGCTCTCAAGACAGATTGTGGAACTTGGGATCTACCCTGCAGTTGACCCGTTAAAGTCGTCGTCGACGATTTTAAGTAAGGAGATTGTGGGAGAGGAACACTACGAGACAGCACAAAAGGTGAAGGCGGTTTTACAAAAGTATAACGAACTTCAAGACATCATCGCCATCCTTGGTATGGACGAATTGTCTGAAGAGGATAAGCTTTTGGTAAAGCGTGCTCGTAAAATACAAAAGTTTATGTCTCAACCATTCCACGTGGCAGAAGCGTTTACCGGATATAAAGGTGTGTTTGTGGAGATCGAGGACAATATTCGCTCCTTTCAAGCGATTTTGTCAGGAGAGATGGATGATCTTCCAGAGCAGGCATTCTACATGGTAGGTGGTATTAAAGATGTTCACGAGAAGGCCAAGCGTTTACAACAGGGTAACCTTTAGGAGCGAAAAGGGGTTTTAATCTATGTCAACATCTGCAACCCAATTTTCAGTGGACATCTACACTCCCGATAGTGTGGCGGCACAGGGTCTGGCAGCAGATTCGCTGCTATTACAGAGTGCAGATGGTGAAATTCAAATCCTTCCTGGGCATGTGCAATTGATGACAAAGCTTGTCAGTGGGGTCATTGTTGTCATGCAAGGGAAGAAAAAGTATCACTTTGCTACTGCTGCCGGCACTTGCCGAGTGCTTGAAAACAACATCTATATTCTTGTGAAATCTGCTGAGAAAACGCTGGAAGAGTAGATTTTTTGAGAGTATCTATGTAGTCCGTAACATCCTCATTATAATGTGGTATAAATTTTGAAAATGGAGAGTGGAGAGAGGATTTCTTCTAAATAGATTTTCTTTAAAGGCAAAAGTTATCATATGTGTGAAGTACAGGCTTTCTATTTTAAAATTGAATCATGTAGTGTGATCACGGAAGATCGTATGAGCATGATGCAAAGACTATATTCCATTCGTCGAGTGGCCTTGGCCAGTGTGCAGAGTCTTTGCAATTTTATCTCTAATAGCATCCCACAAATTATCTTCGTTCTTCTTGCCCTGCTAATCGTCGTTTCCGCAGCATCATCTTATAAAGGCATGAGAGATAGCATCAACACCAAATTTGATTTTAAAAAAATTGTTAAACAAGTAGAGCAAGCAAATCACAAACTCAAATCCAAAGTTGTGGCCAAGGTGAGTAAAGTGAGTGCTGTCATTGTTAACGCAAAAAATAGTAGCACTGCTATTGGCCGTGATCAGAATGGTGGCAACAATAATCGTCACGATCAAAATAAAGCTGCTACTTCTTCTTCTGCGCCCGCTGTTGTTGTTAATGAGAATAATGAGAAAGTTGAGATGGAGATTCCACAGATAACAGTTGATCTTGATAAGGTTACTCCGATCACCCAAGAAAAAATTATTGCTGATGTTAAACTTAAGAATAAAGATATTGATCTTGAAAATTCAGAAATTAATGTGAGCGAAATTATTGAACATAATGGCTTTATAATCGTTTCAAAAGTTAACAGTGAAATTGATCCTGTCTTAGTACAGAGAGTGAGCACGGTAATCATGAGTGGTATGAATGAAAGCAAAACCATGATTGCTGAAAATGCTCCTGCTGACATGAATATGCAAACGCGAGATCAACGAGTGATTGACTTAAGAGATTATCTTGAGCGAATTACAAAAAATGAAAATGAGGAGCTGGTTGGCCTTGAGAATGAGGGCCGACAGAGAATTGAATATGCAGCGAATACTCAAAGTGCAAAAGTGGCCAATGAGAAGTTGATTTCCAAACTTGATATTGAAGGTGGATACTCTTTCAGGCCTACTCCAGTGGTGGAGGAAGTGACTGTGAGTAATCAAGCAGTGAGTGGCCAAGTGAGTGCTCAGTTGAGTAGTCAAAATATAGAAAAAATAGCAAAGGCAGAAAAACAGGCAATCTCTGAGACTATTCAAGGCGCACCTGCCGCAAAAGAGGTGAATACTCAGATGCTGGATATGCAAAAAGCGGATACTCAAGAGATGGATACTCAAGTTGCTGCTGCTGCTGTGAGAGCGATTAATCAGAATGAATATTCAGCAATGGAAAACAAGGGATTTGAAATTGCCGCGAGTGATAGAGTAGTCAGTGAAAAATCAACCTTTGATATTCAATCAAAAGTTGATGCAAGAATTGATCAGTCATTATTACAGAGCGTTTCGGAAAAAGTTTTAACTCCAGTGCAAAATGAAAATAGTAATAATGGTGTTCGCGTAGCTCCTGAAGATAATGCAAGTAATACAAAAAAACAGATGGCCGAGTTGAAAGAGTATCTTTCAAAAATTAATGTTGAGGGTAGTGAAGAGATTCAAGCGGTTGATCCTCGATTGGCAAAGAAACTGGATTTAGCAAATAATAAGAGTAATAATGGTGTTCAGAGCGATGAAGGTTATGCTGACTCGATTACTACAGTGATGTCCAAAGGAATGACTGTAGCGGCACCACCAGTAATGTTGGCCGAAAATGTTCCCGTAGAGGAAATGAATACAAAGGCAATTGGTCTTGCAGCAGCGAACATTGATATCGGTAGTGATGCTTTAACAGAGAATCAAGTGGAAGAAGGTGTCGCTTATACAGAAGAGGATTCATCAAGATTGCCACCAGTGGATTCCAACTCCAACATCGATGAACAATGGAGTAATAATAATAATGATAATAATGATGATCAGAGTGTGAGCAATGCGACCTCCTTAAAGTTTGCAGAACCAAATAAAGAGAATAAGGATAATAAGGGGGTTGGTGAGAATCAAAATGCAAGCGAGGAGATGACCTTTTTTGAATATAATAAAAATAGCAATAATGAGGATGAGGGCAAAAATAAGAACATTGTTCCTGCTGCAGAAAAACCAAGTGGGAACATCAAAGTAAACGAGAAGCAAAACAATAGCAGTGACTCTGTAAAGAGAGAGACTAAAGCGAAAGAACAGCAGCAAGCACTTTGGGCCAATGCTGCTATTCGAGATAGTGCTGATGATGTTGATCAGGATGAGGTAATTACTCGCCAAGGGCAAGCTCAAAATTCCAAAAACCCGTTAATTAATGAATCAGTCGTGATGGCATTAAATAAGAACAAAGTTGTTGAATCGGATGCAACGGTTTCTCCGCGAGTAAAGAAAGTTATCAACAGTGCGATTGGCTCTATTGATCCCAATAATGCAAGGGGAAGGGATGTTAGCTATGCAGAGCAAGTCGTTACAGCAAGTGGTATGCCAAGTGGGGAATTATTAGCAGAAAGTAGTGTTGCTAGCAATAAGAGTGCTAAGGGGCTTTATAGTAATAGGAGTGTTAGTAGACAGCATAACTCCAGCATTACACTAAAAGCACTTAATGTATCACTGGGCAAGAAGGTGGAAGGCCTCTTGGTGGATTTTGATTTTAGGCCTGCCTATGCTAGCGAAGATCATATTAGTGATAAGAGTTCGGGTAAAATTTTATTTTCTAATAATTTAAACTCCAATATCTCTGTTTTAAGTGGAACCATTATTAAAAATGGACAGATTCCTACCTATGTGGATATTGCTCTTGAAAAAGGAAGTAAGAGTATTGAGATTCCAGTTATTGAGAGCGAGTCGATCGATCGTTTTGTGAGTAGGAATCGTTTGATGGCCCAAGGTGGATTAGTGTTGGTTGAAATTGGTGATGTTGATTTTGAAGTGGATTTAGATGTTCATTATGAGGCAAAAATTTTCTTGGATGGAAACTTTCGGGCACTTACAGCGAAGGAAAGTAAGCAAGCGAAGTACATTTTGCTTTTAGGAATAAATCCTGGAAACCGTGTGCTCACGTACGTTTTCCCCGATGGTAAGATTTCTAAAAAAATTATTTTTGTGCAAGAAGATCAACTTTATTATGATATGAGTAATTTTATTGAAATCGATAACACACTATTTTCACTTTATGAAAATGATGTTTTTAGCAAGTCATCAACTCCACTAAGCATCAGGGCCAGTGATATTGAGGTCTTTACCACAAAGACAAAGATTAAAAAAATTGGAGTAAATAGCTATGAATCAGGACGCGCTCCTTTTTCCATGAGTTCCAGGCAGTATGTGGAATTTAAGCATTTAAATGATGTTATTTATGCAGGAAGAGGGGTTGATGTTCACTCCATTAATTTGCCATCAAATGAGTATATTAAGAACATCTTTAAACGCAAAGGCGTTGATGATATTCGTTCTGGGTGTATGGTTCAAGTCAATATGTCAAAGCGAGTGGACTCTATTGCAATTGAAGGATCTTCATTGGAAGGAATGACTCTGGATGTGACTTATTTAGGTCGTGATGGAAAATTTACAAGAGAAGTTGCTCCTAATGCAGAGAAAGCCTTTATTCTGGGGGATTCTGCAGGTGTCGTAAACGTTAAAGTCGATTACAATGATGGCACTTCCGATTTCCTACAAACCTTTTGCTCTGAAGACAGTTATCTTGTCGAGCAACTCTAACAACTATCAACCTCTGTTCAATTGTCGTAACACTTCAAACGTTCTTTGATATCCTTTTTTAACCATTTCAGATGAGAGTTGTGGGTTGAGTGAAAAAAAGCGAGAATAAAATATTTGGTAATCGCTGGTGGCGGGATAGATATCGATCATCAAGGTATTACTTCTAAAATTTAATTTTTTTTCCATAAGTGCGGTAAGATTCTTCCTGATATCGAGAGGAATATTTTGCGATTTCAAATAGTCGTTAGTGCTTTTGATTAATTCCTTATAAAGGTTAAAATTAATTCTTGATTGGGAGATCTTTTTTTCGATCATGAGATAGATGGCCTGAATAGTGATGGCGGGGATGCCATAATTGATCAGGGAGCCAATCTCCTCTTGATAATGATAGGGAGTGTGTGTCCAGGAGCTAATAGCAATATCACAGCCGTGATCAAAGGCAATGTGAGTGGAAAGTGTATCCCGAATATCGCCATCGATAAAATACTCGACTTTTTTGGTGTGGTGATTCTTTATGGGGTAAGGTGAGTACAGTGGCGGCACACTCATGCTAGCGGCAACTGCCTCCACAATAGGAGTTTTAGTATAGTAGCTAATGTTGGGGTTATTAGGTGGTGCAGGGTAGTTGTACTTACTAAAGATTACCTTTTGAGTGCTATCAAGATTAGAGGCGACTACAAAAAGATCAGCATCAAGATCCTCGAAGGATTGAACGGTAACAATGTTCTCCTTGAGATAGTTGGCCACACCCACCGTTGAAAACACCCCAGAAATGTTGGCCAAAGGCCTTAAAAGTTGCCGTAGGTAGAAGGGAAAATCAGAAAAGGGGGCGTAGAACTTGCTCTTCCTGGGCCTTTTGATGGGAGTCCGAAAGGAGATCATATCGTTGTAGGTAAGACTTTTGAAGGAGACATCTTTGGTCTTTAAAAGGGAGTGAACGATCTCATCGGGTCTAAACCCAGAAGCAAGCAAGGTTGAGACAAATGCTCCTGCGCTTGATCCTATAAAGGTCTTTATATCCAATTTATTTGCTTCGGTTTTATTGTGGTGAAAATTAAGCCCAATCTCTTGTAGGGCCAAGGCAACTCCCAGGTGCCAAGCGGCCGCTTTAACGACTCCTCCAGAGAGGACAAAAGAAATTTTTTTATTTTCAAAAAGGGTGGTGTCTATTTTTTCCATAATCAAAAAAGTGCTTGCAATGAAGTATACTGGTTAAAGGATGGGATATTAAATAACTATTTTTTATTTAAGAATAATATTTTCTGCATTGGAAGACAATGAAGCAACATAGAAAGGAGGGAGGTTATGGAGGAGCATCTTTTATCGATAATGGATTACGCAGCAAGGGAGAAAGTATCTATCTCCACTATTAGGAGGATGATCAAGAGTTCCAAAGTAAAATATAAAAAAATTAATGGAAAATATTATATTCATAGCGACTCTTGTTTACCACCTGGTTTACAAGAACAAGAGAACAATGATGAAAAGTATGAGCAAATCTTGAGCGAGTATGCACGCTTGAAAAAAGAGTTCAAGCGCATGGAAGAGGATAACATTGAGTTGAAGATGTTGGTAAAGATTTATGAAAAAAAGATCACAATGTAAGCAAGGATATTTGATGCCTGAGAGATCAATTGTAAAATTGATTGGTTTAATCGTGTTCGCATCCTACTTGATGTTAATGACAGTTCAATTGCTGGCATCAACAGAGGAACAAGAAAGTGCTGAGATCGATGAAACAATACACAATAACATGCATAAGTGTGTCTTGTTGCCGATATGGGATACAGCAGGCAGCTCTTTTGGCTACAAAGTTTTTGAAAAAGTAGAGGAGTATTTAAAGGAGAGTCAATGGTGTATTTACCGCACCAACTCTGAAGTTTTAAATGTACTAAACAATTATAATGAAAATTTAAATAAGTTATTAGAAACACCTGATGTGCTGAAGATGATTGCTAACAAAACAGATGCAGGATCGCTGATTAAAGTTGATATAGTGCAAGCGCAAGGGAAAAGTGAATTTGATATTTTTATTAAAATTTTCGGGAACAATGGGTACGATCTCTATTTTTCAGAAGAAGCACATATTGTAAAAGAGGATATCCCCATTTTTGCTAATGTAGTGGTCACGTGGCTTAAGGAGTATGAAAAAATTATTCCCTATGAAGGGGTGATTACTGGGGTGCTTGGGGAGCAATTTGTGATTGATAATGACAACGATGGCATTGTTAAGATTGGTGATCAGGTAGCGATTAGAAGATTTACTAAAAAGAAAGCTCACCCACTGCTTCGGAAAATTATTGAATGGGAGAGCGAGCTTATTGGATACGCAGAGATTGTTGGAACCAGTGATCATCAGGCCACAGGAGTGGTCAGAGAGTACCAGCAGAAGCGAAAGATGAAGAAAGGAGATATTGTTAAAATGGAAATAAACAACAAGCGAATGGGCGAGAACAGTTTATTTCCAACTCCGAAAGGATATGAGTTTGGAAAAATTGGTAATGCTGGTGTAAATATCGTGATTGGCCAAGGGGAGTGTACGACGATTAAAGGAGGGCAAACGCGAAAAATTGGAGGAAGTTTACTGGGAATTCAGGCCACTGGTGAGCTATGGGCCACGAGAAACTATTTTGCGGGATTAGAAGTAGAAAAGAGTATTGGGGACTATGGAAAAAAATTGGGAAATATTTCTAGCGAACAAAATAGTGTTGCCGTAAGTAGGTATAAAGGTAAGGCCGGGTATCGTTATTTAGTATTAGGTTTTTTTAATGGCCCACAGGCGGACGGATATGTGGGATATGCACGCTATACTCATAGTTTGGATATTAATACCAATGAGGGTTTTGGCGAAAATAGTATTTTTGGGATTTTAACAGGACTTAAAGTTGATGTTCCCATTTATCAAGATTTACGAACATTTTTTAGATTGGATTTCTTCTTGCGGCCAGGATTTTCAGAGGAGATGTCGATGTATGGTGATCCCGATCGTGCAGATGCTTATGAGATAGAGATTGGTGGTGCTTATAATTTAGGAATGGTGATTAAGATCAATGCCTCTTTGCAAATGAACTCATCAGAAGCAAAATTTTCAAAACCCCATGCTAAAATCCGCTATAAAGAGACAAGTCTTAAGGCAGGAATAATTTTTAATTTTTAATGAAAAAAACGAGGATGATAATCTTATGAAAATGCATGAAGGTAATATCAGTTTAAATGATTTAAAAACAGTAAGTTTTTTTAGGGGATTTACTGACGATAAGCTAGAGGAACTATCACAAGAACTTATTGTAAAACAGTTTGATAAGGATGAAGTGGTTATTAATGAAAGTCATCAATCCAACTCTATGTTTTTTTTAGCGAGAGGCAATGTGATTATCTTGAAAGAGGACGTGTGCTTGGCAGAATTAAAACAGGGAGAGTATTTCGGAGAGATGTCACTGATTAATGGCAGTAAAGTAAGGAATGCAACGGTTAAGGCCAGTGATCAATTGGTGTTGTATGAGATGACTGGAGATGTATTTGAAAAATACGTGAAATCGTCTCCAGGCGCACTTTATGATATTGTAAAAACTTACGACAAGCGACTGCGCGACGATAATACAAAAGTGGTAAATCAATATGTGGAGCTAAAAAATAAATTTACGGAGTTAAAAGAGGCGCACCAGCAGTTGTTGCAAACAGAAAAGCTTGCATCCATTGGCATGTTGATTTCGGGTATTGCCCATGAGATTAATAATCCGCTGACAGTGATTCTTGCGTACATCAAAATGCTGCAAAAAGATCTAGATTCTCCCAAAGAGAAAGGGCATTACGAAAAAATTTACTTAAGGATTGAACAAGCATCGGAGGCCATTAGAAAAATTGTACTAGGTCTTAAAACTTATGTCCGAATGGATGAGGAGCAAACAGTTCCTGTGAAATTACATGAAACCATTCAAGGATCTATTGATCTCATGTCCTTTCTTTACAAAAAAGAGAATATTGAAATTGTTACTGATTTTGGGGAGAGCGAACTGGAGGTTATGGGAAATGTCGGGCAATTTCAGCAAGTGATCATCAATCTCCTCTCCAACGCAAAAGATGCCATGGAGAGTGTAAAGAAAAAATCGATTTTAATCACAACTAGAATCATAAACGATGAAGTTCACATTGGAGTTAAAGATACGGGCCATGGCATTGCTAAAGAAAATATGCAAAAGGTGTTTCAGAAATTTTGGACCACCAAGGGGGTGGGCAAAGGCACAGGACTGGGTCTCGATATTGTGAAAAAAATTGTTGATAAGATGAATGGCCGCATTGAAATCGATTCCGAGCTCAATGTAGGAACCACCTTTACCATCGTTGTTCCCAAGATAGGCCAAAAGCTCGAAAACCTAGAAGCGATCAACTACAAAGCTGCTGCTTAAATATGCATAGATGAAGCGGATCTTCATTCGCGAAGTATGTGAGTTTTTAATAGGTCAAATCAACAATTTTCTTCCTCAAAAGGACAATCCTTTCCAATGACATTCAGCCAATTAAGATGAGTAAATTGATCGGCATCATAACCGGTGGCCAGATAAAGTTTTTTATAACCCTCTTGATGCAAAATGACGGCAAAGTCCTCACCTCTCATTTCACTCTCACCAAGACTACTGTCCAGATAGATTAATGTCTTCTCTTTTGAAATATTGTGCTGATGCTGAGTGAAATTTCTAGTCGTAGAAAGCGTTAGCAATTTGATCCCTTTAACCTTTGCTGCCTTTTCCCAACCTCTTCTCAACCACTCATCATCATCCACGTAGACACAATCGTAGTGGTCTCCGCGTTCCTGTTTTTCCCTATTAGCACCGGTATCAGCATTGGCATCGGCAGCTTTGATCTCTACCGGAACAAATCCTGCAAGCATTTTAGGAATAAGCCTTACTCCCAGCTTACCACAACGATCACGAATCTTTTCATTTTCATAATATGAGGTCACCAGAATAGCATTTTTTAACTGGCCCTCTTCGATGAGATCAAGTCCTGTCTCCTTGAATCCGAGGAGTTCAAAATCGCTAAGATAAAGAACCTCTTGATACTTTTTCCTATGGGTATGAATCCAATCTCGAAGAGCATTGGGAGTAGATAAGTGTATCACCTCAATATTGTGCCTTTCCAAATGATACTCCTTAAAACGATTATTCCACGTCTGATGAATTCCTTGGTCATCGTCAAGAATAACAATGGCCTGTTTGGAGGTCAAAGAAAGCATGGGGACAAACCAAGTGGGCGCATCGACTCTTGGGAGAGTGATTATCATTCTGGTTCCTACTCCCTCTTGAGACTCAATAGCAAATTTTCCTCCCAATCCTTCAACTGTTGTGCGTGCATGATAGAGACCTAATCCATTTCCAGATTCCTTGCTCTGCTCCTTTCCGTGACTGATACCTTCTTGGCCAAGTTTCGCTAAAATCTCTAGCGGAATTCCCTTCCCATTATCTTCAATAATGATTTGTACATGATTCTTGCCACTATCTTTATTTTCCTGGGGTTGTAGCTTAATAATGATGTTGCCTTGATGTTCAGGTAAAGCTTCGACCGCATTATTGATGAGGTTACTTAACAAACGTTTCATTTCTCGAAGGGTGATCTTCGCAAAAAGTCCATAACTGGTATTATCGTAAATATCTCCCTCTATTGTAATACCCAGATGAGAGCGGAAATTAAGGCGTTTTTCAGTTATGATCTCCTCTACGATACTTGAGAGCAATTCGATTCTGACTGCTTTATCCTCTGCAGATGCTATAGCGTGATCTTTGTTTTTAGAGAGCAAACTGTTTGCTATATCCTGAATCCTGTCGATCTGTTGCCTGATCGAAATTCGCTTATCCTCCGGCAGCTCCTGCAAATTTTGACGGACGATCATATTGAGGGCCGCAAGTGGGGATCTGATGTCGTGACTAACCTGTCTGGCCATCTTTCCTATCGCTGCCTCTTTTTCAACTTGAAGAAGCTGACCCTGTACTTGCTCTAACCTCTTCATATTTTCGTTAACAATAGAATATATTTTTTCAATCTCTTCAGATGCATCTTCTGGAACTTCCATTGAACGGAACTTATCCAAAATATTTATCCCGTGAATCAACTCCAACAAAGGAAATAGAGATTTCTTTATAAGCAATGTTAGGATTATAACAGCAATAAGAAAGGATGCTCCGACAATAGAAGCAAAAATCATCACAAGATCACGAGTCATGTTGATGTTGTCAAATCTATTCATGTAAATCGAAAATAGTGTCACTCCAATAATAAAAAAAAGAACCAGCCATAAAGAAAATGTTTTAACGATCTTTATAAACAGTGGAGCACCAGTACTAGAACTTATTGTGCTAAAGTTGTAGATTCCGCGCATAATCTTTTGACCTCCTCTTCGGCCGATTTAAAAATCCAAGGGGTATTAAGGGCACTCCCCCACAAACAATTTCCTAAATCAAAATGCCACCACTCGTACTCATAGTTAGTGAATCCCAAAACCTTCATTAAATTAAAAAGAAGTCTTCGGTTGGCCCTAACTTCCAACCAACGCTCTCTTGTAAAGCCTATACCCTCTATAAAATTTTGCTCAAAATAATTCGATTGAGCTAGATCAGTCAGATCATCAAACTCTGTTCCCATATCTAGTGTTTGCTCTCCATATCTAATAGAAAGATCGATAGCACCTCCACTATTGTGAGGGGCCACAGGGAACCGCCCTCTGTCATCTGGATGAGCAACAAATTTCTTAGTCTCTTCATGTAAAAGCTTATCGGAAAGATGTGGATTTCGTATCTTAATTTGCGAATAAAAATCATTATAAAGAGAAAGCTGAGTTGCTCTACCGCGAAAGGCATCAAAAAGAACTAGCGTGTAATTTGGTTCTAAAAATTTCAGTCCAAATTCTAGCTTTTTTAAGAGGGCCTCTCTTGCATACATATTTATGTTGGAACCAGCATATCCTTTCATCATGTAGTAATTTTCTAGAATAAAACTTGCATATCTGTCATCTATCGCAACCATTTGAGAGTAATGGTTTAAAAAATCGAGTTCTTCTTCTGACGGAGGCAAATAATCCTTTTTGATTGGTATTTTTTTAAACTTCACAGTATCACCATAATAACATTGAGAATTGCTATAATTTAGGCACATACAATTATTACCCCCATATCCATTTGCAAATTGGAAGAGCTAGATGAAAAACCAACATTCCACAATAGGTTCCGATTCCATACCCAAGTAATCCTAGAATAAGTCCTAGAGTGATTCCTTCTTTCGATCTCTTTGCCTGTGCAACAGCGACAGCAGTTGCCGGTCCTCCTATCAATGACTGAGAGCAAACAGCATTCTGTAGTGAATTGGTTTTAAATATCCAACTGGCCAATAACATAAATATAGCGTGAGTAAACACAATAACTATTGGCATGATGATAATAGACAAGGGGATATTACTGATCTCTTTAAAGTTAGAGATTGCCCCAATCGAGAAAAAGAAAAAGACGAACAAGATAGAACCCATCAAATATGACAGAGATACTCTTCGTTTTAGCTGAGGTATTTGTCCAATGAGAAGGGCCAAAGAAGTCATCAACAATATTCGATGGATTCCCAATATAGGAGACAGATATTCAGACACCGAATTAGTTATGAACGCAATACTAAGTGTGATCAAGAAGTCTGTTAGAAAAAGTGGTGCTCCGTCGAAGCGATTAATCTCATTACCATCATCAGATTGCTTCTCTTCATTCAGAGCAGGTTTTGCAATGGCCAAGGTCACAAAGAACCAGGCGGTTGTTATAATATTGTCGAAGGCGAAAGCAGTAACAAATAACTCATTCTTAGTTTGAAGAATATTTTTTATGGCGACCGCATTTTCCCCTCCACCAACATAACTTGCTGAGAGTTGGGCCGCTATCTTAAGGGCATCTTCTCCTAGGTGAGGGTAGGTTAAAATGGCAGCGATTAGACCCCCGACAGATGTTCCAAGAGCGCCAATCAAAAAAACATAAGTAACTTTACGAGGAAGCTTTAAAACATCTTTAAAATTGAGTCCTAGGGCCATTAAAATCAATGCCACTGACACAGGCATCCCAGTGAAAAAATCATAAAGATGATGATTGGCCGGAATAATTCCTAGATTGGAGAGCAACATCGCAATGATGATGACTAAACAGACACCGCTAACGTGTGCCATCCAAGTCAAATTTCGCTCCAGAAAAAGCGAAAATCCACCCACTACACAGATAAAAATTAAAAGAATTTCGGCCGACATAGCTGTTCCTCTACATTTACCTTCAAGGTATAAATGCTTAAATTGTTCTTATTTTTATTTATAAAAAATTGTTTCATTAGCTCTCTGGTTATCCTTCCAACAACTCCTTGCCTTATCATGCATTGATCGACCTTTGTTACTGGCATTATTTCCATAATCGAACCAGTGATAAACAGTTCATCAGCATGGAGTAACTCTTCATAGGTGAATGTTTTTTCAATAACGGGTATGTTCATTTCTTTTGCTAATGTAAGGGTGTATTCCCTCGTGATCCCAGGTAAAATCTTGTGACTGTTAGGTGTCGTGAAAATCACACCATCTTTTACACCAAAAACATTGTTGGAAGTGGCTTCAGAGACTGTACCGTCTTTATCAATAAGAATTGCCTCGCTAGCATTTGCCTGTTTCGCCTTTTCCATCGCCAAGCAGTTACCAAGCAAATTAACTGTCTTAATATCTCGTCTGGCCCAGCGTAGATCCGGGGTAGATATTACCGAAATACCATTCTCCCAAAAAGGGTATAACCAAGAGTCATCATATTTTTGACACCAAATTATGTAGTTAGGAGAGACACTTTCAGCGGGAAAGTAGTGAGTACGAGGCGCAGTTCCTCTTGATACTTGAAGATAGATAAAACCATCAACTACAGAAGACTTGGTAAATACATCCAGCAGAGAGGATTTTATCGCATTCAAATCAGCATTGATCTCTAGGCTTCTTAGACTTCTCTCTAGACGATCAAAATGTTCCTGGGCCAACCACATATTTCCACGATAAATCCGTATTACTTCGTAAACCGCATCTCCAAAGATGAAGCCTCTATCGAGGGGAGAGATCTTTATTTCATCTAAGTACAGGGTGGCCCCATTCCAGTTTGCTAAAATTCTATCACTCATATTCAGTCCTATTAATTTAAGAAACAAAGCAAAATTTTAATTGACTCACGTAGACGACGCGCCGTAACGTACATAACCCTAGCGTTAAAGTAAACTATTTTTTTACGCTACCAAACTAATTTTTCATTGATGGAATTTTTTTATGCCAAATGCTCAAAACAACCTTAAAAATCAACTTATTGGCCTTCTAATGGTTATCATCTCTGCCATAAGCTTTGCTACTTTGGGGGTATTTGCCAATAAGATGTTCTCCCTGGGGCTTAGTGCTAACTCTATCCTGGCTTGGCGATTTGTAGGGGCGGGCTTTATTCTGTGGTCTCTATTAGTTATTAAAAAAGATGTTTCGCTGGGGGCAAAAGAGAGCATGATTGCATTCCTCTTAGGCCTAATCGGATATGCCGTCGCATCCTTTTGTTTTATGTTTGCGATTCTAAATATCGGAATGGCCGGTGCAACAGTACTACTTTACACCTATACAACATTCTCTTGTCTTTTGCGCTGGTTCCTTTTTAAACGGTTACCTGGCCCGAAGGACATCATCATCGCTCTGATTTCGTTCGCAGGGTGTGTTTTAGTTTGTGGTTCAACTTCTTTTATTTCTTCTGTCGGAAAAATCAACATCGGCATGCTAGCGGGAATCATTTCAGGTCTAGTCTACTCTCTCTACTTGATCTTAAACGAAAAATATCTTTGTAATGTCTCTACTGTTAAGTCTAGTGCATGGATTACGGTTGGTACTGGGGTGGCCTTTACAATATTGAGTGCAATCAAGCATGAAAATATTATCCCACTAAACTTTGCTGATGCAATCCTGCCCCTTCTGGGAATCATACTTGTTTCAACGATACTACCAATAGTTACGCTACTCCAAGGAATCAAGTTGATCGGACCTGTTAAAGCTGCCGTAATATCCACCATAGAGCCATGTGCTGCGGCCATCTTCGGATTGATCTTATTTAATCAAACTTTGAGTCCATTCCAAATTATCGGGATATGCTTAGTAGTTTTTTCCGTTATAGGAACTCAAAATCTTCCGTTCTTGGGAAAATTATTTTCTTGAGGAACCGAAACTCCTCCAGCGCAAGTACTCCTATTTGCAATTTGCTTAATCATATTTTTCCCTAAATTGAATTCTTCCCATTATAGTTAATTATAATGAATGGGAAAAAAATAAGTAATCAGAGTTTTATTGATCAGTTGTTTCATCTCGATCAGAGACCACTATCTACGCTCGATGCGCTATGAGCAATATCGAATTCAGAAATGAAAATCCCAGGGAAGCGCACCGCTTGAAAATGGACATTTCATCCCGATTAAGAGAATAATTTTCTAAATTTCTACTTATTAGCAGCAATCAAGTAAGCTAGGGCGTTAAGCATGAGAAGTAAAAGTAAGAGCAGGGCGGATGAGCTTGCCGACAAAATCCTTTATCATAAGAGGTGCTATTATCAAGGGCAAGCAGAGGTTAGTGATGAGGCGTATGATTGCTTCGAGGATGAGTTAAGGCGAATTGATCCTGATCATTATGCGTTGAAAGTGGTAGGTTTTATTTATCGAGAGGAGGAAAAACAGGGGAAAGTGCCGCATAAGAAAAAAATGTTGTCGCTAGGAAAAACGACCGAATGGCCGGTACTTCAAAAGTGGATTGGAGGGAATGAGGTTGTTAGTACTTTTAAGTTTGATGGAGTTAGTTGTTCGCTTGTTTATGAGAAGGGTATGCTGGTGTTAGCGAAGACTAGAGGAGATGGGAGTCTTGGGGAGGATATAACTAGTAAGGTTTATTGGATGAAGAGCGTGCCTAAAGAACTGATGGGGGATGGGAATAGCGTTGAAGTGCGTGGAGAGGTCTTTTGTAGAGAGGAACAATTTTTACTGCTGTCTCAGGAGATGGAGAGGATCGGACTAGGGAGACCTACGAGCCAGAGAAATATTGTTTCTGGTCTAATCGGAAGAAAAGATCATTTAGAGCTTTGTCGCTATCTCGATTTTGTGGCATTCGATCTTATGGGAGAAGAGCGCTATACACGTGAGATGGAGAAGTACACAAAGCTTGATGTGCTTGGATTTGAGATCCCAGAGGTTCACCTGCATAAGAGTTGGGAGAGTGTAGAAGCAATTTTAAAAAAAGCGCAACATTTTTTATCGGAGGGTGATTTTCAAATTGATGGGATGGTTTTTACTTACGATGATCTGGAGTTGCATGAAAAGCTGGGAACAACAGCAGGCCATCCTCGCTATAAGATGGCGTTTAAATTTAAGGGAGAGGAAAAGGTTACGACGATTGTGGATATTGAGTGGTCGGTATCGAGAAATGGAACCGTAACTCCGGTTGCGATTGTGGAGGCAACCTCTTTGGCGGGAGCACAGATTACAAGGGTGACCCTGCACAATTATGGGATGGTTAAGCAGTACTCGTTAAAGCGAGGGGATAAGATTCGAATCGTGCGTTCAGGGGAGGTGATTCCTAAGTTTTTAGAGGTGGTGGAAGCAAATGTGGTGGAAAAATTTACCGTCCCTTCGCAATGTCCTAGTTGCAACAGTAAGCTCCGGGAGTTTGAGATTAGGCTTGTGTGTGAAAATGAGCAGTGCCCGGCAAAGAACCTCGAAGCTATTTTGCATTTTGTGAAAAACATTGGAGTTGATGATTTAAGCTTTAAGCGACTGGAGGAGATGGTGAAGAAGGGATTGGTGAAGGACATTCCCGACTTGTATCGGATAGAGAAGAAAGATTTATTGATCCTGGATAAAGTAAAGGATAAGCTTGCAAATAAATTGTGGAGTTCTATTCAAAAGAGTAAACAGAGTAGTTTGCTTACATTTCTTACAGCACTAGGACTCTCTGGTGGGGCCTACAATAAGTGTGAGAAGATTGTAAAAGCAGGATTCGATACTCTTCCTAAAATTTTAGCGATGACAGAAGTAGAGCTACAAGGGATAGAGGGATTTGCAGAGAAATCGTCTCAGGAATTTTACTCATCACTGCACTCTAAACGGGAATTGATTAATCAACTTTATGAAGTGGGCGTGGAGATTTTAGCAGATAAAAGCAATCGGACTGAAGTTCAGAGCACACAAGTGACTGGAAAAAAATTTTGTATTACCGGGGCGCTTTCTCTTCCTCGAAATGAGATGGAGCAGATGATTCGAGACAGAGGAGGAGAGATTGCCAGTTCTGTCTCCAAAAATACCGATTTTTTGGTGAGCAATGAAGAGGTGCCTTCATCGAGCAAATTTAAAAAGGCAATGGAGCTTGAGGTTCCGATTATTAACGAAGATCAACTGATGAAGCTTTTGAGCGAGGGCCAGTAGTTATGGGAAAGAAAGCAGCAACGGCATTTATTTGCCAAAAGTGTGGCCATAAATCGTCAAAGTGGTTAGGCCGATGTCCCGATTGCAATGAGTGGAATACTATGCTCGAAGACCTCTATGATGAAGAGAGTGCGAGTGGTGGGAGCGGCATGAGTAAAGGGGTGAACTCTTTCACGCTTGCAAATAATAAGCAAAATAGCAAACAGAGTAAGCCGATTCCTATTGGAGAGGTTTCTGCAGAGATACAGTCGCGCTTTATTACGGGAATTGGAGAGTTTGATCGTGTGGTGGGTGGAGGATTAGTTCCGGGATCGGTCGTGCTGATTGGAGGGGAACCGGGGATTGGAAAATCCACGCTACTTATGGAGTTGTCGGTTAAACTTGCTAAACTCGATCCAGGAAGTATCGTCTTTTATGTGAGTGGTGAAGAGTCGATGTCACAACTTGCAGATCGTTCTAAGCGTCTAGGATTGGATGAGAAAAATTTTTACGTTTTTCATGAATCTAATTGGCAAACGATTGTTGAGCATATTAAAAAACTTAGACCTGCTTTTTTTATTTTGGACTCCATCCAAACCACTGTTTCCTCAGAGGTGATGTCGGCATCAGGGACGGTCTCTCAGATTAGAGAAGTCACCTATGAGGTGGTGAATTATGCTAAGGCCAACAATATGACCAGTTTTATTATTGGCCATGTTACCAAGGAAGGTATGATTGCAGGCCCCAAAATTTTAGAGCATATGGTGGATGTAGTGATCTACTTTGAAGGTGATCAGTATGGACATTACCGTATGTTAAGGGTGATTAAAAATCGCTTTGGCAATGTTAATGAGGTGGGGATTTTTGAGATGAGTGAGCAAGGATTGCAAGAGGTGAAAAATCCCTCGCAATACTTTTTAGATTTATCGCTTGCAAAATCGTATGGGAGATCACTCACGACGATCATCGAGGGTAGTCGTACCCTTTTTGTAGAGATTCAGGCCTTGGTTATTGACAATAAGTATGGAAATGGACGAAGAACTACGCAAGGGATAGATAATAATCGTCTAGCAATGCTTGTTGCAGTGATTGAAAAATATTTAGGAATTAACCTGGGATTTTATGACATCTATATCAATGTTGTGGGTGGATTAAAACTAATTAGCAGGGATTCGGATCTTTCCATTATGGCGTCTATTTTAAGCTCACTAAGGTCGCATTGCGTGGATAGTGGAACTATTTTTATTGGAGAGGTAGGGCTTACGGGAGAGGTGAGAAGTGTGCCAATGATGGAAATGCGTCTTAAAGAGATTGAGCAGATGAACTATAAGCGAGTGGTGACTGCTCGGAAGGCGCAAGAGATGCATGCGGGAAGAAATAGTATCGAGATGGTTGGAATTGCTTCTGCTAGTGATTTGCAGACAATTTTATTTAGTGAAGAGTAATTTAAATTCAACAAAAGTGAATAAAAAATGCAAGGAATAAGAGTCGTTATTTTATTTTACAGGTACATGTTCGGCGGGTTAATTTTTTTCTTCCTGAGTTTGTTTTTTTCTTTGATCCTCATGGCAAGACCATTCCATTCTCATAATACCGCTATAGCTGGCAACATCATTGGCGGTTTGATGCTTAAGATTTTGGGGATAAAAATTAGAATTCGTGATAAAGGGGGCCTGTATTCAAATATACAAGCGGTGGTGGTTTGCAATCATCAACATAGTTTTGACCTCTTTATCATTGGAAGTATTCTGCCTAAAGGGACGGTGACATTAGGAAAAAAAGGCCTACTAATGATTCCTTTTTTTGGGATGCTTTATTGGATTGCCGGAAACATTCTTATTGAACGCAAGAAACATAAATCGGCCATCAAGACGATGAAGTATGTGGGTAAGATTGTTGTTGAAAAAAAGATCTCTATTCTCATCTTTCCCGAGGGGACTCGTTCATGGGGACATGGTCTTGGAAAATTTAAAAAAGGTGCTTTTCATTTGGCGATGGAGACGGGATTGCCGTTGCGATCCGTGGTTATTAGCTCTATCCACAAGAATATCGACATTGGAAGATGGAATGCTGGGGAGGTGCTGATAGATGTTTTGCCAGATATTCAACTTCCAAAAGAGAGAGAGGATGTTGACGATGTTATTGCATCAATAAGAGGAACATTTATAGATAAGATTAATGAATTGGATCAAAACCTACTCAACCACAGTAGAACGGCGTAATAGTTCGCTTATGATTTTACCCAGTGGGAGAGATGCGTTGATGGCAGAGGCCTTGGCGGCCTTGGCCCATGAATCGGGAAGTGCGGCGTTATTACTGTTCCACTCCCCCTCAACACTCCGATCGTAGGCACTCAAACTTTCCAAATTATAGTCTGGGGTCCACAGGAAGTCGGGATGAGTGTTGTGGTACCATTCTCCGCCAATAATATTTCCACGCTGATCCAACTCTAAATCGTAGAGATATTCAGCTGTATTAATCGCATCGTAACGTTGATGATCTACAACTCTTTGTACGGGGGTATTTTCTACCATGTAGGCGATTTTCATCCTTACCCCAACAACATGGGAGGTATCATCAGAGCGAAAATTTTTAAATTTATCTTTTTTATAGTTTTTAATTTTGATCATGGCATTCTCTGCTTTTACATACTCTTTAAATGTTTGAGGATTAAAGTAATTGTACCGGTAAGTGAGTAGGGGTTGATTCCATACTTCATAATCAAAGTTAGCATCAATAATAAAAGTTTTTTTTGCCATACCAAGTAGGTGAGTAACGGCCAAATGCCAGGTTCCGGGATTGGTGTCAAAGCACTCTTGATCAGTGATTCTCCCACTTGAGCGATCTTTGTTTAGTTTCTCAGGCTTTACATTGCACCTTCCACCAACAGAGGATTGTTTAAATTGGAAGTTGGCCCAAAAAAGAGAGGCGAGTGCTTTGATATCGGCAGGGTAAAAAGTAAGGGCACCTGCTGCTGTTTGTACTATGACAGGACCAATGGCCCTAGGAAGCATATAACTGGCAGCGGCCCAACCATGACAAATGCCAAACCACGTTTCTACTTCACCATTTTCACTCGTTCTAGCGTAGTTATCACCCTCTTTCCACATTTTTGCCGTTAATCCTTGATTGCCATAGGGACTAATGTTAGCACCAATCAGCAAATCATATTTTTCTGAAGGAGATAAGAGACTACTATTTCCTTGTTCTATTAAAGTTGCAGCTGGATAGGTTTTTACGTAATTGAAAAAATTGTTCCATTTAGTATGTTCCATTTCTCCTAGTTTCTTATCGGCATATCGAAATCCCAAACCTCCTTTGTATACGGGCCAATAGTCATCAGACCAAGGTTGTGTTGCTACTTTTCCAGAGGTAAGCCTTTTTGCATCAAGAGCGTGGATATTTCTTTCAATTCTCATGAGCGATGCTGGAATCAACTCTTGTACGCGATCACCACTAACATACGAAGACTTTTCCTCTGATGATCGAAAGAGCATTTTTTTATCAACAATTTTTTTGCGGAAATGATCTCTGCTCTTGGCAATTATCTCTTGCTCATGCTTGCTAAGATCTCGATGGATTGCATTTCCATAGAGATCAAACTTTGGAACAACCTCATCCATTACTGCACTAGGATTCTCATGAAAGCGGTTTAAATATGTAGAAACCTCCTCTATAGCAGTAACTCGATCGGCACTCATAAGGGAAAAAATCCCAAGGAGGGCCACTGAAAAAAAAATTTTTGTTTTCATAAAAAATATACCCCTCTTAAAAATGAAAAAACAAGAAAGAGGGTCAAATTATAGTGAAGCAGATTAAAGTGCAAGCGGAAATAAAAAATCCAACAATTCCAAGTATTAATTTTCAGCGATATTGATGATTGTGAGGACACTTTTTTCTAGGATATCAATAGAGAGCCATTCGGTGAGAGCGTGAGCATTTTCGCCACCGTAAAAAATATTGGGAGTAGGAAGACCCATCTCGGTAAGGGCAGAGCCATCGGTACCACCACGAATGGGAGTAAAGGGAAGATTGACACCTGCTTTTTTAACAGCAGAGTCAAGACGCTCAAGGATTGTTGGATTTGCTTCAAGTTTTTTTCGCATATTGCGATAGCTCGGTGCGGTTTTTAAATGGATAGCGGCCTCGGGATAGATTCTGGAAACAGTTGAGATAATATCTTCGAGAATTTTCTTTTGCACAACAAGACCTTCATCATTAAAATCACGTAGGATGAATTTGATTTTTGCAGCAGCAACGTTTGCATTCAAATCGATGGGATGAATAAATGGTTGATAGTCACAAGTTTTTTCAGGCGCCATATGAATCGGAAGGCGAGTGATAATTTCGGAAGCAATTTTGATGGAGTTAACCATGATATTTTTGGCCTTCCCGGGGTGGATGTTTCTTCCGGCGATATCAATAACGGCACTATCGGCACTGAAGGTCTCTTTGTTGATATACATGCCCCCATCAATGGTATAAGCAAAATCGGCGCCAAATTTTTTAATATCAAAATACTTCACACCTTGACCAATCTCCTCGTCGGGAGTGAAAGCGATTTTGATATCACCGTGTTTGATTTCGGAATGCTTAAGCAGGTACTCTGCTGCTGTCATGATAGCTGCCACTCCTGCTTTATCGTCAGAGCCAAGAAGAGTGGACCCGTCAGAGGTGATAATAGTGTGGCCAATGCATTTTTCGAGTGAAGGCGATTCACTCATCTTTATGACAGGGCCAAAAGTAAGCGCAATGTCCCCGCCTTTGTAAGGAGAGATTATTTGTGGTTTGACGTGCTCTCCAGGTACTTCATTGGAGGTGTCCATATGAGCGATAAAGGCGATGGTGGGAATAGCATTTTTACCACCACTTAAATTAGAAGGAATGGTAGCAGTGACGTAGCAGTGCCCATCTACGGCAGCATCTTTAATACCGAGGTCTTGTAGTTCTTGCACCAGGAGTTTAGCAAGATCAAATTGTTTGTGGGTGCTGGGGTAGGTGGTAGAGTCGGGATCAGAAGTGGTATCGATCTTTACATATTTTACAAATCGTTCAGTGAGTTTTGCTTTGATGTCCATTTGCAGGCCCCTTCAGTGAAAATTGATTAAAATTATTTGTGATTGTCTTTGCTTTCGATTTTTATTCTACAGAAATGACAAGTTGGATTTTTATGCCATTTTATCTTTAAAAATTCCAATGCAGATAAGTTGATGGTTAGCATCTCTTGATGTTGCAAACGATTTTTCCAATGTAAGAGAACTTTGATCACTTCTTGAGCTTGCAAGACTCCGACGATGCCAGGAGTGGTTCCAATGATTGAATTTGCAGGTGGATTGTCTTTAGGTGTTTGCTTCCAGAGGCAGTGCCAGCAAGCAAGATCTACAGTTGCACTAGAAGTTTTGTAATGAAAAGAGAGGAGTTGTCCACTTAGGTGGAAGATGGAGGCGGTAATAAAATTTTTTTTCTGCCGGTAGCACTCATCATGAAGAAGAAATTTGCTGGTTAAGTTGTCAGTGCAATCAACAATAAGATCATAATTGGCAATGAGCTCGCGTGTGCGAGTAGCATCAAGGCGTTCTACAAGAGAGGTGACGGAGATCCAAGCATTTTGCTTTTGGATTCGCTCCAATGCCACTTGTGCTTTAGGTTTTCCTACGTCGCTTACGCCATAGAGAATTTGTCGTTGAAGATTTCCAAGCTCAACACAATCGGAGTCCACAATCGTGATATTGCCAACTCCTGCACCGGCCAAATAAAAAAGCGCCGGAGAGCCTAGCCCCCCGGCGCCAACAACGAGGATTGAAGATTTTTTTAAACTTTGCTGACCATCTTTTCCAAAGCGAGGAAAGGCAAAGTGTTTGTCATAAAAAAGTTCCTCTTCCTTCGTAAATTTTTCTAGATTACTGCTATTACTATTCTGAGACATATTTTACTCCTCGCTTGAGATTAGTGGCTGAGGAGTAAAGGGTAAAGAAAATTTTGCTACTATACTTATCCGATCAATCGTAGTGCAGCGGTTGGGATATTGTTTGCTTGCACTAAGGTTGAGACACCCGCTGCCTTAAGAACGTTGGCAGAGGCAAGGTTGGCGGTTGCTTGGGCAACGTCAACATCTTGAATCACCGACCTTGCACCATCTTGGTTGATGGTTTGGATCTCGAGGTTTGAGACGGTCGATTGCAAGCGGCTTTGAGTTGCGCCAAGACCAGCACGCAGGGAGCTGACATTGGTGATAGCGCCATCGAGAGAGCTGATCGCTTCGGCGGCATCTTCTCTTGCTTCGATGGTAAGACCACTGATCCCAATATTATCGGCAGAAGCGTTGGTGGCGTCTGCATCGAAGATAATCTTGTTTTGTTCACCAGCAAAAGCACCCACGTGAAATTCCAGTGTTCCTTTTCCGGAGTTTCCATTTAAAAGCGAGGTTCCATTGAAAGTGGTTGCTTCAGAAATACGATCAACCTCTTGAACCAAACTTTGAAATTCAGAATTCAAAAGGCCGCGCTCTGCATCACCAACCGTATCAGATGCACCCTGGACTGTTAGCTCTCTTAAGCGCACTAAAATGTTGGTAATTTCGTTTAAACCTCCTTCAGCGGTTTGTACAAGAGAGATACCGTCGTTGGCGTTTCTCGTTGCTTGCCGAAGACCTCTGGTTTGTGCGTCCAAGTTAGTGGAGATCGCAAGACCAGCAGCATCGTCTGCCGATTTGGTGATCCTTTTACCAGAAGATAGTCGTGATAACTCAGTATCTGCTTTTTGGGATACTGCGCGCAAGTTTCTTTGCACTTCTTGCGATGCTACGTTTGTTAGAATTCTTAGACCCATACTTTCCTCCCTTTTTGCTTTAAACGCTTTTTATAATGGCGTAGATGGTCCTACGGGTATCATTAAACTTCGTCAGATTTTTTTATGTTGCTATATCCGACTATTTTACTCATCGTTTATTCGAGGAAATACTTTAGATAAATGGTTTTATATGGTGGAGGAATTTTGTGCTTTTTTAATAATATTCAAAGGATAGGAATGAAAAAAAATGGCAAGTAAAACCTGTTAATTGAAACGGTAGACCTTTTTAATGGACTCGATGATTATCCAAGTGCACTTTAGGCCTTTAGGGAAGACAACGAGATCGCCTGATTTGATCTCCACTTCTTCAAACTCTGATTTGATTTTTGCTCGCCCATTAAAGACGTATGCAACCTCTTCTTGAGAGTATTCCCACTCAAAGGTCGAAGGAGCGCACTCCCACTTGTCCCACGTTTTTATATCAAGTTCTTGTAGTCTCTCTTCCGACGGATGGTTGATTTTTATTTTCATCAGGGGATCTCCTCTCCCAATATTTGGTTAAAACTAATTACCGTTATCAAATGCCATAATATATATATAAAAGTGGTCAACAATCAATAAATAAAATGGGCCTACGATTGTTGAATTACTTTTTAAATAAAGGTATGAAAGATTAGAGCTAAATTTGGGGAAGATCAACTACCTTTTACGAGGAGAAAAAATTCATGGCAAGCAAAATTGCATTAATTGGCGGAAGCGGCATTTATAAGATTGATGGGGTAAAACTTGTAACAAAGCATAGAGTCGAGACCCCTTTTGGAGCACCAAGCTCTGAAGTGAGTGAGTTCTGCATCTCTGATGCGAGCGGAGATCACCACTTCTATTTCATCTCGAGGCACGGCGAAGGACACACGATTCTTCCCTCTGAAATTAACTACCGTGCCAATATTTTCGCATTAAAGAAGTTGGGCGTCCAGCATGTAGTCTCTGTATCGGCCGTAGGTTCACTGCAAGAAGGTGTTGCCCCAAAAATGTTTGTTCTGCCATCGCAATTTATCGATTGGACGAAGGGTGGGCGCAAGCGCAGTTTTTTTGGTGAGGGAGTAGTGGGACACGTCTCTGTTGCTAACCCGATTGGGCCTAAGTTACAAAATTTAATTGGCCATGTTTGTGAAAAAGTAGGGGTCTCCTACCTACAGGGTGGAACCTATATTTGTATTGAAGGTCCACAATTCTCCTCTAAAGCAGAGTCTAATATTTATCGCTCCTTTGGGGCAACAGTGATTGGTATGACCAATGTTCCAGAGGCATACTTAGCAAAAGAGGCGGGGATTGATTATGCAACCATTGCCATGGTGACTGATTACGACTGTTGGAAGGAAGAGCATTGTACTTTAGAGGAAATTATGAAGGTGATGGATGCCAACAAGGAGTCGGTTCATAAAATTGTGTTACAACTGATTCCAGACCTGAACAAGAGTAACCTTGAGTTTACCCCTGAGAATACCAATGCAGTGATGACCCATGAAAGCAAATTAAGTGATACTCATAAAGAGATCATGAAGGTTATTCTCGGTGGCTGATCTTTACGGAGAGCATGTTTCTGTTTTAAAAGATGAAATTATTACCCTGCTTACTGCAACGGTTAGCGCTGAGCAGAATTGCCATTACTTTGCAGATATGACCTTTGGTGGTGGTGGCCATACATTGGCATTTGCTGCTTGCAATGAGCGCTTTCGCGTGATGGCCGTTGACCAAGATCCCGATGCCATTGCTAACGGCAAGGAGCTAATCTTACAACAGGGTTTAAAAGAGCGCGTGCATTTACTGTGGTCAAATTTTTCCAATTTTCCCTCTCAATTTGAGCAATTATTTTCAGAATTTGTACCAGCTTCTGAGTGTGCCACTCGCAAAGAGTGGCGAGGATTTCAAGGCATTTTAATCGATCTAGGAGTCTCCTCTCATCAGTTTGATTGCGGGGAGAGAGGCTTTTCGTTTCGTCAAGATGCCCCTTTGGACATGAGGATGAATTACAAGGACAACACTATTCCTACCGCAGCAGATCTGGTGAATTCGCTTCGAGAGGAGGAGTTGGCCGATTTGATTTTTGAGTACGGAGAGGAGCGCTTTTCTCGGAGAATTGCCAGGGCGATTGTGCAGAGGCGAAGTGAATTTGCGATTAAGACCACCATGGAGTTAGAGGATATTATTTTTCACAGTTATCCTGCTAATTTGCGACATCGGCACCGAGGCGCGCATCCAGCAACGAGAACTTTTCAGGCGCTAAGAATTGCAGTAAACCGGGAACTTGATCTTCTTACTAATGTATTACCAGAACTTTGTGCACTATTGGCCCCGAAGGGGCGCTTGGCCTGTATTAGTTTTCACTCGCTGGAAGATCGTATTGTGAAAAATAGCTTTAAAGAGTTAGCAGGAGGAAGGATGGAAGAAAGCCTAAAATACTCCATCATTACAAAAAAACCACTTGTGCCCTCGGAAGAGGAGCAGTCAGCAAACCCGCGCGCAAGAAGCGCCAAGCTTCGAGTAATCGAACGCCTATAGATTTTTTTTCAAAGCTTTCAAAAATAAAGATAGAATGAGAGGAGAGGAATTTTTACTTTGATCATGGAGGATCAAGAGAATGAGAAATTTTAGGATTAAGGAGAATCTTGTTAAGCAATCAAAGCGTGCCTTTCATTCGGTCAGCGTGCTCTCGCATACTTGCTTAAATTCTACATTACTACCCATCACCTTAACTGTTTTCATGCTATTGCTGCTTACGGTTTTATTTAGAATGAAAAGAATTGAACTTGATTACAAGTATGGGGAGATCAATCAGCAAATTTCTCGTAACACTTTTGAAAATAAAGAACTTGGAGCGCAGAAAGCACAAATCACTTCTATAAAATCACTCAATCAAATTGCTCAAAAATATAATCTTAATCGTCCGGGAGAGAAACAGATTATTTTAATCCCCTAAGATAACGAAAACGAAGGAAACGATGGTAAAGAAAAATATTATTAAAGATCGGGATAAGATTGGCTTTGTCTTTGTGGTTTTCATTGTTCTTTTTTTGATGGTTCTGAGTAAGGCCTTTTATGTGCAAATTGTGATAAAAAAAAAGCTTATGGTGTATGCCAATAACCAACTGATTCGTGAGGATGTGATTTATCCCAAGCGTGGAAATATTTTTGATCGCAATGGAAGCCCACTGGCCATCAATATTCAAACCTACAGTATTTTTACCATTCCTCGTGCAGATAATAAGAAGGAACAGTTAGAAAATTATCGGGCCTTAGCAAAGATTGTTCCTAAGCTTAATTTTAGTGAAATCAAGAAGAGGGTATCTCATCGAACCAAATACACATGGCTTGCACGGAAGATAAAGTTGACAGAGGAACAGGTCAAGCGCATTGAGTCGTTAGAAGATGTTTATATTATTTCAGAGCCAAGCCGCTTTTATCCCAATCATGAACTGGCAGCACAAATCTTGGGCTTTGTGGGCGTTGATAATACGGGACTCTCTGGGATTGAGTTTAGGTATGATAAGTTATTAAAGGGCAATGCTCGGGTGATTAAATATCTAAAGGATGCCAAGGGACGTCCCGTTAAGTTTGAGGTTAACAAGGAGGAGGAGCAGGCCTTTGATCTTAACTTATCGATTGAAAAAGATTTACAGGCGGTTGCTGAGAGTTATCTAAAGGAAGCGGTGATTAAGCATAAAGCGCATAAGGGTGGCATTGGAGTTATGGATGTGCATACGGGAGAGATTTTAGCGATGGCCAACTACCCCTCCTTCGATCCCAACACCCCTTTTATGGGTGCGGGTGTTGGTGATTTTCAGCGCTCCTCTTTTGTCAGTGATCCTTTTGAACCAGGATCGAGTTTTAAGATTTTCACAGTGATCTCGGCCCTAGAGAACAAGATTGCAAGGTCCGATACTGCTTACTATTGCGAGCGTGGAAAATTAAAAGTAGGGGATCATATTATTAGTGAGGCAGAGAGCTTTGAAACCTTTGAGTGGTTGACAGTAAGTGAGATTTTGGAAAAGAGTTCCAATGTCGGGATCACAAAACTTGCTTTTGATGTGACCTATCCGATTTTGAGGAGGACACTAAAACAGTTTTTAATGGGAGAGAAAACAGGGATTGAGGTACCTGGGGAGTCGCGAGGTATTTTTCCTACAAAAGAGAATTTGGATCCACTAAGTTTTAGCAATGTGAGTTTTGGCCAAGGGATTGCGGTAACTGGGATTCAGATGTTGGCGGCGTATGCAGCGGTTGCCAATGGAGGGTACTACGTTCGCCCGACCATTATGAAAGTTGAGGATGCATCAAAGGTACACAAGGTGCGAGTGATGAGAGGGGATGTTGCAAAAAATGTGACTAATATGCTGATAGCGGCGGTAGAGAAAGGGACTGGTCAGAATGCAAGGATCGATCACTTTAAAATTGCGGGCAAGACGGCGACTGCCCAAAGGCCGGGAAAAAATGGAGGGTATGATGGTTACCTTGCTGGCTTTGTAGGGATGACAGTTCAATCGAAGCGGGATGTGGTGGCCTTCGTGTATATTGATGCACCAAAAGGGGGAGACTATTATGGGAATGTGGTGGCGGCCCCAGTGTTTAAAGATGTGGTGAAGTACCTTTTGTATGAGAATAAGCCGCCTTTAAAGGTAGCAAAAGCAGATGAAAATGGTGTAAATAAAAATGCAAATAATGATAATACGCTGTTAGCAAAGATCATGAAGCTAAATGGTGAAAACGATGCTTTAGCAAAGATCAATGAAGCGATAGAGGAAGAGGGACAAAAGTCGTTAGAGTCGAGATTACAAGGGGAGAATAATATCCCCAATTTTATTGGACTCGACAAAATCTCGGCCTCGATTTTGGCAAAGCAGGCAGGGCTTGTCATTGATAGCAAGGGAATTGGTATTGTGGTCTCCCAAAAAGCTATGGCAGAAGAAAAGAAGGTCGAATTAATCTATGCCCCACCTAAATACGAATAAACAGACAGAGCACTCAGTTTTAAAAATTTTATCCGATTTATTAAGTGATGCGAATGCAAATTGTTTTGATTTTGCATTCTCTTCTCTTGAGTGGCGGATGGAGCATGCCAAGAGTGGAGATACACTCTTTTACTATTTACGAAGTGATGAAGAGTCGTGGAATAAATTTAAGAGTCGCTACTTGGGGATGGCCAAGGGTGTGGCAGTTGTGATTAATGATTTGCCATTACAAGAGAGTGCTGTGATAAAGCAGCAAGTGGCAACTTTTACAGGGGTGATTGTTTTAAAAGAGGAGGGCTTTTTGGAGGGCCAGCGAAGATTGGCCCAGCGCTGTTATCCCATCAACTGGGATAATAAAAAGTTGATCGGAGTGACGGGTACCAATGGCAAGACTACCGTAACTTTTCTTTGTAAACAGATTGCTAAGATGGTGGGAAAACGGGCGGCGTGTTTGGGTACACTTGGAGTGAGTAAACATAACGATGATGCATTTACGCCTACGGAGAGTGGACTGACCACACCGCCACTCTTGGAACTCTATAAGATTTTGTATCAGATGTTGGAGCAAGAGGGGCACGATTGCTGTTTTATGGAGGTGAGTTCTCACTCGCTAGCATTGCAAAGAGTTTATGGACTTTATTTTGATGTTGTTGCTTGGACAAGTTTTGGACAAGACCATTTGGATTTCCATCAAGATATGGATGACTATTTTCAAACAAAGTTGCAGATTGTGCACTACCTGCGCGAGAAGGGCGGGAGAGTTTTATTGCTGCCAACGGAAGAGGAGGAGCTTTTTCAAAAAATAAAGAGTCATCAGCTTACCAATGGGGATGCGAAGGTGACAGTGAATGTGCATAAGTGTGAAAAATATTTCTCAAGAGAACAGTTTTGGCAGTTGCCACTTCCACCTTTTTTACTGACAGCGTTTAATCAGCGAAATTTAGAACTTGCGCTTGCTATCAATGCCTTGCTCTGGGGAGATCTGCGTGTTGATCCCCTGAAACTTGTGCCAGCTCCGGGACGACTCAGCACTTATATTTTTGGAGAGAAGGTGGTGATTATCGATTTTGCTCATACTCCCGATGCTCTAGAGAAAACTTGCTTAGCGATCAAGGAGATCTATCCTAAAAGAGAGTTACACCTACTCTTTGGTTGCGGTGGAGACCGTGATCGTAGTAAACGTCCGATCATGGGAGAGATTGCTTCCAAAGTGGCCGATAAGATTTATATCACCTCGGATAACCCAAGGACGGAAGCTCCTCAAGGGATTATCTCAGAGATTAAGAGTGGAGTAACAAAAGCATATGAATCGATGGTGGATCGCAAGAGTGCGATTGTACACGCTTATAATAAGATGGGAGGCCATGCCGTTTTGTTAATTGCAGGCAAAGGTCATGAGGATTATCAGATCATTGGAAAGGTGAAATATCCTTATAGTGATTATCAGGCCTTGCTGCAAGCGAGAAGAAAGGAAATAGAAATGGAAACAGAAATGGAAATGAAGATGAAAATGAAAAAGAGGGTATCGACCGATTCGAGAACCTATCAGGCACCCGAGGTGTTTATTGCACTGGATGGAGAGCGATTTAAGGGGGTTGATTTCATCAAAGATGTTTTAGAGAAGGGGTGCAGGTTTGTTGTCTATGCTGGAAGTGATGACGATGAGAAAATTGAAAAATTACAACAGCAATATCCTGATAGCATTTTTGTAAAGACAGAGGATACATTGCTCTATTTGCAAGAGCTTGCGAAAGAGCATGCTAAGCAATGGTTGAGCAATGGAAAGCAGTTGATTGGGATCACGGGATCCAATGGCAAGACCACTAATAAGCAGATGCTGGCACACTTTCTACAAGAGGTGCTTGGAGATAAGTTACTAGCAACTGATAAGAATTTTAATAATCACATCGGCGTTCCCAAAACGCTACTTATGCTCGAGGAGCACCACGAGATGGCGGTGGTGGAAATGGGGAGCAATCACCCAGGAGAAATCAAGCTGCTTTGTGATATTGCCATGCCAACAGCAGGGATGATCACCAATGTAGGTGATAGCCATTTAGAGTTTTTTAAGTCGCGCGATGGAGTATTTCAAGAGAAGCGTACCCTTTTTGATTCAGTGATGAAAAGGAGTGGAGGCAAAGGAGTTTTTGTTATTCCTGGAGACGATGTTTTTTTAGCAAGACTTTTGGCCACAGGAGAGGAGGTTATTGCTTTTTCCTTTGCAGCAGGTAGTGGAGATCACAATGTCGTTTGTGAATATACGGCTTCACCCTCAAAGCTTTTGCTCAAGATTCCACCAAAAGTACAAACAAAGCTTAGATTATCTAGCGGAGTAGTTGAGTTTTCTAATCTCAAAATCATAGGAAAACACAATTTTTCAAATTTAGCAGCAACCTTTTTGCTAGCGCTGTCACTTCTAGGCGGAGGGGAGAAGGTGAAGGGCCGCTTGGTGAGGGCCTCTGAGAATTTTCATCCCATGAGTAATCGCTCTTCTTGGATTTGTGGTCGCGAAAGTGGCAAAAGCTTTTTTTTGGATGCGTATAATGCCAACCCCTCTTCGATGAGGGCGGCGATTGAGGCAGTGGTGGAGTATTATTTGATCAATCAAGTTTCAGAGGGGGAGCAGCTCTTCATTCTAGGAGATATGAATGAACTTGGAGATGCTGCCGCTTCACTGCATAAAGAGATTGGGCAGAGGTTGGCAGAGCTAGGAGCAGGGCGCGTTGTGTTCATTGGGCGTTACTCCTCTTCTTATCAAGAGGGGTATCACGAGGGAAAAAGATTTAAAAAGTGTGCTTCTTTTCAAAGTGTTGTTTGCCAAACTAAGGATGAATTTGTTAATACTCACTGGGCACAAATGAAGTCAAAGTTTAGCTATTTTTTTATTAAGGGGAGCCGATCTTTGGCCTTAGAGACACTTATTAGTGATGAAATTTGATTTTTTATGTTAGTGTAATTAAATTAATAGAATTGTAATTTAATTAAAGATTTTAAAATATGCTATATCACATTCTTTTTCACCTTAAGGGTTCACTCTCCTTTCTTAATATTTGTAAATATATCACCTTTCGTTCCTTCGTTGCTTTTCTTTTAGTAGCACTCTTGTTTATCTTTTTAGGAAAATGGTTTATTGAACTGATCCGCGCCAAACAGTTTGGACAAGTGGTAAGGGATGATGGCCCCTTGGCGCACTTAAAAAAAGCAGGAACGCCAACTTGCGGGGGAATTTTAATCGTCGCCTGTATTTTTGCAGGGCTGATGGTTGCTGGAAATTTCTTTTCACCGCCTTTATTGGCCACAACGGTGATCATGCTCTCTTATTTTGCTTTGGGTTTTTGGGACGATTTTTTAAAGATATCGAAAAAGAATAGCAAAGGGGTTTCTGCCAAGATGAAACTTCTTTGGCAATTTGTAACAGCGGCGATTGTTTTATTAGTAGTGATTAAGCTTGGTTTTTTAAACACTCAAATCTTCATTCCCTTTATTAAGGGTGGGGTCGCGGATATTGGATTATGGTATGTGCTCTTTGGCTCGATTGTGATTGTAGGATCGAGCAATGCTGTTAATTTAACTGATGGACTAGATGGGTTGGCCATAGGCTCTGTGATTACGAGTGCTGCAACTTTAGGGATTATGGCCTATGTCTCTGGGCACCGTGAACTTGCAAATTACCTTTACATTCCCTATGTGGATCATGCAGGGGAACTTGCGGTGCTGGCATCAGCTATGGTAGGAGCGGGAGTTGGTTTTTTGTGGTTTAATTCGCATCCCGCACAGATTTTTATGGGGGATGCAGGATCACTTTCGCTAGGTGGGATCTTGGGGGCCATGGCGGTTTTTACCAAGAATGAGTTTCTATTCGTTTTAATTGGGGGAGTTTTTGTTGTAGAGGCGTTGTCGGTGATTATTCAGGTACTCTCATTTAAGACGAGAGGAAAACGAGTGTTTAAGATGGCGCCCATTCACCATCATTTCGAGCTCCTAGGAGTTCCAGAGTCGAAATTGATTGTGCGATTTTGGATTGTAAGCATTGCTTTGGCAATTATGAGTTTGGTTACCCTTAAAATTCGATAATAAAAATTGTGAGGAGATCTGGTGGAACGTTTTAAACATAAAAAGGTATTGATTGTTGGTATAGGAAGAACGGGTTTTGCCCTTTTACATTTTTTCAACCAACTAGAGTGTGATGTTAAGGTTACCGATGTGAAGCCCATCTTTGAGTTGAATAAGGGGATTAAACGTTTAAAGAAGTTTAAGCCTGTTCCTGAGATGACGTTTGGTGAGCATCGTGATGAAGATTTTCTTGATGCCGATGTTGTTGTCTATAGCTCTTCTGTAAACCCCAAACTCCCACAACTCGAATTGGCCAGAGAACATGGAAAAGAGGTTTATTGCCAATTGGAATTAGCGCATAAACTTTGTAATAAGCCCACCATTGTTGTGTGTGGAAGTTTTGGGCGAACCACGGTCACGCATATGATCGGACATGCTTTAAGATTAGAAGGGAAAAATGTTTTTGTAGGCGGTTCAGGGGATAATCCTTTTATCAATCTATGGTCGCAAGGGCAAGACAAGAGCGTGGACTATGTAGTGGTCGAGGTCTCTGCGCTAGAGCTGCAACAATATTCTGCGCTAAAACCCATGATGGTGGTCTTTACTAATATTGGGGAACGGTATCCTGAACGACGATTTAAAAGTTTTAATGAGTACCTGGAGACTAAGTTGTCGATTCTAAAAGGTCTCGGAGATAGTGAATACTTGATTGTCAACTTTGATAAACTCTACAACAACTCCCTCTTTAGTAATTTACAAGCGCAAGTTTACTGGTATTCTCGAAAATCATTTATCAATCAAGGAGTAATTCATCAAATTCAGGGGACACATTTTCATGATCGAAGAATTCATTCCAACATTCACTGCCATTCAGAGTTTATTGTTTCTAAGATGAGAATTGTTGGTGAGAATAATCGAGAGAATTTGCTTGCGGCCATTTCTGCGTGCAAGGCGCTTAAAATATCTGATAATGCTATTCAAACGTGTATAGAAAAATTTCCAGGGATTCCTCACCGTTTAGAGTTTGTAATGGAGAAAAATGGTGTCTGTTTTTATAATGATTCAAAATCAGAAACCATGGAGGAGATGACCACTTCTCTCAACGCTTTTAAAGGAGAGGTGATCTTGATTGCAGGAGGGAAGGAGACCGATCAAGTTTACGATCCTTTCTTCGATGTTTTGAAAGAGAAGGCAAGAGTATTGGTGTTAGTGGGTGAGAGCAAGGAGAGAATTAATCGCTCTATTGGTGATGCTACGCAAACATTTTTGGTAGGTTCCTTTGAGGAGTCGGTGCTGCTTGCCTATCAAAAATCGCGTACCGGGGATGTAATTTTATTATCACCAGGAAATCGCAGTACCGATATCTTTAGGGATTACGAAGAGAGAGGAAACTATTTTAAAAAGTTGGTCTATCAACTTTAAGAGAAAGTATGGCAACAGTAGGTGATAAGCTTTCCGAGGAAAAGACGATTCGCTATTTGGTGATTTTAGTGTTGCTACTGATCTTTTTTGGTGTAGTGATGGTCTACTCCTCTAGTTTCATCTATGCTAAAGAGGCCTTTAATAACTCTAGGTATTTTTTTGTACGGCAATTGTTGTTTGCTCTATTAGGGCCACTAGCAATCTTTCTGGCAAGCAAACTTAGTTTTAATTTTATCTACAAGCATGGGATGAAGATCGGCATCTTTGTCATTGTTTTGCTGTTGCTTACCTTTATCCCCGGTGTTGGAATGCAGGTAAAGGGTGCTCACCGCTGGCTTTCAGTTGGTGGTTTTAATTTGCAACCAGGAGAGTTTTCAAAATATCTTTTGCTCTTTCCTACAATTTATTTGTTTGAAAATTTTTATTCCATGAAGTTATCGGAACGAGTTAACCTTTTGTTGGTAGTGGCCGCACCTTTAGGCATTTTGACGTTGCAGCCCGATTTTGGGATGTTTGCTGTCTGTCTTTTGGTGATTGCTTTTATCTGCTTAATGAGTTCCTTTCCTCGAAAAATTTTGTATAGCTTTCTTTTTTCAGGGGTAGTGGCGGGAGCGTTTTTAATTTTCATGGCCCCTTATCGCATGCAGAGGATTTTGACCTTTCTTGACCCATGGAAAGATCCTCAAAAATCGGGATTTCAAATTATTCAGTCTTATTTAGCGCTGGCCAATGGAGGGATTTTTGGCAAGGGCCTTGCCAATGGGGATGAGAAACTCTTGTACCTTCCTGAAGCACACAACGACTTTATCTTTAGCGTGGTGGGAGAGGAGTTGGGGTTTATTGGTATTTTTATTTTAGTAGTTGCCTTTATTATCTTGGCCTACTTTGGGTTTAAGCTTGCTATTCGTGCACAAAATCGAGTGGTGATGATTTTTATATCTGCAGTAACGTTTATATTGGCCTTGCAGGCGTTTTTAAATATGGGCGTGGTTTTAGGACTCCTGCCAACAAAAGGTTTAAACCTTCCTTTCATCAGCTATGGAGGATCCTCCTTAATCTCTAATTGTTTGGCCATTGGATTAGTTATCTCTGCCTTTAAGATGAACCTTAAAGAGATTAGGGATCGCGAAGAGCTGGCATCAGAGAAGTTCACGGATCAAGAGAAAAAAAATGAAGTAAAAAAAGAGACGGAAGAGAAAAAGGAAGAACTGCATGACAACGAGACTGCAATCGCAACCACAAACACAATCATTGTCGAAGAATTCAAATAAAAAAAAGCGCCTGGCAGTTTTAGTTTCAGGGGGAACTGCCGGACATATTAATACAGCTTTAGCGTTAGGGGAGAAGTTCAAGGATGAGTCGATTGGCACCCTCTACTTCACAGGCAAGCGCCATCTTGATTACAAGCTCCACCAAGGGTTAAATGCTGTTTATCTCGATTCCATGCCCCTTAAATACAAAAATCCTCTAAAGGTGATCAGTTCAATCGTTAAAAATCTACTCTCCATGATGCAAGTCTTGTTTATTCTTATGCGACAGCGCCCAGCAGTGGCAATTGGTGCTGGAGGATATGTGTGTGGTCCTGTACTTTTATCTGCCTATCTTTTAAGGATACCAGTCTATGTTATCGAACAAAATGCAGTCTTGGGATTAACGAACAAAATTCTCTCTTTGTTCTCTAAAAAAATTTTCTTACACTTTAAGCACACCAAAGGGGTTCCCTTCTTTTGCTTAAAAAAGGTAGTAATTAGTGGAAATCCTATTCGTAAAGATATTGTAAAATTTGCAAAAGAAAATTTAGCACAAAAACCACAACGACTGCTTGAAAAGGTAATCAGGGTTTTGGTTTTTGGAGGGAGTTTAGGTGCGAAATCGATTAATGATTGTATGATCGATTTTGCTACTCGAGGAAAGAGTATTAGCAATTTGCGTGGGGAGTATCATTTGCAGCTTCGGCATCAAACCGGGCGCGAGTATAAAATGGAGGATGATCAAAAGCAGGCGCTTACCAAAGCACTGGCCGAAGGAGTGTTAAGTTACTCTCAGCATGAGTATTTTGATGATATGGCAAAAGAGTATAGTTTTGCTGATCTTATTGTCTGTCGTTCAGGTGCTTCCAGTATATCAGAGCTAAGAATAGTCGGGGTACCTGTGATTTTAATACCCTATCCTCACCATAAGGATCGGCACCAATTTTACAATGCGCGGTCGCTTGCTGAAGAGGCGCTTTTTCCTGTTTACATAGAGGATTGTAATGGTTTACAGAAAGATAATTTTAAGCGATTATGCGAAATCCTTGATACCGTTTGGGAACGCAAAGTGAATTACGACGATCAGGGAAGCAACAAAGGGGACGATAGTCGAAGAGTGATCCTCGCCAATCTTCCTGAAGACATTATCTTTCGTGAGATTATACGTCATGTTTAACAGTAACATTCAATCAAAGTTAATTAAAGTACACTTCATTGGAATTGGTGGCATTGGGATGAGTGGAATCGCAGAGATTTTGTTGCGACTAAACTACTCTGTGTCGGGTTCCGATTTATCAGTTAATCAAAATATTTTAAAACTAAGAGAGCTGGGAGCAGAGATCAAACTTGGACACGCTGCTGAGAATGTGGATCATCCAACTGTGGTAGTATATAGCTCGGCAGTAGATTTGAAAAACAACCCTGAAGTGCTTGAGGCCAAACGCAAAAGCATCCCCTTGATCAAGCGAGCAGAGATGCTTTCTGAGCTTATGCGTTTAAAGTATGGAATTGCCATAGCAGGTTCACACGGAAAAACCACAACCACCAGTTTTTTAGCGACCATTCTTTTTGAAGCGGGAATGGATGCTACTCACATTATAGGTGGGATTGTTGAAAATTTAGGTGGCCATGCAAGAGTAGGGCAAGGGGATATCTTGGTGGCAGAGGCCGACGAATCGGATGGCTCTTTTTTACTTTTAGGCCCGATTATCTCGGTGATTACCAATATTGATGATGACCACTTGGATTTTTATAAGACCAAAAGAAATCTGGTTCACTCCTTTCTTAAGTTTGCCAATCGAGTTCCCTTTTATGGCCATTGCATTCTCAATATCCATGACGAAGAGATTAAGCGGATTAGAAATCGTATTAAAAGACCATGGTTAACTTTTGGGATTGAAGATCAAGCGTTAAAGGAAATTCCTAATTACCAGGCAAAAAATGTTATCTATGGCGATGGCCATACGGAGTACGATCTCTATTTTGAAGGGAAAAAGGCCACGGAAATTAAGATTTTTACCTCTGGAGTTCACAATGTCTTAAATTCTTTAGGGGCCATTGCAGTAGCTCATCAACTAGGATTGGAGTTTCTCGTGATTGCGAGTTCACTCGTGAAGTTTAAAGGCGTTGGACGGCGCTTAGAGCTTCTCTTTAAGACGGGCCCTCTTGAGATCATCGACGATTATGGTCACCATCCGACTGAAATTGCCAATGCCATTCAAACTGTACGCAAAGTAAAAGCTAGTGCTAAAATTGTGGTGATCTTTGAACCGCACCGCTATACTAGAACCATGTTGTGCTGGGAAAAATTTCTTCATTGCTTCAATGATGCTGATGAAGTTTATGTTCTCCCGATCTATGCCGCCAGTGAAAAACCGCTTCCAGGCATCTCTTCCATCAAATTAGTGGAGGATATCAATAAGATTCACCCACAAATGGCAAAATACCTTCCAAGCTTTGCAGAGTTTCCTCAAGTTTTTTCTGAGCATGCTATTTTGGAAAACACAGTTTTTCTTTCATTAGGTGCCGGTTCCATTGGTAAAAATATGCGAGAGTTTATCAAGGGCCGTCTTTAGCTCTAGTTCTGGCCTTAATGTGTGATCAAAAAAAATAACCTTGTTGCAATTTTGTTAAAAACAGAATTTAATCCATCCATTTATAATCTCTTTTTCAGGGAGGTTCATGATGGATTTTTACCTAAACGACGAGCAGTTAACCCTTCAACAAATGTGTCGAAACATCGGGATCAAAGAGATCAGGCCAGTGGCCGCCAAGCACGACCGGGATCACACCTTTCCCAAGGAAACAGTGGATAAACTGGCCGAGCTAGGCCTAATGGGAATCTATGTTCCCAGCGAGTATGGGGGGGCCGGAATGGATTTTCTCTCTTACATATTAGCGGTTGAGGAGATTTCTCGCTATTGTGCTAGTACTGGAGTAATTATTTCGGCCCATACTTCACTTGCTATCGATCCTATTTATCGTTTTGGCACAAAAATGCAAAAAGAGAAGTATCTGCCTTCTTTGGCCTTGGGAAAAAATATTGGCTGTATTGGCCTGACCGAGCCTAATGCTGGTACCGACGTCAGTGGGATCATCACCACTGCAAACCTCGATAAAAGTAAAAATGAGTGGATAATAAATGGCCAAAAAAGTTTTATCACTAATGGTAATGAGGCAGAAGTTTGTGTGCTATTTGCAAGAACTGATCCCCATCCCCATCGTGGGTTGACCGCGTTTATTGTTCATAAGCAGGAGTCTCCCTTTGTGGTGGGAAAGTGTGAAGAGAAGATGGGAATTTGTGCTTCTTCGACTACTTCTCTTATCTTTGAGGATTGTAGAGTTCCGGCGGAGAATGTTTTGGGTGAACCAGGGCTTGGTTTTAAAATTGCGATGGAAACTTTAAATGGTGGAAGAATCGGGATTGCAGCACAAGCACTTGGTATTGCCCAAGCGGCCTTAGACGATTCCATTCAATATTCTAAAACTCGCAAACAATTTGACAAAACACTCTCCTCTTTTCAGGCCATTCAATGGCAAGTGGCCGATATGGCCACCAGGATAGAGGCCGCACGCTTGTTGCTTTACCGAGCAGCAAGCTTGAAGGATCAGGGTGAAAATTATATCAAGGAATCGGCAATGGCCAAACTTTATGCCTCAGAGACGGCGACCTTTTGTGCCCATAAGGCCATTCAAATTCATGGTGGTTATGGTTATATCAAAGAGTTTGCCGTAGAGAGGTACTATCGAGATGCAAGAATTACCGAGATCTATGAAGGGACTTCTGAGGCCCAAAGAATGGTTATCGCCAAGTCCTTTTTGAATTAACTAGGGCTTCTTTAAAATAAATATTCTTAATATTTAAAATGCATTTATAATGTATTTTAAGGAGTATTTATTTTAGATGAAAAATGTATTCTTTGTTTTAATCTATATTCTCATATTTTCTCTGTTCACTAGAACAACTTATGCAGAGAACTCAAGTAATATTAAAGTTAGAACATCTTTTGGAGACTGCCCGACTAGATTAATTGGAAATTTAACAGAGAATTTGTTTGAAGAATTTAATAAGCGAATGTCTTTGTTGGATATTAAGAAAAAGATATTAGTAGAAGATTTGCAGAAGAAAAATTTCATTTCCTCCTACGAGATCAAATACGACCCACTTTTACAAATTTTAGAATTTAAATACAATTGTCCACTACCAAGATCGCTAGTAATGGTTTACGAAAAAGATTGGAATGAGCTTTATCGTGCTGTTTTGGGAAATAATGGAAAGTTGTATGATCCAACTTATGAAGTTATTTTAAGAGAGGAGAAAAAATTAAACCATGAATTACCAATGCTCTCCTTTCCGGCAAGTGAGGCAGATAACGAATTACAAATGCAAATAACTCAAATTTTGAACGATGTAAGACATAACAAGCTTACTAAGAAAATTTCTGAGATTTTGATTAACCAAGATAAGGAGTTGACTATCATCTTATCTTATAAAGGAAGGACGATCAATGTGTTCATGGGAACGGATCAATGGAAGGAAAAATTGGAAAAAATTGAAAAAATTACAGAGCACATGGCACTTAATCGAAACCTTCCAACAACGATCAACATCTCGAATCCTAAAAAAATTGTTGTCAAGTTCTAGCACTACTTCTACGATTTAAATAATAAGCAAAAATAGTCTTCATTGATACTATGATACTATCAGAAAATATCGAGAAAGGAATCTCATGAACGATAGGCAACGGAATGTTATCGTTGGTATTGATATAGGCACAACGAAAATCTGCACTATAGTTGGTGAGTATTCTTGGGTGGGCAAGCATACGATACCTAGACTTAAAATTATTGGTGTAGGTAATGTCCCTAGTTTCGGCCTGAAAAAAGGGATGATTGTTAATATCGAGAAAACTATTTTATCCATAAAAAATTCTATCAGAGAGGCAAAGCGAGCGACTCGTTTTGAGATCAATGAAGCATACATTAGTGTTGCTGGAAATCACATCGGAAGTTTTAATAACAGAGCAGAAGTTACCCTGAAAGGGGGAGCGATTCATAGTAGAGATGTTGAGCGAGTATTGGAAGTTGCTAAAACGATTACGATACCAGAAGATCGTAGAATATTGCATATTATGCCTCAAGATTTTATTGTCGATGGTATTGGTGGTATTCGAGAACCAATCGGCATGAGCGGCAGTAAAATTGAGGCCAATGTACATGTGGTGACAGGAAATATCAGTGCGCTTCAAAATTTAAGTAAGTGTGTCGAGGATGCGGGAATAACGGTAAAAAATATTATTTTACAACCCTTGGCCTCTTCGGTGGCGATTTTGAATGAAGAGGAAAAAAAATTGGGTGTTGCTATTCTGGATATTGGAGGAGGTACATCCGATTTTGCGGTTTGGAAAAAAGGATCGTTGATTTGTTCTCAAAGCATTCCTATCGGAGGGAATCACTTTACCAATGACCTTGCCGTTGCACTTAATACTGCTCATGGTGAAGCAGAGAAAATTAAGATCAATTATGGGAGTGTTATCGCGGATCGTGCTCATAAGGATTCTCATATTTCAGTGTTTGGTATTAGCGGAGGGCCTTTGCGAGAGATTCCACAATCGTTTGTGGTAAAGGTGATTGGCTGTCGGGCAGAAGAGTTGTTTCAAGTTATTACAAAAATAATTGAAGAGAAAAAATTACGAAAAGATATGGTTGCAGGACTGGTGCTTACAGGGGGGGGTGCTCGTGTTAAAGGGCTAGCTACACTTGCAGAATTTATCTTAGGAATTCCGGTTAAGATTGGAGGCCCGCTGCATCTTCGTGAAGCAGAAGGATTGATACAGCATCCAGAATTTTCAACTGCTATTGGATTATTAATGGTGGCCTTTAGGCAAGAGATGGATGAAAGAAACAAAATGGAAAAAGGCCATATGGATCTGGTGAATAAGATCAATCAATCGTTAAAAAATATTTTTAAAGAGATATTCTAAAAACAAGAGAGGGGAAATATGTTTGAGATAGCAGACACTGCTAATGCGAGCATGATAGTTGATCCAAGGAAAGGAGCAAAAATTAGAGTAATTGGAGTGGGAGGCGCTGGCGGAAATGCAGTCAACACTATGATCAGTGCAGGCCTTTCTGGAGTAGAGTACATTACTGCTAATACCGATTCACAATCATTAATTGCAAACCTTGCACCGATCAAGGTGCAACTAGGGAGAGAGCTTACTAAAGGGCTTGGTGCTGGTGCTAATCCTGATATTGGACGCAAGGCGGCACTAGAAGAGTACGAGGCGATTAGTGAATTACTAACGGGCGCAGATATGGTTTTTATTACTGCAGGTATGGGCGGTGGAACCGGAACGGGTGCGGCCCCGGTGATTGCCAAACTTGCAAAGGAATTGGGCGCGCTGACTGTTGGAGTGGTTACTAGGCCATTTGTATTTGAAGGCAAAAAAAGGTCTCGCCATGCTGAGAATGGCATTCAGGCCCTGGAAGAAGCGGTGGACTCTCTGATCACGATCCCTAACCAACGTTTGCTTACTATTGCTGGAGAAAGTCTCTCTTTGCTAGAGACTTTCAAGCGTGCTGATGAGGTACTCTTAAATGCTGTTCGTGGTATTTCCGATTTGATCAATAATACCGGGCTTATCAATGCCGATTTTGCTGATGTCAGTACTGTTATGGGCAACAAAGGGTTGGCACTTATGGGGACTGGTGTTGCTAGTGGACCCGATAGGGCCATCAAGGCCGCAACCGATGCGATTCATTCGCCTCTCTTAGAGGACATCACCATTGATGGTGCTACTGGAATTATTATCAACATTACTGGAAGTAAAGGTCTTACTGCCTTTGAAACCAATGCGGCAGTGACACTCATTATGGAGGCCGCAGATGAGGATGCGGAAATAATTTTTGGAACGGTTATCGATGATAATATGGGTGATTATGTAAAAGTCACTGTAGTGGCCACCGGTCTTGGCAAAGATCGCATGAGAAAGAAAAATGCGCTTCAAAGTAGCTTTGTTAATGAAAGAGTGCTCCAAGAAAAACCACTCTATGCGGATAAAGTTAGTGCTCCACTTGAAAAAACGCTTGCACCCATTGCGGCCACTAGCGAATCATTTTATGGTATAGAGGAGAGTGCTCCTTTAGAACGCTCCAGCAGAAGATATGAAGAGCAGTTTGGTAGTGCAAGTAACCCTGGTCTTCTTGAATCAATAAAGAAGGCCGCTGTTCAATATGATGTCACTACTGCTTCTACATCTTCTGTTCCTGTGAATACTGCTATGACAGCACCATCATCATCATCATCACCATCACCATCACCGACAAAATCAGTGCGTATCAATAATAGTAGCAGCAGTGTAGATGAGGATAAAAACAAAGCGAAGTCGATCGCAGAACGCCTAGGTTTTATTAACTTTAGTGATGAAGAGTTTGATACCCCTACCTTTCTAAGAAAAGAGTCCGAAACGCAAAAGAATAGCTCCCTTTCTCAAGAGTAGGACTTAAAGATCAGAATCAGCATAAAATATGTACAAACACCACGGGCTTGTACAGTAGATGACTATTGATAAAATTTCTGGTTAGGCCTTTACACTCTTCACTCATTTTCTCTGCCACACTCCTATCCTGCGCTTGTAGATTTTTTTGAAGAAAGGCGATCAATTCATGCTTGATGGATTCAAGAAATTCTGGAAGAGCGTGAAAGTCAATGAGGAAGTCTCTTGGCGTGATCTTTTGGTTATGATTTAGAGTGGTAACGGTAATAAAGACACATCCACCATAGGCCAATTTTTTTCTTTGATTGAGGGCAGTTTTTTCAATAGGAAGACCATTATCTTGGATAAAGATGGGAGGCATGGCAATCCCTTCAGATTGGCAAACTTCAAGGTTATTGTCGACAGTAAGCATATCATAATTGTTAATCAGATGAGTTTGTATTTGAGGATAGTGCTCTTGCACCAGATCTTCATGCTTATGCAGGAAGTAGTTTTCACCATGAATAGGAATGAAGTGTGTGGGTGAATATTGTTTGATCACGGTGTGGATATCAGGAATGCCAAGGTGACCAGAGACGTGAATGGGGGTATCGCAAGCGGTGATGATGGAGGCGCCTTGTTTATAAATTTTATTATAGATATGGGCCATGCGCTTTTCGTTCCCAGGAATGACCCTGGAGCTGAAAATGATCACATCATCTTTTCGTAGTTTAAAGAGAGGGTCGTAACCGGAGACAATGCGATTTAAAGCGCCCTTTAGATCCCCTTGGGAACCTGTCAGGAAGATCATCATCTTCTCATCGGGAAAAGCATTGGCAATGGAATTGACAGCGTCTTCGTTTATATCACTGAGTTTGGTTTCGTAGTAGTTTTGTAAAAGTCCAACTTTTTGTGCGGCCTCTGAAAATTGCACTAAGGAGCGTCCATAGTAGAGGATTTTTTTATTGAGATCTTTGGCAATATGGATCAGTGTTTGCAAGCGATGGAGGTTGGAGGGAAAGAAGGTGACAAAGATACGGCCTTTTTGTTTTTCTATTGCTGATTGCAAAGGGCCAATAACGTTAGCTTCAGAGGGAGTTTGTTGGTCTCGTAAAATATTGGTGCTATCTAACAGTAGCATTCGAACCTTGGAATTTTTAGAGAGTTCACTTGCACGTTTTAAATCCATGACCCCTTCATAAGGGGAGATATCATCATATTTACAATCGGACATATAGAGCGCAGAGGCGGTTTGCTCTTTATCTTGAATCAGCAGTCCCAATGTTTCAGGAATAGAGTGGTTGACGTGAATGGGGTAAATGTTGAGTGTAGTGAATTCCAAGGTAGAGTTACCACTAATGGTGATAATGTTGTTTGCAAGCTCTTCAATGGTAGGAGAGAGGTGCTTTTCAGCTTGCGGTAAATTACTTAAGTGGTATCCGGTTTTAAGTAAAATGATCTCCTTGGCCAGAGGGGAAGCATAGATTTTTAGTGTAGGCAAAAGCTTCCAGAGGTGAGGAATTGCACCGACATGATCTTCATGGGCATGAGTGACCACTAAAGAGGTCGTCTTTTGCAAATCAAGTGTGCTGAAATCGGGAATCAAGTATTGAAGGTTGTAGAAACTTTCAGAGGGAAAGAGAATACCTGCATCAATTAAGATCCATTCCTCCTTGGTTTTGATCACCATCATATTGTGGCCGATCTCCCCAACACCTCCAATGGGCATAAGTTCAAATTTATAACTCACTAGAAGACCTCCAAAACCTCCGATATTTTTAGCTGCGAAGGAGTTCTCTTATTTTTGCAATCAATATAGATGCGGCCACATCGGTATCTTCTCCAACGGTGATGTCTGCGTGTTGAATTTGTGGAGCAAGAAATTTTAAAAACATAGGGCGGACAGAGTCGTAGTATTGCTCAATGATCGATTCCAAGGTACGCCCACGCTCTTTGACGTCTCGGTGCAAGCGCCGAGTAAAACGAATATCGGCGTCAACGTGTAAGAAACATTTGATATCGAGGAGTGATCGGATCTCTTTATCGTAAAGGGTAAAGATGCCTTCAAATAAAATGACTTTGCCAGGGCCTAAAGTGTGTGTCTCTTCGGCACGATGACTATTTTTGAAATCGTAAACGGGACACTCGATGGACTTACCCTCTTTTAATGTAGCAATATGCTTTCTTAGGAGTTCCCAATCGAAGGCGTCAGGGTGATCAAAATTGGGTTTTCCTTTTTCGGTATAGTTGGTTTTGGGCTGTGAAGGAAGATAGTAGGAATCCATATGCACAACAGAGACATCTTCATTTTCCAGAGCAGAGATAATCTTTTTGGCAAACGTTGTTTTTCCTGAACCTGAACCTCCTGCGACTCCTATGATGAACACTGGTTGCTCCTCTCGCTACTTGCTCTTAAGTATCTTATGTATAAATTAAGTTAGGCGAGATTTATCACAAATGATTTGCGTTATAAAGGGTCACAATGGTATTTATTCAAAAAAATTTTCGAAGGGTGGTTTTAAAATGGAAAAGGCAAAATTTTACGTGGTTCACCTCCAGATGCTCAGAGTGAATTTACAGGAGTCAAGACTGGAGCATGTGAAGAGTATATCCATTTCCGAATATGGCTGTGAGGGAGTAGAGGAGTATGGGATGAATGAGGAGGAAGTGGATGAACTCCTCGGGGAGCGTGCTTTCTCTGGAGGAGATCTTCCTTGGGAGATTTTTGAAGAGGTGGAGAGGAGTCACGCTACGAAAGATGATTTGCACTACAAGTTTTACTTTGGAGGGGCCAGTGGTGCAGAGGATGCAGAACTTTTTTTAAAGTATCTTGTCGCTGAGCTTCCGAATGCTAATGTTTCGCTGGTGGAAGAGGAGGTTTTGGATTGGAATAGTGAGTGGAAACAGTTTTACGCTCCGATTAAAGTCTCCGAGTATTTAGAGATTATACCCAGCTTTCATGATGAAGCGTACCAATCGATGGCCAAGCACCAAGTTTACATCTATCCTGGGATGGGTTTTGGAACGGGTGAGCATGAGACCACCTTTTTATGCTTAAAGCTGGCCAGCAGTATAAGCATAGAGGAAAGGATGGCCCAAGGGAGCTGCTTGGATTTTGGGTGTGGATCAGGAATTTTAGGGATAGCAGCAAGAAAATTGGGATATAAGAGAGTGGTCTTGGCAGATATTGATAGTGATGCTTTGGAAAATAGTTCCCAAAATTTAAATTATAATTTTACAGAGAAAGAGCAAGGCAATTTTCAAGTGCTCCTTTTAGAGAAAGGGAAACGCGCCAGTATTGATGGGGAATTTGAGCTGGTGTTTGCCAATATCTTAATGAATGTTTTATTGCAGGAGAGGGAGTTTCTTTTCTCCAAGCTATCATCTGGAGGATTTTTAATTTTATCGGGCATCTTGCGAGAGCAAGCAGAGAGCATTAAAGAGGCATTCTCATCTTTGCAGCAGCTTACTTTGGTAGCGCAGGAGAACAAAGGAGATTGGTCTGCTTTGATGTTTAAGAGCAAGAGGTAATTATGCATGGAATTTTAGTCCCCAAATTGGTTTATGAAGGTAAAAAAAGTTTGCATTTAGAGGGAGAGTGTATCTTTCACCTCACGCGAGTGCTACGAGTGCGAGAGAATGAAAGTGTTGTAGTCTTGAATGGAGAGGGGAAGAAGATTCTTACCAAGGTGCTTTCCAGCACTAAAAAATCACTCGATCTAGAGATTATTTCCATTGAAGCGAGTGAACGTAATTTTGTGATTGATTTGGCCCTGGGAATCCCGAAAAAAGATACTCTAAGTGAGATTATCAAAAAATGTGTTGAGCTAGGGGTTCGGCGCTTAATTCCTTTGCAAACGCTCTATTCGCAACCGCTTGTTTTGGCGGAAGCAAGACTTCACTCTTTAATTGAGAGTGCCATGATTCAGTCCAATAACCCTTTTTATTTGGAAATAGCAGAGAAGCTAACGCTATCACAGACGATCCTTGCACTTAACGAGTATACTGGAGTAGTCTATTTTACCGAAAAATTGCAAGAGGATAGGATCAAGAAAAATTTGCAGTTATGGAAAGAGGCCAAAGGAGAGAAAACTCCAAAAATTTTAATAGTGATTGGGCCTGAAGGGGGATTAAGTGTTGAGGAGGAAAATCAACTTTTAGCAATTCCCAACCTGATCTCAGTGCATTTGCCAGCATACCTGATGAAGTGCCCAACTGCTGTGTGCACAGCTTGTGGATATATCTTTGCTCAGCTATGATGGTGGTATGGTGATGCTATCGTATAAGTGTGCTCATGGAGGGGGATATTTATGGAGATGAATAAAGATTTAAGCAGCAAAGAGCGAAATGTGGGAAAAATTGCTAAGACAGGAAAATTTGATAATTTTGCTGAATTTGAAAATTTTGAAAATAATGATGAACTTCTTTTTCGTCCGCTAACGGAGGGACTAGGGTTTCATCAGGATGATAAAGAGAGAGAACATCTTGATCGCATGTTTAAACCAGATCTCAAGCTGAATCTTAAAAGATCTAAGTCAGAAGTAACGCTAGAAAAAGCAAAAGCATTGCCTCCGCTGGGAATTCAAAAAATAGCACAAAATCCACCATCACTTCCTCTGAAAAAAGAGGAGCGAGCAAGGGTGGACAGAGTAGCGGTAGAGGCCAGCAAGTTACAACAGAGTGCTGCCTTTGGGCTTGATATTTTCTTTATTGTATTAGCGACAACACTACTTTTGGGACTGCTTTTTGCGATAGCAGTGATATTGGGGGGGGCACCAGAAATGTGGCGAGATCGTCAAGTAATGGGAGGATTGTTGCAGGAGTTTTGGGGAGGGAAAAATATTTTTTATCTTGGAGCAATTTATCTTGTTAACTATTTTTTGTATTTTGTATTTTTAGATTTAACAGAGAGAGGAACGCTAGGAAAGATCGTCTGTAAAATCCAACTTACTGCTATTGAAAAAGGTCAGAACTTAACCTTATGGAGTGTGATGACAAGAGCGGGTACTTCTTTATTTTCGTTTTTTGCTTTGGCCATTCCCACTCTATTTGATATAAATGGAAAGTTATCGGGAACAAAATTAATTAAAAGGTAGAGATCTATGTTTTGCTTAAGTGAAAGCACCGAAAAATTGATAGCGCATGCAAGAAAAAACCAGCTTAAAATTGTATTTACCAATGGATGCTTTGATATTCTCCACCGAGGCCATGTTGTCTATTTGAATGAAGCAAGAAAATTGGGAGATATTTTAGTAGTTGGCCTTAACTCTGATAGCAGCGTGAAGCGATTAAAGGGAGAGTCGCGTCCGATCAATGGGGAGATAGATAGAAAATATGTCTTGGAAAATTTACGCTCCGTTGGGTGTGTGGAAATTTTTCATGAAGATACGCCACTAGAGCTTATTCATGCGATAAAACCAAATATTTTGGTTAAAGGCGGAGACTGGGATCTGAAAAATATTGTGGGTGCGGAGTTTGTTTTATCGCAAGGAGGAGAAGTCAAATCGCTTTCTTTTGTTAATGGATACTCGACTACTTCAGTTATTAATACCATCGCAAAAACCGAGTGATTTCATTCGTAATTAGCATCATATTGTTTTCTAAGAGAAAAAATAAAAACAAATAGTATACTAAAATATTTCAAGCAAATATTTTGATTGTTCACTCGTAAAAAAAAGAAAATTTTTCTTATGAAAATGAAAAAAAATGTTAAGAAAATTTTTCCCACTGCCGACTTGAGATGTGCGCGGTTGTAGGAGACTTCGCAAAAACAAAAACGGATAAACACGGGTGTTTATCAAATACAACAAGGAGGAAAAAAAATGATTCGAGGAGATTAGTATGGGTTTACGTATTAGCACTAACGTTTCGTCATTGTCAGCACAAAGGCACTTAACAAAAGTTTCCAATGATCAAAGAGGATCTCTTGAGCGTTTGGCCTCTGGAACGAGAATTGTACGCGCAGGGGATGATGCCGCCGGACTCGCAATCAGTGAAAAATTAAAAACAGAAATTCGTGGTAGTATTCAGGCCGAAAGAAATGCCAACGATGGTATCTCCTTTATTCAGACTGCAGAAGGGGGACTTAGCGAAATTTCTGATATTTTTGTTAGGCTAAAAGAGTTAAGCGTCCAATCCGCCTCTGATACTGTTGGTGACCAAGAGAGGGCGTTTTCTAATCTGGAGTACCAAAGTTTACTACAAGAGGTTAACCGGATTGCTTATTCAACAGAGTTTAACGGTAAACGATTATTAACTGGAGAAGGGGAACTGCTAGAGTTTCAAGTAGGAACAAAGAATGATCCGTCACTTGACCGGATGAATTTTAATCCGTCAAATGCCCCGGCCACGGTAGAAAAACTTGGGATGGAAGGGACAAATATATCAACAAAACAAGATGCCCAAATGGTAATGGATCGGATTGATAGCTCTTTAGTCGCGGTTAATGGTAATCGTGCAAGCTTAGGGGCCTTACAAAACAGGCTTCTATCGACGGTTCGAAATTTGCAAGTAAAGACGGAAAACCTCTCTGAAGCAAACTCGCGAATCCGCGATTCTGACATCGCCGTAGAGACTTCAGACCTAACCAAGTCCAATATTCTATCGGCAGCAGGTTCATCCGTGTTAGCACAAGCGAATAACTCAAGCAGCACAGCACTGAAACTTATTGGATAATTGAATTTTTAGATATGTTTTGAATATACTTATGCGAACTTGGCCACCACTAAACCCAGGTGGTCTAGCCACCATAAACCCTGGTGGTCTCCTCAATACAGAGGAAGAGCAAGTGCTAACCACAGTTGCCCTTCCTCTGTTTTTCTTTTTGTAGCAAATTAAGCTATTAGCAGCAGAGTTTTAAAAACATTTTATTTGCAGAAGCGTTTATAAGATAATAGGAGTAGTACATAATTATTTCTGATTAATGTTTTGATTAATAAATAAGCAATTAAGCAACTATGTATGTAAGGTGGCGATCATGTGGAAAATTCATGAAATGACAAAGATCTCTGTGCTTTTATCTCCTCTAATCTTGATTTTGAATTTTACCTTGAACCATTACTCTAATGCACACGCAAGTGAAAATGTCATCACCTTGGATGACTATTTAAAGCAAGTGCAAAACTCTAATCATGGTTTTAAAGCAGCAGCGCAAAGTTCTCGGGCCTTGGAATTAAAGTCCCAAGAGGGAGAGTTGCTCTTTGCTCCTGCTGCCTTTGCAACTACTCAATTTGTGAATGATGAAAAATTAAATTCCAGCCCAACCTCGCAAGGAACTAAAACTTTTGTAGATAGTTATTCCTTTGGTGTTAGTAAGCAGTTTGAAATGGGTTTACAATCGAAGCTTTCCTATATGATGAATTACTATTCCATTGAGGGGGCCTCACCGATGTTTTTGAAAACACCTAAATTTTATGAATCAAAAACGGCACTTGATCTCTCCTTCCCACTATTAAGAAATTTTTTGGCAAAAGAGACAAAAGCAACAACATCGGTAATGAAGTCACAGACGATGGCAAACTACTATGTTGAACGTTATAAGATGAAGGCACTGATGCTCGAAGCAGAGCTTAGCTATTGGCGTTTGGTGCTTGCAAGGGAGACGGTCAAAGTACAAAAAGATCTACTCTCCAAATCAGAGAAGATTTATAACTGGAATAAAGAGCGCTATTTAAAGCAGCTTGCGGATAAAAGTGATTTTTTACGCTCGGAGGCCGAGGTTCAGGCGCGAAAGATAGAGTTACAAATGGCGGTTGACGAAGAGATGGCGGCCATACGGCAATTCAATACCACTCGAGGAACGGATGCTAGTGAAGAAAGTGATGTGCTTGCAGAAGCTTTGATGGTGTTAGATGGCAGTGGTAGTGTGGATGTAAAAAACCTTTATATTCCAGGATTTTCAGAGAGTGAGCTACGTGAAGATGTGAAGGCGGCCGAACAGCAAAAGTTCTTAGTAGAGGCCAATGCCCAAGGAGGAATTGAAAGAAATCGCCCGGCCTTGGATCTTTTTGGGCAAGTTGCTTTAAATGGTCGGGATCGTGAATTAGGAAAATCCACCTCGCAGGCCATGGATAGAGAGTATCCTACACTCACGGTGGGGGTGAAGTTTAGCATGCCTCTTAGCTTAGGAGTAATGAAGGATGTGCGTAAAGGTTTTTCCATCGATCGCTACGCTGCTGAAAGTGTGTATAGCAAAAAGTTATCCGATTTAAAGCAAGAGTGGTTTGAATTGCAAAAGAAGCATGTAGAGGCACAAAAGAGGTTGTCCTTAGTCAATGCCCTTGAGTCTGCACAAGATGCAAAAATAAAATTTGAGAGGGATCAGCTTTTGCGGGGAAGAACCACAACCTACCAAGTGTTGCTATTCGAACAAGAGCGAGCAGCGGTACGCTTAAGCCGCATCCGTGTAAAGTCGGAGATTTTAAGTTTGGTTGCTAAAATGAAACTTTTTGGAAAATTGCAAGTTGCAGCTTTAGAGTAAACGGTAATTACGGGAGTTAAGGTAATTCAAGAGGCAGAAGGAATTTAGAGGAGAACAATAGAAGTGAACATTGCAAATATATCTTTAAATCGACCGATCTTTGTGACCTGTATCTCTATTTTGCTGTTGGCACTGGGGATCATGTCTCTACGTAAAATGCCCGTGGATCTCTTTCCTGATGTAACCTTTCCAGTTGTTATGGTGATGACTCCTTATCCAGGGGCCGGCCCTGCAGAGGTGGAAAATTTAGTCTCCCGAAAAATTGAGGAGGAGGTGAGCTCTCTTCCTGGAATGAAGGCACTGCGATCAGTTAACCGTGAAGGGGTGAGCATGGTGATTGCAGAGTTCACTTTAGAGACAGATATTAAGCATGCTGAACAGCAGATTCGCGACAAGATGTCCTCTGTGAAGCGAAAGCTTCCCAGTGATGTGGATGAGCCGATTATTCGTAGGATTGATCCCGCTGATCAGCCGGTTTTGATTGTGGCCATAAAATCCAACCTTGCTCCTCAAAAGCTTTTTGAGCTAGCAGACAATACGATTCGTATGAAGCTAGAACAGGTGGCACAAGTGGGGTTGGTCGAGGTAATCGGAGGACAAAAGCGGGAGATTCAGGTGCAGTTGGATCGTGATAAGTTGAAACGCTACGAACTCTCTACTTTGCAGGTGACTAATCGGATTGCATCAACGGGACAAAATATTCCTGCAGGTAAAATTTCGGAAGCAAAGCAAGAGACTATCTTTAGGACTGTAGGTGAATTTGCAACAATCAAAGATATTGAAAAGGTGGTAGTCAATTTTATTGGCAACGATATTCCGGTAACAGTATCTGATTTAGGTCGAGTAGTGGACACCTTGACCGATGAGAAGTCCAAAGTTTTTTATAATGGAGAGAAATCGATCTTTCTTATGGTTTATCGTCAATCTGGTGCCAATACAATCAAGGTGGTGGAATCGGTAAAAGCAACGGTAAACAAGATCAATGAGGAGTTGAAAAATTCTCATAAGGAAGCACCGACAGAGGTCATTGTGGTCAGAGATGGCTCCAAGATGATTAAAAATAATATCGATGATGTTAAGGAGTCTATCATTCTCGGAATTATCTTAACCATTGTCGTGGTATTTTTATTCCTAGGAAGTTTTCGCTCTACCTTTATTACCGGTATTGCTATCCCCAACTCACTTATTGGTGCTTTCATTATTATGGCGGCCTTGAATTTTTCCATCAATGTGATGACCCTCTTGGCGCTGAGCTTGGCAGTGGGATTGTTGGTAGATGATGCTATTGTGGTTCGAGAAAATATTTTTAGGCATAATGAAGAGGGAAAAAATCCCATTGAGGCCGCAAGAATTGGAACACAAGAGGTGCTGTTAGCAGTGGTAGCAACAACGGCGACAATTTTAGCGGTATTTGGACCTGTGGCCTTTTTAGAGGGGATTGTAGGACAATTTTTTAAACAGTTTGGACTTACCGTCTGTTTTGCCATGGTCATTAGCTTGTACGATTCACTAACCATGGCACCCATGTTGTCGGCATACTTCGTAGGAAATATTGAGCGTAAACAACCTCAAGGAGTGAGACGCTATCTTTCTGCAAGCTATATGATGGATCAATTTCAAACCTATTTGGAAAATGTTTATGCGTCTGTGCTTAAGTTTGCACTAAGAGTTCCACTTTTAATTTTTGCCATTGCTATTGTGGTGTTTGTAGCAAGTATTTTTGTGGCGACAAAAGTTTCAAAAACGTTCGTTCCTGCTGCCGATTTGGGTGAATTTATTGTGACGGTAGAGCTATCTCCAGGAGCAACCTTGGGACAGATGCAAATACTCTCTGAAGAGATCGATAAGGTGATTCGTGCTAATCCAGAAATTAAGCACTCAGTGATGGTGATTGGAGGGCAAAGTGGAGAGTCTAATCGCACGACTTTTTATATTGAGTTGATTCCGTCAAAGCAGCGGAATCTGAACACTTCTGCGATGAAGGACAAAGTACGTGAACAGTTAAAACCATTTGCTTATGCCAAACCCGTGGTGAAAGAGGTGGATCTCTTTGCAGGTGGCCGCCCCTTCCAGTTGATTATTATTGGCCCAAAATTGGAAGAGGTGACAAAGATTGCAGAGAAGGTTTATGGAAAATTAAAAAATCATTCAGGATTAAAAGATCCTGAAATCAGCTATAAGCCGGGAAAGCCTGAATTTAAAATTGCAGTGGATGAGCGTAAAGCGGCACTGTTTGGCATTTCTAACTTGACGGTGGGGCAAGAGTTGCGCAATCAAGTAGAGGGCATGACTCCTGTGGTGTTTCGAGATGAGGGACAAGAGTATGATGTGCGTGTAAGGCTAAATGATGATGATCGCAATCTTCGCACAAATTTTAGTCGCACTTATGTTCCCAATATTAACTATCGCTTGGTAAAATTGGAAAACATCTCTAGCTACAAAGAGGTCACAGGCCCTGCAACGATTGAGCGCCAAGATCGAGGACGTTCCGTTACTATTAGTGCCGATATTGCCCCTGCTGGTCCTGGGATGGGTGGAGTTATGGCGGATGTGAAAAAGATTTTCGAGAACGAGATCACGTTGCCAGAAGGGTACCGCTATAAGTATTCAGGGCAAGCAGAGAGTTTTACCGAGCTTGGAAAGAATATGGTCGTGGCCGCAGGACTTGGTGTTCTCTTTATATTTCTAGTGCTGGCAAGTTTGTATGAATCGTTTATCACTCCTTTGACGATTATGCTGGTATTGCCTCTGGCCGCTTGTGGGGCGTTCTTTGCTCTTTATATCACCAAAACTTCTCTCGATATTTTCTCTATGATTGGCTGTATTATGCTCTTGGGACTGTCGACTAAGAACTCTATCTTGCTAGTAGACTACTCCAATCAAATGGTAGAGCAGGGGCTTTCGCGTGAGGATGCAGTCATGAAGGCCGGAAAAACGCGACTTCGTCCGATTTTAATGACGACTGCGGCCTTGATTGCAGGGATGATTCCGATTGCGATTGGACTTAATGAGGCCTCTAGCCAAAGGGTTAGTATGGGGATTGCGATTATTGGAGGTCTTGTCAGTTCAACGCTTTTAACATTGGTGGTTGTGCCTGCTGCTTACTCTTATATTGACCGCTTTAGAGTTTGGATCAGGCGAACAGCTGCACGCATGGTCGGTGTCGATAAATTTCTGGATATTCGTTAGCCCCCTCTCTTGACTTAGGCCAAAGATCAACATACGATTCCGGGTGGTGATTCCGGCCGGCAAGTATCAGGATAGCAAACTCCGCCAGGTCGGGAACGAAGCAACGGTAGCTATATTTGGTATTGTGTTTGTCGGAGTCGCCGCTAAAATTAAAATTAAAATTCAAGAACAGAACATCCCTATTAAGTTAAGATAAGAACAATCGATTGTGCCCTATGGTATATCAGGTATTGGCCAGAAAATGGCGCCCCCGTATCTTTGACGAAGTTATTGGACAAGAGCATATTATCCGCGCTCTGAAGAGTGCAATTGTGCGCAAGCGTTTTGGGCATGCCTACTTGCTAACAGGAACGCGTGGTGTAGGGAAAACTTCGATTGCAAGAATTTTGGCCAAAGCGATTCGTTGTGAGGAGATTCGCAGTGATGGCAACCCTTGCTTACAGTGTGCAAGCTGTCTTGCCATTGAGAGTGATAAAACACTCGACGTATTAGAGATCGATGGTGCTTCCAATAATGGTGTAGAGGATGTAAGGCAACTGCTGGAGAATCTGCAATACCTGCCAGGTAGTGGTCGCTTTAAAATCTATATTATCGATGAAGTGCATATGCTTTCAAAAGAGGCCTTCAACGCGCTCTTGAAAGCAATTGAGGCGCCTCCGGCCCACGTAATTTTTATCTTTGCTACTACAGTTCCTACGAAAATTTTAGATACTGTTTTATCCAGGTGCATTCGCTTCGATTTTAAAACAATTTCGGAAGAAGCTTTGCTTGCTCATTTGCAACTACTCTCCTCAAGGGAGGAGATTGCAGTGGCAAAGGGAGGGGATGGTGCTGCTCTGAAGAGCATTTGTGTTGAAGCGAATGGATCGCTGCGCGATGCACTCTCCCTCTTTGATCAAGTTTTGAGCTTTGCGGACGGCCAGGAAATCACAGGGGAGATGGTCTCCCTTGCACTAGGACTACCTACTGAGGAAGCTGTGAAAAAAATTGTGGATGCAGTTTTAGAGTGCAGGCCCAAAGCTTGCTCAGAACTACTACGCCAGCAGCTCCAAGAGGGTGTTGATATTAAGAAATTGGTACCCTCCCTTTTAAATATGCTCTACTTAACCATACAAAATTTACTGCAAGAGAAGGCAGATCAGGTTCTTAGTGTTAGTAGCAGTGAACTCTTTTGGATTTATGAAAATTTAATGAAAGATTTGGGTTGGGCCTTAGAGTCGCTTATGCCGGAAAAGGTGAGTGAAATTGTTTTGCAAAAAATTTGCCTGAGAAGAACTTTTTTTAAAATTGATCGTCGAGAGCAAAGTTCTACCGCAACTACACCCGTAGCAGCAGCTTCTCTTCCGGTAGCACCTGAACCTGAAAAACTGCCGCCCACGACAGTGTCGGCCCCGCCGACACGGCCACCTGTTACTGCTGCTATAAACGAAAAAGAGCAAGAAAATTTTTTAGAAAATCAGATGATAAAAGAAGCAGAAAAGATTTTTAATTCTCGCATAGAAAGGGTTATTCTTAGTGATGGTGAAAATAAAGAAAGAGAAAAAAGCTAAAAAAGTTAAAATAGCTAGAAAAGTTAAATTGAAAGGAGATAGTTACAGATGAAAAATAATCTTGGGCAATTGGTAAAACAAGCACAGCAAATGCAGCTTAAGATCTCTGCTCTTCAAAATGAACTGGCAGCAAGAGAGCTTGAGACCTCGGTTGGTGGTGGCGCTATCAAAATAAAGATCAATGGCAAACAAGAAATTTTAGAACTTAAAATTAGTAAAGAGTGCATTGATCTCGATGATATTGAGACCTTGGAAAATTTGGTAAAGACTGCAGTTAACCAAGCAGTCAAAGAATCGAACGAGATGGTATCGTCTGCGATGTCTAAAGTAACTGGTGGTCTAAAAATTCCTGGATTATTCTAAAGTGCAATTTCCTGAAAAAATTTCTAAAATGGTAGAGCATTTCAGTAGGTGGCCTGGAGTGGGTGAAAAGACTGCTATCCGCTATGTGCTCTCACTGCTACGATGGAACCATGATGATTTGCATGCTTTAAGTTCTGCTATTGCAGAACTCACCCTACTCAAGCGCTGCCAAGAGTGTGGGCTTATCAGTGAGGAAACGACCTGTGATATTTGTAAAAATCATGAGCGTTTCTTGCATAAAACAATTTGTGTGGTTGAAGGTGTTGCAGATTGTTTTGCAATAGAGAGGAGCGGTGAATTTAAGGGGGCCTATCATATTCTTGGAGGAGTTTTGAGTCCTCTACAGCAAATTGGTCCGAATGAATTGACGATAGATAAATTATTATTAAGAATAGAGAGAAGGGATATTCGAGAAGTGATTTTAGCTCTCAATCCTTCGGTGGAAGGAGATATTACCTGTTCTTATTTGCGAGACGTGATTCCTTTGAAAGTAAGGGTTGAGCGTATTGGCATGGGAATTCCAATGGGGGGTAATTTGGAGCATCTGGATGTTTTGACAATTCATAAAGCACTTGAGAATAGAAGATCTTTGTAAATGTGGATAAAACTAAAAAATATCGTCAGCTGATGGAATAGGTTTATATGTCTTTCATCAACTATCATTCAAAAGAAATTAATTGCAAAATTGTTTACTATGGGCCTGGGCTTGGAGGTAAAACCTCTAACATTCAGCACGTCTATAAAAAGACAAATAGTCAGGCAAAAGGAAAATTAATAACTTTAAATACTAAGAATGAAAGAACTTTATTTTTCGATTTTTTACCGCTAGACTTAGGAGAAATACGGGGATTCAAAACAAGATTCCATCTGTATACGGTTCCAGGACAAGCTTTTTATGAAGCAAGTAGAAAGTTAATCCTTCGAGGGGTCGATGGGTTGGTTTTCGTTGCTGATTCTCAACTAGAGAGAATGGAGGAAAACTTAGAGAGCTTTACAGGACTTGAGCAGTATTTAGATGAACAAGGGATTGATTTGAGTAGACTTCCTTATGTGGTTCAATGGAATAAGCGAGATCTACCAAATATTTCTTCATTAGAAGAAATGAGAAAAAAGTTGAATCCAAAGCGAGTTCCCGATTTTGAAGCAGTAGCTACTACAGGCGAAGGAGTGTTTGAAACACTTAAGATGGTGAGTAAGATGATTCTGCTAAACTTAAGAGGAGGATTGCAGTAAGCGTGCAGTAAAGAAAGAGGATCAGCAGCAGGTTACACGCAAACTGGCCAAAAAGAATCCAAAACTGGGCGCTTTCAAATGAAGGCATCCAGGGAAAGGGAATAATATTGACCTACAATTCTGGGGGGGATTATGGTCAAGCAGGAAATAGCAGGATACAGTGGCCTGTCCACTGATCAAGTTGGTGTTCTACGAAATCTGCTCATGCGCAAGAAGAATGAACTTCTTTTTAAGCATAGGAACGTGGACGAATTTAATCTTACGGTCGAAGATCGTAGCGATGAGATTGATCTTGCCAATGCCGATGCAGTCAATGCTCAACAGTTAAGGTTTCGCAATCGAGACAATTTCTATGAGAAAAAGATCGATGAGGCCTTGACGAGAATTGAGAATGAAGAGTATGGGCTTTGCGAGGAGTGTAGCAATCCTATTGGCTATCTTCGGTTGTTTGCAAGACCAACTGCCAACTTATGCATCTTTTGCAAAGAAGAGGCGGAACGGGATGAAGCAAATAATGGAAAATCACGAGTGAGGGGAAGGATGTTATCCTATCTTTCTACATTCAGCAATGTGAAGTAAGAGGAAGCGGACACCAGAAGTTAGATCAGGCAGCAAAAAACAGCTCAAGATTGAGAAGAAGCATTTTCTTTATATTTTTTGATGATGTTTTTAAAGTTGGCCTCATGCTCTTGTGTGAAAATTTTGTAGACGGTTAATCTTTCGTCAGCAATGCTGTGTTCTGCAAGGACATCGCAAATTTTAGCGAGGCGAGAGGTGAGCGTGAGCATAAGTTTGGACGTCCATTCTGGGAGTATTTGTAAAATCTCTTGAATATCGCTCTTTGCAATGACAGTGATTTCTGTGTCTTCGAGTGCGACTGCTGATGTTGTCGTTTTGCGGTTTTCAAAAACCTCCTCCGCTCCGATAAAATCTTTATTCTTAAGGATGGAGACAGGGAGGAGTCTTCCGCTGTGACTTTTTTTCAAAAGTTGCACACATCCGCGAGTGATGATATATAAACCCATTAGCTCTTCTCCCTCAGAAAACAGCACTTCATCTTGAGCGAGAATCAGATTATCCTTGGGATTGCTGAATTTTTGAGGGATTCCGATGATCCCTTTATTGGCCTTGAGAAGAGGGCCAGAAGAATTTTTCTTGGATTTTTCCTGCATAAAGTATCCCATGCCTTAGGCCAAAAGTTGATATTGACAAGGATGTTACTTGCAATTGCTTGAGAAGTTGAGTGGCGACAACCCCTCCGGCAGCTATTGAATTTGCCCTGTCCTTAAGAAAAGGATACTTCATTTTTAGCATTTGAGCATTATCTTGAGATAATTGTTTAACGGTAGTATCGATATGTTCGACTGAAATGGTTGCTCCATGAATGTTGCAGGAAAAACTATTACTGTGTCCTAGGATAATGTTAGCAAGGGAAGTGAATGTCCCTGCTATGGCCACAATAGGAGGTGTGTTGTTGTGAAATTTTGTGAAGAGTGACTCATTATTTTTGAATAATGTACTTAAATAATCTGTTAGCTGGAGAGACTCCTGTAAATCAGTTGCAGTTACTGCGCCGATAGGAAAACTAGAACTGCTGATAATGGTTAGAGGAGAGGTTTTAATATGGGTCAGCTCGGTGGAACCACCCCCTAAATCGATCAACAAAAGTTCTGAGGGAACAACTGTATTTCTGTTTTTCTGGTCGTCGAACCCCAAAGAGACTCCAAGCGCCGAGTAGTAGGCCTCTCCTTCAGGAGAAAGGATGCTGACTTTAAGGCCAAAGTCTTTAAAGATGATTTGAAAAAAAGCTTCAGCATTTTTTGCCACCCTTGCGGCCTCGGTGGCGGTGATGACTACTTGTTCTTTGGGAATGGAGTGTTCTTGGATGATTTCACAATAAGTTTTGATACACTGGTAAGTTTTTTCCATGGACTCTTGTGAAAATTGTTTGCACTCTCTTACCCCTTTACCGAGCATAGTTATGCTACTGAAATTTTTTTGTGCCAGAGGATTTGTAATATCATCTTGATTGGAGATTAAAAGCAGAGTGCTGTTAGAACCAATATCAATGGATGCTCTCTGTTTTTTCATGATTCCTGCAAAATTTTACTGATGTTTTTAATGTAGTCTGGTTTAATTAATCCCTTCTCACAAATAATTCCTGTAATCAAAGCAGAGGAGGTTACATCAAAACTAGGATTAAGCGCTGTAGAACCAAGGGGTGCCACTCTTCTCTCTCCAGAGCAGAGGATTTCTGTTTCATCTCGTAACTCAATCTCAATGCTTTTACCAGTCTCTAAGCTTAAATCAAAAGAGCTAATAGGAGCAACAACGTAAAAAGGAATTTTATAATGATGAGCAATCACCGCAAGTGAGCTGGTACCAATCTTGTTGGCGGTATCACCATTGGCAACAATGCGATCGGCACCCACAAAAATAGCGTCAACCAGGTTGTGTGACATAAGGTAAGAGGCACAGCCATCGACCACAATATCGTGTGGGATGGACTGTTTTCCCAGTTCATAAGCGGTAAGCCTGGTTCCTTGCATATAGGGTCTGGTCTCATCAACCCAAACTTTTTCTATACGACTTTGGGAATTTAAGTAGGAGATCACCCCCAGAGCGGTTCCAAGGGTTCCGCAGGCCAGGTAACCAGTATTACAATGGGTCATAAGGCGAAGGGCACGACGGTTGCAGACACGCGAGAGCTCCTCTGCCGCTGTTTGTGCCATGAAGAGGTTGCGGTTAAAGGAGAGTTTAATCTCATCAAGTCCAAACTGTACTAACCGGTTATAGATGCCTTCATAGGAGAGTGGGCGATCGCTTTTGGAAAGCTCCTTTTCAACCAGCGCAACACATCGGTCAACCTCGTACGCAAGGTTGATTGCTGTAGGACGTGCGCTCTTTAGAAAGAGCGCCGCGCTTTGATAGGTGTTATATGCAGGTGCAGATGCGGTGGAGTTCATTCGTAGTGCCCACAAGGCCATACCAAAAATGGCGGAAAAACCAATGCAAGGAGCACCTCGAACCACCATCTCTTTGATGGCCTTGTGGCACTCTTCAATACTACGAATTTCAACCCACACCTCTTTGGAGGGAAGAAGTCTTTGATCTAAAAGGAGTAGGTGATCTTCGTTCCACTTAATGGGTGAGATGTTATTGATCAGATTTATTTCGCTCATATGGGACTCACTAATGAAAAAGTTAATATTTAAAATTTTTTACGTTTGATGTTTAAAATTAAAATAGCCCTTTAAAAAGCTTTTTTAAATCTTTTTTGTCTGTAGCAGGTATACTTTGCTTAAGGGATTCAGGGAGCTTGTCTTTCAAGGCATCTTCAATCTTTTCCTTGAGCTTCTCTTCAACTTTGGATTTAAGTTTGTCTTTTTGGTTGGTTGCTGCCATCAAAATCAGTTTTTCTATTGTGTACTTATAGTCGGGAGATAAAGAGAATCCAGGGCCTTTTAGTAGCATGGGGATCGTGGTGCTACCAAGGTGTTTTTGTAAGATCGGCGCTAAATAATCTGTATGATCAGTATAGCTTAGCTCGAGCATGCTAATGCTCGTCGATGTCTGGGGAGCAGGTGGCGGTGGGTAGAGCTGACCACTACCTTTAATTTCAACAAGCTTATTGATTCCAATGAAGGTGAAATTTTGAAGAGAGTAGAGGGACTCTTTGGCATTTCCTTGCAATAAGAGCTTTTCAAAGTGATTGCTGATCTTAAGATCTTTTGCAGCAGAGTATTCTTTAAAGAAGGGAATTCTTGCTGCAAGTTGTTCAACAAACTCACTAAGCTTTAATCCTTCAATAGCACCTTTCGTGGCACTAAGATCGTAATCAACATTGTAGGACATCTTGCTCTGGATTTTTTTTCCATAAGAGCTATCTACAAGGTGGAGGTTTCCATTGACCTTGCCTGAGAAGAGACCGCTAATCCCTTCGATATTGGGAGGAAGAAAGGGCCTTAGGGCATCTAAATTTAAGTTGGTAAGTGAAAATTTCCAATCGGAGCGTTTTTCCTTGGGCGAGATTAGGTCAAGTTTAAAGCTGATATCGCCGCGGCCACTGGAGTAGTTGAAGTGTGTATCTTCAGAAATGATCTGATTGCCTTTGGAGGTAACTTTAGAGCTTCCAGAGAGGGTTTCATTGCCAATTTTTATGTTGGCAAATTTTATGTCAATATTGAGTGGAGGAATGACTTGTTTGGAGGAAGTAGATAGAGGAGGTGCTGAGCTAGCAGTGGTTTGCTGTTTTCCTTTTTTGGTTGTACCTGCTTGTTTTGTAGAGAGCTTAGATGCTGATGCTGCTTCTGGGGATGGTGGGGGCGAGTTTGTCTCTGCAACTGCCACGGCTGCAGTTGGTTTGGCGGCATCTGCTGTTTGTTTGTTTGCTGCTTGTTCGCTGCTTGTGGGTGGGGATGTTTTCTTCTTTTCATAGAGCATTTTTTGAATAAAGGCATGGTCGATATTTAAATTGGACATGGAAAGGGAGATTTGAATGGGATTAAATTGGCCAAAATCCCTGGCAAGATTGTTGATGTCCAAATTGGTGTTGATATTCAGGTCAGAGGTTCCAGACATGAGATTATTTTTTACAAATACATTGATGACCTCATCCTTTATTTCACAACTAAAATTTGTAGATATGTCTGGTAGATCATTCATTTTAATTTTCAACTCTTCAGACAAGGAAAAGTCGAGTGTAGGGACAATATGTTTATCTTTGACTTGAACATTTCCGTTGATTTTTAAAGAGGAGTTATTGATACTGATTAGTTTGATTTCAGGAGCAAAATTATCAAGAAACTCCTTTATAACAAAGTTGGCATTGAGGTTGGTTAGAGCGATGTTGTTTTCTTTGATATGGAGGTTAAGCCCTACGTGTCCAAGGATATTGAGATCAGTACTGTTTTCTAAGGTGATTTCTTTGGTTTCACGGAATATTTTTAACTTTAAGTCACTTTTAATGGGAGGAAGAGGTTTTTGTAAACCAGGAAGTATTAGGTTTTCAATGTTAACCAAGAGTGTGGTCTCAATATCTTTATTAAAAATAATTTCATGAGAATTAATTTGACCAATAATGATGGAATCGAAGCTAACTCTCTTTTGGTCTGGCGAATGGAATTCAATGGTCGATGCCACTTCAAAGGCAGAAGAGGTTTTAATTCCAAGATTTTTGATGATAAAGCGAGAGAGTATTACCTTGCCTCTGGATTTGTCTGCCAATTGATAAGTAAGATTAATATCGGTAATTTTGATATTGAGGTCGCTGTTAGCAAAGAAGGCAATGACCTTATTATACTTTTTCAGGGAGATAGTGTTTGCTGCGGTGGTAGTCTCTACTGCTACGGATAAATCTTCCTCTGATTTTTGGGGACTTGCAAGTGCTTTAGTCCAATTGTTGTGAGTCTTATCGGCCATTACGAAATTGATATTAGGGGCGTGGGCGTTAAGATCAATGCTGCCACCATTCGTAAAGATGGCCCAAAAAGGGATTTTGAGATTCACTTGAGCTAATGCGAAGAGATCAGTTTCTTCAGGAGTTGAGGGTGATTTTAGGGAGAGAGAGACCCCCTCTATTTTAATTTTAAAAGAAAAACCAAAAGAGTATGAGATTTTCTCGATTGCGATTTTAGAGTTGGGAAATTGTTTTTCCATTGTAGTCGTTACCATCTGCTTTAATTCATCTGGTGTTAGCCGAGAGAAGTAGTAGTAGGCGGCCCCAAATATAAGAGCAAAAACGATACAAAGTGAAATGAAGACTTTGATCAAAATGGAATTTATCTTCACGCGTATTCCTTTGTTTAGCATTCAAGCAACAAATGTATTTTATAATAAGAAACACATGAGTTCTATAGATTTCCGAGGATACCCTTAGTGAATTGTCAAGGGTGCCACTTTAGTGGAGAATTGTTTTTTTATGCCACTGGAAAATTGAATCCAAACTTTTGCATTCTCTCCATGCCCTTCAACATTAAAAATCGTTCCGACACCATATACGGCATGGGTTACATATTGCCCTTTTTTAAACTCTTTTGTAGTCGCAGTTATAGTTACGGAAGCAGAGGAGGATGGTGACGATGATAATAGAGATGATGCTGCTTTGATAGGAGATTGTTTGTTGCCGATGATGGTAGAGATTTTTCGAGTAGAGTTGGGTCTATTACTAGGGGAGTGCTCTGATCCAAAATTCCAGCGATCGCTTTGAAAAGTCCTGCGGACACAATAGGGTGCTGGAACTTCATAGATGAATCGTCCTGGATCATTAAAGCGAACTGTGCCGTAGAGCAAGCGTGATTTGGCATAGGTAATATAGAGTCGTTTCATTGCTCTAGTCATTGCCACATAGAAGAGGCGTCGCTCTTCTTCAAGAGCAATCTCTGGTCTAGGGGATTCAAGGCTTTTGTAGGAGGGGAAAAGATTCTCTTCCACTCCCACCACAAAGACAAACGGATACTCTAATCCTTTGGCACCATGAATAGTCATAAGGGAAATTTCGCCTCGGGCACTATCTTGATTAGAGTGGGTATTATCATTGGTAGCATCGAGGGTAATGGTTTCTAGAAAGTGTGCTAACGATGGTATTTGTTCCAACGAAGTTTGTAGGTTTTCATACTGCTGAATAGCAGAGAGCAGCTCTTGCAAGTTTTCTATTCTTGCAAGTGATTCATGATTTTTTTCCGCCTTTAAAGAGTCAATAATACCAGAATCGCTAAGAATTTTTTTATAACAGACCGAAGGTAGAATGCCTTCACTACTCATGGTCTGCAGCGATTTGATCAGAATAATAAATTTCCCTAGGGAATCTTTGCCTTTAGAACTAAGGGTGATTTTTTGACTAAATTGTGAGTCACCATGGGCGAGGTAGTGTTCAAGAATGTGCCATAGTGATGAATTGCGTGTATTGGCCTCATCTTCGAATTTCTTGAGAGAGACTGCTCCAATTCCTCGGAGTGGAGTATTGATGGCGCGAATAAGCGCTAACGAATCCATGGGGTTGATCACAATCCGAAGGTAGGAGAGAAGATCTTTTATCTCTTTGCGCTCATAAAAGCGGATGCCACCAATAATTTTATAGGGGATATTTTTTTTGAGCAAGTACTCTTCTATCATACGCGATTGAGAGTTGTTACGGTAAAAGACAGCAACATCTCTTAAACAGGTACCTCGGTCGAGTAGGGACTTGATTTCACTAGAGACGAACTCTCCTTCCGATTGGTCATTCGAGCACTCTACAATTTGTACATGATCGCCTGCAGGATTATCGGTCCAGATTTTTTTGTCGTAGCGGAGGGTATTGTTTTCTACCACTTTTGCAGCAGCATTGATAATCATCTGGGTAGAGCGATAATTTTGTTCAAGTTTTATAATGGAAAAATTGGGAAAATACTTATGGAAATCGGTGATATTTTGAATGCAGGCGCCTCTCCAGGAGTAAATGGACTGATCCTCATCCCCAACGACACAAATATTTTTATGAAGCATAGAGAGGTGGAGTAATAATTCAAACTGTGCCTTATTGGTATCTTGGTACTCATCAATGAGAATGTAGCGATATTTTTGTTGGTATTTAGTAAGCACTTCTGGAAACGATTCAAAGAGACGAAGAGCATTGGTTAAAAGCCCACCAAAATCGATAGCATTGGATGAAGCTAGTTCATTTTCATACTCAATAAAGAGTGGAAAATATTCATGCTCAATCAGGGGTTTTAGCATATTTTTGGATGTAGAAAAGTACTCCTCATGTTCTTTGAACTTCCCTTTAAGGTTATCGTAGCGCCTACTGTAATATCCATTATTCTTTAAATCATCAACATAGGAGAGAACAGCGTTTACAGGGATCTCTTTTAAGCTTAAACGATTTTTTCCAAGTACACTGGTCATCACACTTTTGGATTCTTGCTCATCGTAGATAGTGAAATTTTTTCCAAGCCCGAGGTATTCCGACTCATGGCGAAGGACATAAGCGCAAAAAGAGTGGAAGGTGGTGACTAGTGGAAGCGATGAAAAGTTGCTTTCAGAAAATTTATGAACACGCTCTTTGGCCTCTTTTGCCGCTTTATTAGAAAAGGTTAAAACTAGAATTTGCCAGGGGGCGATCTTGGCCTGAGTAATGAGGTAGATAACTTTGGCCACTAAGGTACGTGTTTTTCCTGAACCCGCTCCTGCCAGAATCATCAAAGGGCCTTCGTTATTCGAGATTGCTGACTTTTGAGACTCGTTAAGCTCTCCAAGATAGCTCCAGAGGGAATTTGTAGTACTATTAGGAGATGATGGTGATGATGTATAGTTATGCATAGTTTTTAACTTCTAGTTGGTTATTTATTGGGTTTGTGGGATTTATTAGGAAGAAATCTTTTTGCTAAACCTTCCTTCGTAACTTGCCGTGAGCGCGCAATGGCAAAGGCCCCAGAGGGAACCGTTTCCGTTATCGTCGAACCTGCTGCCACGAAGGCGTTATCGCCAATACTTACAGGTGCAATTGCTTGGCAATCAGAACCAATAAAGGTGTTGTTGCCAACAACTGTTTTGTGTTTTTGTTTACCATCATAATTGCAAGTTATAAAACCGCAACCAATGTTGGTTTCTTCACCAATCTTAGCATCTCCAATATAGCTTAAGTGAGAAACTTTTGCTCCCCTAGAGAGAACACTTTTTTTAACTTCGACAAAGTTTCCAACTTTAACCTCTTCGTCGATTTTAGATTCAGGCCGAAGATGAGCAAAGGGACCGATGGAAGCATGATCTTTAATGGAGGAGGCATCAATATAGCTATAGGCCTTGATGTGCACCTTCTTCGCAACTGTAGAGTTTTTAATTACGGCACCAGATTCAACAATTGTGTCTGCACCGATAGAGGTGTTGCCCAAGAGCATAACATGGGGATAGATGATGGCCCCCTTATCAATGGTAACATCCCAATCGATGTATGTTGTGGAAGCAGAGAGGAAGCGAACCCCTTTTTCTCGAAGCAAGGAGAGCTTTTCTTTAAGCAGGATAGATTCAATCTCTTCGAGTTGATCGAGAGAGTTGATTCCAAGAAATTTATCGCCATTTTCAAACTTAAAAGAGTGGAGAGTTGCGGAGTCATCTATAAAGACATCGGTTAAGTAGAATTCACCTGACTGGTTGTTATTGGTTAATCCTTGAACTGCTTTTTTTAAGAAACTAGTCTTGAAGATGTAAAGGCCGGCATTAACTTCCTTGATCTGCTTTTCACTGATGGTGGCATCTTTTTCTTCAATAATCCGCAAAGAGTGCTCTCCCTTATGAATAATTCTACCATAGCCAAAAGGGGTCTCTGTAGCAAAAGTAGCGACCACGCCGTCAATGGAGGGATCTTGGGAAATATAATTGTATAATTGTAAGATATCAGTTGCACGGATGAGAGGGGTGTCTGCACACATGACCAGCGAGTAATGAGATTGATGAAGAGGGTACTCTTTGAAAAAGGAGTGAACCGCATCTCCGGTACCGAGTTGCTGGTGTTGAGTTGAAAAAGAGATTCTTTGCTGGTTGTTGCTGTTACTGCTAAGGAGGCCGATGTAGTGAATGACCTCTTGCTTTCGATGGCCAACCACCACATTGGCCTCTCCCTTAAGCTCTCTTTGTTCGGTAAATTTAAAAAACTCTTCCAAGCTAAAGTCGATCATCCTTTTGCCTAGGATGGGAAGAAGGGGCTTTGCTTCAGCTGATTTCAGGCGCTTGCCCTCGCCAGCAGCGAGAATAATTGCATGAATATTAGTAATCGTAGCACTGGCCATAGTAAGAGATCCTTTTGTTGATGCAAAGAACAGACGATGTAAAAAGTTATAATAAAAGATGCCTATCAACAATAAAAAATATTTTAATACAAAACAAAATTGATATGACTTTATTTTTTTTAAAGGGCAAGCCATGGTTGGCCGATAAATGCTTTAGTGAGATGTTGCTGTACTTTATAGAGGAAATTATTTAATAGAACGCACTAAGGGGTTAAAACGTATGACCAACATTAATGAGAGCGGTGGGGCAGATGTCAATCTTGAAATTTTACCGCTACTGCCAGTGCGGAATATCGTTGTCTATCCATTTATGATTCTACCGCTTTTTGTGGGGCGAGAGTCTTCTATTCAATCGGTGAAAAGTTCGTTGGACAACTATAACCGCTTGATAGTGCTAGCAAGTCAAAAGGACATTTCGGTTGAAAACCCAGCACCAGAAGAGATCTACAATGTTGGGACATTGGCCATGATCATGCGGGAGCGCTCGCTTCCTGATGGTAGAGTGAAAATTTTAATCCAAGGCCTTTCAAAAGTTTATATTAATGAATTTATACAGGAGGGGGCGCTCTATAGAGTAAGAATCAAGAAGGTTGAAAATATTGTTCCTAAAATTGACAATATAGCGCTTACATCATTAATGAAATTGGCCAGAGAGCAGCTGGAGAAGTTGATTGCGGTTGGAAAGACACTGTCACCCGATATCTTGATGGTTTTAGAGGATATTCAAGATCCTGGACGTTTATCAGATTTGATTGCTTCAAATTTAAATTTAAAAGTTGAAGAGGCGCAGCACATTCTTGAAACGCTCGACCCAGTGGAAAGGCTGCATCGAATTAATCGAATTTTAAGTCGAGAGCTTGAAGGAGCGTTGCTACAAAATAAGGCCCAGCAAGAAAATCAAAATTCACTTTTGAAAAATCAAAAAGAGAGTATCTTACGTGAGCGTATCCGTGCCTTAAAATCGGAGTTTGCAGAGGAGAATAGTGGTAAAGGGGATGAATTTGCTGAGATTAGGGAAAAGATTAAAAATGCACAGATGCCTGCAGATGCGGAAAAAGAGGTTTTAAAGCAACTTTCTCGCTTAGAAAAAATGCATCCTGAGTCCTCCGAATCGAGCATTTTAAGAAACTATATCGACTGTGTGTTGGAAATGCCCTGGGCCTCTGCCTCAGAAGATATGTTAGATCTCGTTAATGCCAAAGGTATTTTAGACGAAGACCATTTTGATTTGGAGAAGGTGAAGGAGCGTATTTTGGAGTTTTTGGCAGTCAAAATGCTGAAGGGAAAATCAATGAAAGGCCCTATCTTGTGTTTCATGGGGCCTCCTGGGGTTGGCAAGACATCTCTTGGGCGATCGATTGCCAAGGCGATGGGAAGGAGTTTTGTGAGGATTAGTCTTGGTGGAATCAAAGATGAGGCCGAGATCAGAGGACACCGAAGAACCTATGTGGGAGCAATGCCTGGGCGCCTTATTCAGGCCTTGCAACAGGCAAAAACTAATAACCCGGTAATTATGTTGGATGAGGTGGATAAACTGGGATCGGATTATAAGGGAGATCCTTCTAGTGCCTTATTGGAGGTACTAGATCCAGAGCAAAATCACTCCTTTCGTGATCACTACTTAAATCTTCCTTTTGATCTCTCCAATGCCATGTTCATTGCTACCGCTAACACCATAGAAAGTATTCCTCACCCCCTTCGCGATAGAATGGAAATTTTATACATCTCTGGATATACCGAAGAGGACAAGCTTGCTATTGCCAATCGTTTTTTGATTCAAAAACAAATTGATGAAAATGGAATCAGTAATGATGTTATTAAATTTTCTGATGAAAGTGTGATCAATATTGTTCGCCACTACACTTGTGAAGCAGGAGTCAGAACGCTTGAGAGGAGTGTGGGCAATGTTTGTAGAAAAATTGCAAAAAAGATTGCTTGTGGGGATATGAGTGTTCATTTGATTACAGCGAAAATGGTAGAGGAAATGCTAGGGCCTCCTTTGTATAACAAAGAGGATGAGATCGATTTGGATCAAAAAGAGATTGGGGTGGTGACGGGACTTGCATGGACACCTGTGGGTGGAGAGGTTATTCGCGTAGAGACAAGAAAGATGAAAGGGAAAGGACTTACGCTAACCGGACATTTAGGAGAGGTGATGCAGGAGTCGGCGAGAACGGCCATTGGGCTCATTAGGTGTCAGGCCAAAGAGTTTGGTATTGATGAAGATTTTTTTGATAAGTATGAAATTCATATTCACGTTCCCGCTGGTGCAACTCCTAAAGATGGCCCAAGTGCAGGAATAACTATTGCCACAGCGATTATTTCACTGATCACAGGAATTTCTATTCAAAAGAATATTGCCATGACAGGGGAGATAACGCTGACGGGAAAAGTTTTACCCATTGGGGGCGTTAAGGAGAAGGCGTTAGCGGCCATGAGGCATGGAGTGAAAAAGATCATCATTCCCTGGTCAAATCAGAAAGATCTAGTCGAGATTCCCAAGGAGTTTCACGATAAATTGGAATTTGTCTGTGTACGAACCATTGAAAATGTTTTAGCAGCGGCGCTTTCTGAGTCTATTGGATTATTGAAAAAGGGTAAGAAAAAACGTGGCATGAGCAACAGCGAAGGAGTTGCTTCTGTTGATCATATAGAATCTTTCCCTAGTGATATTCCTATTGCTGCTGCCAAAGGGTAAGTTGATCGATCTAATCGCTTGCTGCTGGAGGTATTGGTGCTGGTGTATGTGGTAGTAGTTGGGTTGATTTAGGAATAGAATTGGCGTAAAGTTGTTTGAAAAAATTGCTTGTCTCGGAAAATATTTTTGAAGAGGTCATTTCAACTTGTTGAAATGTTTTGGCAACAAGGGGACCACTTTCACGAGTGATGATCGCAAACAGTGTTTCATTATTGAACTGTAAAGAAAAGAAGAGAAAACTTAAAAATATGATAGTTGAAATTTTAAAAATAAAGAACATAGGTGTCTTCCTGTGAAAATTATTTCTTTTTCAGTAATAGATCTATTTTGCTAACAGCGTCGATTACTTGCTGTGAGGTGAATGGGCGATAGATAAAATCAAGAACTCCAGTTGCAATACACTCTAAAATAAGCGACTCATAGGTAATCGAGGTAAGCATTACCATCATGACCAGGGGAAATTTATCATGCACGAATTTTGCAAACTCTAGTCCACCGATCTCTGGCATAACAACATCAATGATGATCAAGTTTGCCTTGGAGGTTTGTAAAAGCATCATCGCCTCTGTTGGAGTACTGGCGTCCCCTACTACTTGGTATTTTGCTTGTTCTAAGATGTCGATTATTTTTTTTCTAGTATAGTCGGAGTCATCAAAAATAATAACTCGTAGCTCCTCTTCTTGTTCTATGAGAGAAGCAATCATCTGATCTTCTTTGTTTTTCTTAGGGGCCGAGGTTTTCGTGGGTTTTGTTAGAGAATTAGAGGGTGTTCTGGAGGAGGCACTCTGCGCGTAGAGGCCAAAATTGGGTGATGGTGTTTTCGATAACAAGATTTTTCTCCTTCAAATTTGATTAATTTACAGGTATTAGTAATCAAATTTGCCTCTAATAAAAATATTAACATTGAGCTAAAAAAAGAACAAATTAAGTTTGAGCAAAGCTGCAGGAGGGTTTTTGTGGAGAAACAAAGGGTATCATTTGAGGAAATCTATATGCGATTTGCTTACAATCTGTCGTTACGTTCTACTTGTAAGCGGTTGCATGTAGGAGCGGTGGTGGTATCCACAGACTACTCTCGGGTTTATGGAATTGGCTATAATGGAAATGCGCAGGGGCTGGCCAATACCTGTGATTCTGATGAACCTGGAAATTGTGGCTGCCTTCATGCTGAAGACAACGCCTTGTTAAAGACCAATGGAGGTGCGGAAGTGGAAAAAATATTCTTTGTTACCCATACTCCATGCGCGTATTGTGCAAAAAGGATCATCAATAAAGGTGGTGTTCGGCGTGTTTACTATGGTGAATCCTACCGTAGTCCTGCAGGCATTGAAATACTCAAGCAAGCTGGAATTGAGGTATGCCATTTAAATGTGAATTTAAATGGCATTTGATGCACATTAAATTTGCTTTGTGGATGTATCAGTAGAGGAGGTGTCAGCAGGAGTGCTGCCAATATCTTTGCCCTCAGAGCGATTTTCTAAGTTTGTACCACCACAACCATCGCCACCACGATTAATACAATCCTCACAGACTGGGCGTCCGTCTGGACAGAGCGATTTTTCCCCAGTGGAGGATGCAATTGCTATGGCAGCAGAGACCGATGCAATTAGTAGAACAACGATTGAAGTAAGCACGATTTTTTTTGTCATAATGAAGCTCCTAGTTTACATGTTTTTTTACATGGTTTTTAATTTTTTTTCTCGTTTTTTCTTAAAACCACATCTCTATTTTACCACTGAAAAAAACACGGAAGAAAATAAAATGAAAAATCCATTGTTTCAAGCTATTGGAGAGGGTTTTTTTTCTCAATAAAAAATATTTAAATCTGAAACTGCCAACGGCCATGGTCACTTGTTAGATCCTTCCTGTCGCTGGCCCCTCTCCATTATCCTCTGTAGTTTGCTCTAGCTCTTGCATCTCTATCTTCGGATTAAAAGACCTTCCTAGGGCACAAGGAGTGTCTTTAGATGTGTTGGTTTTTACCTCTCCTGTAATAAGGTTGGAGTTGGCCCCTGTCGAATCATCGTCAAGACTCTCTACCTCTGCGCTGAAGCCATAGAGAGGGATCATTAGTAGTAATGTGATTATAATGGTAATGAATCCGTTCATGGCGATCCTTTTCCTTCATGCTTAGAGGTTCAGGTTAACCCCTGCTGGCTTTACGATGGAGAGTAGATTTTGAAAGGCCTGTGTCACTTGTAGCGCCATTTTATGGCCCTCTTTCGAGTCAACTTTTTTGATCTCCCCATCATTGTCGTAATCGACATTGATTTTCCCAACATTTTTTAGAGAAATTTCGACAGGTTTTCCAAGAGCATTGTATTCGAAAGAGAGCACTCGTTGATCTTTGCTACTCTTGTCACTGTCCACCATAGTTTTAATAAGACCGCTGCGATTATCATACATAAGTGCCACACTTTTGCCTTCGCTGTTATAGGCCTTGAAAAGATTTCCTCTGTCATCGTACTCATAATTAGTCCAGCCATCATTATTCTCGACGCGAGAAATTTTATTTAATTTTTCATTGTAGTCGATCTTAACTTTTTCTCCGCTGGTGGATGATTTCTCTGTCAAAAGTCCTTTGGTGTTGTATTTAAATTGAGTAACGTGACTTCCTCTGGTGATTTTATTTGGAAGAGAACTCACTTCATCATAGACGGTTTCTGTTTTTACGCTATTGATCTCTGTCAGCACTCTATAGATGAATTGAGAGCCATCGTTCTTCTTTTTCAATTCATACTCATAGCGATTGGTTACTGGTTTATTATCAATCCCTGGTTTCGTTACTAGTGTCCAATAATGAAGAGAGGCATTTTTGGGATTAGAGGCATACGCATACTTGGTTTCAACCCCATTTCTATCTTTGACTAGAGTTGTAAATTGGGTTTTGGGATCATACTTGATTTCAAGTTTGCTATTGTCTTTGTAAGTTACGCTAATCATATTGTGATTTTGATCATACTTGTACTTATAAGCATTGCCGTTGACGTCAGTGGATTCCTCTAAATTTTGGTTATTGTCAAATTTATAAGTGGCCTCGAGTTTTTTGCCACTTCCCGATGTGTTATTAGTTGTCCACATGGATTGAATTTTACCATTAGGATACCAACTAAAGAAAATTTGGCGAGCATTGGAATCTTTAATGGATTCGACAAGATTATCTTTGTAGGCCAGGACTATAGATTGACCATTTTTATCTGCAATCTTTACAAGTTTTCCATTGGCAGAGAAAACTTCCAATCTTCCATCATTAAATCTTCTTTCATAACCGTCCTTAGTTCTTCGGAGCTCTTGGAGGCCACTAATATTAGAGTAAAGAACTGTTCCAACCGCTAAGTCTGATTTGACACCAAATTTGCTAGAATACATTTGTCTTAAATCAGAATCCCCTTTTAATTTTTCCAGAAGATCTTTAGCGCTTTTCTCGGACATAGCAGGATTTTTTTCTTTCATCGTTTTTACAATTTTTTCTGAGGCAGAGGCCGTGTTGACATTTTCTTTTGGAAGAAAACGTATAATTGCACCAGAGCCATTCTCGTGGACAACAGCAGAGCCATCAGCAAAAACTTCAAGTGCGGTTTCGAATGAGCTTCCCCAACCATATCCAAACCAACCAGCTTTAGTGGTTTTGGAATTATAGGTTCTGTTTACTTCTAGTTTTTGAGTGCCGCCAGGGATGACTAAATCAACATAAGAAATATAAAAATTTCCATTTTTAAGATTGACCCCAGCAAAGAGCGAGGAACTAAAACAAAGGGCCAGACTGAGAAAGAGTATACAGAAAAATTTTTTAGATGATTTTGAAAACATCATTTTTTTACCCTCATTATAATTGTTCAATATCGACATCTATTGAATGAATAAACTAAATTAAATAAAAAAATCTAATTTACCACTAAGTTTAATGATAACTGGAAAACAAAAACAACACAATTAAAACTAAAGCATAGGGGAGGAATGGAGAAATAAAATTTAGAGAAGTTAAAGAATTAGACTTTGATTTTAACAATTTTATAAATAAAAAAACCACCTATAAGATCAAGTACTACTGCCAAAATCATGAGGGCTATGCCAAGGGGGTGAACAAACATTATTTCCATGGATTTTGGATCTGATACGTAGTAAATCAGGGCCATTGCAAAGGGCATGCAGAAAATGGTTATTCCTTGCATGATCCCTTGAGCGGTTGCCGATTGAATTTTTTGTTGTAGACGAATGCGTTCTCGGATAACACCTACGATTGTGTCAAAAGTCTCCGCGAGATTACCCCCAGTCTCTCTTAAAATGTTCACAGAGCTGACAAACATTTGGTTATCTTCAGTGGGAATTCGTCGCGCCAAATTTTCAAAGCACTCTTCAAGGGGGGAGCCAATTTTACTTTGCTGAAGTATGGTATTGAATTCTTGAGAGATAGGAGCAGGCATCTCATTGACCACCAAAGCAATCGATTGGGGCATGGAGAGTCCAGCACGAATACCGTTGGTAAGCAGATTAAGTCCATCAATCATTTGTGTTTGATATTGATCAATTCGTTGCTGACAAAGGTAGTTGATAAGGGGCTTGGGAATAAACCATCCTAATAAGGCAAAAAGAGTAAAGAATATAGCCGCCCATACAAAGGATCCCCAAAAAGCAAAGATAGCAGCAATCAGAGAGGGAATAACAAACGCAATTGCCAATAAAGCGTAGACAACATACTCTTCTTTAACTTTGATGTGTAAAAATTCAAATTTATTCATGATAAACTCTTTGCGCCCGTAGGTTTGATTTTCGATCCACTGAAAAAGTGTCACGCTATTTCTGTAAGTAAGAATAAAAAAGATTAGGCCAAAGATACCAATAACGACATTTTGTCCCAGAAAGACTAGTAGTTCTTCAATCATGATAAGACCTTGCCTGTGTGATTATCCAGAATTAAAAATCCCTCTAGGGATTTTGTAACCCTTTCTCTCTAATACTTCGACAAATTTGGGAATAAATCCAGTGGGCTGAAATTTACCAACTATTTTACCTTGTTTGTTTAGGCCTTCTTGTTTAAAGATGAAAATATCTTGAAGAGTGATAATCTCACCTTGAATGCCACTGAGTTCGGTGATCTGTATGACTTTTCTAGAGCCATCATCAAGGCGTGATTGTTGAACCACCATGTGTACGGCCGAAGAGATCATCTCCCTAATCGCTCGCTGAGTGAGCCCAGCACCCGAGTATTGCACTAGAGTTTCCAAGCGGCCCATACAATCACGGGCATTGTTAGAGTGAACAGTGGTCAGTGAGCCATCATGCCCAGTGTTCATTGCTTGTAGCATGTCTAGAGTTTCTCCTCCTCGGCACTCACCAACAACAATACGGTCGGGACGCATACGCAAACACTGCTTAACTAGGCAACGAATGTCGACGCCACCTTCCCCTTCTAGCGAGGGGTGCTTGGTTTCTAGGCGAACGACATGTTCCTGAGGAAGCCGGAGTTCGGCAGAGTCTTCACAAGTAATAATACGTTCGTTAGCGGGAATAAATCCTCCCAGTAAGTTGATCAGAGTGGTTTTTCCAGAACCGGTACCACCACTAACCACAATATTTCGATGTGCTTCCACCGAGACTCGTAGAAAATCGGCCATTTCAGTGGTCATTGATCCAAAGGCCACTAAATCTTTATAGGTTAAAACTTTTTCTGGGAACTTTCGAATGGTAATAGTGGGACCATTTAAAGCACAGGGTGGAATGATCGCATGAACACGTGAACCATCGCGAAGGCGGGCATCAACATAGGGAACTTTTTCATCGATACGCCTTCCAATAGGAGCAACGATTCTCTCGATAACATTTAAGGCCTGGCGTTCATTGGTAAATACCACCTCGGAGAGACGAATTTTTCCACTCTTTTCAAAATAGATTTGATGAGGGCCATTCACCATAATTTCGCTAATCGCTTTATCTGCCAAAAGATCTTCCAGTGGGCCAAGACCTAATGCCTCATCGAGAACCTCTTTTACAAGTTTATTCATCTCTTCGCGGCCGTCGACAACACCTTTGGTGTCCTCTTTATCTAAGATCTCCACCACCTTTTTTCTAGTTTGTTCTCGAAGAATAATTCTTCCCTTGGCATCCTTATCGTCACTGGTGTTTTTGATGTCCATCTCTTCGACTAAAGCTTTTAAGACTCGTGCTTTCATGTCAAGCCAGCCAAGCTTTTTCTTTTTTTCGAGGACTTCGGCAGTTTCAGGAGTATCGCTCTTTGGCCTTTGTTCAGTAGGGCGAGACAACTTTTCCAATGTCTTGAGCACATTTTTTTGCACAAGTTTACGAACGCAATCAACCACCGATCTTGCATAGACGGTAGTATTTTGAGTTGCAACTGCTGCTTGGGATTTGCTTAAAGATGCGGTACAGGTGGCATCGTCACGCGGAATGATTGCAAACACGGGCTTGCCAATTTGTGCAGAGATAAGTTCTGGAGTAATGGGAAGCCCTTTTTGATAAAAATTGGCAATGACTTGAATGGCATCTTTCGGAAAAAGTTGCGTGAGTAAATCGGAGTAAATCCTTTTTGCTTGATTAACTGCTAAAACGTCATGAGAGGTGACTAAAAAAATAAGAACAGAATTCTCCAACCCTTTGAGCGCTAGAGGAGTAAGTTCGCTGCCAATATCGATAATAGTAATCGGAAACATATTGGGAATGGCCTTTAAACTTTTTCCCAGGCCATCAATACTGATTTGCGCCGCCGCGTTTGCATCATTGGTCATGCTAATAAAGGAGACTTTTTGCGGAGAAGTGGCGATAAAGGGCGCAATACTTCTAGGATCGATAGCTCCTGTAAAATCGGCGAGATCTTTGAGATTTTTTTTCGGTTTTAAACCGGTGATGATGCTTTGATCACCACAGGCCTTTTGATCAAAATCAAGAAGTAGAACGCTATTACGAATTTCTTGTGCGTAAGCAAATGCTAAGTTTGCAGCAAAAAGAGATTTGCCAACCCCGCCTTTGCCTCCAATCACGCTAATTATATGCCCGGCCAAGAGTTACCTCCTTCGCTGTCGGAATTTCTTTTTGATTTCACTAGTGGTTTTCGATGGAGAATCGATAATCTCAGGGGTGACGAAAACCACAAATTGGCTTTTACTAATGGAGTGCGACTTAGATCGAAGAAAAGAAAAAAGCGGAAATCCTGTATTGGGATCGATTTGATCTTTTCCAAAAGGAGGATCTTTGTCGTATTGAGTTTGTGTTTCATTAAGGGCAATGCCACCCACTACCGCCGACTCTTTGTTATTGACCATCAAGATGGTTTGGATGCGATTTTTAGTTGTGCCCACAGGACCACTTCCCATGGCCACATCCACACCAATGCCCATTTCGATCTTGTCATTGCCAGTGATGGATGCGGCAACGCTAAGACCAAAGCCCGTGGTGATAGTGTACATTTGCGGGAACTCTCCCGACCCAATGGTCACAGGAATAGTGCTATTTTTGTTAATGGTCACTGTTTTCGCTTTATCTTTAACAATAATTAACCCCGATTGAATCACACGCGCATGGCCTGCACTCTTGGCGGCCGCAAGCTGTGGGAAGAGGTTACCAATGGTTCCAGAAAAGGTGCCACTCGATTTGGTGGTGACACCATCGGTGCTAGTTTTTCCAAACTGAATGGTGCCACCTCCAGGAGCAAGCGACGGGGTCCACTTAAAGCCAAAGATTTTATTATAATCTTTTGTGAGTTCTACAAATTGTGCAATGATTTTGATCATCTTCGGAGGAGGTGGTGGTTTAGGAGGGGCTTCATTGACAGAGATAAAATTTTGAATGATAGGTCTTCCTCCAACACTTTGTAGTCGCCCAGAACGCCTGGCAAGCGGTTCAATGCGGTCGAGAACAAAGCCCTCTGCAATTTTAGTTGCAAGCTCTTTATCGCTATCTTTGGTGACCACCCCTTCAATCCAGTAAACTTTATTTACTAAACGCACAGAAACATCTTTAAGCCCAAAACGCTTCATTTCCGTTTGCATCTTTTCCACAATAGTACGTTCTGTGTGTGGCGATAATTCATACAAGCGTAAAATATCTTTATATCCTTCAAGTACCGCCTCCACTCTTCCAACATCATTGGGTACTACAATCTCTCCACCAACATACACTTTCCCGCCTTTCACTCCAATCTCCAGCCCTTCCACATCGTCTAAGTACTCTTTGAGATCAGAAACTACTTGCGATTGGTTGCTAGAGACGATTTTTACGTTGATCTCCTCTTTAACATCGCCAGCGGAGTTGCGAATAATCACAGAAGTGTCCCCTGCGCGTAGACCTTTAAAGATAACCTCTCTTTTTAAGGGTGCAATTTGGTAATCAAGGAGAGTAGTATTGCCGATGGAGACGGCATGCCTTTCATGGGGAACAAAATCTAATTTGTAAAGTTTATCGATGCCGACAGTGATATTTAAATCTTTTTTTACAATATCTTCCTCTGCTTCATCACTATTGGTGGCGGGAGATGTTCCTGCTGTATCTTGGGCCATGCTAAGTGTCAGCGAAGAGTAGAGGAAAAATAAGGAGAGAAAAATAATTACTATTTTATTCATCTTTGACTTGTCACTATTGCTGTTTAAGTTTTTGAGCTTGAGAGGCAAAAAAGCTTTTGGCCTCATCGGCATCATCTCCAAGTACATCGTAGAGTTTGGAACCTTTGATTCTTACTTGTTGTTTATCATCATTGTTTCGAAGTGAAAGATAAGGACGACTGCCTCCATTGGTCATGAAGATCAATTTTTGAACTTGGAAAGGATCAAGTTCAAGTGTTACCGTAGTATAATCGGTGTAGGTGTTAAGGTTTAATTTAGTGACCTCTTCTGCTCCTTTAATTCCTACTAAAGGAAGGGCGTTGGTCATGGATAAACCAGTGGAGAGAACCAAAACATCCTGAAGTACTGTTTGTGCTTTTAAGAAATCTTTTTTTCCACCAGCGTAATCAATAAGCGCCACCACATCCACGCGATCACCAGGTTTGATTAGTCGACTAACCGCCTGCGAGTTATCTACTAAGATGGAGAAGGCCCTCTTGCCAATGCTGACTTGCCTGGAGAGGCCAGTACGCGCACCAGGGTAGGTGATGCGTGGTTTGGTTATTTGTTCTCCTTTGAGAATGGGAACTGTCGCTATGGTATTGAACACTTCTTTAATATCTTTGATGTGCCCAGGAGCTAGAAACTGTTGTGGCATTTTTGTGATATTAACCTTGGATTCATCGAGCATCTCCAATTCTTTAATATCCACTTTGGCCACCACGACTGAGGATTCATTACCATATTTATTGAGATAATAGGATTCTCTTCCATTGATATAGGAGTACACCATCATCATTGCGATTCCAGCAACAACTAAACTTAATACAAAGGCCCTACTCATAATTGCTTTAATCCTTCTTAAGGGAAGATAATATTAATGGCTTTAGTAACCCTCTAGATGATTTTAGCAAAATCTGAGTTTAAACTTTAGATAAGGAAGAAATGATCGGCCAAATCGATTCTATTTAGGGCCTTAGTTGGTGATTTGACAGGAGCCAGGATGAGCGACTGGGCTTCCTACATTGATTGCACGGTGCCATTGACCGTTGTTGTTGATATAGGTTTCAGTGCAAACACCAAAGACGGTTTTTACTCGGATATAGGGAGCACGAATGCCTCCTCCTCCTGGATTGCACTCCTCAACCCCAGGAGAAGTTGGGTCGTTAGTAAGTGAAAACATGCGAAAACAAGGGGCAACAGGAGTTTGGCCACTGGTCTCATCCATTTTCCAACCAATAGCAAACATACCAACAAGGCGCCCTTTCATTTGCATTAGTGTCGGTGTAGTCGGTAGGTTAGAATCATTGTGAATAACATTAAAGAAGTATCCTCGAGTAAATTTTTGTTGATTGATCGATCCATTGATAGAATTGCCAATGGTAAGGGTAATAGAATAAAGAAGAACCATGACAGGCAAAAACACTAAAAACTCAAAAAGTGCTTGCCCTCGATCATCTTGTAACTGTTTCATCTTTCCTCCGCATCCCTTTCGCATCCCTATTAGCATCCATCATCAAAAAGTGTTGCATGATTATTAAGAATGGTATCTGGCCCAGTGAGTTCATTGATAACGGTTCGCATTCGCCGTAAACACTCTCCACGGGTAGGCTCTTTTCCAAGGTAAGACTCCGAGACTAGGTTTAACTCACGATTCCCACCAGGCCCCGGATAGATCAATTTTTGCGAAAAATTAAAATAGGCGCCTACAAAAACTTTTCTAGCACGATCTCCAACGCCGTTACCACTATCGCTAATTTTTCGAAGGGTAGCATTAGGAGGCCCAGGGGTTTTCATTAAAAAATTGCTAGGTCCAGTTACTTTAAAAAGGCCAGAAACAACATATTCAAACATTTGATTGCTTTTGGCATCATCACTCGAATAGTCACTGTCTGCAGAAAAACTATCGGCAACCAAATAGGCCCGACTGGCCATAAAGGTTGCATAGTGTGCGAGATAACCGACTGTCACATTCAAGGCCAGACTGGCAAACATAAACACCATAACAAAAGAAAAGGAGAAGCAGAGGATGAATTCGATTAAAGTTTGTCCAGATTCGGAGTTTTTTGTTTTCATAGGTTATAGCTTATTGTGGGTAAAGTGGGACATAGAAAAAATGGGTTTGGCCACTAACTACAAACGATTCATGCGTTCCATTTCTCCTCTGATCATCTGTCTGATTAATAACCGTGGCAACAGAGTATTCAAAAGCGTGACGATAAGAGTGCTCTAACGATTTTTTCACTTTATTAAAATAGCTGCTGTCAGGGCCAAAAAAGGATAGCAAGTAGGGATTGCGAAAGGTTAGTCCAATTAAAAAAATAATTGCGGCCAAGAGAAAGATATACTCTACTAAACTTTGACCACTGTTTTTTATTTTTCTTAGAGGAGCTGTGTTTTTATCCATAGCCATACCCACGCCAGTAAGATTACAGGAGAGTAGGAAAATTTAGTTCCATAAATTCCTTGCAACAGCAACCATTGCCTCTCTTTTATTATTGTAACGATTAAAGTGCTATTTTTAATAGTGTTTTTTAAGATTAAGAGCAAAGCCACCACAATGGTGGAGATTAAAATCAGTTCAGTCATTTCTAGATGCAAATGCAGTGGTATTAAAAGAAAGAAGGTGGATAGAAATTTTACATCGCCGGCCCCTGCTATGCGTATGTAAAAGAGAATAAATCCCAGTCCTAAAAATAGCGCAGGCATTGTTAGTAAGTTCATACTAAATTTATAGTTTTGGGGAAAGAGAATGATGGTTACAATAAAGAGTAGCACATTGATGATCGACCACCAGTTGGCAATCTTTTTGGTCTTATAATCGAGATAAGAGACCACCAAGAGTTCAAGTAGTGCAAAGAGGTAGATTGATGTTAACATCAAGTTTCTTTACCGTTGGCATAGCCTTTAAAAAAGCAGCGATCTTCGCCAGTTGCCCCACATACACCCACTGTCAAGTGGATGGAGAGTGTTCCTGCTAAATTACCCAATGCCTTGTTGAGTGAATTTCTAATATTGGAGGTTGCTTTGACTGCAACTAAAGACATCATGGCCAAGATGAGTATATATTCAATCAGGGCCTGTCCTTTCTTTGTCATGGTTATCGTAATCATAGATACGATTGTAACTTGATTACATCAAGAAGTGGTGTTGGAAAAATTTGCTGGCAGAGTAGAAATTTTTTAAGAACCACTACCCATATCGGTTGCCATACGATCAGCGTTCTCGAAGACCTTATTGGTAATCTTTTGTAAGCGGTCTGCTGCAATATCTTTAAAGCGGAAGACCAGCAAGGCCGCAACTGCAACCAGAAGGATATACTCTGTGGAGGTCTGCCCGTCCTCACTACTCAAGAAGAGTTTTAGCGTTTTTATCATAAAGTTGCTCCTTGTCTCCTTGTTATTCTTCTCTGAAGATCTATGGCCTCTTCGGCGTTATTTAAATTAACTAAAGTTATTTATCAGAGAACTCCTATTCTTCCCCCCTCCAGAGGATAAGAGGGATAATACTATTGTAACTTGATCGGGAATCTGACGCAAGACTACTTTTTTATTTGTCGTGCCAAGAAAGTGATTTCAAAGGGATAGTGAAAGTAGGAGTGATCAATAAAATTTATTTGGAGGAAAAATATTCCTCCAAGAGTGGGCACTATCTGGAATTTTTGTGTATAATTACCATTAAGGAAGAGTGCTAGGGCATACATGACTTTCGCCCTACAATTAACACATTCGGGAGTGATCCCTGATCAAGGTGTGCGGGCCTGCCTGATGCGTTTTTTTGAGATGCTTCAGATTGTGGGAGGCCTAAATTGATTAATTATCGCGCCCACGTTTACCATTTGGGAGCGAATAGATTCCATTTGATGCCTTGGCCTCTTCCCCTGTTTTATGTTTAATAGACCTCTCATAGGAAGGAGATGGCGTATGCACAATCGAAACAATAGAGAGATAAATTACTCTGAGACCAAGGCCGCATGGATTGAGAACCTTGCACTTGAGGAGCTGAACATGGAGGAGAGTGGAGTGATTCACTATCACGATCACCTCGATCCATTACCTTACGTAGAAGAGTCCTCTATCGAATTTATGGGGATGCTGCGAGAGAAGTTTGAGTTTTATTTGAATAAGTTCAATTTCTATCGTGGGAACAAAGATGTTTCCTCCATTGTCAAAATTTTTAAAATCTCCAATACCGTAAACGATTTCATGCTTTTTCGAAGCTCCTTGAAACTAATTGTAGCGAGGAAAGCAGCAAACGTGATTACTATTGGGCTTTACTCTAACACTGGTGGTGCCTTTGCTCCTCGCATGTCGATGGAGGAGATGCCTACCAATATTCAACACGAAATTCATGCCCATATTGGGCCTTTTAATGAGATTAGTTGGCGTTTTAATGGTGAGCCTGTCAATGTAGATGCCATGGTAAAACACTACTTAACAGAGTTTATTAAACACTCCGCTAAATGAGCTAGATGAACTTGATCGCGGCCTTTTTCCCACTATTGTTTTTTTCTTCGAGATAGGAGCCACCCAGGCGCGAATAGGTAAAGTACATTGACTCCTCAATGGTAGGCATGCTTATTCCAAAAAAATTTTCCACATTATCGTTACTTAATTGGAAGTAGCGTTTTCCACCAGTAATTTCATCATTGAATTCAGAGCGAATTTCTCGATAGTGCCAACGCCCCTTCATCGCTAGCGAAGCATTGGTTCTAAAAATTTTGGCATAGTAAGTGGCATAGTCAAAATAGGTTCCTACATCGGCAGAGGAGATTTGGAAGAGTCGGTTCGTGACATCACCATCAATTGCCAGTTTAATAATTTGCGCCAAATACAAAACATCTAAAAAACCGCCATAGATATTACTATCGCAAGAAAACGACTCTTCTTTCTCCATCTTCTTTTGAATCATCTCAAAGTTGGTAAACTGCCTAGGATTCACGCTTCTTCCATAAAGAGTAGAACTGCGTAAGATAAGATAGTTTAAGCAAGTTTTCTGGATAAAAAACTCTGCGGAGGCCTTAGTTTTTCCAAAGTTGGTAAGTGGCTCAGGACCATCATTTTCACTGTAAATTTGGTGAGCACCTGCAAACACATAGGCCGAGGAGATGTAGCAAAGTTTTGATTCGTACCGCTCACTGTAAGAGGCCACATTAAAAACACCCACAGTATTAAGAGCATTGGCAATTTTCTCTTGGCGATCACAATCAAGAAGAGAGTTAAGGCCAATGCAATAGATGGTGATTTCAGGTCTAAAAGTATAGATGGCGGTTTGTACGGCATTGCGATTTAAAACATCACAATTAATGGTGAGCACCCCAGGGATGCGCACAGGACAGTTGTTGTAGGTTCCAATGATTCGATAAAATTTTTTTAAGTAATCGGCGAGATTGGATCCTACCATCGAGGAGATGCCAAAAATAAGGATGGTTTTGCGTTTATTCTTGATTTGTAAAGAAGAGTTTTTTAGTTGTTCCATAGATCTATGATACTTTGTTGCTGAAAAGAAAATAAAGAAAAAAACTTGCCTCATTCGAGGCAAGTTTCGTGGGTAATTATCCATTTATCAGCTTCAAAGCAATACTCGGGGTTTGATTCGCTTGGCTTAATACTGCAGCACCCGCCTGCAACAGTATATTATTCTTCGTCAGATCAGCTGTCTCCTGGGCAATATCCACATCACGAATTCGAGAGTTGGCAGCACTGATATTCTCATCGGTCACTTCCAAATTTCTAATCGTTGATGTCAATCTGTTCTGTTTCGCTCCTAATGCTGCTCGAAAACCGTTTATTCTGACAAGAGCATCGTCTAAAACACTAATCCCATTTTGAGCGGTCATTTTATGACCGATATCTAGCTCTTGTACTCCTAAACCCATCATCGTTGCATTAATTTCAGTACCATCATACGTTAAGCGATCCTGTAACGGATTGTTTCTAATCCCAATCTGAAATTCCAATAGACCGCCCATGCCATTTAAGAGCCTAGTACCGTTGAACTCACTAGAGTCCGCAATACGTTGGATCTCATCCTTCAGATTTTGAAACTCGATATTGGAAAACTTCCTTTCACTATCGGTAATCGTATCTGTAGAAGCTTGCACGGCCAATTCTCTAAGGCGAATCACCATAGTAGAAATTTCAGATAACCCTCCTTCTGAAGTTTGGATCAAGCTTATGGCGTCACCGGCATTACGCACACATTGGCGAATGCTCCTAATTTGTGCCTTCAGGTTCTCACTGATGGCCAAACCAGCAGCATCATCCGCTGCTCTAGTCACTCGCTCTCCAGATGACATCTTCCTTAAGTTGTCATTAACGGTTGCGCGTGTTTGCGACATTGACCTTTGTGCCGCCAACGATTGTACATTGGTATTAATCCTTAATCCCATATTCTACACTCCATTGTTCATTATCATACCTCCCTGTACGAACCGGACATCCTGCCCTTGGTGTTGATATTAATTTTTTCAGTAGACAGTTACCCACGATATTGGGGGAACTCTATTTTAAGAGAGTATCCACCTACAGAACTGTCACACATCAATGCTAAAATTTAAATCAATGCTAGATTCTAAATCCTTGAAGCGGCATCAATTAATTTCAGGGCCATAGATGGCGTCTGATTTGCTTGTGCCAGCACAGAGGTACCTGCGCTCATCAGGATACTATTTTTTGTAAGCTCGGCCGTGGCCTCTGCAATGTCAGTGTCTCTGATGCGAGAGTTAGCTGCGGACAAGTTTTCAATACTGACTGCAATGTTATTGATGGTAGATTGCAATCGGTTTTGGAGAGCACCAAAATCGGCGCGAATTCCTGAAACAGAGATAATTGCTTGATCGATCGCCGAGAGAGAGTTTTGTGCTGAAATCTTATCGGCAACCGAGGCAAGATTAAGCCCAAGAGCAGACAAGTTCACATCAGCGCTTGAGGCATCGAAGGTTAGACGATCATTGATTGGATCATTTCTTGTTCCAATCTGGATATCGAAGATGGCGCCTGTTCCATTTAAAAGAGGAACTTTGTTGAATTCTGTAGATGAAGCAATTCGATCAATTTCCGAACAGAGCTGTTCGAATTCAACATTTAAGAATTTGCGTTCTGTTGGTCCAATGGTATCAGATGCCGCCTGCACTGCAAGCTCTCTTAGTCTAATGAGAATACTTGATACCTCATTAAGAGATCCTTCAGCAATCTGTACCAGAGAGACACCATCTTGAGCATTTCGCTCGGCCTGTTTCATTCCTCTGATTTGTGCCCGCAAACTTTCAGATATGGCCAACCCAGCAGCATCATCTCCAGCACGATTGATTCGACTACCTGAGGACAATTTTTCCAATGTGCTATCTGAGTGTAATCGGGTCTGCCTTAAATTTCTTTGGGCATTGATTGAGGCAACGTTGGTATTAATCCGAAATCCCATTAGAATCCTCCTTGATATTGCGGGCCAGACCTTCCTAGTCTGTTGAGCAAGAATTTACACTTACTGTATAGTTTCTTCTCACAAAACTTCTCGACGGATTGAAAAAAAACTTAAGAGAAAAATAATAAAAAGTTAGACACTTGTTTGAAAGCAGCTAAAATTGTTTATAAAATCAACAAGTTAAATGTAAAAAAATATTTTAAAAATAGTATAAAAATATTTAAAAAAGTAAAAAAATTAAACAGCAACAAAGAAAATTTATGAAAAAAATAGATAGTGCAGATGATTTTTATTTTTCAAGCTTAAGCCGGAATCCAGAATATCGTCAGGAGGTCATTACCGCCATCGAAACTGCCTTTGGGTACAGCAAGGAACACCATTTTGAGATCGATTTCTTTCCGCTGATGTGCAAAGAAAATAGCGCAAATAACATTTTACTCCTATCAAAATCGACTCATGAATTAATAGGGCACATAGGAATAAAATTTCGTAAATTAAAATTTGATGATTTCGAAACAAAAGTAGCGCTTATAGGAGGTGTTTTTATAGCTCCTCAGTACCAAGGCCAAGGGTATTTTGGAAAATTCTTCACCTATGTTTTAAAGAGTTACTCCACTGATGTTTCGATGTTTTGGCTTTGGAGTGACCACTATGAGCTCTATAAAAAATATGGGTTTGATCTTTCTGGAGGGCAACTAGAAATAAAAAAAATCGATTTTGTGGGTACCATCAGTCATGAAATAGATATAGTTGAAAAAAAATTGCTGCAAATATCAGATAAGGAATGGCAAGAAATTAAACAAATTTATTGTGATGTGACTATCAAGCAAAACGCAGCTTTTCTTCGTGAACAGGATAACTGGGAGGAGCTTACGCAAATCACCTCAACGACGGCCTACATTTTCTATAAAGAGAAGCATATCATTGGATACTGTTTTTACAATAAAGGCATGGATCTTCGGAATGTAATTCATGAGCTTGCTTTTGCAGTAAATATTGATAGTAAAATTAAAAAAACCATTTTAACAATGCTTGTGCCTAAACATACGCTATGGCTTCCAGAAGAGAGTGACTTTGCCGATGGTGAGCTAAAGTATTTAGCACTAATTAAAATTGGTAATAGGGAGAAGTTCAAAAAATTTGTAACTGACTGGTCAAGACAGCAAATCAATATAACGATGATTACCCATGATATGGTCAATTTTTACTTTAACCATCAACACTATCAAGAGGATATAGCAAGCTTCAAGCAACTTCTCTTTGGGCCTAACCCCTGTCCCTCCTGGCACTCTTTCACCAAGGGCCTTGCCATCTCCGGCATGGACAGTGTTTAACACCCACCTGTTACTACTTTCGACGGGTAAGGCTTAATCCGCGTAGGAAAAGGAGCAAGGCGAGTGTCCAAAAAATAAGCGAGAGAGTGGGAATTTTACTGCTAGCGGTGGAAGCTCCGGTAGAGGAGTAGTCGTAGGGAACATGCAAGAGAGAGATACCTCCATAAAGGAGAGTTCCCGCAATAAAGCAGTGGCCGACAAAGATGACAGCGTTGGCAAGGCGATTTAGCTCCTTCTCTGGTCCCTTGACCCGCACTTCAAGGGCGTAATTTCTCTTTGCAAACTCCTTTAAAAACCATTTAAAGTGTCTAGGGAGAATCCGCGTGAGAGTGAATAGATCTTTTAATCCCCAGATTGCATCTTCAACCATCTCCTCTTGAGAGAAAATTTTTTGCACTTTACCTTGAATATTACTATTGATAATAGAAAATATATCGTAATCAAGGTTTAGTGATCGTCCCACCCCATCAAGGGCCGCCAGCGCACGAAAAACAATAAACCATTCATTGGGAAGATAGATTTTATGTTTGGAGAGGGTGCGGATGATTGCAGTGAAAATTTTGGGAAAATCCATTTGTTTAATAGTAAGGCCAAGAAAAGGATCGACACACCTTTTTATATCTTGAGTGAGTACATCAATATCTGGGATGGTTTCATACTCTGCTACTTCAAGAAACTCATAAGTGATATTTTCAAAGTTAAAACTCACAAGACTATAGAGAATGGAAATGAGTGTAGTGCGACCTTTTTTTCCCAAGGAACCAACCAGCCCAAAATCAATAATGCCGATCTGATGATTTTTTAAAAGTAAAAAATTTCCTTGATGTAAATCGGCATGGAAAAACCCATCTTGTAGTAAGCAATCAATAAAAATCCCCAAACTTTTGGCGAGATTGGTCTCAATAATGGGTGCAAATTGTTTTACCTCATTGGAGGTAAAGAGAATGCCATCAAGGTATTCCATGACGAGAATATTCTCTTTGCAATACTCTTTATACATTTTGGGAAGATAAAAAATTTTATCAGTATCCAGAAGTGAAAGGTTGGCACGCAAGCGCTCGGCATTTAAGCACTCCATATTGAAATCGAGCTCATTTTGTAGATTAAAGGAGAATTCACGAATGAGCTTTGATAATCCTAGCTGTTTAACATCAGCACTGGCATTCTCAATTTTTTCGGCGAGCAGTTGCAGAATAGCACTATCGGTTTTAGCAATCTTTTCAATGTTGGGCCGTCGGATTTTAACGACAACTTTATCGCCATTTAAGAGCTCTGCTTTATAAACGATACCAATAGAGGCGGTTCCGATGGCAACAGGATCGACCGATTTAAAAATTTGGCCTAGAGGACATCCGAGTGAGTCCTCTATAACTTTTTTCCCCTCCTCAAAAGGAATACCTTTAACTTGATGGAGGAGTTTTTTCATCTCTTCAATAAAAAGGGGAGGGAACATATCTTCACGGGAGCTGAGCAATTGTCCTAATTTGATAAAGGTTGGCCCTAACTCTTCAAATGAGATGCGTAGTCTTGAGCCTAGTACTTGTGGCCAATTAGAGTGATCAATATCGTCGCCAGAGGAGATCCCAAGAGAGTTTGACTTTTCTGGAAGGACAAGGCCGGGGATTTTAGTGTGAATTCCAGTTTTGAGAATAAGCTCTTGAAAACCATTTTTGGCGAAAATGGTAATGATCTCGCGTAGACGCCCTACATTTTTAATTGTTTTGGTAATGCCTATTCCTGTTTTAATGATATCCATATGATGATTCCATCTTGAAAATTGCTAATTTGATTCTTAGTATAACTTATTTTTTTCTAATCTGTGCTAAAGTCTTTGTATTACGAAATTGTTACTTTTATGCTAGATTTCTTGAAACGGACTTAAAGCACATAAATGGATGATGGGCGAGATGAACAAGGAATGAATTGGACACAAAGAAAACATCAAAACGGCAAAGACAGGCATTACCTGATTATTTTTGTTATGATTGTGGTGGTATGTGTGACAGTGATGCAATCGCACCAGACGGCACTTGCTGCTGAGATCTGTGGTCGTAGTGCTATTGTCAACTACCAAGAGGTGATGGTGGATACCACAGGCAACACCAAGAAAGGAGAGGGGTTACGCTACTTTCTTGATAAAGATCCAATCTCCAAAAAATATCTTGATGAGTATCAAAAGCGCAGCTCTCCCAAGTGGTACAATGCGGCCATAGGAACTGTGGGAACAGGGTTTTTTATTTTTGGGCTTGGAAATAGCGGCTCCATTCAAGAGAGTGGTATAGGGAGTCGGCGTTTTTATATGCTGGGCGGCTTGTCGATTTTAGTTTTAAATTTTTTACTAGTTCGTACCTTGGAATACAATAATGAGCGCCTCTTATTGCGTTCTGTAGAAGAATATAATAAAAGAAATCTCCCAAAGATTTACTTTACTCCCTATAGTGAAAATCATGGGGGAAGGTCAGAAAGTGACTCTATAGGGGTAGCAGCAGGTTTTATAAAAGAGTTTTAGATTTAATTAGAATTTGACTAGAGTAAGGAGTTGTTTGTGGAAATAGTGTGCTATTCATGCAAAAAGAAGTTTGAAAGAGATGAATCAAGGGTCGTGGCCAGAACCGAGGAGTGTCCTCACTGTGGTTTTCATATTCGCTGTTGTAAGATGTGCGATTTTTACGATCCAACCACTTATAATGAATGCCGTGAGCTTATGGCCGAGAGAGTAGTCGAAAAGGATAAGAGCAATTTTTGTAATTGCTTTAGGATTAATCCCACCAAGGGTTCCTCTCATGAGCAAGATAAGCAGGTACTAGCATCCGCGGCCGATGCCTTGTTTAAAAAGAAAGATTGAAAAAGGAATGAGCAATGATGGATTCTATCCCAATGACAAGAGTAGGAAAAAAACAGCTTGAGGATGAGCTGACCCACCTGATACGAGTGGAGCGAGAGGGGATAAAAAAAGCTTTGGCAGAAGCGAGGGCCCTCGGCGATCTTCGAGAGAACGCTGAGTATCATAGTGCCAAAGAGAAGCAGTCGCTAATCGAGGGAAGAATCCAAGAGTTGCAGTACAAAATATCCAGGGCAGAGGTCGTGGATGTTACTGCTTTAAAAGGAACTCAGGTTCGATTTGGGGCCACCGTCACGCTTTATGACTGCCAAAAAGAGAAGTCTATAACCTACCAAATTGTTGGGGCAGATGAAGCAGATATTAAACTAAACAAGATTGCTTTCAATGGGCCGCTTGGCAAAAATCTCATCGGCAAAGATGAGGGTGATACAGTCCAAGTTGATGCACCTAAAGGCAAATTAGAGTATGAGATCCAGAAGGTGGAGTACATTTCCTGGCCTGCTTAAGTCACCCTTTTCCTTTTACAATCAAATCATGTTATCACTTATCATTGAAACCTCACCCGATTGTGAAGTCATTGGAGAACATCTCTTCAATAAAAATGTAATTAAGTTTGGCCGCTCCTTAGGCGATATCTTGATTGACGAGGAGGGGATTGTGAATGGGCACATCTCTCTAGAGATAAGTGAAGAGAATGAGCTGCTCGTTCATAGAAGTGGAAGGATTGAAAGCTATCTGGTAAATGAAAAGGTTACCAATGCCTCCAAAAGATTAAAAGTAGGGGATACGATCACCATTCAAAAGAGCAAGATTCGTATAAAGGAGTTTAAGTTTGACACCCCAAAGTCAAAGAAGGAAAAAGTGAGGGAGAATTTAGCAAAAATTATGGGCCATAGCGAGTTAAGTCCACTTCGAAAAATTATTCTGGAGTTAGAAGGGGATTTAAAAAAATTATCATGAATAATAACAGTAATAGTAAGAGCGACTTTGTTAGTAATTTCTTTGCCACCTCTACTGATGCAAAGATTGCATATTTCACCAACTTTAATCCTGAAAATAAGAGTGAAGCTTTCGCAGGCATGCCACTTTTAGTTTTTAATTACGGACTAGTCTGTTCCAATCAGCATTGGAGCAAGCAGATTCCCTTTTTTTCAAGCAAGAGCTATCCCATTTTATTGCACGATTACCGTGGACATTACGCCTCGTCATTACCGCCAGAGGGATATGGGAGCTTAACCTTTAAAAATTTTGCCTATGATATAATGGAGCTGGTTCACCATTTGGGATTTTCACAAACCATTATGTTTGGCCATAGTATGGGAGTGAATGTAACTCTAGAGTTTGCTAAGCTTTTTCCAGAATTAGTATTGGGGATGGTTTTGATCTCAGGTTCTGTCTTATCGCCAGAATCGGTAATGTTTGATTCCAATATTATGGAGGTGGCATACCCCTTTGTTGAAAAATTATCTCAGAAATATCCAGAACTTTTCAGGACGGTATGGAAGACCAATCCTAAGCTCACCCTTACTCAAAAAATCATTCGTTTCGGTGGCTTCAATATTGGTCGAGTACCTCTCTCTTTTATAAAAATCTATTTGGAAAAAATTTCTGAACTTGGACCTGATCTTTTTTTTCATCTCTTCAATCGCATGCGTGAACACGATATTCTTGCATATTTAGATCAGATTGCTCCTCCAGCTCTCATTATTAGTGGAGAAAAGGACAAGGTGATTCCTAATCATTTTCAAAATATTATGAAGCGTGAGCTTCCCCGATCAGAGTTTTATCTGGTCAAAGAGGGGAGCCATGTTCCTCAAGTGGATTTTCCCCAAAAGGTGAACGAAAGAATTAACCTTTTCATTACGCCACTTTTGTATCAGAAACAGCAGTAGGAGTAGAGGGAGTAGAGGCCGTGGAGACCTGTACTAAGTAGGCCCTATGATCTCTTACCATCTCTGCCATGGAATTGGCCGCATCCACTGCGCGTTCCAGCTTATCGAGAAGTTTTGCATCAATGGGCTTTCCATTTTTAAGTGCCGTTAAGACATGAGAGCCAAGGCCACTGTTGATAAGTAGCTTATTGCTGATGTCGTGTAAAAATTTTCGAGAGTCTTTGATCAATTGTTCAAGTTTGTCATTGTTCATAATGGGTCGGTTCCTTGATAACTGTTTTCCAATATTCATTCTACATACGGCCAATATTTTCTAAAAGAGAGCAAACTTTTTCCTCATGAGTTACTCGATTTCCTCAAAGTCGACAATCTCTCCTTCAAGGGTAATTTCCGCAAGAGGAGTCGCCAAAGAAGGGATTGGAGACTCTAGGTGTATCCGGATAAGCAAGATGTAGTTGCAGTAAGGCCTAAGTAGATCACTGCTTTTAAGGGAAGTATTGCTTAGCGTTATAGAGGATGCTTTTTGTCCACAAAAAGCACCGTTGAAGTGAAAAAAATATTTATTGCCACGCTGCCGTTCGAGTGTAGAAATAAGGATTGCTAGTTTTTTTTTGCCCATCATGGTTTTAAGAGATGCAAAAGAACGCTAGGATTGCTGAGCAAAAGGGTGCAAAAGGTGGCATGGTAAGGAGTAAAGCGTCATTAAAAAAAGAGTGGATCCCTGCAAATCTTCCTTTTTTTATAAAGATGGTGTTTGACATTGTTTTATTATGACTATAATTAGACTTAGTTATTCATTCATGAAGTCTTAAGCTTTAACGGAGATATCTGATGGCCAGAGTAACGATAGAGGATTGCCTTGATAAGGTTGAAAATCGGTATGAGTTGGTTCACCTTACTCTGAAACGAGTAAAACAACTGCAAAATGGACATAAGCCTTTAGTGAGAGCAAAGAATAAAGAGATCGTTATGGCGCTTCGTGAAATTGCTGCGGGAAAGGTAAAACACGTTCCAGTTAGTGAATACGATCAAGACGAATTTTAACTATTCTGACGTAAGTTTTAAAACTAATCGATGCTCTGACCAATTCTCCATGGCCTGAATTTGAAATCATTTTCGCCAAAGGGAAAAATCATTGAAAACCATACTAGCACGGCATTCCCTTTGATGTTATTAAAGGGAACAAATCCCCATACCCTTGAATCTGCAGAGGCATCACGATTGTCGCCCATAACGAAGTAGTGATCGCGGGGCACTTCAATTTTATCAAAGTCGCTTTTAAAAAAATCGTCTGCATCAATTTGGTAAGTGTGAGCATGCTCACCTGTCTTGGACTTGAAAAATTTTAAGTTTCGATCTTTAAACTTATCATCCATGTCGTCCATATATTTTTTTCCATCGATAGATTCAGCGCTTATCGGCTTATCATTGATGTAGACGACCTTGTCTTTCATCTCTACGATGTCGCCAGGGAGGCCGATTACACGCTTGATGTAATTAATACTAGGGTCTTTGGGGTATTTAAAGACGATAACATCGCCTCGCTTTGGTGCCTTGGAACCAGAGATATAGATAGGATCAGAGAACATATCAGAGAAGGGAACCTTCCAGCCGTAGGCCATTTTATTGACTAGGATAAAATCACCAATCATCAGCGTTGGGATCATAGAGCCAGAAGGAATTTTAAAAGGTTCAAAACAGATAGAACGGAAGACAAAGACCAAAACAATGATAATTGAGATTGTCTTAACCTCACGAATGATCTTTTGTTTGGTTGTTAATGTAGGCGCACTTTGCTCAGGGCTTTCAGTTGACTCACTCATGGGAATTACCACCTTGGTATAATTTGGTATAAGTATAAAATGATAGTCTTCATAGTTAGTTCATTTAATGCTTCATTATATTAGAAAAAATTGCTTTTCAATATTAATTTAGTGATTGATTGCTTGATATTTTTTCCCAATGACAAAGTACTCTTTGCTGCAAGAGCGAGTGGCCTTTGGGCGAAGAAAGTGCATCTCCTGAAAGGTGCGTGCTTTTTGTTGCTGCTTAAAAAACTCTTGTGGCCCTTGGCCTTCAAAGACTTTGACGACGAGGTGCCCACCTTGGCGAAGGAGGGTCGGCAGGAGAAGGAACACTTTTTGAACCAAGAGAAGACTTGCCTCTTGGTCAACTAGCTTGATTCCTGTGGTTTTCGGGGCCATATCGGAGAGGATGACATCAAAGGGAGAGTTCATAGTGAACTCGGAAGTATTAAAATCAGCAATCGAATGAACCTCATCAATGCTTTTTTGCAAGAGGTGCACTTGGGGATTACTTGCGAGCGTGCGATTGATCTCTTGAATATCGATGCCAACAACTAGGCCCCGGTTGTTAATTTTCGATAGTGCATATTGTGTCCATGAACCTGGAAAGTAACCGAGGTCAAGGATAGTATGGCCCGAGGAGATGATTTTGAATTTTTGGTCAATCTCCTCTAATTTATAAATACTTCTGGCCAAAAATTTTTCTTTTTTGGCCTTATGGAAAAAGTGATCCTTAACTTTAAAACTCATTTTGTTGTCTCATAGCTTACGCTGACCTTATGGTGCTATCATGCTTGTGCCCGTAACAGTAGAGTGTTGATACCATACTTTTTTGCTTTTGAAATTAAAGTTGCCTTACTAATATTTATTTTATTGGCCGTAAGATTAATCCGGCCGGAGAATTTATGGAGAACATGGGTGAAGTAGACCTTTTCAAACTCTGCCAAAGCAGAAGGGTAATCGTCTTGCAGTGAAGGCGTGCTGCTGTCGTGCTTAAGGAGTTCTAGGCCCAACGTGGGTCTTGAGTTAAAGCACCATTCCGGTAGGTCTGAGGGAGAGGTGAGTGTCGCTTCAGGGGGAGTTATCGAGACTAGGTACTCCATGCAGTTTTTGAGTTCGCGAATATTTCCTGGCCAGGAGTGGTTTTGTAGCATCTGCTTGCTGTTTTCATCTAAGTGCAATTTGTGGCGGCCCTGTTTTTGCTTGAAAGCAGAGAAAAAGTGGTGAACCAAGCGACAGAGCTCCTCTGGACTAGAACGTAGAGGAGGAATCGTATAGGTGAAGACATTGAGGCGATAGAAGAGGTCTTGGCGAAAGCTTCCCTCTTGTACCATCTGAGGGAGATTTTTATTGGTAGCAGCGATCACTCGCCCGGAGAATTTTTTAGGGTGTTCATCCCCTACAGCAAAGAAGATCTGTTCATCTAGGAGCATCAGCAGTTTTTTTTGTGCTGACAGCGAGAGCTCTCCAATTTCATCAAGAAAGAGAGTGCCTTTGCCCGTTGTTTCCGCTGCTCCTTTGCGGTTACGGATGGCCCCAGTAAAGGAGCCACGAATATGACCAAAAAGTTCACTCTCTAGTAAATCTTCTTTGGTGGTTGCAAGGTTACTTACAACAAAATTGTGTCCGCGATAACATGAGTTTTGATGGATAGTTTTTGCAAGATAACTCTTTCCGACCCCGGTCTCTCCAAGAAGTAAAATGGTACCACTGATTTTGAAAAGATCGGTAAAATTTAAAGACATAATTCCTCACAAGCAGTTTAAGTTGTGCTAAAAAAGGTTGTTTACAAAAAAATTGAGCAAGCGCAAAGTGTTTTTTCACTTGTTTCAAAAATGAAAAAAATGAGAAAAGTAAAAAAAGCAAAAAACGTGAAAAAGGTAAAAATAAAAATGGAGATAGAAACGATTATTCTTGAATTTTTGAGGGAGCAGTATCCCGATGCTAAGTGTGAGCTGTTGCACTCTTCGATCTGGCAACTGTTAGTTGCTACAATTTTATCTGCACAATGTACAGATGTGCAGGTTAATAAGATAACACCTGCTTTATTTGAACGCTTTCCAGAAGTTGATAATATGGCCAAAGCAGAGCTTTTTGAAATTGAAGATCTGGTGCGAGCTACGGGATTTTTTCATAATAAGGCCAAAAATATCCAGGCCAGCGCACGTATGATTGTGAGTGTGTTTGCGGGAAAGGTACCAAGTGCGATGGAAGAATTGCTGCGTTTGCCAGGAGTAGGAAGAAAAACTGCTAATGTAGTTCTTAGCAATGGATTTGGCATCAATAGTGGTATTGTAGTCGATACTCATGTAAAGAGGATTAGTTACCGTTTAGGACTGACAAAACATCAAGAAAATGTAGAGAAGATTGAAGAGGATTTGATGGAGAAATTTCCACAGAAGGTATGGGGAGAGTTAAGCCATTTGATGATTTTTCATGGTAGAAAATTATGCCATAGCAGATCACCTAAGTGTGAAGAGTGTGGGTTAAAACTACGATGCCACTTTTATGCGAGGTAGATTCGCGTGGCCCCATCACGAAATTGCTCTGGAGTTTCCCACTTAAATTCACCATCTCGTTGTAGTTGATCGCGTAACCATTTTTTTAAAATACCATCTCCATGGCCATGCACTACGATAAGGTAAGGAACTTCTCCAAGGCGAAGTTTATCGAGAGAACGATCGATTAAACTTTGAAAATCGTCTAGGCGCATTCCCCGACAATCAAGATAGGTTTGATCTCCTTCTTCAAAAGAGGTGGAGATGTGGTATTGAAACTCCTTTTGTTTGTGGTTGTGCTTCTCTCCTTTACTAAGAGGACGAAGGTCATTTTTCGAGAGGTTGACCGTTAATTTTCCTCGCTGTACTTGCACCGAATTTTTTCGAAGATTGATTTTCGATAAGATCACCTGTGATTTCAAGCTTTGTGAGTAGTATTTCTCACCTAAGACCAGTTCGGATGGGCCAGTCGTCGGCAATCCAGATGTGGAGATCGCCGTCGTAATCGGAGGAGCTACTGCCGCTGTTGCCGTTGCTGCTATTATTGTTGGTGATTCTGAGCGAGTTGCTTTATAGGCATCTGCTTTGAGGTCGTCAACCGTACGAATATATCTTCGGCGATTTTCAGAATTCCCCTCTTTTTTTATTTGGGCCAGTAAGTTTTGGGCGGATCCGAGGAGTGTTGCTAATTTCTTCTCATGGATCTCTACGACGTGCTGGAGCTTTAGTTTGTACACACCCTCAAGGGATGCCATCTCCCTATCGAGATCCCTTTTGAGCTTATTATAGTGAGAAATTTTGTCCGAGAGCTCACACTCTTTTTTTGAGAGTTTATTCAATAGCGTTTCATAGAGGAACGATTTCTCATCAAGTACCGACTGTGCATTTTCTACAATGGCCAAGGGGAGCGAGAGTTTTTTTAGCCAATTTTTAAAGATAGTCAAAGCAAGAGAACTGCCAGGTGTTCCGTGAATAATTTTATAAGTAGGGGCCTCAATTTTAAAATCGAAACCCACATGACAGGAGATGTAATGCTCCTGGTTGTGCATATAGGTCTTGAGAAATTGATGATGAGTGGAGGCGAGTACTTTATGAGAGGAACCAAGTTTTTTTAGTTCGCTAAAGAGGGAGATCGCTAATGCAGAGGCTTCTTCAGAGGAAGTGGAGCTGAAAATTTCATCGATGATGATTAGGGAGTTGCCAGCAGCAACAGAAGGGAGGAGAGTCAGCTCACTTAAAAGATGGAGATAATTTTTTACCTCAGCAGAGAAAGAACTTAGCCCTTGAGAGAGATCTTGTTGGTCATTTCCAAAGAAATAGAGGTGATCAAAGGGATAGATGCAGGCATGAGTTGCAGGAATAAAGAGACCAAAGTGTAAGAAGAGGTGAGCAATAGCAATCGCTTTTAGCGCTACGCTCTTTCCTCCGGTGTTTGGCCCAGAGATAATCAGGCCATGCTCGATGGTAGAGAGTGTAATATCATTGGTTACAGGATTGGCCAGCAGAGGATGAAAGAGGCCTTGGAGCAAAAGTGAAGGAGTGCTAGCAATAGTCGGGCGAGATAAATTTTTATCGTGGCAAAATTTTGCTTTGGCCAAAAAGAGATCGAGCATTTCAAAAACAGACTGAATGCTTTCCAGTAGCGCGGCATGAGGTCTGAGTGCCTCGGAGTGTTTATGACAAATGGTAAAGATGATCTCGTCGATCTTGGCGAGAAGGGCAATGCGTTTATTGCATTTATTGCGAATGGAAAAAGGTTCAATATAGAGAGTAAGACCGCTATCGGAGTGAGCAATAATTTGTCCATAGATCGATTTATAGGAGTCAGAGCGGATAGCAATAACGTAGTGATCATTGATGATGTCGTATTCGTCGATCTGTAAAATTTTTTCAAAGGTACTAGAACGGAGGATTTCTTTGAGGGCATAGCGAATATCTTCTTCGGTGCGTTTTAGTTCAATATAGGGGCCACGTAACTCGGGATGGTGTTCGTATTGAATCTCACCATCACGTGAAAGTAGCTTGCGAAACTCTGAAATAAATTTGCTGAAAAGGTGTAAAATATTTTTGTGGTCGAGTTCTTGCTTTAAGTAGATGCAGATATTTTTAAGAATATCGCCAATCTCATTGTTGACGGACTGGTAACACTCAATGAGTTTGGCAATTTTATGAAGGTCATAAAGCTCTAGGGTGGCACCTTTCGAGAGAAACGACAGGGAGTTGTGGAAGCTTTCTTCTCGATCAAGCGAAGAAAATAAACTATAAAGGGAATCAGTTTTAGCTTCACGAAGAAGAGTGCTTAAGCGTTCGAGAATCGTGTAAGTTTGCTCAATCGTCTCTCGATCCTTGGGGACAACTGCTTTCCGTAGTTCGAGTTGAGCTCGATAAAAGTAGATGTGCTTAGAGATTTGATCAATGATCGCGCCCCAATCAAGTTGCATTAGGGCGAGCTGATCACTATTATTTAAGAGAGAAAGCGAGTTTAATTTTTTTTCCATAGGTATTAAATTTATATGATTCAAAAACATCATCAAATGAACGAATCGGTAAAATATCTCGGGAGTTCTATCGAAAAGAATGGCCCCTATTTAGGGCAAATTCAGAAGATATTTAGCACCACTAGGACAGTTTGTATCACAATTAGATTTTTTAATGCAACAAAATATGTGTACATAGGGAGAGGTAAGGGGGTTGAGGGTGTTTGGATGGGGAAGGCCATTCCTCCAACGATGCTGCGAATTCGCGACCGCTTCTTGGAGTATCTAAGAAAATATCTGATGTCAGCACGAATAGAGATGGTCTCGCTTGATGAAAAAGATCGAATATTGAGTGTGAAATATCACCCAGCAGGAGCAGGAGTAGATGCAAAGGGACGAGAAAAGGGACAGCAGCTAGTGCTCTTCTGGCATAAGCGAGAATTGCTATTTGCCAACTCCATTATTGGAGAGGGTGGGAAATGGAAGGTCTTTTATTCGGCATTAGGAAAGCATCTGGAGTATTCGCAATTGCTTTCCCTAGAGGAGATCAAAAAAACGTTATTGGAACAGGCCGGTGTGAAGAAGCTAGAACTTATCCCTTCAGCGTTTTTGCCTGTAGGGGAGAGTTTTGATTTAGAGAAGGACATTAAGATTATTGAAAAAATCATGAGCGATGAATCCAGTAAGGTTATCATTAAGGAAGACAAGAAAAAAAGCAAATTCCTTGAGCGAAAGCGGGATAAAATTTTAAAAGATTTAGCGGAGAGTGAGCAATGGAAGAAGCTTGTGGAGATGGTTAATCCTGAGAGTTTTCTTATAGAGTTAGAACAGCTGCAAGGCACCTGCACACTCCTTGGGATTAAGTTCAAATTTGCCAAAGAGTTAAGCCCATATAAGAAGCGAGATTTGGTCTACAAGAAAATCAAAAAGTTGCGAAAAGGGAATGATATTTTAGAGCAGCGGTTGCAGGATGTTACTGCTGAAATGGACATTATGGAAAAAAAGCAGAAGGATCGAGAACGAGGGCGCGAGCGGGAAGCTGATGGCATAGAAGGAGATGCAATCATTGATCGAAAATATATAGTGTCACCGCTATGGAAAGACGGAGAGAGGACCTGGTCTGCAAAAGATAAAGATAAAGGGAGCATAGATCGGGATCAGAATAAGGAAATGGAGATCTTTGAGCTCTCGAATGGGATGGTCGTGGCCGTTGGAAAAAGTGCACAGGGGAATGATCAGATTCGAAACTCTTGGGCCGGTAAAGAGGATTTGTGGTTTCATATTGATGGGTATAAAGGAGCACATGCAGTGGTGAAGGCAAAATCGATCGCAGAGATACCAGAGAAAGATCTCTCGCTTGTAGGCTCTTCCCTTGCAGAGTTTTCAAAAATTCAACTCATCTCTATACCATTGGTCTACACTCAGGTAAAAAATATCAAGGGAGTCAAGCAAGAGAGTGGGAAGGTCATTATCTCTAAACAAAAACATATTCAAGTAGATTTTGAACAAAATTGGAAAGGTATTGTTCATCGTTTTTCAGTGGAAAAGAAAAAATCAAATTAACTATAGACAAAAATAGAAGTAAAATTAAAACAAGAGCAAATTTTGGAGAATATAAAAATGGGAAGCAATAACAAGGTAAGAAGTATGCGTGTTTTTTATTCACTTAGTGTGATGGTCGTAAATTTTGTAGTTTGTTTTGTTATTAGCAATGTTGTTGCTAATAATTCGATTGCTGACAGCAACTCGTTTGCTGCTGTTACGGCCGCTGATGCCAAGTCCGCAGGGGATATCATAAAAAGGCTGGATACAGGAGTTTATCATGCAGAGATGTTTGGGCTTAAAGATTTAGTCGTGGATCTTAAGTTTAAAGAGGCCGTAGAGGATATCGGTGCATTGCTTGGAGATATGCCGATTGAAAAAATGATCATTCGAGTGTACTGGCTTCAAGGAGGAAAAATCGATGCAGAGGTTATTGGACTTCCTCGGGGGTTTAGTAATTTAAAAGAACACCTGATCAAGATTGCATTGATGCGCTTTGGGTATGTGATTTCCTCTTCGTTTGGAGATAAACTGAAAAGTTTTGATTTTAAAGTAGAAAAATTGTTCAAAGAGAATCAAGAGACCATTATTAATGGAAAAGATAAAAATATGATGGGCCCTGTATCCACTGTTAAATTAACGATGGATAACGATGGAGGATTAAAAGAGCTAGTAGCACAGTTGCCAACAGGATTGGAAATTTCTAAATTTGAATGGGTCAAGAGTAATGAGGCCCAAAACAAGTGGCTGCTCTCTTCGCTTGATATCTCAATGGACTATGGAAATAGTATTAGAAAATCAGAAACTTCTTTAAAGCACGATAAATTTGCAGGATTTATGTTGCCAACAGCGGTCTTTACCAAAACAGAGATGCTCAAAGTGGAATTGAAAAAAGATAAAGATGGTGCAACTAGAAAAATTGAAATTGCTGAAGGAAATGCTAATGAAGAGAAAATTATTTTTGACAATTATCAAATCAATAGTGGAAAAGCACAAAAATATTTTCAGAAAAAGTCCAATAGATTGTAGGTAACTGCTCACACCCTTCAGCCATCTACCCTCTACCGGATGCTGAAAGTTGCTTAGCTAACAGCATTTGGTTGAGAGGTGAAGGTTGAGGGGTGTGAGCAGTTACGATTGTAGTATTATATCCAATTGCTTGTGTAGATTTTCATAGAAAAATATGACAATAGAACAGTAGAGGGAGTTAGAGTGAAAGTGGTAAATCTCTCCAGAAATGGGGCCGTGAAAGTTAGAAGGGATGTGAAGAATTTGCTCGAAGCGGATTGTGAATTATTGCCCAAATCGTTTATTCCTGGTGAGTGGATTGTACTAAGCGATCAAAAAGAAAAAGCAGCTTATTTGGCCTATATCAACTTAAATGCCGATAATGAGCAATCAATGATTCGTGTGTTATCAAAAATTGATGGATACATCAGGGAAAAGATGCATTTACAGGGGAGTGATCTAGGCAGTTTGAAAGAAAATGAAATCGGAGAAAATTATTTAAAATTTGCTATTAATGCAGCAATTAAGCGGAGGAATTTTTTTGGAGAGTTTGAGGATGATTGCATGCGACTTGTCTATGGAGATGCAGATAAGCTTCCTGGGCTGGTCATTGATAAGTATTGCAATATCATTTTGGTTCAAATCAATACTGAAGGCATTGACCGGCATCGAAATATTATTCAAAAAACAATGGCATTACTCTATCCAGAGAACGCAGTCTATTTTTTGGATAATGCCGAAGAACGGGTTAAAAATGGTCTGCCGATTTGGAATGATGAATATTCTTGGCAAAACAGAGTTTCCAAACAGCATATTATGTTAAAGGAGAATGGATTTAAAATTATCATTGACGAAGCAGTGATTCAGAAAGTTGGCTACTACTACGACCATCGTTATAATCGTCATAAATTTGAAAACATGGTGAAAAAAATTTCTCGAAAAAAAATCAAGTGTGCCAAGGGATTGGATCTTTTTACCTATGCGGGTTCTTGGGGGATGCATCAGTTGCGTGCAGGTGTTAGTCATGTGGATTTTGTTGATCAAGGAAAGTTTTCTGCGGTTGTAGAGCAAAACCTTATGCTTAATCGTTATGAAGGAAAAGGAATTTTTTATAGAACTGACGTGTATGATTTTTTAGATCGGCGAATAGAAGAAAAATTAAAGTATGATGTGATTACTTCTGATCCACCAGCATTTGCTAAAACTGTAAGAAATAAAGAAAAAGCGATCAATGGATATTTAAAACTCTATGAAAAGATTTTTCAAATTTTAGAGTCCAATGCTGTTTTAGCGGTCTGTTCTTGCACTAACTATGTCTCGCTTGAGGATTTGGATTTCGCGGTTAATGAGGCCTTTAGGAGGTTGAAGGCAAGGGACATGGTGTCATCTACGGGAGCAAATAGTATCCAGCTTGTAGATATTGGAATGGAGGGCCCTGATCATCCTATCGCTTCGCTTGGTGATAAAACCCACTACTTGAAATATTTACTTTATATACTTAGTGAATAATAAAAATCTAATGGAGTTTGGTGAGTTTAGTTATGAGTAATTCTAAAATTAAGCAAGTGATGGATACTGCAAAAAAATATGTTCACGGCCAAGATGAGCTGTTGTTGCATATCTTAGGATCGATTTGTTGTGGCGGTCATTTGCTTATTGAGGGGCCTCCTGGAACGGGGAAAACATTAAGTGTTGCAGTTGTCAGCAAGCTTTGTGATTTAGAATTTCGAAGGATTCAATTTACGCCTGATTTGTTGCCAAGTGATGTTCTTGGCACACAAATTTTTGTTCCAGGGGAGAGTAGTTTTAAAATCAAAAAAGGGCCGATTTTTACACAGATTCTACTTGCTGATGAGATCAATAGAACACCACCTAAGGTACAGTCTGCACTCCTAGAGGCCATGGAAGAGAAGCAAGTTACTATTGGGGAACAATCACATCAATTAAGCTTTCCTTTTGTTGTGTTAGCGACTCAAAATCCAATTGAGCATGAAGGAACCTACCCATTGCCGGAAGCACAGGTTGATCGTTTTCAAGTAAAAGTAGAGATGAGATATCCTAATTTTGCAGAAGAGAGAAAAATATTGGATTTAAAAGGGCGTAAGTTCGAGGAAGTCGCCGCCGTTTTAAAAGCTCAAGAGATTGAAACAATCAGCAAAGAGATTGAAACCGTTTATGTTGATGAGAAGATTAAGGATTTAATTATCAAAATTATTCAAGCAACTAGGCCTGATAGTGACAATTTTCTTATGGATTATCAAGGATACATTCGTTATGGGGCATCACCCCGAGCAGGGGTCTGGCTACAAAGAGTGGCAAGATTTATGGCCTACTATGAAGGGAAGGATTTTGTTCATCCTGATCATATTCGAAAAATTTTACCAGAAGTTTTAGGGCATCGAATTCTCCTTTCGTATGAAGCACGTATGAATGGAATAAAAGGAAGAGATATCATTAGCAAGATCTTTGAATATGTACTTTGAAAAAAAAGCGATAGACATATCCACTTTGGCAACCATGTTGGAAGTTTTCTTTTCCAAGATGCAATGGACTAAGGACTTGGGAGTTTATCAAAGTTATTTTAAAGGGCAAGGGATGCTCTTTTCGGATGTCAGAAAATACACGGAAAGTGATGATATTAGGCACATCGATTGGAATGTTAGCGCGAGAACTGGGACTCCTCATGTTAAATGCTATACGGAAGAGCGTAATTTAGAAATCGTAATTGCGATAGATTGCAGTGAGAATATGTGCACAGGAGATTTCAATCAGAGCAAACTTAAAATTGCCATTGAAATTTGCTCTCTGCTTCTGATTTTATCGGAACAATCTCATGATTGGATTCGTCCTGTGTTACTTAGCGATAAAGTAGTAGACTTGGGATGCTCTTCCGGAAGAGGAGGTATATGTAAATTACTGCATGAGTTAAAAAAAATGGGACTTTTGCATTATGAAATAAGTAGGAAAAAAGATGCTGATTGGAGTAAAAGTTATTTTGAATCAGAAATTATTTTTGGAAAAGAAGAGAAACGTGCTAATGCGGAATTGATTTTAAAAAAATTCACCAACAAAAAGTCTATAATTATTCTATCCGATTTCTATAATTTGCTGGAAGAAGGAGATCTTTTAAGATTACAAAAGCTTTCAGCAATTCATTTTGTGAAAATAGTTTCAAAAATTGATAAAATGAAATTCTTGCCATTTACACTGCGAGCACATAGTTCGGCCGACCCTCATCGGAAAGAGCAAACCATCGGGACACTTTTAAATTGTTCTCGGGGGAAATTCACTTTAGATCGGGGGAATGAGCGGATAGTTAACGTTGAGGTTGGGGAATGTTATGTGGATACAATTATGAAATGGCTGTTCGGATTACGCAATGCCATTACTTTGTTGTTACTGTTATGCCTGCTGCAAATTATTCAAAGCAGCTGCTTTGCAGAGGTCAATACGAGAATTATTTGTGGAGAAGAGAGGGCCGGAAAGTGCATTTTAGGAGAAGGCGACATTTTACGTGCAAAAATAGAAATAGACGTGAGTAATACTACGGGCCCCATATCAGGAAATGATTTAAGGTATTTAGCGCAAAATCTAATAGGAAAATTTATAGGGGAAAATTTGTATGTAGCAGATGTGGGAGATTTTGCGTACTCAAAAAACAATGTGGATTTTATTGTGGGCAATGCTTTACTTGCTTATGGGGGGATCAGTAAGGAGGAAAGTAAAAATTTTTATATTTTAGGCGAGAAGGTGATTTTTATTGTTGATGAGAAAATAGGTTTTTTGCAATCTGACTCAGAAGTAGATACAGCGGAAATGAATCCTTCTTTTTTTAAAATAGATCTTGCAGCAAATCGGCAAGATTATACTCGCATCATTGCTGTAGTAGTCGCAAGTTCCTTCTGTATGATCTTGATTTTAAGTGGTCTTTATAGAAGTTACTTTCGAAAAAAAATTGCTGTTACATGAAGGATGATGGTTCGGGAATGGTTTATGAATTTATATTAACGTACTTAGAAAATTTGCAGGAACTTTTTACGTGTGCAAAAGGTGGATTGTTCCTAAATATTTATAGCTATGTTTTGCTAGTGGTGAGCAGTGTATGGATAGTTCTGGAATTATTCCAGATCTTTGGAGCAATCTCTGGAGCAAAAAAACCTAAATCAAAAACCGGGATTTATTGGCCGTTATCCAAGGAGCAATCAGGTTGGAATGGATGGATTCTTGTATTATGTCGAGGATTGCTTTCTATAACGGTAATTTTTATGTATGTGCTACTAGTTGGAGCTGTTCTAGTTGATAATAAAAACAGAATTAGTGGCCCTTTGGAGCATGTACCCTTTGCCATGGAAAAGTCCAAAGTCGATGTAACTATTTTCATTGATACCTCATTATCAATGTTGGATAGAAATAAAGATAGAGTGAATCTAGAGCAAACTAAAGAATTTTTATCTAAATTTTTAGAGCAAATGGATAAAGACAGTGTGTCTGTCAAGATATTGTTGTTTGCAGAGGAGCTGCATACCTTGGTCCCGAGAACAAGAGATGTTGCTTTTTTGATGGAAAAGGTCAGGGAGATTTCGGTGGGAGTCTTGGGTGATGGAACTAAGATCATGCCTGTGATCAAAGAGTTCCATAACGTGGTAACTTCAGCAGAAAAAGAGAGGCATCAGGTGATCCTTTTGATTAGTGATGGTATTTTTGAAGATGAACTGCCGCCTATGGAAAATATGCGTATGGAGGATGAAAAATTAACGTTTATTGCAATGAATTTCAGTAAATCTGTTGGAAAACTCGAAAGTTTAGTAACGAGGTATAAAGGATCACTGATAGCAATGGAAAATATTCTATTGAAGAGTGTGATTGAAAAGATATCATCCGATTTTAAAGAAGTGAAAAAAGATGCAAAAGCTATTGCGATATCCAAGGAAAATTTTTGTAAAAAAAGTAATGATATGGGTAATATAGCGATAAAGACATTGCTGATTCTTATGGGACTATTGATTATTAGAGTGCTCTTTTTCAGAGAGATTATATGATATTCAAGATAGTGATAACTCTATTTATTGTGTTAATAGCACTACAGTGGAGTTTGATATTTTGGTCAAAAAAATGGATCGAAAAGTATTGGCCAATAAAAATGAAGAGATCATATTTTGCGGGCGTAATTTTTTATTTTTTAGGTATAGGAGTTATTTTATATTCGATCTATGGAATGTTCTTTGATATTGAAGATAAAACAAGAATGATAGATTACGAAGAAAAGCAAAATTATATTATTATTGCTTTGGATATCAGCAGAAGTATGTTGGTTAAAGATGGTATTGATGGATTTTCAAGAATAGAGCATGGGCTATTACTCCTTGAGAATTTCTTAGGAGAGCTCGAGAGCAAGCAGCAAGTGGCCTTTATCTTGTTTGATGAGAGAATAGTTCCGCATACGCCATTCACAACGGATAAAGAGTATCTTTTGCGGCGGCTCGATCTTGTTAAAGCTATGGCAACGGTCAATTATGCGAATACTAATATCTTGGGGGTATTCCATGAGATTAAAGAGTGGAGTTCTCTGCGGATAAAGAAGAATGACGGTTTGAAAGTGGTTGTGATTACAGATGGGGAAGATACATTTAAATCCCCTATGAAAGATGTTTCAAAATTTAGTCAGATACTTGACCTGAACATAACCATGATTGCAGTAGGGAATATTTATGAACAAAAAATACCTGTTATGGACTCAAGTGGAAATCAAGTTGCTTTTCTTCGAGATGCCAATGGAAATTATCTTGAAAGTAGATTGGATTTGAAAAACATTTTAGAAGTTAGCAGAAAAATTTCTAATTTTTCTTTTTTTAATTTAAATAACGAAAATGATCTGAAAGTTCTAAGCAGAAAAATCGCTGCATCGACGACTGGCGCGATGAGTGATATTAGCAACGCTCAAGCAAAGGATGGCGATTATAAATACTATTTTATCATAGGGATTTTTTTCTTTATAGTACGTTACTTTTTATTAGCTACAGGAGTGTTTATAAAAAAAAGTCGCAGTATGGCCACTTTTTTAGGGGTATCGCTGTTGTTATTATTATCGTTTACTGGAGTAGATAGTTATAGTAAAGAAGCGCAAGCTTATATTCTGGTTAAATGTGGAGTTGGGGATTTAAAGAGTAAGCAGTGTAGATGCAATAGTGATTGGTTAAAAAAAATAGAACAATTAAAACGAAATGATTTACTGGTGAGAGATGAGCGTTTAACTTTGGCCTACTGTTTGATGGCCGAAGGAAGATACAATGAGTCGTATAAACTGTATCGTGAAACCCTAGACTTGTCTTCAGCAAAAGACAATGAGTATCTGCATGTGTTTAATATGGCCACAGAGGCCTTGATCGTAGGTGATTTTAATATAGGAGTGAAGCTGTACAAAAATTTATTAGAAGTGATTGAAGTGGATCAAAAATATGCAGACATTTATCGGGAATATTTAAGAAATAGCAGAGATAATGTGGTTTTTTATTTAAAAAATCATCAACAGAAAAATGCTACTAGTCAGATCGGAGATCGGATAGACTATTCTCAGATCAAGCGTAATAATTTTTATGAAAATATAAGACGTTATAAAAAAAATGGGGGAGCGAGGCAGGATTATTATGGGTATTGATTTTTGGATATTAGTGACAACCGCATTATCATTGTCCTCGATTGTCATGAGTTGGTATCTATTTTCTGAATATAGATATTTTTATGCAGGAGAGTTAGTCTATTGGCGGATCAAGCGGTATAAGAAATTATCAAAAAGAATAATGCATGAAATGAGGAAAGGGCGAATAGCTTTTTGCGAAATGGATGAGTTATTTAGGATGTTTAGTTGTCGGACGAGCGTTAGCAAAGAGATAGTCTTTGATCCTATAATAGAAATAACTCCCAAATCAAAAAAATTCTTTCAAGATCTCTATAATTGCTGTATGCTTCAAAACTTCGGACAACCTAACTCTTCCACTGGTACAGAGCTGGTTATTTTAGAGATAAAAAAATTAATGAGAAGAGGTGATCATAAAGCTGCTTTTCAGGAAGTAGAAAATTTTTTGGCCTATGAGAGTAATTCAAGAACATAATATCCTTTTACACCAGAATATCGATTCAAGCTTGCAATCGCAGCAGTGGGGTTTAGTTATAGGCAACTTCGATGGAGTTCATCTGGGGCATCAGCATTATCTGCAGCATGTACAAAGAGGGTGTGAAGCTTTGGGCATTGGTATTTTACTACTCACTTTTAGGCCACACACTTATCTTGCCATTAAAGGCCCTATTCATAATTTTTTACTGAACAGCTACGAAGAGAAAATTTTGCAAATGCAAGAGCTTACAGATAAAGGTATTATTAAAATCGACTGCCTTTTGGAAATTGCATTCGACAAAGATGTTCGTTGTTTTCGTTATGAAGAATTTGTTACAAAAGTCTTGCTATCCAGAATTAATATAAAAAAAATGTTTTTTGGGTACGATTTTGCAATAGGGGTGAACAGGAATGGGAGTTTAGATTCACTAAAAAAACATTTGCAACAAAAAAAAATATTATACGAAGAAATAACGCTGTTTTCCAGAGGTACCACCATCTACTCTTCATCAAAAGTGCGAGAATATATCAACAAGGGGGATCTTGCCGCTGCTAACAAAATCCTTGGAAGAGAATTTTATTTAAGTGGGGTTGTTGTTAAGAAAAAACAACTTGGAGGAAAGATTGGAATTCCTACGGCAAATGTTGCCATTGATGAAGTAAGGGCCATTCCAAAATCGGGTGTCTACGTTACTTTATTTGAATACGCCGGAAAAAAATACCCATCAGTTACGAGTGTCGGAACAAATCCTACAGTGGAATCTACACTCGATATCAAAATTGAGACACATATTTTTGATTTTCATCAAGATATCTATGACAAAAATGTTTCTGTTCATTTTATTGATTGGATTAGAGAAGAGAAAAAGTTTACTAGCATTGATGAGTTGATAAAAATAATTTCATCAGATATAGCGATCGCAAAGAAATATTTTCTTAATCAATCACCAATAATTAACTCATAAAAAATTAAAATTTGTCGATTAAGCATCTAGTGGATTTAGTGATAGTTTAATTTTTACATTGATGTTTAAAGATGCTTAAAGATGTTTAGACAAGAATTTTACAATTTACTTTTAAAATCTGGGATACTGCCTGCTGAGGAGTTAAAAAAGATAGCTGTAAAAAGTACTAAGGTGGATGTGGTCAATGAGATCGATCTATTGGAAGTACCTGGGTTTGACAGTGTTAAAGTTGCACAAGAAATTGCCACAAAATTTTCACTTCGCTATATGGATCTTTCTAATGCCAGAGTCCCCAAAGAGACATTGGCCTTGCTAAAGAAACAAAACGTGATTAAATATAGGGCCATTCCTATTCAAAAAACGACAGGTTCTATTTTATTAGCGATCTATGATCCAACAATTACTGCTTGTGCTAATGATTTAAAGATGATCTTAAGGAGTAAAGTAGATTTTTTGCTGACTGGCCTTATGGCCTGGAGCAAGCTCTACACAGAGATAAGTACTTCAGTCGATGATCTGCTCGAATATGTGGAATTAATTAGTGCGCAATCAGACAAGGCAAACAAAGAACAGACTATTCGAGAAGAGGATATTGGTGAAGAGATCGTTGTCATGGTCAACAAGATCGTGGTTGAGGCCTATATTAAAAAGGCCAGCGATATTCACATGGAGCCTTTTGAAAAAAATTTCAGGGTTCGCTTTAGGATTGATGGAAATCTATTCTTGCACTCAGAACCACCGAAGGGGCTGATGTTGGCCATAATATCGAGGGTGAAGATTATGGCGCAAATGGATATTGCAGAGAAAAGGAAGCCTCAAGATGGGCGGATTAAAATCAAAATAGGTGATGTTACTGTCGACTACCGTGTTTCTTCGCTGCCAACACTTTTCGGTGAAAAGATAGTCCTGAGAATATTAGATAAATCGGCCATAAAGCTGGACATGACTCTATTAGGGCTAGAACCGGTGCAACTCAAGATACTAAAAGATGCTATTCATCATCCCTATGGCATGTGTTTGGTAACTGGTCCTACAGGCTCAGGAAAAACCACAACGCTCTACTCGGCCTTGGCCGAATTAAATACCATTGATAGTAATATCTCTACGGCAGAAGACCCTGTGGAATTTAATATCGAAGGTATTAACCAAGTGAACGTTCGTAAAGATATTGGATATACTTTTGCCTCGGCATTGAAATCATTTTTACGCCAAGATCCTGATATTATCATGGTTGGAGAAATCCGTGATCGAGAGACCGGAGAAATTGCAGTAGAAGCTTCACTCACTGGCCATTTGGTACTATCAACTCTTCATACCAATGACGCTCCTTCAGCTATTGCACGATTATTAAACATGGAGATCGAGCCGTTTTTGATTTCGGCCGCCCTGAATGTAGTGGTAGCACAAAGACTTTGTCGGAAAATTTGTTTGAGCTGCAAAGACAAGGACAATATAAAAAAAGAGTTACTTGTATCTTATGGACTAACTCCAGAGTCAGCGGAGAAAATTCAAGCGTATAAAGGAAGAGGATGTAATGCCTGCAGCGGAACTGGGTACAAGGGAAGGGTTGCTATTTATGAGGTATTGCCAATAACTATGGCCATCAGAGAGTTAATTTTGTCCAATGCCACAGCAGTGGAAATTAAGCAAAAAGCAATTGCAGATGGGATGAAAACTTTGCGGATGTCTGGGTTAACCAAAATGGCAATGGGACTTACATCATTAGAAGAGGTAATTGCAAACTCTGCTTCAGACACCGATTAAATACGGCACTTAATAATGATAATAATAATGGAATGTGAAAAACAACAAGAATGTGAATAGTAATTATGGAAACAAAAAATACTAAAAACACGGAAAACCTCTCTAAAACCATGATTAAAGAAGGGGTGAAAATCCAGCAACTTTTTAAAGTTATGGTAGAGAACAATGCTTCTGATTTGCATTTAGTTGTGGGAAGTGCACCTGCGATGAGAGTGAATGGAACTATTGTAAGAGTGAAAGTTGGGCCACTCACGCCAGAAGATTGCAAGCGAATGGTGTACCAAATTTTAACCGAAGATCAAAAAGCAGATTTTGAAAAAAATTTAGAGATGGATTTTTCTTTTGGAGTCAAAGGGCTTGCACGCTTTAGAGCAAATGTTTTTTATGCCAAGGGGACAATCTCCGCTAGCTTTCGATTAATCCCCTCACTTATTCCGGACTTCAAAAGTCTCGGGTTACCCAATGTTTTATTGACAATGACCGATATTAGTAATGGGCTAATTTTAGTTACTGGTCCTACTGGATCTGGCAAGTCCACAACACTGGCTTCGCTTGTGGATAGACTAAATGAGAAAGAGGCAGGGCATATTATTACGCTAGAGGATCCAGTGGAATTTGTTCATGGGCACAAAGGGTGTATTGTTAATCAACGTGAGGTTGGCAGTGATACGGTAAGTTTTCATCGCGGACTAAAAAGTATGCTTCGCCAAGATCCAGATATTGTTCTTATCGGAGAACTTCGTGATGTGGAGACAATTGAGGCGGCATTGACGATTGCGGAAACGGGGCATTTGGTATTTGGAACCCTTCATACAAACTCTTGCGTGCAAACGATGAATAGAATTATCAACGTTTTTCCTTCTGATCAGCAAGGGCAAATTAGAGTCCTACTCTCTTTCGTGTTACAAGGGGTAGTCGCACAGCAATTAATCCCTCGGACCTATAAACCTGGGCGATGCTTGGCCATGGAAGTTTTGGTTCCTACTCCCGCGATTAGGAATCTTATTCGCGAAGATAAGTTACACCAAGTCTATTCTCAAATGCAGATTGGACAAGATGTATCGGCGATGTTCACGATGAATCAGTCACTGCAAAAATTAGTGCAAACTGGTCAAATTGATGCTGACACTGCAATGTCATACACTACCGCCCCCGAGGAGCTAGGGCAAATGCTAGGCTTAAGTGTAAAAAGTAAAGAGAGAAAGCCAACCACGAATATGTGATATAGTTTTGTGTAGGGGGAGGCATGCCGTTATTTAAATGGGAAGGGATTGACAAAAAAGGGAAAAGGATTGCTGGTGAAGATGATGCCAATAACGATAGAGATTTAAGAAGGAAGCTTAAGGGTAGGAATATTCGTCCATTAAAAATTCGCTACCCTACCATTTTTGAAATGGATTTTGGCATATGGCTAGTAGAAAAAGGCCTGGCATCGCCATTTAGTAGAAAAGAGTTGATCAATTTCACAAAACAATTATCAGTCATGATTAACTCAGGTGTGCCTATTTTGCATGCATTGGAGGTGATTTATAAACAAGAAAAAAATCCTTCGATGAAAGTTTCAATCAAAAAAATTGCGATGAATGTGAGTGCAGGAAAAAGTTTGTCAGACTCTATGAAACTAGAGGTTGGTTTTGACAACCTCTATTGCAATTTAGTAAAGGCCGGGGAGACCGGAGGGGTGCTAGATACTATTTTAGAAAAATTGGCCATTTATCTTGATAAACAAGAGAAAACTTTATCGCAGGTAAAATCAGCACTTACTTACCCTATTATTTTGATTGTTGTGGGTATTTTGGTCGTTGCGCTTTTATTAGTCTTTGTTGTTCCTAAATTTGTAGAAATGCTACATAGTTCAGGGCAAGAAACCCCCTTCATTACTCAACTTTTGATTGATATTTCTGCCTTTTTAGGCACCTGGTGGCTGGTTATTATTGCTGTTGTCGTGGCATGGTTAATGATTTTTTTAAAATGGAAAAAAACCGATATTGGAAAAACCATATGGGATGCTTTTATTATGGGAACTCCGCTTTTTGGTAATCTAGTGATTAAAAGTGATTTGAGTTCTTTGACAAGAACTTTATCGACGATGCTTTCATCAGGCGTTTCATTAATCGACTCTTTAGAAATTTGCAGCAATGTTGTTGATAATAAAGTAATTGCAAAAGATATAAAAGGTATAAAAAAGAGTGTTGAAGAAGGAAAAACTTTGGTGGATTCCATGGTGAAAATTCGTTATATACCAGATATTGTTCTTCAGTTAATTAAAGTGGGCGAGCAAACTGGAAATCTTGACAATATGTTTGAACGAATTTCTGATATTTTTGATCGAGAAACTGACGATGCCATTGGTATTATGACTAAAATGTTGGAGCCAATCATTTTACTCCTTCTTGGTGGTGTTATTGGAGGCATCTTAGTTGCGCTATATTTGCCAATTTTCTTAAGTGCAGGAGGGCAAGGGTAATATTTTACCATCGCAAGCAAAAGGATAAAACTTGTTATAATAGAGGAATAGCGTTAAATTTATTAATAGGGTCTCTGTTACTAAATAAAAAATAAAATTCAAATTTGTGACCGAGAATCTTTAATTTTTTTTTGGGGGGGAATGAGTCTATGAAGAGAAATTTCAGTGGTTTTAGCTTAGTGGAGTTAATGGTTGTTGTAGGTATTATTGGAATATTAAGTGCTATTGCAGTTCCTAATTTTAAGAAATATCAAGCACGAGCAAAAACTAGTGAAGCAAAGCTTCAACTATCTGCAATCTATACAGCAGAGCAATCCTTTAAATCCGACTATGACACATTTGCCTCTTGCCTCCAAACGATGGGCTATGACCCAAGCTCTGAAGCACTTCAGAGATACTATGCTACTGGATTTGGCGTCGATTCAAATCAAAACAATGTCGCAATAACGGCCGGTGCTGCAACTTGCTCAGTGACCGCAACAAGGGCCTTCGCTGCTGGAAAAAAAGTGGGCAATTCATCTGCGATTGCTTCTGTTAGCAATGTGACTAGTGTTGCAGCTGTTAGTGCCGCGACTACATTCAAGGCCATGGCCGTTGGCGTAATATTGGAAGGATTTGCCACTATGGATCAGTGGACTATTGATGAGACAAAAAAGATCAATCAAATCGCACAAGGATATTAGCGAGCGCGCTTAAGTGAAGCGATTATCTGGTTTTAGTCTTGTTGAACTCATGGTGGTTGTCGGTGTGATTGGAATCTTGAGTGCGGTGGCCGTTCCTCAATATCGAAGGTATCAGGTAAAATCCAAGACTAGTGAAGCCAAGATACAATTAGGGGCCATTTTTACAGCAGAGCAATCGTATAATGCGGAATATTTAACCTATGCCTCTTGTTTAACAACGATGGGTTATGATCCTAGGGAGGAGTATCCCAACCGATTTTATGCCGTTGGCTTTGCGGAAGATAGCCTGCAAAATGCAGTGGCATCGGCCAATGGTGGAGTTGCGTGTAATTCTCTGGCCATCCGTGAATTTCCCGCAGGAAGAGGGGTAGGGGCAATTTTACCTAACAGTGTTTTAGGTATAAGTAGTGCAGTTGTCGATGCAGCATCTAGTTTTACGGCAGGGGCAAGTGGCTTTATTATTGATGAGGGACATGGTGCTGGTGTTGCTGATCAGTGGATTATCAATGAGAAAAAACAGATTAGGCAAACCCAGCAAGGGTATTGAATGTTAAGGGGTATCTCGTCGGTGTGGGCGAAAATAGTTCCATTTTTTTATGGCCGTGTATGTTCCGTTCTTGTTCTTAATGTAAGGATTTCCTTCAAAATCATTGGCCTCACAGTTTCTTGCTAGGGTGTGAGTATTTAGGCAAGAGAGGTCGATTTCTGCTTTTATGGCATAAAGTGAGTCACGATAGCGCTCTTTAATGGGTGAGTCCTCTTTTTGGTTGTAATAGGCAATTTTTAGCAGTTCAAAGGAGCCCATTAAATCTCCTTGTTTGGCCTTGAAGCGTGCAACAAGAGATGGCAAAACAGCGGGGGCCATGGGATGGTATTGAATTTTTTCTAAGTTTTTTATAGCACGATCGAGATCGTCTAATTCAAAGGCGTAGTGGGTGCCAGAATAGAATAGCAATTTAAAGTCTTCCGGGTAATAGGACAATCCCTTTTCAAAAAAAAATTTTGCTCCCATGTTGTCGTCTTTGACAATGGAGAGGTAGATTCCTCCAAATTGGTAAGCAACTAGAAAAAGAGGATCAAGGTCAGTTATGGTGTCGAAACGCAAATAAAGCCAGGAGTTTAAATCGTTATTGGTATAATGCTCCAAATCCGATTCAATCAACGTTTTAATCCACAAGAAAGAGGTAATTAAGCGCTTTTGCCCAAAGTGGAGGTGTTTTAAAATTTGCTTATCGATATTTACGGCACTCTCTTGCATGCTGATATTAAGAGTCGGTAGTATCGATCTGCTGTTGAAATAATTAGTCCAAAAGAGCAGAAAGACAATAATCCCAATAGGAAATAAATATTTAATTGTAGATGAGGGATGCAATTCAAAATGATTGTAGTGTGTCTGTTGATCCATTTTTTTATTCCAGAAAACTTAACAACCGATTATCAACACATATATAATAAAAATAACAAAAAGTTACACCAATGGATATGGAATATGCTGAAAATAGATAGTGTATCAAAAAAGTTCAAAACTGATTTTTGGAGCAGAAGTTTTTGGGCGTTAAGAGGAGTAAGCTTTGAGATAGCTGCTGGGGATGTGGTGGGCTTTTTAGGTGCCAATGGTGCCGGAAAAACCACTCTGATAAAAATTATCATGGGTCTAATTAAGGCAACTCACGGAAAAATTTATTTTTCAAAAATTATGGGTGTAAGTAAGAAAAGTATTTTTTCCAATCTTGGATTTTTACCAGAAAGACCCTACTTTTATCCCAATCTTACGGGTAGAGATTTTATTGCCTATCTAGGTAAGTTAAATAACCTTTCTAGTCTTGAAATTAACCAACAAGGACAAAAATGGGCACAAAGGTTAGGTATCGATTTTGCTTTAGATCGACAGATGAAAAATTATTCAAAGGGGATGCTACAAAGAGTTGGTATTATTTCGACACTTTTGCATCGGCCAAAGTTGATCATTTTGGATGAACCATTGTCTGGCCTTGATCCTATTGGCAGAAAGGAGATTAAAGATATTGTCGCAGATGTTCGGAAGCAGTATGGAACTACCATCTTTTTTAGTAGTCACATTGTGCCTGATGTGGAGGAATTGTGCCAAAAGGTTATTTTTTTAGAGAAAGGTAAAATGTTATATAGTGGGAGTGTAAGTGAATTGGTTTCAAAACACTCTTCCTCGAAATATAGGGTGATTTTGGAATGGCGTGGATGCTGGGAAGATAAAGCGATTATTTGTAATTATCCCAATAGTTTTTTACTCTATGAAAATGAGTTAGAAAAGGTATTGTGTTTTGAAATAGCTAAAGAAGAGAAAGAGCAGTTTTTGAGTTTTATCATGGATAAAGGCGCTAAAATTGTCTCTTTTTCCCAAAAGAGCATAAAACTTGAAGAGATTCTTTATAATGTCAATGGAGATAGATAGCTATGGTATTTAGTTGGATTGAGCTTGTTGATGAATTCAGTAAAATGGTCTTGATTTGTAAATACTCATTCATGGAATTTATGAAGAGTAAAATTTGGGTAGGAGTTTTTTTACTTGGATCAATATTGTTATTACTTAGTTATATCTCTTATTCTTTTGCTTATGGTGTAGCAGAAAGGATAGCTTTAGATGTTGGTCTAGGTCTTACTTCGCTCTCAACAGTATTTATGGCAATACTCTTAGGACATGCATTGATTTCAAAAGAGATTGAAAATAGAACTATCCATATGATTGTCACACGATCACTAGGGAGGAAAGCGTTTTTTTTAGGAAAGTTACTTGGGGTGATTGCTGTTTTATCGATTAATGTAATTATTTTAATGTCAATGTCATTTATCTTATATTTTTTGTTAGGAGGGCATTACTCTCCTTTGATGCTCTTTTCTGTCCTTTTCTCTTTTTTTGAAGCAACAATTGTTTTGTTGATCGTAGTTTTCTTTTCTCTTATAACTAACGCTACATTGACGATTATCTATGGAATAGTCATCTATATTTTAGGGTATGTGATTAGTTCTACTCTTGTTTTGCAGTATGTGGAAAAAAATAATTTTTTAGCGACAGTGATCAATGCTTGTTATTACATATTTCCCAATTTTAATCGATTGAATTTAAAAGATTATATCCTTTATCAGAAAACAATTCCAATGGAGACCTTAATGATGGGAACAGCATATGCTTTTTTTTATATGTTATTGGTGATTGTAGCTTCTTTATTTATTTTTGAAAATAAAAACTTAGATTAGGTGTTGTAAAATGAAAATAACTATGGTGAAAACTTAGGAACAAAAAAGGTGTCTTTGTGGATGTTGTTAAATTTATTATCGCTAGTTATTGTTTTGCATTAGGTGCTTGCCTTGGTAGTTTTGCCAATGTCTTAATTTATCGTCTGCCAGAAAATAAAAGCGTTGCGGTACCACGATCGATGTGTCGATCATGTGGAAGAAAAATTCCTTTTTATGAAAATATCCCAATCGTTAGTTATCTCTTTTTAAGAGGCAAGTGTAGGGGGTGTGGCGTAAAGATCTCTTATCAGTACATATTGGTTGAATTACTGGTCGGGATGGCGGCAATTTTTTTTGCCCCTAAACTGCTTACGATCTATGCCTTGTTTATGTTTTTGTTCAATATTTTGGTGGCCACTGCCTTTATCGCATTATTTGTTATCGACATTAGGCACTATATCTTACCTGATGAAATTAATATATCTCTTGGTGTGCTTTTTTTAATTTTTGCTCTTGTCCACCATTCGTTTGCATTTTGGGGTTTAGGTGGGGCCATAGGATTTGCTTTTCCCTCGCTCATCACCTATTTATTTTATGTCATTAAGGGACAAGATGGACTAGGTGGTGGAGACATAAAACTGTTCGGGATTTTAGGGCTTTATCTAGGGCCAATCATGATAATCCAAAATATATTCCTGAGTTGCCTGCTTGGTTCAATTTTAGGAGTGGCCTTCCTGTCCATAGGGAGGATACGACGAGAGACTCCTATTCCTTTTGGGCCTTTCATTATTGTAGTTGCAAGCATGCAAATATTTTTCCCGGAAACTCATGCAAAGCTCATGAATTTTTTGTGGAATATTCTGGATATGTAGAATCTCACTTAGCTATAATAAAATAGTAGTAGTGTGCTTTATATTGGCATAAGGAAATTGTGTGGACATACGCTCATATATTGAAGAGGCAACTGAGTTCCTTTATAGTGTTCTAAAATGGGGGCCGGTGGATGTTTTGGGCGTTGATATAGGTCAAAGCGCTGTTCGAATTGCAGAAGTTGTACGAACTAAAAGTGGTGAGTGCCATTTGGTCAAGTTTGGATGTAAATTTCTTCCAGAAGGTGCCTTAATAGAAGATGAATTAGTACAAGCAGATCAAGTTTTGGAAGCCATTCAAAGTTGTGTATCAGAGTCTTCCTTTCGGAAGAAGGAGGTGTGTATTGGTCTTTCTGGTACCAATACAATGTCTAAAAAAATGCAAATTGCAGATGGAACTGATCAAGAGATCACCGATCAAGTGAATTGGGAATCGGAACAATACATTCCGTTTGGTACAGAGGAGGCCATCGTTTCTTATTCAATCATGGGGAAAAATCAAGGTGGCGGTGTGGATGTGATGGTCGCTGCGGCAAAAAAAGATTTGGTAGAGTCGTATAAAGTTCTTGTGAGTAAATCAGGGCTTAAATTAAAAATTGTAGATTTGGATTTATTCGCGGTTTCAAATGTTTTTGAAATTGTATTAGCAGAAAAACATAGGACAGATGAGGCAGGGATTTTGTTAATAGATTTTGGTGCTCGTAAAACGAATATGATCATATATCTAAAAGGCATGGTTGTTTTCACTCGAGAGATAAATTTAGGGGGGACGGTAATCACTGAAGAGATCCAGAGGCAGTTAGGGCTTAGCTATACAGAGGCAGAGGACTTGAAAATCCATGGAGATGAAAATGGCAATATTCCAGAGGAGATTGTCGAAATCATTAGAATCAATTTAGATAATTTTTTCAATGAGATTAGAAAAACGTTAACCTTTTTTATGACAGCGTCAACTGATATCACACTTGGAAGCTGTTATATTACTGGAGGGACATCACTAATCCCAGGGTTAGCAGAAGGATTGGCCAAGGCGATTCATGTGGACGTAGCTTATTTGAATCCTTTTGAAAAGATAAGATATAATGAGAAAAATTTTTCAGATGATGATATCAATTATATCGCTTCTTGTGGCTGTGTTGCCCTAGGATTAGCGCTAAGGAAAATTAAAAGATGATTGAAGTCAACCTGCTTGGAGATAAAAAAAGCTATAAGCTACCAACCTTGTTAGGGATTGATCTAAGTTTGTTGCCCATTAAAGGCATATTGATTGTATATGGTTTTTCTTTCTTGTTACCAGTATTGGTCGATTATTATGCTAATAAAAATAAAATTTTAAGAAATAATGTGATGGCTTTAAATGAAGAGATTGCAAAGGCCAATGAAGAAGGAAAAAAGCTTGATTTTTTAAAGGAAGAAGTTGAAAAAATTGAAACACAAGAGCAGCGGTTAAATGAAAAATTGAATGTTGTAAAGAAAATTTTAAAAATCAAAAAAAATCCATTAAATATTATGTTGTTTATTGCTAGAAAAGTGAACGAGGATTTATGGATCACTTCCTTTGCTATCGAGAATGACATCCTTAGTATTTCAGGAGAATCTCTTTCGTATAAAAGTGTTGGTGATTTTATTAATGACTTAAAAAATTCCATCTTTTTTGAAAATGGCGTAGTAAAGCTAGATGAGTCTAATACAAAAGTTGATGAATTATCTAGCAGGAGAGTAGAGTCGTTTAAGATTAGTGCTAAAATTGTGAGATACGAATAATGAAAAAACTGATCAATGCCTTGATTAAGCTAATCCCTTTTTTAATGGCAGCATTTTTTTTGAACAATGCATATGAATCAGTGAATAAGGTTGATGCAGAAACAAATCAGTTGAGTCAAGAAATTACAGGACTTGAAGATAATTTACATTCAATAAAAACAAAAAATAAAAAGGCCATGGAGTTTGAGAAAAATTTAGAAATGTCAAAAATTAGAGTAAAAGAAGTCACCGATCAGATTGAGAATGTGCAGAAACAACTTCCCAATACAATTATAGATTCTGAGATAGTTGGATATTTTTTAAAAGTCACAGAATCTCTTTCTGTGAAAAAAATGAATATAACACCGCTTGCAGAAGAAGCACGTGATTTTTATTTTGCTAAACAGTATTCCCTTGAAGGAGAGGGAACTTTTCATCAAATTTTGGTTTTTTTTGAAAGAATGGGGAGCCAAGAGCGCTTATTAAATACGCGATCGATCCAGGTAACTAATAGTGAGCAAAAAAATAAAGGGCGGTTTAAAATTTTAGGATTAAAAGCGAGTGTCGAAGCATTTCGATATAACGCAGCTTCTCAGAAAGAGGCCCCTGCGTCCAGTGATCCTGCCTCTGCTACTGAAAGTGCCTCTAGGAAAGGGTTACTTGATAAGATTGCCCAGGAAGTTACTGAAGGGGCCTCTGTAAAAAAGGAGAAAGAGATAGAATGAAGATAAGTAGAGAGGGGCAGATATTGTTTTTAATGGAAGTGTACCTTTTTGCATTAGCTACACCCTTGTTTGCAGAGGATATTTTTGCACCAAAAGAGTTAGAGTTTTTTTCTACGTCAAAAATAAAAAAAATTTCTGAAATTCGTGATCCCTTTAAACGGCCAAAAATTACAAAGAGTGATAAAAAACTTGAAGTTGATGAAAAATACGGTTCTTACCGAGATGGAGTTTATACCAATCTTCCTGGAGTTGAAGCGGCATCACCAGAAGATATTAATGTGGTTGGAGTGCTGATCGGAAAAGATAGGCGAGCAATGGTTAAGACACCTGGCTCTGATCAAATAAAGATTGTTAGAGAGGGAATGATTCTCGGGCAGGGAAATGATAAATTTGAGATCAAAGCGATCATGCCTGGGGGAGTTGTTGTTGTTGAAAAAATTATTAATGTTTATGGGCAGGAAGAATACTTAGAAACGGTATTGCCAATAGTTGATGGTAATACCAGCGTAAATGTTGTGAATGATGTTGGCAATGTAGGAGGAAAATCTTTTATTCCTGCTTCTGTGGCAGTAGAGTCAGGAAGTGACATGCCTATGGACTATAGTTCGTCTAGTAAGACCTCTTTACCTCCGGCCAAATAAAATTTTTTTAACATTTTATTTAAAGCAGTAACAACTGTGATAGAATATTAAGTAGCATACAAGGATTGTATGTTAAACCTTTATCATGGATGATGAAAAATGGTATTAAGATTCTTTCTGCAAAGGAATGCCCTTCCGTTATCATCAGTTTATTTTATCAGCACATGCTTTTTTCTTGTTTGCTGCAAATTTATTCCTCTAGTAGATAATTGTAATGCATTAGAGTTGCTCTCGATTGATTTTTTTCAAGAAGGAGAAATTTCTAAAATTGAGTTTACTTTTGATGATAAAACAGTGAAAGGAAAAAAATTTCATATCCCCGATGACAAGCAGATTATTCTTGATTTGCAAAATGTGACGGCCAAAAAGCGGGTGATGAGAGCATTTGATACTTCGGAATTTTCTGGAAGTGTGGTAATGGTTTCCCCCTATGTCAAACCGGAGAGCATAAACGACATTCGTGTTGCTATTCAATTAAGAGACAATGTGCGTTCTATGGTAGAAAAACAAGAAAATAAATTGATTGTCATGGTTGAAAATAGATTTGGAGTTTTTTCTCAACAAAAAGTGGCAGAATCTGCAACTAAGGCGAGTGAGGTAGCACAGGGAATTCAAACAGAAAAGATTAATGTTCCTAAAAGTGACTCTCTCGACGACATTTTAGAGAATCTAACATTATCAGGACAAAAAAAATATGTTGGAAAAAAAATCTCTATCAATGTGAAAAAAATGCCTGTTGCCGGATTATTGCGGATGATTGCAGATTCTTCCGGGTTTAATATCATAATGGATGATGATGTTAATAAAATTCCAGATCTGTCTTTGGTGTTAACCAATATACCTTGGGATCAGGCGTTGGATACCATTATGCAGTTAGGGAGGTTAGTCGCAAAAAAAACAGGAAATATTCTAACGATCACTACTGCAGAAAAGGCCGCTCTTGAGGAGCAAAAAAAAGCTGATGCGAAAGCACTGTTGGCCACACAGGAACCATTGGTTACAAAAATATTTCCAATAAGTTTTGCTGAAATAGCAGAACTTTCAGATTTATTAACAAAGTACTTAACCAAAGATCGGGGAGCAATCTCGCGAGATACAAGAACTAATTCAATTATTGTAAAAGACACTGTGGACACAATAGAGAGGATGAAAAAAATTATTGAAGTTTTAGATACACAAACACCGCAAATATTAATCGAGGCGAAAGTTGTAGAGGCCAATGAATCTTTCTCTAGTGAAATTGGACTTCGTAATGGAATTAAGTTTGGATACGATCCGATTACAAAGATTAATGGAACAACTAATCCTGATAATGGCCCTGGTTTTTCTTTTAGCACGGCCCCCTCACCAGACTCTACGCTAATGCTTTTAAGAGTTGCGAGATTTCATCGACTATTTGATTTGGATATGCAGTTACAATTGATGGAGAGCGAATCAAAAGGAAAGGTTATCTCTAGCCCAAAAGTGATTACTCAAAATAAGAAGGCGGCAGAGATTTCTACCAACGATTCTCGTTATTTTAAAACGACTACTACCACAACTACAGGTACTACAGAGAGCTTTACAGAGGTTCAGGCCTCAATGGGGTTGAAAGTTACTCCGCATGTGACTAATGAAGGCTCAATTGCAATGGATGTAGAGTTGAATAAAGCAGGATTTGGAACACAAGAGATTGCAGGAGTGCCGCCTACGAAAACTTCAAGATTTGTTAAAACTAATATCCTTGTAGATAATGGTTCTACTGTGGTTATTGGGGGCATATACTCTTTTGAAAAAAATGAAAAATTATCGGGATTGCCCTTTTTAAAAGATTTACCTTTAGTCGGGTGGTTATTTAGGACAGCATATAATCCAACCAAGAGCAAGAATGAATTAATTATATTCCTAACTCCTAGAGTGATTAATCAAGAAGAAGCAGGGTTGATTGAGAGTGATGATGGAGTAAGTTAATAACACTCATGTTTTTCTTGAATTTGAGGTGACAAGATTATGATAGGTGCAAAACAGAAGTCATCGCCATTGCTTATAAAATATTTAAATGAGTATCAGAAAAATCCACACTCTATTGTATTTGCACCACTTGCAGAAAATTATAGAAAATTAGGATTGGTGAATGAAGCACTGAAAATTTTGAAAAAAGGAATCAAATTCCATCCAAGCTATCTTACGGGACATCTCTCTTTAGCATTTTGTTACTTCGATTTACAGAAATTCGAATCAGCATACGAAGTTTTAAAACCATTTGTAAAAAAAAATATTGAGAATCAAATGCTACAGAAGTTGTTTGCAGAGGTTTGTAGAAAGTTAGGCCATAATCAAGAAGCATTACAAGCTTATCAAAATGTGTTGTTTATTAATTCGCGAGATCAAACATCTATCAATGCTGTGGAAGAGTTAACTGAAATTTTAGATGAACAAGGGAGCGATGACAATACCGATGAGATCAATCCCATTCCGTCCGTAGCACCTCTACCCTTATCCGTAAGAGTGGCCGAACAAATAAAACAATGGGACAATTCGGGCTGGAGCTATGCTCAACTAGGAAGTGTTGTACTGGCCCCAGCAGGGATTAAGGAAGATACTTTAAGCAGCGTAGGCATGGGCGCGAGTACAGAAATGAGTGCTTGGAATAAGCTTGCTACATTTGAAAATTCGGCCCCTGCTTCAGCATCCCCTTTTCCTCCTTCCCCATCAGAACTTTCTTCTGAACCTCCTCCAGGAGACTCCTTTGGAATTTTGCAAGAGGCCGAGTCTAGAGAGGGAGGAGGGCAAAAGAAAAATGATTTACTGACCTTTACTTTGGCCGATTTATATTGTTCACAAGGGCATTATGACAAAGCAGCAGAGGTATTAGATAAGCTCTATATTTTAAATCCACAGAGTGAGCGGATCAAAAATAAAATTCAAGAACTTAAGGCCACTATCTTTAATAAAATAAAAGATTCTCCTCCCAGCTTTCAACCGAGCAGAGATCATGCCGTAGATGATATTGCCAATTGCCCCGAGATAAAATATGATGTCGGGTCTGAGCGCAGTAAACAGGATGCGGCCAAAATTGAACTATTGAGAAAAAAGTACTCAAAATTTTTGGAAAAAATCCGAGGACGTGTTCGTGGGCAAGAGTGCAAAGAGTTGTCTCTTTGAGTAATTCTTGATGCAAATGTATCGATAATTAGCACAAAATGGTTAAATATTTTTGTCATGAACTCAAATGACGAAGGAAAAGGAACATCGACATGTATCAAACAACTGATTTTCGCAAAGGGCTTAAGATTGAGATTGAAGGAAAACCTTATATTATTGTTGATTATCAACATGTAAATCCAGGAAAAGGGTCGGCCTTTGTGCGCACAAAGCTTAGGAACTTAGAGACTGGGCAAGTTTTGGAAAGAACATTTAAGGCGGGAGTTGATACCGTCAAAAGACCTGACATGGAAGAGCGAGAAATGGAGTTTATGTATTCAGATGTGGATGGCTTCAATTTCTTAGACCAGCAAAGTTATGAATCGGTTCACCTTAATAAAGAGCAAACAGGAGATGCGGCCCTTTTCCTTAAAGAGGGGATGAAAATCTTTATCTTATATTTCAATTCTAGACCAATTTCCTTAGAACTACCCAATTTTGTGACATTAAGGGTAACTGAGACGGATCCTGGCCTTAAAGGTGATACCGCAACTGGTGGTACAAAAAAGGCCGTTATGGAAACAGGGCTGCAGGTGAATGTTCCCCTGTTTGTTAAAGAGGGGGATTTGATTAAAATAGATACTCGCAGTAGTGAATATGTTGAAAGGGTAAAAGAGTAACAGAGCAATTACTCCTTCCGTCCTTCTCAATATTTCTTATTTAGTCTTTAAGTAGAGTGCACTAACTTGCTTAGATTTTTTCCTTTCAAAATTCCTATAAAATACTAATTAATAAAAGCATTTTGTTGCTCATGATAGAGGTATTTTGTATAGAGGCATTTTGTGGCAAAAATAAAAGATGAATTAGCATTGGCGATTCTTTTGTTCCAAAAGAACCAGCATCAGCAGGCCCTGGGACATTTTAAGGTGCTCTTGAAAGCTGAGGAGGTTTCTTTTGAGGATCAAAAAGAGATCTATCACCATATATTGACTATTTATATGCAAGAACAGGCATATAACAAATTTCAAGAACAACTCTTACACTTTCGAACGCTCTGTAAAGACACTAAGGAGTTAATTCGCTATTTTGTATTTTTATATGAGCACATCATTGGCGTAAAAATATGGCCACAAAGAGAGTTGGTGGTAAAAACATTGATATCCTTGTTGGTAGAAAATGGAGAAATCAAGAAAGCCAGAGGGATTTTTCTTAAGCATATTGAGTTTCTTACTAAAAAAAAGTGCATAAAAAGAGCATTAGATTTTATTGAGGCGCTACGATCTGTCGCTGAAAAAGATGATTTATATTTATGTATAAATGAGATCAAATTATTGATCTTGAAAAATGAGACCAAGAAAATTGAAGATAAAATCACACTCTTGATGATTCCTAGTAGTCGTTTAGAAAAATCTTTAGCGAACTTTGAAATAAAGAAAAGCGTTGTGCAAGTGTACGAAGATATTATCTTGGCATTACAAAGAGATTACATCGATTTTGAAAATTCGTTAGTCATTCGGGAGTTCTGCATTCGTTACTTTGTGATAAAACTCAAACAAATACTGCAAGGAGTAAAAGGTGGAGTGACTCTAAGTGGAGAGGTTGCAAGAGAGATAAAGGAATATTGTCGTAAAGTAATCGATTTTTCATTGGAAGTGTTGCTTTTGGATTTTAATTACACTCCTGTGTATTTGCAATTAGCAGACTATTATAGCACCATAGGAGATTATGAGAGGGGCAGCGAGATATTTGAGTATATTGAAAAAACATATGCAGTAGAAGGAAAGTTGCAAGAAGGGAAATATAGAAGATTTGATTTGGAAAATAAGCTTATTAGTAGGCAGCTAGAAAATAAAGATCATGGGTTTAATATTATGCCGTTATTACAGGAGAATATTCCAAATGCTACTTTGCAAATAGAGATAGAGAGTGTTACTGCTAGCGAGGTTAGTGTTTTGGATACAGTATCAATAATGCCCTTGGAAGAGCAAAAAAGTAATAAAAATGATGATCCCTTCTTGTTAATAGACAAGATAACTCAAATTGAAAACCGAATTGGAAGTTATTCAGAACAAGCATACCTGAAAGATGCAAAATTCTTTGAAAAAAGTTTCCAACGATACTTTCACAGTGACACTAACTTACGCCATAGGAGTTTGTATCCTGATTTGATTGTGATTTTTTCGATGATGGAGATGTATGGCACCGCGCACGCTATTCTTGATAAGATAGAAGCAAGCTGCAAAGATGATGAAAAGGATATCCGGCAGAGGATTAGTGCTTTATATATAAGAGCGCTTGTTTTACAAAAGGAGAAGAGACTTTATGAGGCAGTAGGAGTTTTGGATGTTTTGATTAACCGCAATCCATTAACAGAGGATGAGTTTGTTTGTTTTGCTTATTTAAAAGGTGAAATTTTAAAAGAATTGAAAAAGAATTCACAAGCACTTGTGGCATATGAGATGGTGCTGAAAATAAATCCTAAATATAGGATGGTTGATTTGAGGGTGAAGTCTTTAAAGGATAATAAAAGGGACACGAAGCAAGAGGTATGATCAAATAGGGTATGCAAATACGCAATATGAAGCTTGAGCTAAAACGAAAGATAGAAATCTTGCTTGCAATAAAGATTAACTTTATTGTCTTGTTTTTTCTATTAGGCTGCCTCACTTTGGGAGTTGTCGGCTGGCATTTATTAAAAAGTCGAGTTGCCAGTAGCTTGCTGGCAGAAAAAATATCAGAAGAGATTAATAAAAAGATTGCGACAAGAATTTCGTTTAAAAAAGTAGAACTATCACTTTTCCCCTTTGGCATTCTTTTAAAGGATATTCATGTTGAAAGTAATGATTTTCGTGGCTCTTTGCAAGAAACGACAAGAGGGATTCACAATAAAACGTTATGGATTCGAGCGGATGTAGAGCGATTGCTTATTCGGGTTCGTCCTTTAGATATGTTATTAAAAAAAATCACAATAAAAGATTTGGAATTTAAAAATGGCATTATTCGCGCGAACTTTCCTGATTTAGCAAGTGAGGTTTTTTCTAAGGGCAAAAAGAGTGAAGAGGAGGCCACTGAAGAGAAAAGAGAAAAAATTGATGAGAAGAAGATTATACTTGAAATACTTTCTGCAATCTCAATATTGAAAAAAAATCTTACTACAGAGATTGATTTTGGAGGAAAAAACAAATGGAAGATTTCTGTTGAAAGTATTAGTTTGCACCATTTTGAAAATTTTCTAGTGGATAATGAGATTAACATCAATGAATTCCATGTGGATTTTAAAAATGGCCATGTAAATACAGAGTTGATTTTAGGATACTCTAAAATAAAGCATGGAAGTTTAACCTGGTTTCGAAATGATGATTATATGGCCATCAATAGTGCCGAAATAAGAGCAAAAATTGCAGAAGATAAAATCGAGGTTACATCGTTTAAAATCAACCATAGTGAGCTTGAGTTTGCTCTTATTGGTGTTTCAAATTGGGCCAAAGGAAATATTGAGTCTGGAGGTGGAACTAGGGCGGTATGGACACTCAAAGGACAATTGGGTTATTTGGCATCGTGGCCTACAATCAGAGATATGTTAAAAGTTAAATCGGGGGCCATTGATATCTCTGGGGATATCAAAGGATCAATTTTTGATCCGTCGATAATTGTGAAAGGAAAAATTGACAACGTAGACTGCAAATTTTTCCAGGGAGATGAGATTACTTTTAAGGTCAAAAAAAATGAGGGTGCAATAACTTTGGTTGCACTAGAAGCAAAAAAGAATAACGGCCATATCAAGCTTATAAATCCTGCTAATATCTATGATATAAAAAATAAAAAATTAACTGAAAATGTACTGAAAATCTCATTAGACCGTATGCATACTAATAACCTTTTTTATTTCATTAATGATGTTTTGGGTGCTTTAAAGGGAGAAATTAGTGGGGAGATAGAACTACAGGTAAAAACTGTTCTTCCTAAATTTTACTCCAAATATAAAAAAGACGATCCAGAATTTAAACAAGCAAGAACTGTGATCAGCGTACGTCCTTTATCGGAATTAAAGATAGAAAAATTTTCATTGCTAGGAAAAAATGATCGCCCAGTTTTGATCAATAATGGATTTATATTATCTAAAGGTTGGATCGAAATTTATATTGATAAGTTTTTGTTGGAATTACAACTATCATTAGGAATGAAAAAATCCAATATTGTGGCACGAGGATATGTTGATAGCAAAGGCATTCAGATTGATATTGATGATCAATCGATCGTTGATTTGCAGGAGGTTGGCCCTATCGTTGGGCAAGAGATGGAGGGAGTAGGTAAAGCAGGCTTGCATGTTCACGGCCCTTTTAAAGAAGTGATCTTTGATTTTGATATTGATTTTGAGAAAGGAAAAGTTTTAGGATTTAACTTAGGCAAGATAAAAACGAAAGTGGCATACAATCTAGAGCAAGGGGTATTAACAATAAAAGATGGACAAGGAAAACAAGGAGAGACTCTGTTTTCTATTGCAGGGATTTTGGATTTTAAAAAATCCAAAATTGATTTGAAGGGGGGAATTTCCCAAGGAGATTACGCTGGGACGCTGCATTTATTAAGGCCAATCACTCAGGTGCTAACATTTCTCCCAAAAAAAATACTAGGTTTTTACCGTTCTCGTTTAACTATTGGAGGCAGCATCTCGTTACAAGGATTAGATGTTGCAGGGGACTTTATTGCCAAAGAACTGGTTGTTGATGACGAAAAGATTGATGAAATCAAGGCCAATTTTTATTTTAAGGATATGACGGCCGTTTTAGATAGAATTATGGTTGAAAAAAATTCTGCTGTGCTGAAAGGTTTTTTTCAGCGAAATATCAAGCTGGGAATAGGGAAGTATAATTTTGACATTAACAATCTAGAAATAGCATCCATTGAGCACTACAAGCGCTTGGGTCTTTCGCTTAATGGCCAGATCAATGGTAATTGGAAAGGCAATGTCAATAATTTCAAAGATAAATCTGAGATTAATTTAAAGCTCACAGGAAGCAGTATTCTTGGGAACAAAGTAAAAGAGAGTAGTTTTTATTTATCAAGGAACGATAAGCAGTATGATGCTGTTGTTGATCTCATGGGGGGAGTGGTTAATGCTGACTTTAAGTGGAACAGCAAAGAAGAGTATAGGTTCGTGAAAAATGTAGAAGCAAATATAAAGGTCTATTCAGAGAATATTGCGCAATTAATAGCAATGTTTTTTTCTCACAATATTGAAAGTAAGCTGATCAAAGGAGGATTAATAGTAGATCTATCCTCTAGATTTAATGCCCAGAATATTAGAAATCTTGATTTAGAGATGAAGGTGGATGAATTTTATTTTCTGAGAGGCGCTATAAAGACTAGTATTCAGAAAGAGCATAAGCATATCCTAATTAAGGACAGCAAGATCAAAAAATGGGATTTAATTGTTGATGGCGAAGGTGCTTTCATTCGCAGTGAGGGAGAAGGAGATCTATTGACAAACTATAAAATAAAAAATTTTATAAATACTGAGATGTCACTCTTGGAGGTTTTTTTTAGCAAGATCTCTTCGGGAATTGGAAATTTAGAGAATAAGATTGTTTTATCAGGTAAAGGAGGCAATTCCACAATTGATTTGCTTTCGCAAGCGAACGATGTTGGTTTTAAGTATGAAGGATTGCAATCTTCTCTATCAGGAATAAAATATAAACTCTTTACTGATCATGATAATTTGATTGTGGAATTGCTAAAAGGGAAATTTGCTGGAGGCGATTTTAATATTTCCGGAAAGATCTTAAAAAAAGAGGGTATTCCTGCAATGGATTTAAATTATACTATCAATGATGTGGAGTGGCCATTAGCAGAAAAGAGCAGTTTCCTTGTTTCTGGCAGCGGGGCCTTGATGGGAAATGCTCCTCCATACGTTTTAAATGGAGACCTAGCAATTAGAAAAGGTAAGATAAGTGATGAATTTAGTAATTTTGCAAAAAAGAATAATAATGATTTTATTAAAAATAGATTTATACCCCAATCTGAGGTTAGTTCCTCATCTCGAAAGATCATGCTTAATTTAAATGCAACCGTTCAAGATATCTTGAAAGTAAGAAACAGCATGACAGAGATAAGTTTTGTAGGCCGTGGCCAGGTGAAGGGTTTTTTAGAGGAACCCAAGCTCGTTGGAAATTTTCAAATGGTTCCTGGCAGTGGAAAATTTTTCTTTAAGAGCAACGATTTTACTGTAACCAAAGGTGTTGTTAATTTTTCTGAAGATGATATTCGAATGAATCCTGAATTAAATTTTGAAGCTATAGCACATATTTCAGATTATAATGTTATGCTAAGCATAGCTGGAAAAACCAAGAATCTCAATGTCGATCTGTCCTCTAGCCCGCCATTATCTAAGCCAGATATTTTATCACTTTTGGCACTAGGATTTCCTGGAGATATCTCACAGGGCCTTTCAGAAGAGGAGAAACAATCGCTTACTTCTATTGGAATTGGAGGAATTTTATTTGAGAGATTTCACTTAAATGAGAATTTAGATTCTCTTTTAGGTGTAAGGCTGAGCTTAAGCTCTGAATATTCAGAGGAAGATGGAAGTGCGGGACTTAAAAAAGGGGCATCACCTGCGACCTCGAGTAGCTCTTCTTATGGGTATAAGTATAAAACGGCCACTAAAGTAAAGGCACAAAAAAGAATGACAAACAGGATAAATCTTTCTGTTGCGAGTACAGTGGGAGGGACCGGTGAGCAAAAACAAGAGATGAACTTGAGTTACGATATCAGTAAAAAAATTTCGGTTGAGGGTGTGTACGAGGTAAAAACTGGTAGTGAAGAGGAGGGTGAAAATGATAGCTCAGGAGGTGTGGATCTGAAATTACGGTGGACTTATAAATAGCGTAGTAATGGCATGAAAAATATTTGCTACTTTTTTATATTAATTTTAATATTTGCGTTTACGTTTTTACAAGAGAGGCTTCGTGCTGAAGTCACGGAGAGTGCTGCGAAAATAAATGTTGATCATGTGGTGATTTCTTGTTCCGGAATTAAAAATTGTGAAGTGCAAATTGAAAAGATTGGTGATCTTAAGGGAATTTATCCTTCGCTGGATCATTTACGAGAACGGGTACGTTTTATATTGTTTGAGTCGAGGATTACACGTTTCCACTATTCGCTGAATAAAAACATTGAAATGGGGCAAAATATTTTATACCTCAATTTTTATGTTCACCCTTTTATTAATGAGATCAAGATCAATAGTAAATACTCAGAAATAGATATCGCCCAATTAAAAAATTTGTTGCCTTTAAAAGAGGGGGATTTTTTTTATGAAGGCCGGATTGCTCGTTGTGAGCAGGTGATTGTTTCCTATTTAAAGGAACGAGGTTTTTGGGATGCAGCGGTGGAGTTTAAAAAAAATTTTGATGGTGATAATGTTTCTCTTGTCTTTAATATGAGTGACACAACACCCACTATTCTTAATCAGATCGATGTAGATGTAAAAGAGGATAGAATTCGAAGGATTATTTGGGATCAGATTCGAAATTTCAGGAACAGACCTTTTGACTATAGTAATCTCAAAAACAAGTTAGATGATATTAATCGATCTTTTCAAGAACGGGGAAATTATTTTTCCAATATAGAAATTTTGCACATTCAAAAAAACTATGATGCTGCAAAAGGAGTGGTGGCCAAGGTCAAAGTGGATATTGGCGAAAGATATGTCTACACTTTTTCAGGCAACAAAGTGTTTAGTAATCAAGAGCTGCAGCAGATTGTTCGGGATGTGGCAAAAAAAGACCTGAATAACTTAAATTTTGGAACCATAACAGATGCCGTAAATTTAGCTTATGAGGAAAAGGGCCTTTATAACACAAAAATAGAGATTGCAGTTGAACGTAGGAAAATTCCCGGAGAAGGTCTTTGGCTTTTCCATATTGTAAAGATCAAAGAAGGTCATAAAATTAAAATAAAGGACTTACAGTTTTTTGAGAATAGCAAATTTTCTACAGAAGAGATAACTGAGTTCTATTACAGCAGGGGGACTCCTGTTGCAAAAGGGAATTACTATGACAAGAATTATCTACAACGCTTTTCCAATTTGCTAACACAGAGATATGTTGAAAATGGAATGGTATTTGCTAAAGTTTTTGGACCCATGCTTTCGTTTTCAGAAAATTTACGTACTATTAGCGTCTCTTATAAAGTACGTGAGGATGTCCAGGTCATTATCAATAAGATTACTATATCGGGAATTACTTCTGATCTACAGGACGAAATCTCTAAAGAGATGGCCAATCAAGAAGGACGCCCATTAAATACGATCGCGCTTGAGGATGATTTGAGAAAGGCGGAGGAGATTTTAAAGGGCCATGGATATTTCTATGCTAAAGGGAAAAATTTTGACCAAGGGGATGTCGTTACCTATCGCTCTGATTACCGAGAAGCAACGCTTTTTATTGATGTGGACGCAGGTGAAAAAATTTATCTTTCTGGGTTAGTTATTACAGGATTGCAAAAAACCAAGGGAGAAGTGATCCATCGGGATATTGATATTAAAGAAGGGGATTTAATTACTCCAGAGGAGATTGATAAGATTCAAAACAATCTGAGAGGGCTTGGTATCTTTTCGCAATCTAAAGTTCAGGTAATCCCTAGTGAATTTGAGAAGAATAAAGCAAGTATTTTAATCTCTGTAAGGGAAAAAGATTTTGGGGTTGTGGAAGTAGCTCCAGGATACAGGACAGATTTAGGCATGAAACTCTCTCTAGAGTGGTCGAGGAATAATATTGATGGGCTTAATAAATCCCTCTCCTTTAAAGGCCAAGTGAATCAGCGAACCGATTTTAACTCCTTTGACCCTCGTAGAAGACAAGCAAAAAAGAAGAAGGTAGAGTATTCTACTCGTTTAGGCCATACATGGCCTTACTTTTTGTCCTGGCCACTAACAATGCAATCACAGCTTTCCAATTCTCAAAGGCGCTACTACTCCTTTGATGTCAATGTACTCAAGGCCAACATTTCTCTTTCAAAGCTATTTTTCCAAAGGGTGACACTCTCAACGGCCTATCAATTGGAATCCATTAAAAGAGTAGATGCTACTGACTTAGATGACAATGGCCATTTTAGAATTGGAGCGGTGATTCCATCGGTGTCCTTGGATTTGCGTGATAGCAATATAACGCCATCAAAGGGAGCATTCTTGCTCCTTTCTTATGAGCTGGCAAAACCGGCATTCTACTCGCAAAAGAAAGAGAATTATGAGATTAACTACTATAAGCTGACTTCTCGCAACCGCTTCTATTTTCCGATTAAGAAACAGGAGTTAATTTTGGCAGTCTCTGTATCAGGGGGCGTCGAGAAAGATTTGGTTGAACAGTATAGCAAGAGGAAGGTGGGAATTCCTCGGGATAAGGTCTTTCGCTTGAATGGGATTGATACTGTAAGAGGGTTTCGCGATTACGAGATTAATCGTTTATCTTCTGGTGAAGATATTTACGAAGTTGACGTTTATAACACTGCTTACTTTGTAAATGTCAAGATCGAGCCTCGCATTTTAATAAGTGAAAATCTGATGCTTGGAGTCTTCTATGATGCTGGGAGAGTTTTTGTGACGAGTATGGATTTGACGCGACTAAGAAATTCGGTGGGGCTCGGAATAAAATACTTGACCCCCGTTGGTTCGCTCGATTTGGACTATGGAATCAAGCTATGGCGTCGGCAATTGCCTAATGGAACATTAGAGCGACCAGGGGAATTTCATATTTCCATAGGATTTTTTTAAAAGCTTCGAGCTTTGTGAATTCTTTTCTTGACTACAATTACTCTTCTTATGTATAAGCTGGTTATTAATCGGATGAATTTCTGTGCCCCGTTTATATATAGATAATCGCGTTATAGCACAATAACATCTATGGTAGGTTGAGGAAGTTATATGTTAATTCAAAGAAGTTTTATTTTAAAGCCAGATAACGACACTAAAAAATGGTACCACATCGATGCTCAAGATATGGTACTTGGTCGATTGGCAACAGAAGTGGCAAGAATTTTAAGAGGTAAGAATAGTCCAGCCTATACTCCCAATGTCGATTCTGGGGATTATGTTGTGATTACCAATTGTGAAAAAATAAAGCTTACAGGTAATAAGTGGGAAGATAAATCCTATTTTTGGCACACCAATCACATCGGTGGAATCAAGAGTAGAAGTGCTAGAGTTCAGCTTGAAAAACACCCAGAGCTTATTATTATGGAAGCGGTAAAGGGGATGCTGCCCAAGAATACTTTAGGTAGAAAACAACTAAAAAAGTTGCGTGTCTACAAAGGGGCAAGCCATGAAAATGATGCCCAAAAGCCAGAAACAATTGTTTTAAAGTAACATAACTTAAGAAGGAAGATATTAAGATGGCCAAAGCAAAAATGTATGATACCCATGCTGTTGGAAAAAGAAAGACCTCTGTCGCTAGAGTTTATTTGGCAGTAGGCGAGGGAAAAATTCTGGTAAATGGTCGTGATTTTCAAAACTATTTCAATCGCGATTCAATTAAATATATGGTTACCCAACCTCTAAATCTTTTAAATGTGAGAGATAAATACGATGTAGTGATCAATGTTGCTGGCGGCGGTCCAACCGGACAAGCTGGAGCAATTCGCCTAGGAATTAGCAGGGCCATCACTCAACTTGATCCTGCTGCAAGAGGTGAGTTAAAGAAAGCAGGCTTTCTTACTAGAGATGCCAGAATTGTTGAGAGAAAGAAATATGGTGTGCGTGGAGCACGAAGATCCTTCCAATTCTCTAAACGTTAATTTTCCTCCCTTTCTATTTCCCCTCTTTTTTCCTTTAGTTTTGTTTCAATTGATCGAGAAGAGAAGTATCAAACCAATGCATTAAGCGAGTTGATACACTCTGATGATAAAAATTACAAACTACACTTTTATCTCACTCCTTATTCTTGCAATAACTATAATCGTTATGATTCCCTCTCCGCTTAGTGCGGCCTCGTATCGGCCTTTATCCATGGAGCATCAGCTTTCTCAAGCAGATGCAGTTGTCTTCGGAAAGTATATTGGAAAAAGTTACCGAATTGTTCGAGATTCAGAGGTCGTCACAGAGATATACTTAGAACTGAAAGGCCATGGGGGAGGTCGTAAAGAGGATGAAAATTATTTTGCGGCAAGACCTTTTAAAGTGTTAATGCCAGGAGGAGAGCGCCATGGTGTTTATCATGAGGTTGTCGGAACTCCAACATTTTTGGATGCAGAAGAGGTAATATTGGTTCTTGCAGTAGAGAGTGATGGGCCTTGGATTAAGGGACTTTCCCAGGGAAAATATAGCGTGGAAGTTATTGATGGTAGTAGGACAATTATCTCATCAGTTTTTCCCAACCTGGAAGGAGTGGGAAGAGTTACATTTAATGATTTTGAAAAAATGGTCGAACGTAGGTTTGGGAAACAATTTAAATACATTGCAAAGATGTCGGAGACAGATGATGGTGATGTTTCCAATACTATGGAGTCATCTACAAAACCAGAACGGGAGATTGCCTCCATTCCTTCTGTTAGCGCTGATCCGAATACCCCTCTTAACGATCGAGAGGAGAGGGTCGATCTTACAGACATTGTACCGATCATTTTGCTAATGATTGTGGCCGTGATGGTTTATATGATGACGTCCGGTAGAGGCAAGGGAGATGAGTAGAAGACAATGGTGGTGATAATTAAGGTGAGATTTATTTTTTCACTGATTTTTCTTTTTATGCAAGGTTTGATGATGAACGACTCCTTGGGGTATGTTAGATCGAAAGGAGCGGCAAGTGGAGTTGACCTATCTTGGGATCAAAGCGTGATCGAACTCCATGTCTTACCGGCCAATACACAAAATTTAAATAAAGAACAGGTCTTTGAAATCATCAAGGCCGCTGCTGATGAATGGAATACCAATTCGTCACTTAAAATTAGTTTGATTACTGACAGTAGCAGTTACAGTGGCAGCGGTAGTAATCTTAGAAATGAAATTTATTTTGCAGGGGCAGCGCTCTTTTCTCAAGGCATTCTAGGAACCACTTCTCTCGTTTATGATGAGATCACAGGGAAATTGGTGGAAGGGGATATTTTGTTAAACGACTCCATATCCTTTGTGCTTACTCCTTCGGAAAGTGAGTCCAGCGGGCGCCCCTACCTAGGAGATGTGATAACCCATGAAATGGGACACCTTTGGGGACTAGGGCATAGTCAGTTTAGGGACTCTTCTATGCTTTATGCAACTTTTCGAGGGCAATCATCACTGTCCCTAGACGATTATTGGGGGATGAATGCGATTAAATCCAAATCCAGTGGATCAAATACTGGAGTGATTCGTGGGAAAGTCATTGGCAGTAAAGATTTAATTGCGATTTTTGCTTCACAAGTTTACTTGATATCAGAAAAAAGTGGAAAAGTTTTATTTTCACTACTGACTAATGAAGATGGACGTTTTGAGGTTTCTGGTCTTCCGTTAGACGATACCTATTACATTTACGTTGCACCTCCTTTTATTAGGGCCTCTCTTCCCGATTTTTATTTGAGCGGGAGTAAAAATTTTTGCTTGAATGGGGACTACAGGGGATCATTTTTTACGAAATGTTCGGCAGATGCGATGGGAATGCCTCAAGGAATTTATTTAAGTGATTCGGAAAAAGTAGTAGATGTAGGGCTTATCAGTATAAAATGTCAAATGGATTTATCGCAAAGTTATCTTGGGAGCAAAGACTACTCCACTTTTCAATCGAGCACGACCTATACCGTTCCCTTAAATGAAAATTCATCCGGATGGGGAAATGCAATTATTGGTTCCTTTTCAACGCTGGAGATTCGTGATGAAGTGGCCGATAAATACACGATCGATTTAAGAAGTTACAATGTATCTTCCATGCGGAGCGCACAAGACGAGCTTTACTTAGAACTAAAGATGATCTCACAAGACCTCTATTCCCCTTTCAGAGGTGTGATTCAGGTTATAAGAAATGAGCAGAGTATAGGGATTTTTCCAAATGCAACTGGGGAGATGGAAAAAGATAACGATGGAAACTATTTGCTCGATGTGCTGGCAAGAGTTCCTCTCTCTGCACTTGCGGAGGAAAATATTTTTGAAGTGAGTGTGACTCCTAAATCATCCCCTGGCTTTTTACTCTCTGGAAGTGCAAGTGAACTGCAGACATTAACTAAAATTTTTCCCTCTTATGCCATGATGATGGACTTGCTTTCATTCTACCTATTTTTAGTCAACGTCAGTAAAAAGAATAAAGATGGCAGCTACACCATTATAGGAAGAAAAGATCATAAACGTTATGATGACAATCACTACTGTGCCGATGCCTCTAAAACCTATCCAGTGATTGGAATAAGCTCGCAAAAAAAGAGTGCTCCTGCCGGCACTTCATCGAACATTCGCTATAGTAAAAGAGATAGTAGCATTGTTGGAATTGCCGGGTGTGGAAGTATTGTATTTGGGCCACCAGGAGGAGGTAGTGGTAACGGAGGGGGACGTGCATTCACCACTATCGGTGTAGCTGCTCTAGCATTTTTGCTTACTCTTTTTGTCTATTATCTGCTCTCGTATCTACGACCTGTAAAGAACATGACATTTTTACTCAGCAAAAGGGCCGCAGAGAAAAATCAAACTCCTTGGATTAGATAGCAATCAGAGAGATAATGGAGCTGAAAACAAGCGTAGAGTTCAACCCAAGATAGCAAGAGGTCATACCTATGAAATGCGCGTTAACTATCCTTACATTGACGCTATTTTTCCCGTTAGCTGCTTTAGCACAAGATTTATGGCAAGAGAAGATTGTGAAGGTGTCGCCAGTAAAGCGAGGTGTTTTTAGCGAGAGATTTATTTTCTTTAAAAATGACACCTTCAAGGGGGAAGAGGATCAAGGAGTATTGGGCCCAATGCGACAGTTCTATACGGAGGGGAGCAAACAAGAGCGCATAGTCCTTGACATTACAGGAGTTAAGTCTATTCCTAGCGTATATGGGTTTGTGGCCGGTGATGAACGGAGAATTCATATCGATATTTTTAATGTTGAAGCTAGTACGAATATGGCATCACTGGGAAAAAGTAGATTCGTAAAGAGTATGAAAGTGTACCCAATTGGAAAAGATCATTTGTCTATTGAGTTAGAATTGGATAGGAATTTAAGCTTTGAAGTGTTTTATTTAACCAATCCAGTACGACTCGTAGTCGATGCAAAGGAAGGTTCTACTACAAGGGAGCGTTAGCGTGCCAAATAGTCTTGAGAGCGAAATAGAAATTCAAGTTGGAGCAGATACAGGCGGAATAAGCGAGACACTAAAGTCAATTGCAGTCATCCCGATTATGAGCAGTCCTATTTTTCCAGGCATGATTGCTCCTATTGTGCTTACAGAGGATAAATTTGTTTCGGAGCTAGAGCAGTGTATCTCAAAGAATAATCATGTTGGCCTTAACTTGATGAAAGTGAGAGGAAGAAAAAAAGGTCCTTATTCGCGAAAGACACTTTTTTATTCGCAAGAGGATGGTGTAAGCAGTGAGGATAGGGATGAGTACGATGATAGAGATGATGATGGAAATAAGAATACACACGTAAATGTAAAAACGAATACAAATGGAACAGAGAGCAAAGGTAATAACACCAACAGCAATAATGACATCTATCAAGTAGGAGTTATTTGTAAAGTTGTCAAGAAATTGAGACTTCCGGATGGCTCTGTTAATTTATTAGTGCATGGTTTACGTCGCTATCGGATTGAAAAATCGGTCGATCACTCGTCTTATATCATGGCCGTGCCGCTGGTGTATGAGGATGAGTTAGAAGCAGATTCAGAGCTTGATGCGTATACAAGGTCGGTGATTAATCAGGTAAAAAAATTGAGCGAGCTTAACCCTTACTTTAATGAGGAGATGAAGCTTGCTATGCTCAACTCTCCCTCGCCAGGGGCCTTAGCGGATTTAGTGGCGTTTGCTCTATCGTTAGATGTTCCGGAGGCACAAGATTTTCTGGAAACAGTAGTTGTTAAGAAGAGGTTTGCAAAACTACTGGTTTATTTGAAGCGAGAAAAAGATGTTGCAGACATTCAAAAGAAGATTGCAGATGAGGTCAATGATAAAGTTAATAAATACCAGAAGGAGTATTTTTTAAGAGAGCAGCTCAAAGTTATTCGACAAGAGTTGGGAATGGAGGAGGACGAAAAGAGTAAAGATATCAAGAAGCTTCGCGAGGCCATTGAGAAGGCAGATCCTCCTAATGAGATCAAGAAAATTGTTTTTGAGGAGCTTGATAAGCTTGAGAGCATTCATGACAGCAGTCCTGAGTATAATGTGATTCGAACTTATGTGGGATGGATTTCACAACTTCCATGGAACAAAAGCACTAATGATGCTGTCGACATTAATAATGCAGAAACTATTTTAAATCGCGATCACTATGGGCTAGAGAAGGCCAAGCAGCGTGTGTTGGAGTTTTTGGCCGTGAGAAAGCTTCGCCCTCAATATGATGGTACGATTCTTTGTTTTGCTGGCCCTCCAGGTGTTGGGAAAACTTCTCTTGGCAAGAGTATCGCTCACTCTTTAGGGCGAGAATTTTATCGCTTTAGTCTTGGTGGAATGAGGGATGAGGCGGAAATTAAGGGGCACAGGAGAACTTATGTAGGGGCGATGCCAGGAAAGCTGATCCAGGCGCTAAAGCGTGTGGAAGTGAACAATCCTGTGATCATGTTGGATGAGATTGATAAGATGGGGCAATCGTTTCAGGGTGATCCAGCATCAGCGCTTTTAGAGGTGCTCGATCCTGAGCAGAATTCGCGTTTCATTGATAACTATTTGGACGTGTCGTTTGACCTCTCAAAGGTTCTATTCATTGCCACTGCCAATCATATTACAGAAATTCCTGAACCACTTCTTGATAGAATGGAGGTAATTGAGCTTAGTGGCTACACTGTCGAGGAGAAAGTGCCCATGGCACGGCGATGGATTATTCCTAAGCAGTTAAAGAAGCATGGGCTTAACAATAAAGATATCTCCTTTTCTGTGTCGCTCATTAAAAAGATTATTGCAGACTATGCAAGAGAACCCGGTGTGCGCTCTATGGAGCAATGTATTGCTAGAATCTGTAGAAGTGTCGCACTTTCAAAAGTACAAAAAAAGCAGGGGCACATAGCACCCAAGATCTCTGATCTTGAGCAAATTCTTGGGGTTTCTCGGTTTAATCTGGAGATGGCCGAGGCGCTGCTGGATCCAGGCGTAGTGATTGGACTTGCATGGACGCCCTTTGGTGGAGATATTTTAAAGATTGAATGTATTCCACTTAAAGGCAAAGGGTTTAAGCTTACAGGGCAACTTGGGGAGGTCATGAGTGAATCGGCCAACCTTGCCTATAGCTATGTCAAAAGATTGCTCCAAGAGGAGATGGATAGCTTCCCCTTAGTTGTTGCTAGAGAAAAGCAAGCTACAGGCAAGAAAGTTGTGGAGAATGAAAAAAATAAAGAAAAAGTTGTTCTTCCAACTCCTGTTAAAATGGATCGTCCTGATGATGACGTTGCAAAAGACTTTCTTTCCACTCATGAAATACACCTACACTTGCCTGCAGGAGCAATACCTAAAGATGGACCAAGCGCAGGTATCTCCATGGCGTTGGCCCTCTATGGTCTTTCGCATAATGTAAGAGTAAAGAGTGGCATTGCCATGACTGGAGAGCTAAGCCTTACGGGTAAGGTTTTACCAATTGGTGGGTTAAAGGAAAAGGTGTTGGCCGCGAAAAGAGCGGGAATTTCTAATGTGGTTTTCCCAGAGCAAAACAAGAAAGATCTTAAAGAGGTTCCAGAACGTCATCGTAAAGGGCTTAATTTTATACCAGTGACCCACTTTCGAGAGGTTTTGGATTTTTCATTAGAAAGAAAAAATGGAAAATTTGTTCAGGCCAAAGGGAGTAGGGGTAAAGGTGGAAAGGGGCCGTAACTAGTCTTAGTTTTTGTGAGTAATGATATCTAAAAAGATCTTAACTCGTCCTTCAAAGTGGGAATCTAGCAAACAGATAAGAATGTAGATCATGTACACGAGGTTATAGCGAGAGCGATTTGATCGAATGAGGATGAGGGGCCATTCCAAGGGAAGCAAAGATAAAAAGGTGATAATCCACAAAAGCGAAAAGGTTTCCATGAGTGCGGTTTGTGTCCAGAGTTGATAAAAACATAGGATTAAGATCATTCCAATACTTTTTTTCATGCGATCAATCTCTACACCCCATTGTTTAGTAAAGGGGATGTGGGATTTAGCAATCGCGATGATAAGGAGGCCTAAACCTATGATGGAAAGAGAGAAGAATGCCTTTTGGTTAATATATTTTACTGCCTCCTCAAGTATAGAGAAAGAGCGTCCAAGAGTAAAATGATAGGTCCATTCAAAACTACTAATAAAAATGATAAGAGCTGGAATCAAACCAAAGGAAGCATACTTAAAGATCTGACGTTTAAACCAGAACGTTTTGTCCCGAAGAGAAAAAATGTAGATGAATGCTAGTTGAATGAGGCCCAAGATGAAGAGATCGCGGTTAACAATTGTTCCCCAAAGAGTGGTGACTCCTATAAAGAGGCCTGAACGGTAGGTTGAACTATGGATGCACCAAAGAGTGCTCCAGATCCAGAGAAGAGAAAAGGTGGAAGAGAGTAGATATCCCACTTGAATTCCTAATATTTTAGGAAAGCTCCAAGAGGAGATTAGCGCAAATACTCCGAGGATTGCCGTTCTTCTTGAGATGAATAATCTTAGAAAAGTATAGAAAATAAGCAAAAAACTTCCTAGTTCAACAAAATAGAAATGTAAGCACCAAGAAAGCTTGTAGAGTTGAGGTAATTTTTGAAAAGGGAAATAGTTAACACTTAAAAAATTCCAGTAGATTTGATGAATCTTTTCACTAGGATCTAAAAAGAGTTTGATGGCCTCTATATCTTCAATCATAGGGAATTTGGGGATGGAGAATAGAAAGAAAAGCAGAATGATTCCGAGGACAGTCTTTTCAAATGCATCTAGAAATTTAAACTCGATGAGCTGCATGGAGATAGTATCTTCAATGATTTTTCCTCTAGTAGGCCAAGAGTAGAAGAGTCCGAGCACAACCCAAGTTCCCCAGTAAAAATGCTTGATAATATCTTTAGGGAGCAGTTCTAGAACCGCAAAATATAAAAGCATGGCAGTTTTGCCGGTAACTAGGCGGTAGCTAATGCGATCAATGGAGGAGTTGACTTTATAGTAAATTTTGAATCGATGATCGATCTCTTTTCCAAGTAAGAACCACTGAGAAGCAATAAAAAGAATGTAAAAGAGGATTAAGATGATTTGCAATAATGGGGTGAGTGGAAAAAGTTTGGGAAGCCATGTCGGCACAAGAAGAAATGAAGCGTATATAAATGCTCGATATAAAAAGAATTTTGATTTTAATTTGATGATACTTGAATTTTTAGCTAAAGTTTCCATTTTATTGGCCGATAAATTAAATGCGTTAAGTATTGTAGACTAGAGTGTATAATCCTCGAATCAAAAAAGGCCAGCTCCTACCTGGCCTTTTTTATTTTTTACCTCTTTTTTGTTTAATTGTAAGAGCTAGAGCAAAATAATTCCCAATTGTGTAGCCAGCGGGATGTGTTATGCTGAACAAAGCATACGTAGATGTGTAAATGTCACGATCCTCGCAATTTTAAGAGCGAGGGATTACAGGATGTAATTTGTGGCGATTTCATTTGGATCAATTAATACAGGACTTCCAAAAGACATTGTAAAGCAGATTCTTGTTGCTGAAAGAGTCCCTATTACTAAGATGGAAGATCGTAAAGCAAGGCTTGAAGAGAAGTCAAAGCTTGTTACAGAACTCATAAAGCTCTTTGAAGATTTACTGGGTGATTTACGAAAAAATAGCTCTGCTAAAACGCTGCGAGAGCTGAAAGCAACCTACGATAAAGATCTGGTTGACGTTACTATTGATCCTGAAACTGCGGAGCCAGGGGAGTATCGCTTCGAGATTGATCAGTTAGCGCAAAAATCGTCAATTATGACTACAGGGTTTGAGGATCCCGATGAGAGCTATGTCGGAGTTGGTTATGTTCAATATACGCTTCCTAGTGGAGAAACCAAAGATATCTATGTTGATTCCGACAACGCTTCGCTTCGAGGGGTAGCAAAGTTGATTAACCGTGATCCACTCTGTGGAATGAGGGCCACAGTGGTTAATGATGGAAGTGGTGATGAGAATCCTTGGCGACTTTTAATCGCCTTAAATAGAACTGGTGATGATTATGTGGCAGACTTTCCCTATTTTTATTTTGTGGATGGAGAGGATGACTTGGAGATCGATGAGGAGAGAGAGGCCCATGATGCCATAGTGAAATTGGATGGCTTTCAAGTAGAGGTTCCTAATAATACGACAAGTGATCTAATCTCAGGTCTAACCATTGATCTAAAGAAGGCAAGGCCTGGTGATGAATTTTCCATCAAGATCAGCGAAGATCGAGAAGCAATTGTTGGTAAAGTATCCGCCATGGTGGAAAAAATTAACAAAATTTTGCAATTTATTAATACGCAAAATCAACTTGATGCCAAATCTGACACTACTAGAACACTTGGTGGTGATGTGACTTTGCAAACTGTTGAATCAAGAATTCGCTCATTAATGTTTGAACCCTTAACAGTAGTTGGTGAAGACGATGAAGGAGGATCTTGGTTTGAAAGTAGAAGAATCGGTGATTTAGGAATTTCTTTTCAAAGAAATGGACTATTGGCATTTGATGATAAAAAATTTGGAGCATTCCTATCAAAAGATTTCAAACAAGTATTTCAAATGTTGGTCGGTTTTTGGAATTCAGAAACTGATGGGAAGGAATCAGGTTTTGTCAATAAACTTGAAAACCTCACTTCGATGGTGGTGAAAAAGCCAGAGGGGATCTTAACCAATAGGAAACAAGGTATTCGTACAACCATGGATCAAATTGATCGGCAGATTGAGAATCGAGAAAGAATAATTTCTAAGAAAGAGAGTATGCTTAAAGATAAATTTGCAAGATTAGAAGAGACAATTTCTAGGTTAAAAGCGCAGGGCGCAGGCCTTGCATCTATGCAAGGGGCCCCTGATGTTGTTCCTAAATTAGGAGAATCACAATAACTATTAGATGGAGGTAGGATCAATATATGGAGAGTGGAGTAAATACTTATAAACGAGTATCAGTTAATACTGCTAGCAAGGAGCAAATTCTTTTAATGCTCTATGAAGCGGCCATTAAAAATTGCAAGATTGCAATGAAAGCAATTGAAGAAAAAAACATTGGAAAAAAAGGTGAATATATAGGGAAATTTCAGGATATTGTAATTGAACTAAACAATAGTTTAGATTTTTCTGTCAATAAAGAGATAGCCTCTGAGCTATCTCGATTGTATGACTATTTAATATTTGCCAGCACACAGGCCAATATTAACGTACAAAAAGAGTCGCTAGAAGATTGCTTGACTATTATGAATACACTTTATTCGGCATGGTCTCAGGCCATAAAATCGCTTAAGAAATAGAGCAAAGGCGCTGATGTCTAATGAAAAGTGGAAATTTAGGAAATATCATTGATAAAATATATTCAAGTACTCAGTTAATTCAAAAACATTTTCAAGAAGATGAAATGGAATCTCTTTTAAATGAAATTGATAATAGGCAAAGATTAATTAATATTTTGAATGAAAGCAAAAAAAACACAGAACAGTCAGATAAATTACAAGATGTCATCTCGCTTAATGACGGATTAATTGACAGAATCAAAAAATCTAAAAATGAAATTTTTTCCCATCTTATGACCATCAAGCGGAACCAGAAAACAATTAGCGGATATATTACTAATGTAAAATAGTTCATTCTTGCCAATGAATAAACCCTAGTTTTATTGACAAAAATTATAACTCATGAGGAAATTAAATAATAATATTAGGTTGTTTTTATTTTTATCGTAGAGGAAATGATGGGAGATTTTATTGCGATTAATAGTTATGAGTTGAAAAAATCAAAAGATGATAGATTTAAAATTCCAGTGATTAATAATATATCATTGCACTCTACGTATGATCCTCAAAGAGAGGCGAGTGATTTAATTAAAAGGCATTATTCTGTTTTGAGTAAATGCAATAAGGTTTTGATTTTAGGACTAGGCATGGGTTTCCATGTTCAAGAAATCATTCGTTATTGGGTGGAAATTGGGATGCATGAATATCAAATCGTAGCAATTGAACCAAACCTAAGAATGATTGAAGATTGTCAGATTTATAACCCGATTAAAAATTGTAATTTTACAGTTTATTTCAATCAAGATCCTTCATTGCTTTTTGGGAATTTATCTTTTGTTAACTTTTTATTAAGTGGCCCTAAGATTATAATTCATCCACCATCCTATTCAATATATAGAGGGTATTTTAAAGAAGTTTTGAATTATAAAACAGCAGATAAAATCAGTGAGTTCATTTCTTTGATTGATGATGAGAAATTGAGAGAGTATCTGGAGACGGCATTCGAGCAGGAGCAGACATTAGAAGATATCGTTGATAGTTTGAAAAAAGATCTTGGATCAAGGATTTTGAATAAAGATTACGATTTTTTGTTACAGGCATACGATCTTTTAAGAAGAACATGAGAGTTAAGGAACAAAATTATGGAAAATGTTTTGTTTGTATGCATGAATACAGTTCAAGATTTGTTAGATATAACTCATCTTGTATGCTCAACAAGGGGGAAGCTGCCACAAGCTAATATTTGTGTGCTCACACTGAAGGAGCATGCTTCACTTGTAAAGAAAGTTAAAGGATTGAACAGAATATTTCAAGTGGACAGGAAGCGAATTTCTAAAATTCACAGGGTTCAAAGTATATCCAATGTATTTGCAGTTAATTATTGGTTTGGTGTAATTAAAGAAGTTAGAGAAATAGCATGGGATCTTGTCTATGTTGCTAATAAAGATATTTGCGGACAATTAGTTGCCTCTTCGCTTAATGCAAAAAAAATTGCAGGAAGTTATTACTTGAATAGCTCAATGATTCCTGCGTATTCCTGTTCATGGGGTATGCTGTCAACATTAAAGGATGAAGAGATAGCTCCCTCTGTCTTTAATTTAATAGAGTTACAACACAAAATTGCAGCCATGGAATTTTGTGTTGGCGAAGATCTTAAAATAAACTTGGATTTAGAGAGTAATAAAAATGCCTGTGAGCAGCTAGTAGCCTATCGTCAAAGCATTAGAAGAGATAAAAGAAACTCGAAACTAGTTGCTGTGGATTTGAATAAATTCACAGAAGAAAATGATGTGTTTTCTAAAAAAAGTGTTTGTGAATTGTTAAAGAAATTAATCAACAATGAACTATTTCATCCTATTTTGTTAATAAGTGGTAGTGATGATGAAAAAGATTTTGTGAATTATTTGAATAAACAATGTAATTACCCACTGCTGACTATATGCGCTAATCTATTGAACGTGTCCTCAGTATTGATCAATGTGGAGATTTTAGTAACAGGCGATGTCTTGGCCGTGAAAATGGCAGATATTTTAAATGTTCCTGTAGTAATGATCAGTGATGATGCTAATAACGTCTATGACAATGGTGGTGTTAATAGTGGTAGCATCATGATTGCTCCGATAGTGGAAAAATGTGCAGGAGATATTGTAGCTAGTGGTGTAGTTGTCGCGGAAGATGTTTTATTTGCAATTTATGATATCGCACATGAAATCCAATTAAGTGAACAGACTAAAGTTAGTGCTGATGTTGCTGTCTATAGGACAGAGGTGGATGCAACAGGGATCTGGTATCGCCCAATTGCAGGAGAGATCAATATTCATAATGAAATTTCAAAAATGTTCACACGTTATTTTCTGATCAAGATTATTGATGGTGTTTCTAATAATGCAATCATGGAGCATATTACCAGGGAATTCGACAAAAGAGAAATTCATAGTTGGGTAGATAGTGAAAAAGAACTTTTAATGTATTTGGCAAATTTGTTGATCGAGACAATCAAATCTTTACGTAATATAGGTAAAGGCAAAAATAATTTGTTTGTAAGCAATTTGCAGATGCTTTTAGATGGTGGCAAAAGTAGTAAACTTTTATCCTCGTTACATCACATCTTAAAATTGCAATTAGAATCTATTCCTAACGATAGATCTTTAGGTGAAAATATCAAGGGTGTTGATGTGATTTTGCATGAGTATAAACAAAAATTGCAAATTCTAGTTTCGTCATTAACCGAGTTGTCCTATTCTGAATACAAAAAAAGAAACGAGGTTTCCTTATGAGCATGAATAAGCTTATAGATGAAATTCTTTTTGAGTTGAAGGAACTAAAAAAAAATAAGAAAAATAATGCTCGCACTACTGTTTCTGGTGAGATGGATCAATATTTTGAATTAATGCTTCTTCTTAATTTGGTAGAAGAGGAAAGTAACGAGGGTAATAAATGAATGAAAAATCCTCAATAATCCAAAAAATAGATCTTTGTATTGTGCAAATATCTAGGATAGGGGATGTTCTACAGACGATCAGAGCGCTGCAACTGTTTTTTAAAGGGCCGACAACCTTGAGTATTTTATTTATTGGAAGAAAGGAGTTTGCAGGGCCTCTTGAATTCTTATTAAAAAAATATTGCAAGCATATTATTTATCTCGATTTTAAAAATAATCTTAATCGCACATCAGAGAAAGCTTTGCTGAAGCAATATGTAAGTGATTTTATTTCCTCGATTAATCAATATGAAATTGATAAATGTGTAAATCTATCTTTTTCTAAAACATCATCCTATTTGTGTTCACTCATTAAGGCTTCACAGAAATTGGGGCTTAGTAGGGATAAAGATGATAATTTATCCATCAGTGACCCCTGGTGTCAGTATGTTTATTCAGTTGTTATGAGAGGGTGTTGGAACCCTTTTAATTTAGTAGATATTTTTATTAGTGTTTTAGAGTCTCTCAAGCTTAGGCAGGAGGTCACCATGACAATTTTGCCAAGCGAACCCCTTCGGATCAGTCAGAACACAACAAGCGTTGTTGTTCATCCCTTTGCCTCTATTGATAAAAAACGCTGGGAAGTATCGAAGTGGGCCTATATCATTAACTATTTGCTCAGTAATATACCTAATATAGAGATTATCGTAGTTGGTGCTAAATCGGATACAATAGAAGGCGAGAAACTTTTTTCAGATGATTTGATTCAAAATTGTTTTGGAAAAGTAACCAATAAAATAGGACAAACTTCATTAGAACAATTGTATGAAGTCATGCGCTGTTCTTCAATGTTCATGGGACACGATTCAATGTGTGGTCATTTGGCAGCAATTGCAAATATTCCTTGTGTAACTATTTCACTCGGATCTGTGCGCTCACACGAGACTGCCCCCTATGGCAATGAAAACTTTGTTATTGCTCCAAAGGTTGCATGCTATCCTTGCTATCCAGATACCTTATGCAATGGTCTGTATTGTCATAAAACAATTTCAGCATGGTTGGTTGCCTCATTTGTCTCTAGCTTTTTTGAAAGAATTATTGATAAGTGTGTTACATATAATGCTATTGATAGCTTTCTTGATCGAGCTGCCAGTGTGGATATTGCAAGTATTATTTTATATAAATCTGGTCTTGATAAAAATAATAAACTTTTCTTAGATCCTCTTAATATCATTGATGCAGATGCCCCTATGCTCTTCCGATTATACTATCATATTATTTGGAGTTTTGTATTGGAGGATAAAGAGATCAATTTTTCTATTCCGCCAATATCATCGTTGGTGGCGACAGAAATTCAAAATTATTTAGAGGGTATTAAATATATTTTTGAACTCAATGTTTTTGGAGAGCAATACTCTCAATTTGTGCTGGATGAGTGTTCCAATAAGCGGCCACAGTTGGACAAAATTAAGAGCTATATAGGGAAAATTTCAGAAATCGATGGTATGTCGCTTGGGCTTAAAGAGAAATTTTCATTGCTATCTCCTATTGTTGACTACTACTATGTTAATAGGACTAACCTTCCTGGGAAAAATATGATTCAGTTGGCAAGCAATTCTTTGTTGAATTTCAAAGAAGCAAATTGCACGTTAAATATTTTAAATGAGTTTATTTTGAAAACCATTGAAGATTATAGAAGCAAACAAAACGTGTTTGATTCAGAGATAAATATTTCAGGGAAGAGTCCACACATAACAGAATTGTAGTAATATTGGAGGGAGTCTTGACTCAAATAACTCTCAATGCAGTGGTGATTAATAAAATTTTTGACCAAGAGATAACTGTTCAAGATTTATTGCAGTATGTTTTGGGGAATTTTTTAAAGATTAATGAAACGGTCTTGGGGATTCAAGTTGACGATGGTAGCGATGGCAATAGAGAAAATTTTTACAATCAAAAAATTGTAAATTTTAAAAAGATAAATTTCGATGTTGGTAATAAAGAGGTATTGCTGGATAGAATTTTATCTTCATGTGAGATACACCTACAGGTTGTAGAGGAAAAAATCATTGGTTTTTCAGGAACTATTCGCACAGGAGAGCATACTCTTGATCGTAGCGCTTTTCTTGAAATCATAGAATTTTTTGATATTTTTACTGAAAGCATGTGTGTGGTTCAAAAAATGTGTACCTTTAGTAATATTGACGAAGATAAGAAAATACTATTCAAGAAAATTGAATCGGAATTGCTTGCGGCATTCAGATCATTGTTGGAGGCTTATAAAAATAACGACTTGCTTTTACTCTCAGATCTTCTTGAGTATGAAATAAATAAGATTTTACAGAACTGGCGTCTTGACTTGGTTCCAAAGTTGAAGGAGATTCGCTTTTAAAGAGGATCAATCATGAAAAAAAAAAAAACGAAGTACAAGCGAGTCACTATCATCCTAAGACCAAAAGATTTTGGCGATATCAACAACATCCTTCCTCAACTTATCACATGGCTTAAAGATAAAAAACGGACAATACAGTTTCTGGCCAAAGAGAAGGAACGGCTAAAAAAAATTTTGTCCTACTACCATGGTAATACGGATTCCATCTCTTTTATTTCCGAATCCGAAAAGTATATCAAATCTGATCTCATTATCTCGCTTGGAGGAGATGGAACTCTCATTAGTGTTGCTAGAAATATCAAGCGCAACTCTCCTCCCGTCTTTGGAGTCAACTTAGGCCACCTTGGTTTCATCACCGAATTTACCACGGAAGGACTCTTTAATGAGCTGGAGGAGTGCTTTGAAGGTCATTACGAAATCATTCGTGCAAACCTCTATAAAGTAAAAATCGTCAACAATGAGCGAGTCAAATTCCTGGAGTATTTTGTAAATGATGCAGTCTTTGCCAGAAATAACGTTTCCAAGATGCTCTCTCTCTCCCTAGAGAGTGACGGGGAGCACATTTATAACATTATAGGCGATGGATTGATTATCAGCTCTCCTCTAGGTTCTACAGCTTACTCGCTAGCTGCTGGTGGTCCCATTATGCACCCAAGCGTCAAGGCGATTATTCTTACACCCATATGTCCCCATAAACTTACCCATCGTCCCCTGGTGATCTCTGACCACAAAAAGCTCTCGGTGCGCCCTCTTGGCCAATCCGATGGGGTGGTGTTGACTCTCGATGGACAGAGCACTGTAAGTATTGAAGATTTCGATATTATCTCCATTGCTAAAGAAAAAAACAAAATCATCAATCTTATCAAAAACCCTCGGCGTACTTATTATGCGACGCTAAAAGAAAAATTTTTCCATGGTCGTTAGAGTTGAATCGCCATTACTCTAATGCTAGTTTCAAGTCATGCTCTACTTAAAATCATTAATACTTCAAAACTGGGTTACCTTTAAACAACAAGAGATTGATTTTTCCGAAGGCCTAAACGCCATTATTGGTGAAACTGGCTCTGGAAAAAGTCTCATTTTGCTAGCGCTGCTAACAGTATTAGGGCATAAATGCGAAAAACGCTATATCCGCAAAAGTTCCGACTTTACCATGTTAGAGGCCACCTTTACCTGTGAGGACGAACATGTAAAAAAATTCTTTTCCGATAAAGGCCATCCTTTTGATGGACATGAATTTTCTCTCAAGCGAATTATTTATAAATCAGGCAGCGCTAAATCCTATTTCAACTTTAATCCATGCTCTTTAAGTCTCTTTGTAGATTTTTCTAAAAAATTTATCGATTGGGTTGGGCAATTTGAAAATCAAAAACTCTTAAACATGGATTACCAGCTCAACATGCTTGATCTCTTTGACCCAAGTTTAGGCCTGCTCAAACAAAATTATGCTAAAAATTTTTTTGAGTTCAAAAAAAACACCACAGAACTTCAGCAGCTCCTTGCCCGTGAACAAGAGAGCACTACTCGTGCTGACTACTTAAACTTTCGATTAAATGAAATCTCTAAATCCTCTCCGATCATCGGAGAGGAAGAATCCCTTAAGGAACGAAAAAAGGTTATCCTGGAGGGCCGCGGCCAACGTGAACTTTTTAAAACACTGTTGGCCCATCTTTCTGATCATGGAGGAATTCTCCCGCAAATTAACAAAATGAACAAACTTCTCCAGAGAGAAAAAAACCTTGAGTTCATCTTTCAATATCTTCAAGAGGCATCAGTCAAATTAAATGATATCTCTTTTCTTCTTTCACAAAATCTAACTGAAGACCAACATGAAAGTGAATTAGAAGAGATATCCACTCGCCTAGATCAATATCAAAAACTTAAAATCAAATATGGGCAATCGGTAGAATCAATTTTAAACCAAAAGCAGCAATTCGAGCAAGAGCTTCTCGGTCTTCAAAATTTACGTTCCAGTATTGACCTTAAAAACCAAGAGATCTTCGCCAGCAAAAATGAGTGCTTCAATCTTGCGCAGCAAATGCACTCTAAGCGCCTGCAGATTGCAATCACAATCGAAAAAAAACTCACCACTCTCATTCGTGATTTAAAACTAAATGATGCCACCATCTCCCTTCAATTTTTCCAAGAAACAGATCTTTCTGATAATGGCATCTCTTCTCTCAAATTCATGGTAGAAACCAATCCTGGCGAAGGGCTTCATCTTTTGCGCGATATCGTTTCTGGCGGAGAACTTTCGCGTATCCTCCTTGCCTGTAGGCAACTGATGGTCGGCAAAGAGCTTATCTCCATCTTCCTCTTTGACGAAATCGATGCTGGTGTTGGCGGCACTACTGCTCTAAGCGTAGGCAGTGCTCTTGCCAATGTGGCTAAATCCTCGCAAGTCCTGGCAATTACCCACCTACCTCAAATTGCGACTTACGCAGATAAACTTATTATTGTTAGCAAAGAATACGAGCTTGATAACAGTACCACCTCCAAACGCACCTACTCTTCCATAAAAACCGCTACCGGTCTTGCCAAGAAAAAATTCATTCAAGAGATGATCCCACTTGAGCAGTAAGAAATGTATGGATAGAACAAGTCGTGCGAACAAAGCGTAACTTCGATTGAAAAGCAATGGTAACAGAGGGGCATATGTAAATGGTCGGGATGACTAGATTTGAACTAGCGACCTCTTCGTCCCGAACGAAGCACGCTCAACCAGGCTGCGCTACATCCCGATCATTTTACTTATTTTATAGCATCAATGATAATAAAGTTCAATGGGATGAAACTTTATTTGATGATGAGGTTAATAAGTTTTTTGGGAACGAAGATGTGCTTGACGATAGTTTTTCCGGTGATCGCTGATTCCACTTTCTTATTGGTTTTGGCAATGGAGAGAATGGTGTTTTCATCGGCCTCAGCAGCAACGGTGATTTGGTCGCGGAGTTTGCCGTTAATCATGACCGCCATAGAGATTTCGTCCAAAACCATCAGCGACTCATTATAGTTTGGCCAACTTTGAGTAAAAACCGATTTATTATTTCCGATTTTTTCCCACCACTCTTCAGCAAAGTGAGGAGCAAAGGGGGCCAGGAGAATTATGAAATTGCTTAGAACGTGATGGATGATCTCATTGGCATGTTCAGATCGTGGAGCAGCAAGGTAGTTTGATAGTTCGTTAGCAAGTTCCATGTATCTAGCAATGGCAGTATTAAATTGGAAACGTTCTGTATCGAACTCTGCCCTCTTGATAGAGTTATTAAAGACATAAAGGAGGCTTTTATCTTTGGAATCAAGCTTGTTTCTGTTCTCTGGCAGAAGATAAGAATAGCTTTCGAATTTTTGCTTGAGCAGCTCAGTATTTTCTTCAAAAAAATTGTCGGTTTTATTAACAAAACGACAGATTGCTTTAACCCCTCCATCATCCCATGGGCCGCCGTCAATATAGTTAAAGCCAAACATCAGGTAGAGGCGAAGTGTATCTGATCCATATTGGTCAACATAGGTGTCGGGTGAAACTGCATTACCTTTGGACTTGGACATTTTTTGTCCATCATTACCAAGTACAAGACCTTGGTGAACTAGACTTGGAAAGGGTTCCTCAAAATCGATATATCCGAGGTCTTTTAATACCATATTAATAAATCTGGCATAGAGGAGGTGCATGCAGGCATGCTCTGGCCCACCAATGTATTTGTCTACAGGGAGCATCTTATTAGTGATCTTGCTGCTAAATGCTTCACTGGAGTTGTTGGCATTTGGAAAACGCAAAAAATACCAAGAGGAGCAAACAAAGGTATCCATAGTGTCTACTTCACGCTTGGCCGCCGCTCCACAAGTTGGGCATTTGGTGTGTAGGAATTCATTGCATCGTTTGAGTGGTGATTCTCCTGAAGGACGAAAATCGACATCAAAGGGAAGTTTCACAGGCAAATCTTTCTCTGGAATAGGCACAGTGCCGCATTTAGGACAATAGATTATAGGGATCGGAGTTCCCCAATAGCGTTGCCTTGAAATCAGCCAATCACGCAGGCGAAAATTGACTGTTGGGCCTCCAATGCCTTTAGCCTTAAGATCATCACTAAGTTTTTTTATCATCTCTTCGGAGTTCATACCACTGTAGGGGCCGGAGTTAATTGCCACACCTGCTTCTGTATAAGCACAGTCATTAAAATCGTGTTGCTGTTCTTGTGGGTGAATTACGTGCTTAATGTTTAAATTAAATTTTTTTGCAAATTCGTAATCGCGTTGGTCATGAGCGGGCACGGCCATGACAATCCCTGTGCCATAAGTACAAAGGACGTAATCGCTAATCCATATTGGGATTTTTTCGTTAGTCATGGGATTAATGGCATATGATCCAGTAAAAACACCACTCTTTTCTTTTTGGTCAGAGATGCGATCAAGCTCGGTGATTTCTAATGTTTTTTTAATATATTGTTCAACAGCTCCTTTGTATTCTGGTCTGGTGATTTGGGGGACGAGATGGTGTTCTGGTGCAAAAACTACATAGGTTACACCATAAATAGTGTCAGGCCTAGTTGTGAATACGGTGATTTTATCTTGCTGTCCGTCGATAGCAAATTCAATATTAGCGCCCTCACTTTTGCCGATCCAATTTTTTTGCATCATTTTAGTCTTGTGAGGCCAATCAAGACTATCGATATTACTGAGGAGCTTGTCGGCATATTTGGTGATAGAAAAAAACCATTGTTTTAAATCTTTCTGAATGACCGTTGTATCACAACGCTCGCAGCCTCCTCCATGCACTTGTTCATTAGCAAGAACCGTTTGACATTGAGGACACCAATTGACAGGAGCGTGCCGCTGATATGCAAGACCAGATTTATAGAGTTGTAAAAAGAGCCATTGAGTCCATTTATAGTATTCTGGCTTAGAGGTGTTAATTTGAAAATTCCAGTCGTAGCTAACACCCATTTCTTTGTATTGTTGAATCATTTTAGTCACATTACGGTCGGTATAAGTGTCGGGGTGTCCACCTTGTTTTATAGCATAATTCTCGGCTGGTAAGCCAAAGGCATCAAAACCCATTGGTTGAAAAACTTTTTTTCCTTTCATTTGCTGGAATCGCGCCCAGCTGTCCACTGGAGCGTATTGGTACCAGTGACCCATATGTAACTGATCTCCAGAAGGATAAGGGAACATAGTTAAAATGTAATATTTATCTTCTGAAGAGTTTACTTTATTGACATCAAAATGAGATAATTGAGATTCTGCCCACTTGTTTTGCCATTTTTTCTCAGAATGTTTAAAATCGTAAGACATGCTTTTATCCTTTACTTCCTAATAATGTTTGATACGGGTAACATAAATTTGATTAATACATTATCATTGGCCAAAATGAAAAGATTAAAGTGGCATTTTAGTAAAAGAGTTGCCAAAGAGTCCGAGTGCTGTTTCGAGCACTTTTTCTTGAGCTTGCTGCATTTTCGTTTCATCGTGATCATAAGCATTTGTCATGATTGAAAATGCAACTTCTGCATAACTTCGTTCGCATAGACGCAAAATATTTTGTTGTAGTTTTTTTGAAACAGTTTTTAGCGCTAATCCTAAAATTTCAGGGGAAAGATGATGTATTAGGCGATAAAGTTGTTCCTGTGATAACTCTGAAATGACCTCGATATCAACTCCTTCACTAATGAGATCTTGCGCTAGTTGAGGGTTTTTTTGTTTAATTCCTCTGAGTATGCGTTTTTTTTCTGTTGGAGACAGTATTCGAAGGAGATCGACTACTTGTTTTTTTCCGTTGAGATGACCTGTTGTCGTGATGGATGCTGTATTAGTGTTATCGGCTGCTTTCATTTGGATACAAACTCCTGGAAAGTAGGATTATTATTTATATTTAGAGAATTCACTTTGAAACTTTCTCTTGGCATTTTGAATGGTGTCATTATGTGATTCCAACATTTTTGAGATTTCAGAATCATGATTGATTTTTAATTCATTTTTCTTTTCATTGTGTGCCTGTTGGAGGTCAGTAATTTCTGAGTCGAGTCTAAGCTGCTCTAACTTCAATCGCTCTTCTTGTTTTTTTTGCAGATCTTCGACTTTTCGAGAGAAATCGTCCTTTAGCATGCTGACTTTGACGTCATAATTTTTTTGCGTGCTTTTTAGAAGTTCTTCGTTTTTATTTACAGTTTGACGAAACCGATTTTGGTGTTCGGTTTCCATTGATTTCATCTCTGTTGAGTGTTGTCTGACTTGCATTTCATGGTTGTTTTTTCTCGACTGTGCTGTTGTTGATGAAATTTCAGCCATAGACAATCCCCATTTATATTAGTGGTTTTGTAGTGAATACCTTAAAGTTAATAGTGCAGTTCATGTTACAAAGAGATATTATTAGTAGAGTATATTATATATGAATATGATATAAGGTGTGTTTTGCAATGCAAGTGGGCAATTAGGTGTAGTGCTTGATAATACTAAACAAATTTAATATCGCTTTGGAGTAATTGCGAGCAATGGAAAGTTTGGGAGAAAAAAATAGAGCAGTGGAGAGAGAGGATTTTGAAAAATTTAAAATCTGGTTGGGTCTAGATGCTGATTCATCGCTTACAGACGTCTCAAAAAGAGAAACATTTGATTTCTTTTGGGAAAAATTGTTTATTGGGATAGAGTCTTGTATTCAATTGCGAGAATTGTATGGTGTCGTATTGTCTGGTTTGCAACCAGGACCATTGCGCTCTTGGTTTTGTTGGCTAAGAGACAAGCATATTGTGTATTTGTTTGTAGCGAACGATTTTTCTATTGTGTTGTTATCGGAAATATTTTTATTAAGAACTGCAGAAATTGCTCATATCTTAAGAAACTTTTTTTGCGAAAATATTTTAGGACACGAGAACTATTTTAATAATTTATTTCATCTAGATTTTTTGAATTCTAAATCCCCAGAAATAAGTTTTTTAAAGATTGTGTCAGAATTGAGGATTAATAAAAAAATTAGGATCAGCAATGAGGATATTATCAATTCTCTAGAGATCAGTAAGTGCTTTGATTGGAAAGACGCTATAGAGTTGATTGAAGGAGGTAGGTGTTACCGTGGAGGAAGAAGATTTTTTTCTGCTAGCAATAAATTTAATACAACATTCTTCTTTAGATTAACAAAAGAACTATTGGTATTGCTAGTGGTTACGGTGTCTATGTTGTTGTTAATAAAGTTAGGACATTTTTGGTACAATAACTATTTGTCAAAAAAATTTAGTATTTTTATTCCCGATTTTTTATGGATGGATCAATCGCTTATTTTTAAGACGAGCAGCGCTGGAAATAAAGGTAATAGTAGGGGGAAATTCCAAGAAATTGAAGAGTTGAGTATGAGAAAGTCAATCTCCTCCATTGTCATTGATGAAGAGAGGTTTGAAGCGGAGACTGATTTATTCTCTATGCAAGAGGATTTTGGACAAGTGGCTGCGGCCAGTGGAGAGCAAAAATTACCAGTAAGGGTTTATAGAGATGAGGCATTTGGAAAAAAACGTGTCTATCGAATCATTATCAAAACAGATGACCCTGCAAAAATAAAAAGCGAAATGAGTTATCTTCTTAAAAAATATGGGGCGGATGTGATGAATAATGAGGCAGAGTTTGAGCTGACTGGTCCTTCTGGTGGTGTTTATTACAATTTGTTAATCAAGCAAAACTTGGCCAAAGATTTTATTGAAGAGGGTGGGTATTCTAATTATGGGGTTGTCTATGTTACCAGGAGTAGCTCAACCCTTATACCCGATCAAATGTCTCGAGTTTTTGTGTGGGTGAAGAAAATTTAATGCCACATTGAGTCTCTGGAAAAGTAAAAAAAAAATAAATCTTTCTGAAAACAATGTTGACAATAAAAAATTGATATCATAGATTCTCACCACTCAAGCATATTTCATGCGAAAGGCTCTTGGGAAAACTCTTGGGGGTGTAGCTCAGCTGGGAGAGCATCTGATTTGCATTCAGAGGGTCGCAGGTTCGACTCCTGTCATCTCCACCAGATCTTATGAGCTAAGCTTAAGAAGCTAATGTTCTTTTACAATTAAATAAAGATAAAAAGTATGCTCAACAGAGAAGCAATTCAAAGTTGGGTGTAAAGAAAAGAAAGGTCCCGTCGAATCAAATAAAAGACAATAAATGATAAATTCGACGAAATAACGCGAAAGCGAAATT